>NZ_JARWKW010000001.1:0-595277 GCF_047445855.1 Rhizobium sp. BR 250
CACATCATCCAGCCGGGCAAGCCGCAGCAGAATGCTTATGTCGAACGCTATAACCGGACCGTCCGACATGAATGGCTCGACCAGCACATCATCGAAAGCATTGAGGAGGCACAGGAATTTGCCACGCAGTGGCTATGGACCTACAACAACGAACGTCCCAATATGGGCATCGGCGGCATCACGCCCGCTCAGAAACTGAAAATGGCCGCGTGAATTCTACCGCGGAGCCCCGTTGAAAGCGGGGGGATTACCGGTCTTCCTTTGCCTACGGGCTTACGCCCTAGGGCCTGCCGCGCTGGCGCTTGGCCAGTGCCCGCTCTGTCTGGAATGAAGCAAGCCATGCTTCAAAGCCTTGCAAAACAGGTCCATGGCGCACTTTTCGTGCCGTGACGGACTCCAAAACGAAATTAAATTTCAAGAAATGCATGTGAAGCGTTGACAATAGGAGTTAAAGGAAGGTAAGGGAAAAGCAACGGAACGAAAAGGCCGCGAATTGGTGCGCCTCAGACGAGCCGTTTTGCTGGGCCTCCGGGCCAACTTTCATTACATTACTGCAACACGTCGCGGGCCTTGGCCTAGCAACGAATAGCCGTGACCAGAAACCAAAGGAACCGAATGGAACCATCGACAGAAAAGGAGACAGCACCGCATGGACGCAACCACTAACCAAACTCAAATGATCGTAGGCGCAAAGAACATTGCCGCCGAAACCGGCCTTTCCCCGCGCCGGATTTACGCCCTCGTAGATCAGGGCAAGATTCCAGTTTTAAAAATCGGCTCTAGCATTGCGATCCGCCGCGCCAGCCTCGCCGCATGGCTTGACGGCTTGGAACGCAGCACGGCGCACTAAGACGCCGCTTAGACGCACCACGACACCACGACAATTTGACGAATTGGCCCGCGCGAAAACAAGCGTCGGGAAGCGTCAGACCGCGACCAAAAAAAAGGAGGATCAAACATGAATTTCGAAAACGTTCTGGCCTATGTGCGGCCTGATTATCAGCCGGGCGGCGCGGTCTATACCCTGCTTTTCCCGGAGTGTGAAATCCAGATCACAAAGAGCGATGCCGAGCGGGGCACCGTAAACACCACGATCAAGGGCGCACGGGCCGGGGACACTATGACAAGCCGCATTTCGGTTTTCATTGACATGGCACGCCGCGAAAAGGCTTCCGTCATGATCGCGGCAGATGACGCCAGCCAGACAGGGACAATGCGCAAGGTCATGTTGCAGGCAATGCCGGAAATGATCGCAATCGACCCGGAAAAGCTTGTCACGGGCAATTTTGCCGGGGCAGGGGCGCACATCATCGAACGTATCCAAGAGGTCGCGGCATGAACCGGCAAGGCGAAGAAAACCGCAAAATCGTCTCCATGCTGGCGCGTCGCCCCGTGAAATGGACTCCGGGCAAGATTTGGTTTCCAGCGCCGCCGAAAGACGACAAGAGGGGCAAATGATGCAGGCACAAGAGAACGTTTCGCAAGTAACGCGCAAGAAAAATCCGAAAGAGGCTAATTGGGCAGTCTTTATCAATGCCCGCCGACCCCGGCTTTTCAAAGTAATGCAGTCCGTTAGGGGCAATATTATCGTTAAGGCAACCTTTGACGACGGCACGCCTGTTCATGGCGGATCGCAATACGAGCTTAAAAAATCAAGCATCAATAGCGATGAGTGGCAGCTATGCCACACATTTGAGGAAGCGGAAAGCGTCCTAGACGAACGTCTTTAACTAAACACAGGCCAGACCCGGAAGGGCACGGCAAACCAGAAAAGGAGATACGGGCAATGACGGAACAAATCGAAACCACGGCACCGGCAGAAACGCGGGAATGGTGGCAGGGAAAATTCATTCTCGCACTGCGCAAAAACGACGACCCATCGTCGGGCCTACGCTCGAAAATCGGCGCAATCTTTGAAGTTATCGGCGTCTATGGCGGTCGCCTCATCACTGAAATTCGCATGGCGGACGGCAATTCCACGAGCACGGCTTTTCCGGTCCAATTCTTCGAGATTGACAGCCTGATTTCGTCGGTAAACCCGGCAAGAGACGGAAGCCGCATGTTTGGCAGCTATGGCGACGCAATGGCCTTTGCCGTGGTTGCAAATGCCGACACCCCCATGGGCAATATGACAGTGGATCAGATCGAGTCCTACCGTTCGTCACTAGTCGGTGACAATGCCGCCACGAACGACGACCGGACACGCCGCAATGCATGACGCAACCCCGGAAATTAATGCGAAACCAGCCCCGGATTCTTGTGCAACTGCCGTTGTCCTGACGATGGAGGGCACGCGGCGAACCGCCTCTTTCTTTGCAGTCAAGGGCCTAGACCCGAAACGGCAGGAATGGATTGTTGTGCCCCTGAATAATCCAGATGCCGATCCGTCGCGCCTGCCTCTTGTCGCGGACATTGACGAGGAAACCGGGCTTGCCGCTCACATGATTTGCAAAACCCCGCAATTGGCGTGGGAGTACGCAAAGATGCACGGCCACAAGGTCAAGCCGTGCACCAATGAGGCCGCTTAGAGCGCCGCAGACCTAAACCAATGGCCCGGCATGGTGCAGGGCCTGCAAACAGCAAAGGAGACTTAATGACGTACCTAAACGGCTTCCATATTGTGGCCCGATCCAATGGCCGCGACCTGAATTCGGAAACCCGGATTTACAAGGTTGTAGAGCATCTTTCAGACAACCTTATCGCGCAACCCGTGGCAACCGGGGGCGAACCTATCCCGGACGAGGCTTGCCAGCTTTTCAGCGTCGGACGCTTGGCGGCTGCAAAGCTTTTCGCCAGTTACAACGCCGCTCTGAAATATGACGTAAAGACCCGAACCGGCACGCTTACGCCAGCGCCACGGGTCCGCATCCCTAGCTAATCCAGACGCCCGGATGGGCTAACCTTCCGGGCTTCCAATGACAAGAAAATGAGAGAAAAAGGAGTATCGCAATGAAAGGAATCGCAACACATACCACCAACGCACGGGCGCAAGCAACCACGGAAAGCGCACCGTACCGGGCCGCAACGGTCAAAATGAAACACCTGTTTTCAACTGGTCACTGCCTAGAGACATTCTTGCGCAACGATGGGCGGACGCAAGTAAGCTGGCGACCCGGAATCCCGCCCATGACAAGCTATCACAAGCGCGCCGCAGTCCTGCCGCACTATCGGGCAGCGCTCGACAACTGGCACGCCCACTTAGGCCGGGAAACGGACGTTGCAGGCGGCTTTCCAGACACAATGACGATTGAGCAGGGTTGACCGCAATGGAAGCTGAAAACACGAACGTTGCTATCCATGCCCGCGACATCGAAATTTCGGATATCATCCCCAGCCCGGCACCCACAACGGACGTTTACGGCGCGCGAGTCCTTTGCCGGTTTACGGCGCATATCAAGCCTCTCGACCTGACTATTTCAGGCCTTGTTCTGGCGCACCATGACGGAGGCGAATTCGTTGCGGGGCCGGGCAAAGGCGCAATCATTCCGGCATGGCTCAACATGACGCGGGGCACGCGGGCCGGGACAGCCATTGCCGCCGCTGCGTCTAAGGCTTGGAACGCCCTAAGCGCCGAGGATATCCGGGACTTGCGGCTGGCGAACCGCAAGGCGGCTTAACCGGGCAGGGGGGGTGGACACCTCCCAGCGAAGGCTCTTTGCCGTGTAACGGTAGTCAATATAGACGAGCAAACAGGGGTTCAGGGGCATAACCCTAGCCGAAAGACGAGAAACGCGCTGTGTTGCGAAATACAAAGCCAAAAAAAGCGCACAACAACGAAAGGAAACGACTTGAACGATAATCATCAGATTTTTACCGTAGAATTGACCGGCTCTTTCGCCGCGACGTGCATCAAGACAGGGATGAAAAACGACCAGAGCAACCGCTGCAAGGCTGGCACAACCCGAAGCCCTATTCCCGCTCTGGCCCGCAAGATGATCGCAGAAGGTTACAACCCGGCGGCAACAATGCACGTAGTTCGAAAGCGAGACGATGGAACATTCATGCCGATCTCCAAGGCTGACAGCACAATTGAGACGTGGGCGGAGCGGGATTGCGTCGAAAGCGAAAAGCGATCGGTTCGAATTGGCCGCTTCAATCCGCCACCGGCAGCGAGAGACGCGATTACGCTACCAAAGGCCGCTTAATCCTTGGTGTTTTGATCATACACGCGCGTTTCAGGCTTGGCGGGTGTGATTGCCTATCACCGCCACGAAACGCGCTGTGTTGCGAAACCCTAAACCTTTTCTGCCCCTTCCCCTCAAACTACCCTTTAGTAACTTTCGGAAGCCTTTTGTTTCAGGATCGCAAAACGGGAAACCGGGGCCTATTTCTGGCACGCAAGCCTTTCCACGGGCTGCGCCCATGGCTGCGCGGCCTAAGGCCTTGCTGCCGCCCGTCCTCTCTGCATCCACGGGCCTGAAACGGGGCAGGGCAGGCTGAACCATCCATGGCAGCGCGTGACGGCCATTGCCAATCCCAGCCCATGCCAGCCATGACAGCGATCCATGCCAAAGAGGGGCGGGCGGCGCACCGGCGTAAGCCGGGGCAAAAACATTCCCATGACGCCAATCGCAGCCATTGCGCACCAAAGCCCCGCCCATTGCATCACAGCCGTTTTTCTAATACGTGATTTTCTGTCAAGCGAAATGCATGAATATTTCGTCACTGTTACTTGACCTAATGATTTAATGGACCACGATAACCCAAGGTGACGATTTCCGAAAACCATCACTTCGCCATTGTGAGCATTTGCCCACGACGCGAACATTTGCCCCTAGGCTGGAATATGCAAGTGCACGTGTTAGTGGCCCCCACCGGTCCCACGTAGCAAGGTTTGCTCAGATTCCAAGCCCCCCCCCACATCTGTCCCTGCCGTCTATCGGGGGATCGCGCAGCCATGACTACCGCACAAATCGGCACTGGCAAGGGTAGGATGGGCGCGCATGGGCCGCGATAGGCAAGACCGCAGCGGCTACACCTAACGGCCTTCAGCGGGCTCCTACGGCGATTTGCTTTCGTCTGGCAATATTCGTACAGGCATCTGCATTCCACAATCGGCATAGTTCAGAGAGAGGCGGGCAGCAAAGCCAGCTTGCTGGCGTCCGAAGAGCGAAAGCTCTGAGCCTTGTCACCCTGTCACACAACAAACTCAAGTCAGCATGGCCCAACGGTGCAGCCTTTGCCGACAAACCAACGACGCACTCACCACAAAGGAAAATCATGAGCAAAGCAAACAAGACATATAGCCAGCACACGACGGGCAACAGAAATCGCTAGAGTTTCGGCAAAAACTGACGAGCCTCAAAACGGCCAGTCACGTTTCGGCTTTTCATCGAAACATTCAAAAATTTCCTCCCAGTCTGCCGGTTGATCACCGCTTATCAACGCGGGGGGATTCTGCCTCAAATAATAATTTCTCTGCTTTTTTAAGTCTTTAGTTAACAGTTGCGCATCGTATATTTCGCAGCCTGAAAAGTCGCAATCATTGAAAGCATATGCGAAATCCGCACCATGGTTCAATGTGAGCAATGAGTCGACAGACCTAATTCCGCAGTTCGTATATCGGCAACGATAAAATCGATGGTCTAGATGGACGTGACGCCAATTAGAAATCTCAACATTGCGAAACTCAACGCCATACAGGTCGTCTAGCTCGTAGTTGGGGTCGTAATCAAAAACACCACCATAGTAGGACACCAACTTAAAGCCCGGAATAAACGACCAATAAACTTCGTCATCATCCGGCGTTTGCTCATCGCTTTCATGACTGAACGAAATGTTTCTACCTGTATTTAAGCCATTTTCGTCGCCTTTCGTCATCACCGTAGATATTTGAGGCCTATGTCTATGGGAGTGACTAGAGCTCATGTGATCTTCTATATAGTCAGCAAGCAAATTCATTGCCTGAAAACCGTAATCTTTGTCGCCGCCGGATACTAGAACTCCAAGAGTAGCTATTCCTGCAGAGACATGGGCGGGTTTGCCCCCCTCAGCGAGAAATTTCGCCCCCTCCTGAAGTAGTTTCGCCCTTCCTTCACTCTCAGACTGATTTGCTTGCCTTGTATTTATCGATCCGCGCCAGCCAGCGGTGCAAAACGTAACTAATGCGAAGAGGGCGACTCCAAACGGTGCCAGCGCCTGCGCCATCTTGAGATCGTCGTCTCCATCAAATCCGTTCCCGAAGATAAAAAAGAAGGCCGTAAGTATGGCTAGCCCTGTGAGAATTGCGCTAGTTATGGCGAGCGCATACCAGTGATTTTCTGCCAAGGTTGGCCATTCCTGAACGCGGCTAGTATCGTTCTTCCGTTCATTCATTGGGCATCTACCTCGGTGTTTTGAGCATAGCTAGCGGGTGCAAGCCGTTTAAACACGCGCTCAAAGTCATTGAGGGCATCAAACAGCTTCGTAGTGTTGGCGTTAATGCGAAATATTTTTGAGAACGTTTCTTTCCCATAGAAGTCGGAGATGCGTTCGTCATCCGTCGCAAATGACCACCATTCCCACCTCGCCATTCGCTCGATTGGACGAGCTTCCTCAACAATCTGGTCGTATACCTCGCTGGAAATTTGGATGATTGCATCCAATAGGCGATTGAGTTCTTCATTTTCAAACTCGAAAGCAGGCCCTGACCATTCCTGTAAGACCTTAAGCGGCTCGACGGCTTCAAATTCGAAAGAATTGCTGAAGTCGAAATCACGGAGAAGTCCACGGAGCCGGGGTGTAAACAGCCTTCGTAGCTCGTTGGCTAGTTTGATATCGTGTGGATGAAGGAGCGTGCCAGCGTCGCCGTTCTGGTCAGCCTTGTATTCCGCAAAGGCCCAAGTGACAAACGATAAAAGAAATGCAGCTAGAATTTCAAACGGAAACTCCCCGCTTTTGTAGACGTAGACTGCCCCCGCACTCAACAGCATGCAGGCTATACCCGCTGCCATCCTTCCTACTCGCCACATAGACGCCCCCGCCCGAATCAACTCTCCGATCCTAACGCAAAAGGCAGTTCGGGCGTGTCTTTTCACTTAGTGCCCCGAAAACGCCAAATGCGTTTTCCGAGGCGCAGCCGCGCAGCCATGGCGAAGCTGTGGAAAGACATTACAGGCCACGGATCGTATTGACCGGCTACCGCCGTTCCTGCCGCGCTGGCGCTCGGCTTGTTCACCATTGACGGCAAGGTCACAAGCCCGGCCGCAGAACCGTGTTCGATCTGTCTTATTGGGCTATAACCCCGGACCGCATCGTTCGCATGTGTGTAATAGTTTCGTGACTGACATTCGTTCTGCTTGTGTTGCGTTGATGGATAGGAAAGGCCCGCCACCTTTTCACGGGCAACGGGCCTGATAATCATTGATGGGTTGTGCTTGGCTTAGGAGCCTTACGCCTTTACCGGGTAATAGGCTGGGGCGCTGCTGCACTGGTCGTTAATGCACCACGCTTCATAGTGCTGCCGTTCCTCTGCCGTGACAGCCATTGCCCGGCGCTCATTGATTGAGCCTCGCACCGGGTTGACTGCATCGTTTTGGCTTGCTTTCTTTTATTCATTTCAGGTTTCGCGACCCCTCCACGCAATCCCCCCGGAACTAGTTGGAACCGTGCAGCGGCGGGCCACCGCAACTAGTTATGGGGGTATAAGGGGGTGTGTGTGTGATTTTTCGCAAGTCTCGCAACTAGTCAACATGTTGTGGACTTGCGCAACCTGTTGACCTAAACCCTAGTCAACTTCTCCGTAACGCCTTGCGTCATCCTGCTTTCGGTCATCAAGCGCGATATAGCTCTTGTCCCGACCGTTCACGCGTACCGTTTCAATCTTCAGCTTGTCACCCATAAGACGGTCAAGGGCCATTTCGAAATCCCTTTGCGTGAAACTGGTGGCGTGCATCTTGTGCAAAACCTTCGGCGCGAATTGCGGAGAATTCTTGCTGCTGGAAAGCGTTCCATTGGTCGCCTTGCCGTCATACTCGACAAATCGACTCATGAATTCAAATTCCGCATCCCTACGTCGCTTTGTTTCCTCAGGCGTTGGCGGCGCATTCTCGTCATGCAAAACGAAAACACCCCTTTGCCATTTGACGACAAAGCCTTTCCCCTTCTTGCCGTAATTCGATTTGGTATTCCTGATACGGCGCAAGTTGCCGGACTCGTCCTTTTCTTCCGTCATGAAAACAGCCGAACGAACCGAGTTAAACCATGCAGTTGAACCTGATTTGCCCGTGCCCGACTCAATGCCGGATTGCGACGGATGATAAAGCAGCACAACGGTAACACGCTGCGCAATGGCTAGGGTGCGCAACATGGCCACGAATTGACGGACTTGAACGCGCTTGATTTCGTCACCGCCAAACAGGTCCGCCGCTGTATCGAGCCACAGGGCCACGGGGCGCACGCGCTTGACTGTCTCGACAAGCCTATGCCACGTCTCCGTTGGCTGCATCTGGCCTTTCTTGTCCGGCTCGCTCAACAGCGGGTCTTTGTCGGCCATGGGGATCAAATGAAGCCCGTTGATGTCACCGCGCGACACGCCCTCACTTCTTGCGATGTCATGAAACCGTCGCTTGAATTCGTTTTCATCATCTTCAGCGCCTAGGTAGATCACCGGGCCGCCCATGATTTCACGGCCTAGGAACGTCTTTCGCCTCAGGGCAGTGACAGCCGCTGCTTGCGATCCAAGCAAGGATTTGCCCGTGCCGCCCTCAGCCGATAGAATGCCGACCTGATATAGCGGAAACATACCATCCCAATACCATTCGCGCTTGGGAACGTCGTCATCATCCCAGTCTTTCATTTGGACGGACTCAAGCGGCTCGAAATCGCTCATTGGCCCATCAGAATCATATTCATCCGGGGCCGGTCTTTCGTCATTTTCCGGCACAAAATCATATCGGTCCGAGTCGTCATAAGGCTGACGATAATCGTCTTCCGTCGCCTCGTATCTTTCGCGATGGATTCCTTCTAATTCGAGTCTTTGCCTCTCAGGCGCGTAGGCCTCCCATGCTAGGCGTTCTTCCTCATTAATGGTGGAATTAGTCATGCGCTGCCGCTTCAAGGCCAGCAATCCACGACTCCAGCGTTGCGCGCCGGATCGTAATTGAGCCGCCAAGACGGAAAACGGGGATTTCTTTGCGTGACACCATGAACCGCACGCGCCGGGCCGTGACTCCAATTGCATCCGCAATAGCTTGCGTGCCGACGATTAGATCGATTCTTTGCATTCTTCCTCCTTTTCGAAATGATGCAGGAACGGAAAAAACGCGCCGATTGGATGCAGCATGATGCCGCGCCAATAGGGCGTTTCAAATTCCTAGCGATGTACTGATTGCGTGCGGATCGCACGGGCCAGACGTGGCGCGACTCCGATTCGCACCGGGCTTATAGGATTATTGCCGAGCGCGAGTCAATGACATTCTTTGACGTAACGCCTTATTGTAGCAACATACGGGACCCATTAAGACACAGTGACGCATTGCCAGTCACTACACCGTAAACACCATGCAAACCACGACACCCCGAAGCGACACTTCCCCATTTCGTCACTTTCGCCTCCTTATCCCTAGAGGGCGGGTAGCTGAGGGGGCGAACGCCCCGATAAAGGCCGATAGGCCGTAAATCCGAACCACAGCGGGGCAGGGGCTGGCCATACTGACACCGGCTTTGTGATACGCCACGAAAACCGGATTGCGCCTTACGGGGCAGCTATGTGGCGAAGTGGTCAAATTCACCTAGGTATTTTGCACCGTAGTGGATTGCGTCTCGTCACTGGTGCAACCCAGTAGGGGAGGCCAATCCCTGCGGCCTGCGGCCTAGGGCTAACGCGCTGCGCTTGTTTCTGCCCGCCCAGTTGAAAGCGCGCCTTGGAATCGAGGAGGGGCTGTAACTGGCCGGGGCGTAGCAATGCGGGAGAATCGCGGGGCGCGCACAAACGGTTGCAGTGTTAGCGAGGCAGGCAATCACCACCGGGCAATGCTCAATCGGCTTGTTTGTGCGCCCCTCTCATAAAAAGGAAACCCCGCGCGGCTAAGAGAACCGGGCGGGGCTGAATACGACGAAAAAAAAGGAGTGTGAATGCCGAGAGAAGCTATTCGTGAACCGCATGTGACGAAACGCGTATCGTGGCAAAGAATTTGTTTCATCGACTGTCCCAGCCATGACGGGGCGGGCAGCACGCACGCGGCAGCGGGCCAAATAAAGCCGATTCCCAGCCATAAACGGACCATGTTCCACCGTGTACCATGATCCAAGTGTGTTCCATGTAAGCGCCGGTAACAGGATGTAAAAGCCCAGAAAACAGGGGATTTCAGAGTAGCGGGCTTGGAGCATGAAAAGGCCTCACCGTTTTTGGTAAAGCCTTGATTTCTTTGGGGAATTGTGGTGAGAGCGCAGGGATTCGAACCCTGGACCTACTGATTAAAAGTCAGTTGCTCTACCGGCTGAGCTACGCTCTCCCGTGTCCGGGCTTGGCTGCCCTTCGGAAGTGCGCGGAACATAGGTAGAGCGATCCGTTCGGTCAACCCAAAAAAAGCGGTTTCGACACTCAATACGGTTTTTTTTGTCGCACCCCCGAAAAGGTGATTGGAGAGAGGGGGCGGCTGGGGATAAAACCGGCTTCAGGCGTGTCGGGCGGACGGGTGAAATCGTTTCGCGGCAATGACATGCGCGAAAATGAAGCGTGAAGTGGTGGCGAATCTCGAGAATCGCGGCGGCTTTGCGGGATGCGGAGTTCTTTCTTGTCGATTGCCGATATTTCCCTGTTCAGTGCGCTTCTGGCCGGCGCTCTTTCGTTTCTCTCGCCCTGCGTCCTGCCGCTGGTGCCGCCTTATCTCTGTTATATGGCGGGTGTTTCGGTCGAACAGTTCCGGACGGAAGAGACCGCGCCGCGGCCGGAGATTCGCCGGGCCGTGCTGTTTTCGGCCTTTTTCTTCACGCTTGGTTTTGCCACGGTGTTCGTGGCGCTCGGGGCTGGCGCCTCGACGATCGGTACGCTTCTGCGCCAGAATCTCGATATCCTCGCCAAGATCGGCGGTTTCATCATTATTCTCATGGGCCTGAATTTCCTCGGTGTTTTCCGCATCGGCCTGTTTTCGCGCGAGGCGCGGTTTCAGGGGGCGGGCAAGCCGGCCACGCTGTCGGGGGCCTATGTCATGGGTCTCGCCTTCGCCTTTGGCTGGACGCCCTGCATCGGCCCGGTTCTGGGGGCTATCCTCGGGGTTGCCGCCGCGCGTGATACGGTCGGCGATGGCGCGATGCTGCTTGCGGTCTATTCGCTTGGCCTTGCGGTGCCGTTCTGGATTGCGGCGGCGTTTTCCGGGTCGTTCATGCGTTTCCTCGTTCGCTTCCGCCGCCATCTCGGTCTGGTGGAAAAGCTGCTCGGCGTGCTGCTGGTGCTCACCGGTCTCGCTTTCATGTCCGGTTTCATCACCAATGTCGCGATCTGGTTCCAGGAGACCTTTCCGATCCTGATGAAAATCGGTTAAGCCTCCCGCGGACATTACAGGCGAGGGGAATGATCGTGGCCGATATCGTGGGATTGCTGTTGCCGTTTTTCGGCCTGATCTTCATCGGTTACGGTGCGGCGCGCATAACGAAACAGCCGGTCGAGGCGATGGGCTGGCTGAATACCTTCATCATCTATGCCGCGCTGCCGGCGCTGTTTTTCAAGCTTGTCTCCAAGACACCGGTGGAAGAGCTGGCGCGCGTGGATTTTGTCGCCGCCAGCCTTGCCTGCACCTATGGCATTTTCCTGCTGGTGTTCCTGATCGGCCGCTTCGTGCGGAAAAACAGCCTCGCCGAAACCACGATCCAGAGTTTCGCGGCCAGTTACGGCAATATCGGCTATATGGGGCCGGGCCTTGCGCTGCTGGCGCTTGGGGAGAAGGCGGCGGTGCCGGTAGCGCTGATCGTCTGCCTTGAAAACGCTGCCCATTTCATCGTCGCGCCAGCGATGATGGCGGTTGCCGGCGGGGACAAGCGCTCAGTCGGAAGGCTTGCGCTGGATGTGGCGCGCAAGGTCATCACCCATCCCTTTATCGTGTCTGTCATTGCCGGTTTCCTGGCCGCTTCGCTCTCCTGGCAGCCGCCGGAAGCGGTGCAGCGGCTGGTGGATTATCTGGCGCAGTCGGCGGCGCCCTGTGCTCTCTTCGCCATGGGCGTGACGCTGGCGCTTCGGCCGATGAAACGGGTGCCGGTGGAGATCAGCTATATCGTGCCGGCCAAGCTGATCTTGCATCCGCTTGCCGCTTATCTGCTTCTGTCATCGCTTGGGCGGTTCGAGCCGGTGTGGATTTATTCCGCCGTGCTTCTGGCGGCGTTGCCGACCGCGACGAATGTCTTCGTCATCGGCCAGCAATATCACGTCTGGCAGGAGCGGGCGTCAGCCACGATCCTGATCTCGACGGTGCTGTCGGTCTTTACGCTGACGGGCGTGGTATATTTCATCCAGCCTTTTTGAAGCTGCCGAACAGCAATGAGGGCAGGGCCTTCAGGCCGCGACCGGGCTCGATGCCTTCGCGCATGACCATGCTTCGCAGCGTGCCGATGCCGGAAAGCACATGCAGGCCGGCCGCGCGCGCCATCTGTACCGGCAGAAGGTCCGACAGCAGCGAGCGATTGAGAAGATCGACGCTCAGCGTGCGGCTATAGACATCCGCACGCCGCCTGCGGTCGAAGCTCGCGCCTGCATCGGCGGCGATCGGCCTGTCCGAGACGGCGCCGAGCAATTCCGTCAGGGCGATGATGTCGCGCAGGCTGAGGTTCAGCCCCTGCGCGCCAATGGGCGGAAAACCATGCGCAGCCTCGCCGATCAGGGCGACGCGGCCCTTGCCGAAACGATGCGCGGTCATGGAGGAAAGCGGCCATGCCTGCACGCTGTTTTCCACGGTCACGGCGCCGAGCATGGATTGCATGCGCTCCTCGACCTTCAGGCTCAGCGCCTCCAGCGGCAAGGCCGTCAGCTCCCTGGCCTGTTCCGGTGTGACGACCCAGACGAGGCTGGAGCGGTCACCCGGTAGGGGAACCTGCGTGAAAGGTCCGGTGGGGGTGTGGAATTCCGTCGAGACATTGCCGTGCGGGCGGCTGTGGCCGAAGTTCAAAACCACGGCAGTCTGCGGGTAGGACCAGGATTTGGCGCCGATGCCGGCGGCTTCCCGCACCATCGATTTCCTGCCGTCGGCGCCGATCAGGAAATCGGCGGACAGCACCTCGCCATCCGCGATCGTGACCGAAATCCGGTCATTGCCGATGTCGATCGTCTCGGCCGTTGTGTCGAGGCGGGTAATATTGTGTTCCTGCTCCACCACCTCGCTGAGAACGCCGAGCAGCGCCTCGTTGGGAATATTCCAGCCGAAGGCGTCAAGCCCGATTTCGGAGGAGCGGAACTGCACGGTCGGCGCGCGCAGCAGCCGGTCGGTGCCGTCGATGATCTGCATGGTGGACAGGCGTGCGGCCGAAGGCATGATGCGTGACCAGAGGCCAAGACGGTCCATGAAACGGATGGACTGGTCCATCAGCGCCGTGGTGCGCTGGTCCTTCCTTTCGCCCGAAGGCGCGATGAGCGCCACATGGCGGCCGGCCCGGGCGAGCGCGATGGCCGCGATCTGGCCTGCAAGGCCGGCACCGGTGATGGCGATATCGAAGTGTCTCATGGTCCTGATCCATTGTTATTTCCAAAACATCATAGAGGCTTTGGGCGGGTAAATCCACTTCGGCTCTTGAACATCCGGTTGTGAAGATTCGTTGGTTGCCCTCTTATATTAGTCTTAGGATAAGCGGGTTGAGCCGGTTGCAAAGCGTGGTGAATGGCCGCATACCGGAATGAACAGGGCGGATGAAAAAACGGGGCGCAGGCGCTGACCATGAAAATTTTCAACTACAAGCGTGTTCCCTATGCGGAAATCCGCGCCTTTTCCGTTCATATTTTAACGGCGTCCGGCTCTTTCCTGGCGTTTCTCGGTGTCGTGGCCGCTTCCGAACATCGCTTCGTCGATATGTTCTGGTGGCTGGGGCTTGCGCTTCTGGTGGATGGCATTGACGGTCCCATCGCCCGCAAGGTCAGGGTGAAGGACGTTCTGCCCAACTGGTCGGGCGATACGCTCGACAATATCATCGATTATGTCACCTATGTGCTTCTGCCCGCCTTTGCGCTCTACCAGAGCGGCATGATCGGTGAACCCTGGTCCTTTGTGGCGGCCGGCATGATCGTGGTTTCGAGCGCGATCTATTATGCCGATATGGGCATGAAGACGGATGAATATTTCTTCTCCGGTTTCCCTGTCGTGTGGAATATGGTGATCTTCACCCTGTTCGTAATGGATGCCAGCGCGACCACGGCCATGACGGTGGTGACGGTTTCGGTGTTCCTGACCTTCCTGCCGATCAATTTCCTGCATCCGGTGCGGGTGAAGCGGCTGCGGCCGCTCAATCTCTTTGTCGTGGCCATCTGGTGCGCGCTTGGCGGTTATGCGCTGCTGATGCATTTCCAGACGCCGACATGGGCGGTGATCGGCTTCGTGGTGAGCGGAATCTACCTTTATTGCATCGGGGGAATCCTGCAGTTTTTCCCGTCGCTCGGCGCGAAATGATGAAAAGATAAAGCTGTTTATTGCTTGTGCAAATTGCATTTAAGCAGTGTCTTTTTCAGTTGTGCGCAGCAGCAAAACAGTTATCAATATGTCTTGATTGGATGAAATTGCATACGCATTGGCGTCTGATTGGGAACAATGACCACGATCGTTGGAAACGCTTCGAAGAAGGCGCGGCGGTCGGTGAGAGAGGGAACTCGTGACTGGAACTTTGGCGCCGGAGGCCGTGCCTCTCCTGTCCGTCCGCAAGCTGACCAAGCTGTTCGGCAATTTTGCCGCCTGCAACGGCATCGATCTCGATATTGCGCCGGGCGAAATCCATGCGCTTCTGGGTGAAAACGGCGCCGGCAAGTCGACGCTGGTCAAGATGCTGTTCGGTGTACTTGCGCCGACCGAGGGTGACATCATCTGGCAGGGCCAGCCAGTGTCCGTGGGCTCGCCCAGCGAGGCCCGCAGGCTTGGCATCGGCATGGTGTTCCAGCATTTTTCCCTGTTCGAGGCGCTGACGGTCGCTGAGAACATCGCCCTGTCGCTCGATCCGAAAATTTCTCTGAAAGAAATCGCCAGGGAAGCGGAAACGCTGTCGCGCGCCTATGGCCTGCCGCTCGATCCCAATGCGCATGTGGCCGATCTTTCGGTCGGCGAGCGCCAGCGTATCGAGATCGTCCGCGCCCTGTTGCAGAACCCGCGCCTCATCATTCTCGATGAGCCGACCTCGGTTTTGACGCCGCAGGAAGCCGACAAGCTGTTCGAGACACTGGCAAAGCTGAAGGCCGAAGGCCGTTCGGTGCTTTATATCAGCCATCGCCTCGAAGAGGTGCAGCGTATCTGCGACCGCGCCACCGTCCTGCGTCATGGCAAGGTGACGGGCGCCTGCGATCCGCGCAAGGAAACACCGGCATCGCTGGCGCGCATGATGGTTGGCAGCGATGTCGCAAGCGTTTCTCGCGCGACGGGCGAGGCGCTCGGTGCGCCGCAGATCGAAGTCATGGGGCTTTCGGTTGCGCCGCGCACACCTTTCGCCGTGGCGCTGAAGTCCATTTCCATGCAGGTGCGTGCCGGTGAAGTGCTGGCGATTGCCGGTGTGGCTGGCAACGGGCAGGGCGAGCTGTTCGATGCGCTTTCGGGCGAATATCCCGTCTATAATAATGACGCGATCCATCTGCGCGGCAAGCCGGTCGGTCGTATCGGCATCAATGGCCGCCGGCTGATGGGCGCGGGTTTCGTGCCGGAGGAGCGCCACGGCCATGCCGCCGTTCCCGGCATGAGCCTTTCCGACAATCTGCTGCTGGCGCGGGCGCGCTCCGACCGCAAGGCGTTCCTGGCCGGCGGTTTCCTGCGCGTCATCCGCGGCTCGGTTATCAAGGCGGCAGCGCGGCGCATTTCGGAAACCATGGATGTGCGCAAGAGCGGGGCCGATCCTCTGGCGGGTTCACTTTCCGGCGGCAACCTGCAGAAATTCATCGTCGGGCGCGAGCTTGACCGTCAGCCTTCCGTGCTTGTCGTCAACCAGCCGACCTGGGGTGTGGATGCGGGTGCCGCAAGCCGCATCCGCCAGGCGCTGGTCGATCTCGCCAGGGCCGGCTCGGCCGTCATCGTCATCAGCCAGGATCTCGATGAAATCTTCGAGGTTGCCACCAATATCGCAGTCATTTCCGACGGCAAGCTGTCCGAAGTCCATCCGGTGGAGGAGATGACGCTTGAAAAGATCGGTCTGTTGATGGGCGGCATTCAGACGTCACATTCGGGAGCTGCCCAGCATGCGCATTGAGCTTGAAAAACGCGCAGGGGTCTCCCGGCTTTTCACCCTGCTTTCACCGCTGCTGGCGCTGGTTTTGACGCTGCTGGTCGGCGCCGTCATGTTCGCCATGCTCGGCAAAAATCCGGCCCATGCGCTTTATGCCTTTTTCGTCGAGCCGCTGCTGGAGGTCTGGTCGCTGCATGAACTGGCGATCAAGGCCGCACCGCTGATCCTGATCGGCGTGGGTCTCTCGATCTGTTATCGCTCCAATAACTGGAATATCGGCGCGGAGGGGCAATTCACCATCGGCGCGATTACCGGCTCCATCCTGCCGGTGCTTTATCCCGACTGGCATTCGCCGCTCATTCTGCCGCTGATGATGGTGATGGGTGCCATTGGTGGTGCGCTTTATGCGGGCATTCCGGCACTGTTGAAGACGAAGTTCAATACCAATGAAATCCTCGTCAGCCTGATGCTGGTTTATGTCGCGCAGCTTTTCCTCGACTGGCTGACGCGCGGCATCTGGCGCGATCCGGGCGGTTATAATTTCCCGCAGACCAAGCCCTTTAACGAGAGCGCCGTTCTGCCGGAAATGCTGGCCTCGGGCCGGGCGCACTGGGGTTTCGTGTTCGCCATCGTCGCTGCCATCGCGCTGTGGTTCATGATGCGCTACATGCTGAAGGGCTTTGAGGTGACCGTGCTCGGCCAGTCTGCAAGGGCAGGGCGTTTCGCCGGTTTCTCGTCGAGCCGCATGGTGTGGTTCTCACTGCTGCTCTCAGGTGCGCTCGCGGGGCTCGCCGGCATTTCGGAAGCCTCCGGTTCCATCGGACATCTCCAGCCCAGTATTTCGCCGGGTTATGGCTTTACCGCCATCATCGTCGCCTTTCTCGGCCGTCTCAATCCGCTCGGCATCATTCTCTCCGGGCTGGTGCTGGCCCTGACCTATCTCGGTGGCGAGGCGGCGCAGCTTTCGATCGGTGTTTCCGACAAGGTGACGAGGGTGTTCCAGGGGCTGATGCTGTTCTTCGTATTGTCCTGCGATACGCTGATCTTCTATCGCGTCCGGGTCGTCTTCACCGGCAAGGCACATCGCAAAGAAGGAGCGGCATGATGGATATGCTTCAGGCCATTCTTCTCACCGTCATCACCGCCGCGACACCGCTCGTCATCGCTGCCTCTGGAGAACTGGTGACCGAACGCGCAGGCGTGCTCAATCTCGGCGTCGAAGGTATGATGATCATGGGTGCGGTCTGCGCTTTCGCCACCGCGCATATGACGGGTTCACCCTATCTCGGCATTCTGGCCGGGATTGCTTCCGGTGCGGTTTTCTCGCTGCTGTTCGGTTTCCTGACGCTGACACTCGTCACCAATCAGGTGGCGACGGGCCTTGCGCTTACCATTCTGGGCCTTGGCGTTTCCGGCATGCTGGGGGAAAGCTTTGTCGGCCTGCCGGGCATCAAGCTGCAGCCGATCGTGTTTCCGGTTCTGTCGGAAATCCCCTTCATCGGGCCGTTGCTGTTCCGGCAGGACCTGATTTTCTACATGTCCATCGCGCTGGTTTTCGGTATCAGCTGGTTCCTGTTCAAAAGCCGCACGGGCCTGAAAATCCGCGCCATCGGTGACAATCACGCCTCGGCCCATGCGCTCGGCATCAATGTCATCCGCACGCGGTATCTGGCCGTCATGTTCGGCGGCGCCTGCGCCGGCCTTGCGGGCGCGCAGCTGTCGCTCGTTTATACGCCGCAATGGGTGGAAAACATGTCGGCCGGGCGCGGCTGGATTGCGCTCGCGCTTGTCGTCTTTGCTTCCTGGCGTCCGTGGCGCCTGCTGGCGGGCGGTTATCTGTTCGGCGCCGTCACCATCGGCCAATTGCACGCGCAGGCCTTCGGCATCGGCGTGCCGTCGCAATTGCTTTCGGCGCTACCTTACTTTGCAACTATTGTCGTGCTGGTCATCATCTCGCATAATCGCCGCACGACCTTGATCAATACACCGGCATCGCTGGGCAAATCCTTCGTGCCGGACAGGTGAAGCATTCTCACGTCTCCAAACCAACAGGGGTAAAAATGAAAAAACTGGTCATCGCACTTGCCGCTTCCATCGCGGCGCTTGGAGGCGTTGTTTCCTCCGCTGAAGCCGCCGACGCCAAGAAGGTCTGCTTCATCTATGTCGGCAGCCGCACCGATGGCGGCTGGACGCAGGCGCATGAAATCGGTCGCGAAGAGCTGCAGAAGCATTTCGGCGACAAGATCGAAACGCCGTTCCTCGAAAGCGTTCCGGAAGGCCCGGATGCTGAACGCGCCATTGAGCGCATGGCCCGTTCCGGCTGCGAACTGGTGTTCACCACCTCCTTCGGCTTCATGGATGCGACCGTGAAGGTTGCCCAGAAGTTTCCGAAGGTGAAGTTCGAGCACGCCACCGGCTTCAAGACGGCTGAAAACGTCGCGACCTACAATTCGCGTTTCTATGAAGGCCGTTACATTCAGGGCCAGATCGCCGCGAAAATGTCCAAGAAGGGCGTTGCCGGTTACATCGCCTCCTTCCCGATCCCGGAAGTGGTGATGGGTATCGACGCTTTCGTTCTCGGCGCGCAGTCCGTCAATCCGGACTTCAAGGTCAAGGTCGTCTGGGCCAATACCTGGTTCGACCCCGGCAAGGAAGCCGATGCGGCCAAGGCGCTGATCGACCAGGGCGTCGATATCCTGACGCAGCACACCGACACGACGGCACCGATGCAGGTTGCGGCCGAACGCGGCATCAAGGCTTTCGGCCAGGCTTCCGACATGATCGCCGCCGGCCCGCAGACGCAGCTGACCGCCATCAAGGACACCTGGGGCGCCTATTACATCAAGCGCACGCAGGCTCTTCTCGACGGCACCTGGAAGTCCGAATCCATCTGGGACGGCCTCAAGGACGGCATCCTGACCATGGCGCCCTACACCAACATGCCTGATGACGTGAAGAAGATGGCCGAGGAAACCGAAGCCAAGATCAAGTCGGGCGAACTGCACCCCTTCACCGGCCCGGTGAAGAAGCAGGACGGTTCGGAATGGCTGAAGGCGGGTGAAAAGGCAGAAGACAAGGTTCTGCTCGGCCTCAACTTCTACGTTGCCGGCGTGGACGACAAGCTGCCGCAATAATGCGGATTCTCTTCCATTACTGATGACAGGCCGCACATGAAATTCATGTGCGGCTTTGCTTATTTTCATGTGTTTTACTGCGCGGATGAAGTTTGCCTTTGCTTTTCATGCAACTTGATGTTTTTCACTATAATCTGACTTGAGATACACACGTCTGGCGCGATTTTTGTGATCGCCAACCGAACGGAAGGACATGGCACTTGCAGCGCGGAATGCTCGATGCGGCGATCGGTTTTCGAAAGCTGCGGACAAATCATGCACAGGTCGTTCACAAGCTCGGTCTCGATATCGTTTCCGGCACCTTCAAGACGGGTGACATCCTGCCGGGTGACGCCGAGCTTATGGAGCGGCTGAAAGTTTCCCGTACCGTGTTGCGCGAGGCGATGAAGACGCTGACCGCCAAGGGCATGATCTCCCCCAAGGCGCGTATCGGCACCCGGGTGACGGAGCGGGAAAGCTGGAACATGTTCGACAGCGAAGTGCTGCTCTGGCACTTCGAGGCCGGTGTCAGCGATGAATTCCTGCTGCATCTCTACGATATCCGCAAGGCTTTCGAACCCTACGGCGCGGGACTTGCCGCCATCAGGGCGAATGATGCGGATATTGCAAAGCTCGCTGCTTACGCCAACGAGATGGGCAATACGGCCTATTCCAAGGAAAAGCGGGCGCTTGCGGATATGAATTTCCATGTCCTCATCACCGAAATGTCCGGCAATCCGTTCATGCGCACCGTCGGCTCGCTGATAAAGGCGGCACTGGTCGGCATCTTCCGGATGAGCAATCCGGATACCGATCCCGACGAGATTTCCGACGTTTCCGCCTCTCACCTGAAACTCGTCGAAGCGTTTCGTCTGCGCGATGAGGCGGCTGCACGGCGCGAGATGGAGAGGCTGATTGAAAACGGCCGCCAGCAGATATTGCAGTTCACGGCCCGCAATCCCCGCCGATAGGGCCGATCGCCATCCCGCCGCTGATCACGTTTGATGAAAATCCCTGCGGAAATTTGGTGCAGATTTGCATGGTTTCTTAAGTGGGCCGCCGTTATAGCAATTCCGGAATGAAGTTACCGATGCGCCCGTTCGTTTTGCGGATGGCGTGAAGTCAAACATATGCCGCTGTACCGGCTGCTAGGCAGCCGCTAACGGGGTGTTGGAGGTCTTATGGAGCGCAGCTCTCTAGCCATTATTCTCGCAGCGGGCGACAGCACGCGCATGAAATCGTCAAAATCCAAGGTGCTGCATCCGGTCGCCGGGCGTCCGATGATCACGCATGTGGTTGAGGCGGTGGCTGGATCGGGTGTCGGTACGGTTGCGCTCGTCGTCGGGCGCGATGCCGACAATGTCGCAGCCGCCGCGAGCCTGCCGGGCCTTGAGGTCGAAGCTTTTCTCCAGACGGAACGCAAGGGCACCGGCCATGCCGTTCTCGCTGCCCGCGCCGCCATTGAGCGCGGTTTTGACGACCTGATTATCGCTTATGGCGACGTGCCGCTCATCACCTCAGCGACGCTCGACCGTGCGCGCGAAGCCATCGCCGCCGGCGCCGACGTTGCCGTCATCGGTTTCCACACCGACCGGCCCACGGGTTATGGTCGCTTGCTGGTCGAGAATGGTGAGCTGGTGGCGATCCGCGAGGAAAAGGACGCTACCGACGAAGAGCGCAAGGTGACCTGGTGCAACAGTGGCCTGATGGCGATCAATGGCCGCAATGCGCTGGATCTGCTTGGCCGGATCGGCAACAGCAATGTGAAGGGCGAATATTATCTGACCGACATTGTCGAGATCGCCCGTTCGCTTGGCCGCCGCGCGGTGGCCATCGACGCGCCGGAAAACGAACTGGTCGGCTGCAACAACCGCGCCGAACTGGCCTTTATCGAGAAGCTCTGGCAGGAGCGCCGCCGTCATGAACTGATGGTCGATGGCGTATCGATGATCGCGCCCGAGACCGTCTTCCTCTCCTTCGATACGAAGATCGGACAGGATGCGCTGATCGAGCCCAATGTCGTCTTCGGCCCCGGCGTGACCATCGAGTCTGGCGCGGTCATCCACGCCTTCTCGCATCTGGAAGGTGCGCATGTCGCGCAAGGTGCGACGGTTGGCCCCTATGCGCGGCTGCGCCCGGGTGCGAACCTGCATGCCAATGCCAAGGTCGGCAATTTCTGCGAGGTCAAGAAGGCCGAGATCGGCGAGGGCGCCAAGGTCAATCACCTGACCTATATCGGCGATGCCTTCATCGGTGCTGGCAGCAATATCGGTGCCGGCACTATCACCTGCAATTATGACGGCTACAACAAGGCGGAAACCCGCATCGGTGCGAACAGCTTCGTCGGTTCGAACTCGTCGCTGGTCGCTCCCGTGACGATTGGCGAGGGGGCCTATATCGCTTCCGGCAGCGTGATTACCGATGATGTGCCCGATGATGCGCTAGCCTTTGGGCGCGCACGGCAGGAAGTGAAGCCGGGCCGGGCGACCGTCGTGCGTGAGCGGGCGAAAGCGCTGAAAGAAGCGAAGAAAAAATCGTCCTGAGAGACGTTACCAAACGATACTGAAAGTGACCGGCGGCATAATTGCCGATTTCACGGAAACGGTTAGTAGTTCCGGCGAAGAGATCGCCGTCTGGAGAAATATATGTGCGGAATTGTCGGAATTGTCGGAACTGAGCCCGTTGCTGAACGGCTTGTCGATGCGCTGAAGCGTCTCGAATATCGCGGTTACGATTCGGCCGGTGTCGCCACCATCGACAATGGCGCGATGGACCGCCGCCGGGCGGAAGGCAAGCTGTTCAACCTGGAAAAGCTGGTTTCGGAAAAGCCGCTGCCGGGTGTCGTCGGTATTGCGCATACACGCTGGGCGACCCATGGCGTGCCGAACGAGACCAATGCCCATCCGCATTTCGTCGAAGGCGTGGCCGTCGTTCACAACGGCATCATCGAAAACTTCGCCGAATTGCGCGATGAGCTGACCGCCGAGGGCGCCACCTTCACCACCCAGACCGATACCGAGGTGGTGGCGCAGCTTCTGGCCAAATATACGCGTGAGGGCCTTGGCCATCGCGAAGCGATGCTGAAGATGCTGAACCGCGTCACCGGTGCTTATGCACTGGTCGTCATGTTCCAGGACGACCCCGGCACGCTGCTTTCGGCCCGCTCCGGCCCGCCGCTTGCCGTCGGTTATGGCCGCGGCGAAATGTTCCTCGGGTCCGATGCCATCGCGCTTTCGCCCTTCACCAACGAGATCACCTATCTGGTGGATGGCGACTGCGCCATCGTCACCCGGCAGGGTGCTGAAATCATCGATTTCTCCGGCAAGCCGGTGAAGCGCGAGCGGCAGATTTCGCAGGCGACGGCCTTCGTGGTCGACAAGGGCAATCATCGCCACTTCATGGAAAAGGAAATCTACGAGCAGCCGGAAGTCATTTCCCATGCGCTCAGCCACTATGTGGATTTCGCTTCCAAGACAGTGAAGCAGGCCGACAAGGCCATCGACTTCGCCAAGCTTTCCGGCCTTGCCATTTCTGCCTGCGGCACGGCCTATCTGTCTGGCCTGATCGGCAAATACTGGTTCGAGCGTTATGCCCGCCTGCCGGTGGAAATCGATGTTGCTTCGGAATTCCGTTACCGCGAAATCCCGCTCGTCCCCACGCAGGCGGCGCTGTTCATTTCGCAATCGGGCGAAACCGCCGATACGCTGGCGGCGCTCCGTTATTGCCAGCAGGAGAGGCTGAAGATCGGCGCGGTGGTCAATACGCGGGAATCGACCATGGCGCGCGAATCGGATGCGATCTTTCCGATCCTCGCCGGCCCGGAAATCGGCGTCGCCTCCACCAAGGCCTTCACCTGCCAGCTTGCGGTGCTGGCTTCGCTTGCCGTTGCTGCGGCCAAGGCTCGCGGCACGCTGAAACCGGGTGAAGAAAAACAGCTGGTGCAGCATCTGATCGAGATGCCGCGCATCATGAGCAAGGTGTTGAACGTCATCCAGCCGCAGATCGAGGCGCTGTCGCGCGATCTGTCGCGTTTCAAGGATGTGCTTTATCTCGGCCGTGGCACCAGCTTCCCGCTGGCGCTGGAAGGCGCGCTGAAGCTCAAGGAAATTTCCTATATTCACGCCGAAGGTTATGCCGCCGGTGAGCTGAAGCATGGGCCGATCGCGCTGATTGACGAGAACATGCCTGTTATCGTCATTGCGCCGCATGACCGCTTCTTCGAAAAGACCGTGTCGAACATGCAGGAAGTCGCCGCACGCGGTGGCAGGATCATCTTCATCACCGATGAGAAGGGGGCTGCCGCCTCCAAGCTCGACACCATGGCGACGATCACGCTGCCCAATGTCGACGAGCTGATCGCGCCGATGGTCTTCTCGCTGCCGATCCAGCTGCTCGCCTATCACACCGCCGTCTTCATGGGCACGGATGTGGACCAACCGCGCAATCTGGCGAAATCGGTGACGGTGGAATGATCGTCCGGCCGGAGCGGCAGGGCGACGAAGAGGCGATCGGAGCGCTGACCGAAGCTGCGTTCCGGAATATGCCATTCAGCGACCAGACGGAACATCTGATCGTCGACCGGCTGCGCAAGGCGGGGGGGCTGACCGTTTCCCTGGTGGCGGAAGATGGCGGGGAAATCGTCAGTCACGTCGCTTTTTCGCCCGTCTCCCTGCCCGGTGTGGAAGGCCGCTGGTTTGCGCTCGGGCCGATCTCTGTCGCTCCGGACAGGCAGGGTGAGGGAATAGGCTCGCGCCTCGTGCGGGAGGGACTTTCCACGCTGGATCGGCTTGAGGCCGCCGGCTGCGTTCTGGCCGGCGATCCCGACTATTACGGCCGCTTCGGTTTCCGGCATTTCGAGGGTCTGCACAGCAGGGGCATCCCTGACAAATATTTGTTGGCCTTACGCTTGCATGGCGGAACTCCATCCGGCATTGTCGGTTTTCATCCGGGTTTCGATAGCGACAACGCTTAATTCCGAACGGTAAATGACCGATATTCCAGTCAAAATCTCCTTCGCAGCCCGTCTGCGCAACAGCTTCCTCACGGGTGTCCTGATCCTTGCGCCCGTCACCATCACCATGTGGCTGGTGTGGAGTTTCCTGCAATGGGCGGATAGCTGGGTGAAACCCTATATTCCCGCCCGTTACGACCCCGAGCAATATTTCGATGTGGCAATCCCCGGTTTCGGCCTGCTGATCGCCGTCATCGGCATCACCTTGATCGGCTTTCTCGGCAACAACCTCATCGGCAAATGGATCGTCGGTTTCGGCGAGTCCATCCTCAACCGCATGCCGCTGGTGCGGCCGATCTACAAGAGCATCAAGCAGCTGTTTGAATCGGTTCTGAAGGAGCATTCGAACTCCTTCAAGAAGGTCGGCCTGATCGAGTTTCCGTCCTCCGGCACCTGGGCCATGGTCTTCGTCGCCTCCGATGCCAAGGGCGAACTGGCCTATCGTTTCAACGAGATGGGCCAGCAGATGGTCGCCGTCTTCCTGCCGCCGACACCGGTGCCGACGGCGGGTTTCCTGCTGTTCGTGCCAAAAAACAAGATCGTGATGCTGGACATGACGCCGGAAGATGCGGCGAAACTGCTGATTTCCGGCGGTATCGTGGCGCCAGATTTCACGCCGCCGAAGATGATCGCGCCGGTTTGAAGGCGTTGCGAGGCGCCAGGCTCGTTCCTCCATTCTCACGGCAGAATGAAAGGCCATACGGTTGACGAACCAATGTGGTTCACTAATAATCGTGGTGAACCGAAAGAGGTTGCGATCATGACTGCATTCACTGTGCGTCTGCCTGATGAGGTTGCCGACAAACTTGACCAGTTGGCGGAAAAACTTGATCGGTCGCGATCCTACATGGCGGCGCGGGCGATTGAGGACTTTGTTGCCCGTGAGGAGTGGCAGCTTGCAGAGATCGAGGCCGGTGTGGCGGAAGCCGATCGCGGCGAGTTCGGGACGCCTGAGGATCTCGCAAACATTGTTAGAAAATATGTAAGATCTACTCGGCCGTCATGAGTGACCGGCGAATTCGTTGGACCTTACGGGCGCTGCGACGGCTCGATGAAATTGGTGCGCATATCGAAAAGGATAATCCAGCGGCTGCAGCCCGGGTGATTTCCCGCATTGTTTCAGCGGTTGATATATTGGCGGAGCAGCCAGCAATGGGGCGGGTCGGACGAATCAGAGGAACACGGGAAGCCGTGCTTTCCGACATTTCCTACATCATTGCCTATCGCGTGGGCGAGGATATCGAAATTTTGACGATCATCCACACATCGCAGCGGTGGCCTTCGGCGCTTTAGCCAAACAGTCTCCAGATTTCATGGTCAATCCTCGTCATCCATATCATCCACTTCCGACCCGGTATTGGTCGCGTGGAATACGGGAACGAAAAGCCGCATATAGACCAGCCGCACGCTCCAGCCCTGTTCCAGCGCCTCTGCCCATGCCTTCTTGCGCCCGGGCTTCTTGAACGCCTTGCCGATCGCCTTTTTCTCGCTTTTCGCAAATGTGTCGGGCTGCAGGATATTCTGCGGCGAGCAGAGCGCATAACCCTTGCGGAAGGCGGGTGGCGGGCGGCGTGGGTCGATCATGTTCATGGGCGTTCACTTTCAGCCGGCATGCAGGAAGCGGATCGCTTCGTCGCGGCGGTGCAGGTAGAGCAGGGTGCGCAGCGCATTGCCGCGCGGGCCCGTGAGTTCGGGATCGCGCTCTATGACATAGGCCGCGTCCTTGCGGGCGATTTCCAGAAGGTCGGCATGGGCTTCAAGGCTGGCGATGCGGAAGCCCGGTGTGCCGGACTGGCGGGTGCCGAGCAGCTCACCTTCACCGCGCAGCTTCAAATCCTCTTCCGCGATCAGGAAGCCGTCTTCGCTGTCACGCAGGATGGAGAGCCGGGCGCGACCGTTTTCGCTGAGCGGGCCTTTGTAGAGCAGGATGCAGGTGGAGGCCTCGTCGCCGCGTCCTACACGGCCGCGCAGCTGGTGCAGCTGGGCAAGGCCGAAACGTTCGGCATGTTCGATGACCATGATTGTCGCGTCAGGCACATCGACGCCGACTTCCACCACCGTCGTTGCCACCAGCAGCCGGGTTTCGCCGTTCTTGAAGGCCAGCATGGCGGCGTCTTTTTCCGGGCCGCTCATGCGGCCGTGGATGAGGCCAATATTGGCGCCGAGCATCTGCGAGAGAACTGCGTGTCGCTCTTCCGCCGACATCAGGTCGGACTCTTCCGTTTCCTCCACCAGCGGGCAGATCCAGTAGGCCTTCTTGCCATCTTTCAGCGCCGCGCGCAGCCGCTCGACAATATCGCCGATCCGCTCGGTGGGGATCGTTACCGTCTGGATGGGTTTGCGACCGGCAGGTTTTTCCGTGAGCTTGGAGACATCCATATCACCGAAGGCGGCCAGAACCAGCGTGCGTGGAATGGGCGTGGCGGTCATGACCAGCATATGCGGCGTGATGCCCTTGGCGGTGAGGCGCAGGCGCTGATGCACGCCGAAACGGTGCTGCTCGTCCACCACGGCCAGCACGAGGTTTTTGTAACTCACGCTGTCCTGAAACAGCGCATGGGTGCCGATGATGATCTGCGCTTCGCCGGAAGCGACCCGTTCCTCGATCTCGCGGCGCTCCTTGCCCTTGGTGCGGCCGGTCAGCACTTCGACGGTGATGCCCGCTGCCTGAGCGAGTTTGGAGATGGTGGCATAGTGCTGGCGGGCGAGGATTTCGGTCGGCGCCATCAGCACCGCCTGTCCGCCGGCCTCCACCGCCGTTGCCATGGCCATCAGCGCCACCAGCGTCTTGCCGGCACCGACATCGCCCTGCAACAGCCGCAACATGCGGTCTTCGCCGGCCATATCGGTGAGGATATCCTTCACCGCCGCACTTTGGCTTGCCGTCAGCGAGAAGGGCAGCTGTGACAGGATTTTTGCGGCGATATCGCCCTTGGCGCGGATCGGTTGGCCCGCCACCTTGCGCAGCCGCTGGCGCACCAGCGCCAAGGACAATTGCCCGGCAAGGAATTCGTCATAGGCAAGCCGCCTGCGCGCCGGGGCTTGCGGCTCGATATCGGCACTGTCGCGCGGATCGTGCAATTCGCGGAAGCTCGAAGCGACATCGCCGAAACCCTGGCGGGTCTTGAGCGTCTCGTCGATCCATTCCGG
This sequence comes from Rhizobium sp. BR 250, assembly GCF_047445855.1. Lineage (NCBI taxonomy): Bacteria > Pseudomonadati > Pseudomonadota > Alphaproteobacteria > Hyphomicrobiales > Rhizobiaceae > Rhizobium > Rhizobium sp. BR 250. The sequence goes on from NZ_JARWKW010000001.1 coordinate 27,586, forward strand.
AAAGGCCGGCAGCTTCGACAGCCCACCTTCGATCGCCCGCCGCAGCACCTTGGGAGAGAGGCCGGCGGTCATGGGATAGACGGCTTCGACCAGAGGCAGGTTTTCCGCCTCGGAAAGCTTCACCATGAAATCCGGATGCACCATGGAGGCGCGACCATTGAACCAGTCCACCTTGCCGCTGACGAGAACCTCTTCATCGACAGGCAGGGCCTTGGACAGCCAGTCGCCCTTGGCGCGGAAGAAGGTCAGCGCCAGTTCACCCGTCTCGTCATGCAGGAAAACACGATAGGGTGCGGAGCGGTTTCCGGGTGGCGGCGGCTGGTGCCTGTCGACTCGTCCCTGGATGGTGACAATGGCGCCGGGTGCGGCAAGCGCGATGCTGGGGCGGTTGCGGCGGTCGATGACGTTCGACGGCGCGTGGAAGAGAAGATCGATGACGCGGGTGTCGTCAGCGCTTTCCCGGCTCAAGAGCTTCGCCAGAAGATCGGCAAGTTTCGGCCCCACACCGGCAAGGGTGGAAACGGAGGCAAACAGCGGATCGAGAATGGCCGGGCGCATGGGTCAGCAAAATCAGGGAAGGGGACGCGTTATGCAAGACTTGGCGCCCGACAAACAGGGTTTATCACCGGCAGATTTTCACTGCTGCGGCATTATTTCGATAAAAACCGGTTCCCAAGCGTTCGCTTCTTGTTCTATAGGAGGTCGCAGTCAACACGTTGTTGATTAGTCAACCGAAAGGTGAATGCGATGACTGGACTGGTGCGCACGAGTGCCGACCTTGATCCGAGACGCCGGCGGATTCTTTACCGCTGCTGGCACCGGGGCATTCGCGAGATGGATCTGGTGCTCGGGCAATTTGCGGAAGACAACATTTCCGGGCTTTCCGATGAGCAGCTGGATGAGCTGGAAGTCATCATGGCAGAAGAGGATAACGACCTCGTCAAGATGGTGACGGGCGCGCTTGCCATCCCGGAAAAATTCCAGACGCCGCTGTTTGAAAAGATCGCCTCTTACCGTCCCGATTTCGATCTCGTCACCGCCGAAACCCTGAAAGCCTGAAACATGATAGCCGGATTCGATGCAAAGCTGGTGTCGTCGGCCGATACGCCGCTGACCATCGGAAACGTGCCTTCCGGCATGGAAGCCCTGCTGTTGGCCGACATGGCGCGGGCAGGGACATCGGTGGCTTACGTGATGTCGGATGGCCAGCGGGTCGCCGATCTCGAACAGATACTCGGTTTCGTCGCACCTGACATTCCGGTCATGACGCTGCCGGCGTGGGATTGCCTTCCCTATGACCGTGTGTCACCGAGCGCCGACACCTCGGCGCGCAGGCTCGCCGCGCTCTCCGGTCTCATTGCCCATGCGAAGAAACCGCATCCGGCCATCGTGCTGGTCACCGTCAACGCCATGCTGCAGAAAATGGCGCCGCGTGACATCATCGAGAGCCTCGGCTTTTCGGCCAGGCCCGGCAACCAGATCCGCATGGAAGAGATTGCCGCGCGGCTGGAGCGCAACGGTTTCGACCGGGTGGCGACGGTGCGTGAAGTGGGCGAATTCGCCGTGCGCGGCGGCATTCTCGATGTTTTCGTGCCGGGCACGGAAGAGCCGGTGCGGCTCGATTTCTTCGGCGATACGCTGGAAAGCATCCGCACCTTCGATCCCGCCAGTCAGCGCACAATCGGCCAGGCGCGCTCGCTCGATCTGAACCCGATGAGCGAAGTGACGCTGACGCCGGATACGATCAGCCGTTTCCGTAAGAATTATCTGTCGCTGTTCGGCGCGGCGACGCGTGACGATGCGCTTTATCAGGCCGTCTCCGAGGGCCGTCGTTATGCCGGCATGGAGCACTGGCTGCCACTGTTTTACGAACAGCTGGAAACCGCCTTTGACTATCTGAAGGGCTTCCGCATCGTCACCGATCACACGGCGCGCGAGGCGGCAAAAGAGCGCTCCAAGCTGGTGCTCGATTATTACGATGCGCGCCGTGCTTCCGGTGAAACCAAGGGGTCGACGCAGGGTGCGCCCTACAAGCCGGTTTCGCCCGGCCAGCTCTATCTCGACGGCAAGAGCTTTGATGCCGCGCTCGCCGCCGTCAACGCCGTTCGCCTGACGCCCTTCAACGAGCAGGACAGCGAAGGTCGCCCGGTCGCCACGCTGGACGCCCATGTCGGGCCGCGCTGGGCGCGTCCGCCAACCGAAGGTGAGCGCGAAGAACGGGTCAATGTTTTTGATCTCGCGGTGAAGCATATTGCCGAGCGCCGCGCCAAGGGCTGGAAGGTACTGATCACCGGCTGGTCGGAAGGTTCGCTCGACCGGCTGCTGCAGGTGCTCAACGAACACGGGCTTGAGAAGATCAAGCCGGTCACTTCGCTCAAAGAAGTGGAGAAGCTCGGCAAGGGCGAGGCGGCCTCGGCGGTTCTCAGCCTCGAAGCGGGTTTCGAAACCGGGACGCTCGCTGTCATCGGCGAGCAGGACATTCTCGGCGACCGCATGGTGCGGCGCTCCAAGCGCCGCAAGCGCGGCGCGGATTTCATCTCGGAAGTGGCGGGGCTGGATGAGGGCTCGCTGGTCGTCCATGCCGAACACGGTATCGGCCGCTTCGTCGGCCTGCGGACAATCGAGGCGGCGGGTGCGCCGCGTGCCTGTCTGGAACTGCATTATGCCGATGATGCCAAGCTGTTCCTGCCGGTTGAAAACATCGATCTTCTTTCCCGTTACGGCTCGGATGCGGCGGAAGCGCAGCTGGACAAGCTCGGCGGCGGCGCATGGCAGATGCGCAAGGCCAAGCTCAAGAAGCGCCTGCTGGACATGGCCGACGAGCTTATCCGCATTGCGGCCGCGCGTCTGGTGCGCCATGCGCCGGTGCTGGCGGCGCCGGACGGGCTTTATGACGAATTCGCTGCCCGTTTCCCCTATGATGAGACGGAAGACCAGCTGAACGCCATCGAGGCCATTCGCGAGGACCTCGGTGCCGGCCGGCCGATGGATCGCCTCATCTGCGGCGATGTCGGTTTCGGCAAGACCGAAGTGGCGCTGCGCGCCGCTTTCCTTGCCGCGATGAATGGCGTGCAGGTGGCGGTGGTGGTGCCGACTACGTTGCTTTCGCGCCAGCATTTCCGCACTTTCTCGGAACGTTTCCGTGGCCTGCCGATCCGGGTGCAGCAGGCTTCGCGCCTTGTCGGCTCCAAGGAACTGACGTTGACGAAAAAGGAAGTGGCGGATGGAAAGACCGATATCGTTGTCGGCACCCATGCGCTGCTTGGCGCGGGCATCAGCTTTGCCAATCTCGGCCTGCTCATCATCGACGAAGAGCAGCATTTCGGTGTGAAGCACAAGGAGCGGCTGAAGGAGCTGAAGAGCGACGTGCATGTGCTGACGCTGTCTGCGACGCCCATTCCGCGTACGTTGCAGCTGGCGATGACGGGCGTGCGCGAACTCTCGCTCATCACCACGCCACCGGTGGACCGCATGGCGGTGCGCACCTTCATTTCGCCGTTCGACCCGCTCGTCATCCGCGAGACGCTGATGCGCGAGCACTATCGCGGCGGCCAGAGTTTTTACGTCTGCCCCCGCCTTGCCGATCTCGCCGATATTCACGCTTTCCTGCAATCGGATGTGCCGGAACTGAAGGTAGCGGTGGCGCATGGCCAGATGCCGGCGGGTGAACTCGAAGACATCATGAATGCCTTCTACGATGGCAAATATGATGTGCTGCTGTCGACCACCATCGTCGAATCCGGCCTCGACGTGCCGACTGCCAACACGCTGATCGTGCATCGCGCCGATATGTTCGGTCTCGCCCAGCTTTACCAGCTGCGCGGCCGTGTCGGACGGTCCAAGGTACGTGCCTTCGCGCTCTTCACCCTGCCGGTCAACAAGGTGCTGACAACGACTGCCGAGCGCCGGCTGAAGGTGCTGCAATCGCTCGACACGCTCGGTGCCGGCTTCCAGCTGGCGAGCCACGACCTCGATATTCGCGGCGCGGGCAATCTGCTCGGTGAAGAACAGTCGGGCCACATCAAGGAAGTCGGTTTCGAGCTTTACCAGCAGATGCTGGAAGAGGCGGTTGCCGAGGTGAAGGGCGACGAGCAGGTGCAGGATAGCGGCTGGTCGCCGCAAATCTCTGTCGGCACCTCCGTCATGATCCCGGAGGATTACGTTCCCGATCTGCATCTGCGCATGGGTCTTTACCGCCGTCTCGGCGAGCTTGCCGATATCAGCGAGATCGACGGTTTCGGTGCGGAAATGATCGACCGTTTCGGCCCCTTGCCGAAAGAGGTGCAGCATCTCCTCAAGATCGTCTACATCAAGTCGCTCTGCCGCATTGCCAATGTCGAGAAGCTGGATGCCGGGCCGAAGGGTGTTGTCGTGCAGTTCCGCAACAAGGAATTCCCCAATCCGGCAGCGCTGGTCGGTTACATCGGCAAGCAGGGATCGATGGCGAAGATCCGTCCTGATCACAGCCTGTTCCTCAACCGCGATCTGCCGACGCCGGAAAAGCGGCTGACGGGTGCGGCGATGATCATGACGCAGCTTGCTGAACTGGCGCGGTCGTAGATTTGAGCTTTCGGGAGCATTCACAGCAGGCCTAGGTGCGTGTGGCTTCACCCCCCTCTGCCCTGCCGGGCATCTCCCCCTCAAGGGGGGAGATCGATCTGCGGCGAGGTTTCCCCTATCTCAACGTCTGAGGACGAAGCGACGAGAGAGCCTCCTGCCGATCTCCCCCCTTGAGGGGGAGATGCCCGGCAGGGCAGAGGGGGGTAAACCGCACCCACCTTCGGTTAGTTGCCAAATGGCCAAACCCCGAAAACCCAACCCGCTCCCTTCAGCGAAAATTACCGCGATGTAACGAAACGGACATCTGCCGGTAGCCTTCGTGGGCGTAGTCTCAGTTTCGTACCCGGTGCGGCGGATCAGTAGACGCCGCCGGGTCATGAAGGAGCAGGACGATGTGGACCAACATCAACAGGTTTGCCACCGCTGGTCTGGTTGCTTTGACAATTGCGGGCACCACAATTGCCACCACCAGCCAGGCGGAAGCGCGCAATAATTTCGGCCGTGGCCTTGCCGCGGGCATTGCCGGCACGATCATCGGCGGAGCGCTTATCGCCGGGGCAAGACATCCCGGTTACGCTTATGGCCCCGCCTATTACGCGCCCGCCTACGGTCCGCCCGTTTATGCTGCACCGGCCTACGGCCCGCCAGTTGTTTACCAGCCGGTCTATCCGCGCTGCCACGTGGCCTGGAGGCAGAATGCCTGGGGCGACATGTATCGGGTCAGGGTTTGTGATTGACCGAATGCCATACCGGCGACGCGAATACGCGTCGCCGGTTCTTCGCATTCTTTAGGCGTCAGCGTCCGTCTTCCGGTGTGATCCCCACGGCCACGTTCTGGTCAGTTGCGGCGATGGAGGCGGGCAGCGGCACTTTTCTCTGCTTCTCGCGGATCAGTGTCAGCAGGCCGGAGCCGACGATGAGGGCGATGCCGACGAGCATCCAGCTGTCGATACGGTCACCGAAAATCAGATAACCGAACAGGATGGCCCAGAGCATCTGGCTATATTGCGTCGGGCCAATCATGGCGGCAGGCGCATATTGGGCGGCATACATGACCAGGACGTTGCCAAGTGCGCCAAGCAGGCCATATCCCGCCAGCAGCAGCCATTGCTCGCCGCCCGGCATGACAAAGGTGGGCACCATGGCGATGCCGCTGATGGTGAGACAGCCCAGCACGCCGGCCCCATATAGCGAGACATTCTTTTCCGACGGGCCCATGGCGCGGAAGATGACGATGCTGAGCGCGCCGCTGAAGCCGCCGATGATGGCGCCGAGGTGACCGACGCCCAGTTCACGGAAGCCCGGCCGCAGGATGACCAGCACCCCGAGAAAACCGATGATGACGGCCGACCAGCGGCGGATGCCGACCTGTTCCTTCAGAAACACCACCGACATGATGGTAACGAAGGAAGGCAGCAGGAAGATCAGCGCGAAGGCTTCGGCCATGGAAAGATGGGTGAAAGCAGTGACGCTGCCGACCGCACCCGTGCCGGCGGCAAAAAAGCGGATGATCCACAAGGGCCGGTTGGTCGTCTTCACCACATCCACCCAGCGATCATTGCGTTTGCGGATGAAGGGCAGGGCGATGAGGCCGAACAGGGCGCCGAAGAAGGCCGATTCGATCGGCGAAATCTGGCCTTCTATGAGTTTAACGCTGGCATCGCTCCAGGCGTAGGCAGCGAAGGCGGCAAAGGCGAGCAGAATGCCTTTCAGGGTCTTGTCGGACACGGAAACACCGGCGAAAAATCGAGTTGCTGAAAACCGCCGGTGGTTCGACCGTCAGTTCATCGATCTATGCTCGTCCGCCTTGATTTTTGCAATATCCCGCAGTGCAGCAATCAGGACATCAGGCGTTTGTGCACCGCTTATGGCGTATTTCTGATCGAGGATGAAAAACGGCACGCCAGCGACACCCATCTGCTGCGCGGCGTCTATTTCTGCAACGACCGTGTCCTTGTCCGCATCGGAGGCAAGCAGCCGCTCGACCACTTTCGCATCCATGCCGGCCTTTGCGGCGACGTCAGCCAATACGGCGTGGTCGCCGATATTGCGGCCTTCCTCGAAATTGGCTTTGAACAGGCCGGTCACGACCTTTTCCTGCACGTCGCGGCCTTCCGAATGGGCCCAGAGCGACAGGCGATGGGCGTCAAGCGTGTTCGGGCCGATCTTGATCGCATCGAAATCGTAGTTGATGCCGACTTCCTTGCCGAGCTGCACCAGCGTGGCATGGGCCTGTTCCAGACGCTCCTTGCCAAGCTTTTCCTCGAGAGCCGCTTTTTGGTCGACGCCCTCCGGCGGATAGTCCGGGTTGAGGCGATAGGGGCGCCAGTTCACGTCGACGCTGATTTCATCCTGCACCTCGGCAATGGCGAGATCGAGCCTGGCCTTGCCGAGATAGCACCATGGGCAGACCATATCCGATACCACGTCGATGACGATGCGTTCCATGGCTTAGTTCCTTGCTCTGGACCTGGCGACGGCAGGCTATTGCGCCCGCGCATCCCACCAGGTCTGTTTCTGATTGCCTGATATCGGTGTCATATCCGGGCGGTCGATATATTTCCAGCGCGCGACCCACTGTGCGCCGATGTAATAGAGCGGAATAATGTAGTGGCCGGCAACGAGCAGACGGTCATAGGCGCGCACTGCCGCCTGGAAATCTTCCGTCGAGCGCGCCTGCAGCAGCGCCTCGATCATCCGGTCGATATCGGGATTGGCTGCACCCGCATAGTTGAAGCTGCCCTGCGCATCGCGCGAAAGCGAGTTCCAGCGGTTCAGCTGCTCCATGCCCGGCGAAAGCGAGGAGGGCAGGGAGCGGATGATCATGTCGTAGTCAAAGCTGTTCGAGCGGGCTTGATATTGCCCGTCATCGACCGAGCGGATGCCCATGGCGACGCCGATCAGGTTCAGCGAGCGCTGATAGGCAAGCGCGATGCGTTCCTGCGCCGGGTTCTGGGTCATGATCTCGAAGGCGAGCTGACGGCCATTGGCGTCGGACATCCTGCCATTCTTGATCCGGTATCCGGCCTCTTTCAGCTTGTCGACGGCCATCTTCAGAACCCTGCGGTCCGCACCTGTGCCGTCGGTCTCCGGCATGGCATAGGTGCCGGCCAGCAATTCCGGGGGCATGGTCTTCGCCGCGTCGCCAAGCAGGGCAAGCTCGCGTTCATCTGCGGCATTGCCATAGGCGCCGAGCGGGGAATTCTGCCAGTAGCTCTGGGTGCGCTTGAAGGAACCGCCGAGGATGTTCCGGTTCAGCCATTCGAAATCGAGCGCATAGGACAGGCCTTCACGCACCTTTTCATCGGCGAAGACGGCGCGGCGGGTGTTGAAGACGAGGCCGAACATGCCCGTCGGCAGACGCGGCTGGAAGACGTCCTTGACGATATCGCCACGATGCACGGCCGGGAAATTATAGGCCTGTCCCCAATGGGACGTATCAGAGGTGCCGTTGATGGCGTCACCTTCGGGATAGATGTCGATATCACCCTTCTTGAAGGCCTCGAACATGGTGGTGACCTGAAGGAAATAGGTCACGCTGATCTCGTCGTAATTGTCGAAGCCGACCTTACCGGGAACGTCCTTGCCCCAATAATCCGGATTGCGTTCCCAGATGATTCGCTCGCCCGGCCGCAGGGTCTTGATTCGGTATGGACCCGAGCCGACAACCGGCCCAAGGCCTGCCTGCTCGAATTTTTCCGGATCGATCGCATGTTTTGGCAGGATCGGCGTGGAGGAGGCGAGAATGAGCGGCGTTTCGCGGTTCGCCTTGTCGTTGAAGGTGAAACGCACGCCGCGATCACCGACCTTTTCCATTTTCGCCACGCCGTCCAGACGGCTGTTGAACGGAGGCCGCCCTTTTTCCTTCAAGAGGTTGAAGGTGAAGATCACATCATCCGGCGTCACCGGCTGGCCGTCGGACCATTTTGCGCTCGGATTGATGTTGAACTGGATGAAGCTGCGCTCCTCATCCCACTCCACGGTTTCGGCGAGCAGACCGTAAAGGCTGAAGGGCTCGTCACTGGAGCGCAGCATCAGCGATTCGTAGAGGAGATTGCCGAATTCCGGGTCCCAGACGCCGCGCGCGGTGGTGCGCATTCCCTTGAGCACGAAGGGATTGAGGCTGTCGAAGGTGCCGACGACGCCATAGGAAATGCGGCCGCCCTTTTTTACGTCCGGATTGACATAAGGCAGGTGCCTGAAGTCCGCGGGAAGCTCCGGTGTGCCATGCATGGAGATGCCGTGCAGCGGTTGCGCCAGGGCGTTCCCGGCGGGAAGCAGGGATGATCCCAAAAGGAACAATGCGGGGATGAGGGCCGCAAGGTTGCGCATGTCACTATCCTGTCTAACTGTCCGTCCGATGTGCGTCACGACCCGTTTATCGTCATGATTCTGGCAGATATGTAGCACACGGATATTGCATGACCCATGCAAGGGCGGGAAATCTTGGGTCCGCTCAAGAAAAAGTTAAAGAAGTGCTGGATATCGCCGCGATCGGCATGTAACAGGGTGGCCGGAAGAGACGGGTCACGCATTTGCCTCATTTAAACGACAGTTGAACGGGCAGAAGGATACCGCCATCGGCGAACAGGGTCTTAACGGTTCTGTTCTGGCAGACATTCAGGAGACGGAACTCTTATGATGCACAAGGCAAACACATTCACCCGGACGGCTCTGTCCGCTCTGGTCCTCTCTCTGGGCGCGGTTTCCGCTCCGGCCATTTCGCAGGCGCAGGATGCTGCTCCGGCCGCTCAGGGCGCTGGCGCCCCGCCGCTCGGCTGGTTCAAGACCTGCTCCAAGCAGGAAGACAACGATGTCTGCGTCGTGCAGAACGTGGTTCTCGCCCAGAACGGCCAGATGATCACCGCTGTCGGCCTCATCACCGTTGAAGGCAAGGTCAACCGCAAGCTGCTGCAGGTTTCCGTTCCGACCGCGCGTCTCATTCCTCCGGGCGTGATGATGCAGATCGACGGCGGCAAGGGCCAGAAGCTCGACTACGCCGTTTGCCTTCCCGACAAGTGCACGGCCGAAGTTCCGCTGACGGACGCCATGATCGCTTCCTTGAAGAAGGGTAGCGAGGTGGTCTTCACCTCCATCAACTTCCGCCGCGCGCCGAACCCCATCAAGATCGCGCTCTCCGGCTTCACCGGCGCCTATGACGGCCCGGCGATCACCCAGTCGCAGCTGGCCGAAAGCCAGCGCAGCCTGCAGGAAGGCATGCAGAAGAAGGCTGAAGAGGCCCGCAAGAAGCTGGAAGCCGCTCAGGACGCCGCCAAGGGCGCGCCGAAGCCCTGATCGCTGCAAAGCATCGACAATGACAAAACCGGTCTGGCGACAGACCGGTTTTTTTATGCGCGTTTTATGCCCCTGGGAGGGTGGGGAGATGTCTGGCGGGCGTCAATGCGCCGTCGACATTTTTGGGCGCCATTCGCCGTTCGGCGACTTGTCGAAGATGCGGCCGATATTGGGATTTCTCAGCGGCGTCTCGTCTTCATCGTGCACGAGGTTCTGCTCGGAAACATAGGCGACATATTCCGTCTCCTCGTTTTCGGCCAGAAGATGATAGAAGGGCTGGTCGCGATCCGGCCTGATTTCCGCGGGGATGGCGTTCCACCATTCCTCGGTATTGGCATATTCCGGATCCACGTCGATCACCACACCGCGGAACGGAAACACCTTGTGGCGGACGATCTCGCCCAGCGTGAATTTTGCGTTTCTGTGTTTCATGGCATGTACTTCCTTTCCCAATACTAGTTGGTGTCGGAACGCGAAATATCAAGACCTAGCGGTTCTGACGCCGGTCAGCCGCCATGCTCAGCGTTTTCTGCCGATCGGTGCTGTGGCGAGGATGACGCCGCCGGTGACAAGCACGATGCCGATGGCGTGATAGGTCTCGAAGGTTTCGCCGAGGAACAGCGTCGCCATCAAGATCGAGACCGGCGGCATCATGTATAGCGTGATGCCGGCCGTGGCGGGTCCAAAAACGCGCACCGTATGGGTGAAGCAATAAAAGGCCAGAAGCGAGGCGAAGAGGATGATGCCACCGATCTTCGCCCAGGCCGCGCCGGTGGCGGGCAGCATGCCGCCTTGGGCAAGTTCCAGTGCCGCCGGAGGCAAAAGCACCAGCGCGCCGGAAAATGCGATCAGGCCGAAAAGGCTGAAGGACGCCATCTGCCGCGCCGCGGGATCGCGCAGCAGCAGAGAATAGATGGCAAAGGCGATCGCCGCCGTCAAAATCGCGAAATCGCCGATGTTGAAATTCATGTGCCTGAGAGCGGAGATATCGCCCTTGAGCACGATGGCCGCGACACCGGCAAAGGCAATGACCATGCCCACCACTTCAAGTTTCCGGATCGGACGTCCCTGAAAGACGCGCTGGAACAGGATGATGAACAGCGACGAGGTGGTGTAGATCAGCGTGCCGTTGGCGGCCGTTGTCATGGTGAGGCCCCAATAGACCACGCCGCCGCAGATGCCCATGCCGAGAATGCCGAGCACAAGCCAGAGCATCGTTTTCCGCCGCAGGAAGGCAAGGCAGTTGCGCCAGTCGGCAATCATGAAGGGGGCGATGATGAGGGTAGAGCCCATCCAGCGGATGAAGGCGGTGATGAAGGGCGAGACCTCGCCGACGACGCCCCGGCCAAAAATGACATTGCTGGAAAAAAAGAGCGGCACTGCTAGAAAAATGAGCCAGTCCGTGAGGCGTGTGGGCTGAGATGCTGGCTTCGTCGGCATGGGCTTATGTCACATTCGGCAGAATAGAAAACGGCGGCTTTCCGTAGAAAACCGCCGAGATGGATCGAGCGCCCCGGGGAGCGCCCGAAAGGCTGATCAGGCCGAGTAATACATGTCGAATTCGACCGGATGCGGGGTCATTTCGAAACGCATGACTTCCTGCATCTTCAGCTCGATGAACGAGTCGATCTGGTCGTCGTCGAACACGCCGCCGGCGGTGAGGAACTTGCGATCCTTGTCGAGGCTTTCCAGCGCTTCGCGCAGCGAGCCGCAGACGGTCGGGATCTTCTTCAGTTCCTTTGCAGGAAGGTCGTAAAGGTCCTTGTCCATCGGCTTGCCGGGATGGATCTTGTTCTTGATGCCGTCGAGGCCGGCCATCAGCATGGCCGCAAAACCGAGATAGGGGTTCTGGGTCGGATCCGGGAAGCGGACTTCGACGCGCTTTGCCTTCGGGTTGGAGCCGAAGGGAATACGGCAGGAGGCGGAACGGTTGCGCGCGGAGTAGGCGAGCAGAACCGGCGCTTCATAACCCGGCACCAGACGCTTGTAGGAGTTGGTGGTGGGGTTGGTGAAGGCGTTGATGGCCTTGGCATGCTTGATGATGCCGCCGATGTAGTAGAGGCAATTTTCAGACAGGCCGGCATATTCGTCGCCCGCGAAGGTCGGCTTGCCGCCCTTCCAGATCGACTGGTGAACGTGCATGCCCGAGCCGTTATCGCCGAAGATCGGCTTCGGCATGAAGGTTGCCGTCTTGCCATAGGCATTGGCGACCTGGTGCACGACGTACTTGTAGATCTGCATCTTGTCGGCGCTGGAAACCAGCGTGTCGAACTTCACGCCCAGCTCGTGCTGTGCGGCAGCCACTTCGTGGTGGTGCTTTTCAACGACGACGCCCATTTCGGCCAGAACCGTCAGCATTTCGGAACGCATGTCCTGCAGGCTGTCGATCGGCGGAACCGGGAAGTAGCCGCCCTTGACGCGCGGACGGTGACCGAGGTTGCCGGTTTCGTAGTCGGTGTCGTCGTTGGACGGCAGTTCGGACGAGTCGAGCTTGAAGCCGGTGTTGTAGGGGTCTGCCTTGTACTTCACGTCGTCGAAGACGAAGAATTCGGGCTCAGGGCCAACGAAGACGGTGTCGCCGATACCGGAGGCCTTGAGGTAGGCTTCAGCCTTCTTGGCGGTGCCGCGCGGGTCGCGGTTATAGGCTTCGCCCGAAACCGGGTCGAGAATGTCGCAAAGGACGACCAGGGTGGACTGGGCGAAGAACGGGTCGATATGGGCGGTGGCCGGATCGGGCATCAGCACCATGTCGGACTCGTTGATGGCCTTCCAGCCGGCGATCGAGGAGCCGTCGAACATGACGCCATCGGCGAACATGTCTTCGTCCACACAGACAACATCCATGGTGACGTGCTGCAGCTTGCCCTTGGGGTCGGTAAAGCGCAGGTCCACGAACTTGATGTCGTTATCCTTGATCTGCTTCAAGATATCGTTTGCGGTCGTCATTTAAACGTTTTCCTTGAGTGTGATGATGACGAGGTGAAAACCCAAGCCTCCCCGGCTCGGGACGTTCTTGATTATATGGCGTCCACGCCTGTTTCACCGGTACGGATGCGGATGACTTCCTCGACATTGGAAACGAAAATCTTTCCGTCGCCGATGCGGCCGGTCTGCGCCGCATTGCGGATCGCCTCAATGACGGCTTCCGCGTTTTCGTCCGCCAATACGACTTCGACTTTTACTTTCGGCAGAAAGTCCACGACGTACTCTGCTCCGCGGTAGAGTTCCGTGTGGCCCTTCTGACGACCAAAGCCTTTTGCTTCCGTGACCGTGATGCCCTGAAGTCCGACTTCCTGAAGGGCTTCCTTCACTTCATCGAGCTTGAAAGGCTTAATGATCGCTTCGATCTTTTTCATGAGAAAATATCTCTCCGCTTCTCCCGTTAAAGCAGGTTATTCCCGCTCTGCCACAAGAATGCACGTATTGTGCCAGATCGGAAGCGGGCGTGAAGAAAAAACTTCGCTCACCCGGCTTTCCGACACAAAATGCATTCGGTTTTGGCGGTTTTCCAGCCAATTTCTCTCGGGAACCCGAAAAATCCATCAGCTTTTCTGTGAATTCTTATTGTTTTAGCAATTCTGAATATTTTGGAATGCGTAAGTGGAGCGATGCCCGTTTGTTTATATTTTATGCATTTGATTATTATTTGGACTTGGCCATCTGCTTATTTTTGTATCGATTGCCTTTCCGGCGTTTTGAAGGGATGATCGGGACATGACATCCCTCCTGTACCTTTCCCTGTTCGACCCAGCTGTGATGGCCCGCATCGATGCGGCGGCCGGGCAATCCGGCGTTCCGCTTTATGATCTGATGGAGCGGGCGGGGCAGGCGGTCGCCGCTTCTGCGCTGCGGCACTATCCGCAGGCGCTGCGTTTTGTCGTGCTCTGCGGTGGCGGCAATAATGGTGGTGATGGTTACCTGGCGGCGCGGGCGCTTGTAAAAAGCGGCGCGGCGGTTGCGGTTCATCATCTCGGCGATGCGGCCGCACTCAAGGGCGATGCGCGGGTGGCATTCGAACGGAGCGGGGTGACGCCGCTGCCGCTCGGCGACTATGCGCCCGCCGACGGCGATGTGGTGATCGATGCGGTTTTCGGGGCGGGATTGTCCCGCGATGTTCCGCACGAACTTGTCCGGGTGATCGATGCGGTGACGAAGGCAGGTGTGCCTGTTCTTGCCGTTGACCTGCCTTCCGGTCTCTGCGGCAGGCGGGGCGTACCTCTCGGCGCCTCGTTCAGGGCGGAACGCACCGTAACCTTCATGGCGCGCAAACCGGGCCATCTGTTGATGCCGGGGCGGGAACTGTGCGGAACGCTTGAGGTGTTCGATATCGGCATACCCGGCCGCATCCTTGCCGCCCACGCGGGATCGGTTGCGGAAAACGACCCGCTGGTCTGGCGGAATGCCTTGCCCCATGCCGATATGGAGACCCATAAATTCCGGCGCGGGCATCTGACCGTTTTTTCCGGTCCGGCGCATGCGACGGGCGCAAGCCGCATGACGGCGCTTTCCGCGCTGAAGGCGGGGGCGGGCATCGTCACGGTCGCGGCGCCAAAGAAAGCGCTCGATGTGCTGTCGATGACGCTGACGGCGGTAATGAACACGGCCATGGACGATGCCGACGATCTGCGCCTGTGGCTCGACGACCGGCGCCACGGCGCCTTCGTTCTCGGGCCGGGTTTCGGCGATCTCGAAAAGGCACGGCAATTCGTGTCCCTGCTTGGAGACAGGGCGGTCGTGCTGGATGCCGATGCCATTACGGCTTTCAAGGATCGCCCGGAAAGCCTGTTCGAGCGCATCACATCCGGCGCGGGCAAATTCGTGCTGACACCGCATGAGGGCGAGTTTGCGCGGCTGTTTCCCGATCTTGCCGCAGACAGGGCGTTGAGCAAGATCGAGAAGGCGCAGGCCGCCTCAGCCCGCAGCGGCGCGGTGCTGGTCTATAAGGGGGCCGATACGGTGATTGCCGGGCCTGATGGCCGGGCTCTCGTCAACACCAATGCGCCGGCAAGTCTTGCCACGGCCGGATCAGGCGACGTGCTGGCCGGCATTATCGGCGCTCTGCTCGCGCAGGGCGCGCCGGCCTTCGAAGCGGCTGCCGCCGGCGTGTGGCTGCATGGGGAGGCGGGCAGCAGGGCGGGTGCCGGCATGACGGCGGAAGACCTTGCCCACGCGGTTCGGCCGTTTGGTTGAATTCAGGATGATGGGTAACCGGTGGCCGTCACCTTGACTTGACCCGTTACTGTCCGGCTCAGATGTCCGGACAAGCGCACGACATTGTTTCTCGCGGGGTTCAGCCGTAAATGCAGCCTGCCTTGAGGCTTAACCCGGTCGGCGGTGGATCATGCTCGATCCTGTGCAAACACCAGCGCCTCAGTCAGTGCGCGGCCTTGCCCTGGCTCGCCGTTGCCATTCGCGAGGCGCTCATCAGCAGCTTGCGTTCGGCACGCTCCTGCTGCGGCGTGCGATTGTAGATCTCGCGGTAACATTTCGAAAAATGCGAGGCGGAGACGAAGCCGCAGGCGACGGCAACCTCAACGACGGGCATTGCGGACTGGATCAGCAGATGCCGTGCGCGGTCGAGGCGGATTTCGAGATAATAACGCGCGGGCGAGCGGCCCATTTCCTGCCGGAAGAGGCGTTCCACCTGCCGGCGTGACAGATCGGCGGCATCGGCGATATCCAGCAGCGACAGCGGCTCGGCGAGATTGCCTTCCATCAATTCGATGATCGACAGGACCTTGCTGTTCTGCACGCCAAGGCGGGCGCGCAGCGGCAGGCGCTGGCGGTCGTTGGGGCTGCGCACACGATCGGTCAATTGTTGTTCGCAGACACGATTGACGAGGTTCTCGCCGAAATCCTGTCCGATCAGGCTCAGCATCATGTCCAGTGACGCCGTGCCGCCGGCGCAGGTATAGATGTTGCTGTCGACTTCGAAGAGGTCCGCATAAACTTCCACCTGCGGGAAGGCCTCGGAAAAGCCGGGCAGGTTTTCCCAGTGGATCGCGCAGCGCTTGCCGTTCAGCAAGCCGGCCTGTGCGAGGATATGTGCGGCGGTACAGAGGCTGCCTATGGCGATGCCGCGATTATAGGCTTCGCGCAGCCAGGCATTGACGGATTTGTTGATGTGTTGGTCCACATCAATGCCCGAACAGATGATTGCCATTTCCGGGCGGTTTTCGCCGCTGACGTAGCGCCGCTCGTCGGCAAGACAGGTATCGGCCTCAAGACAGATGCCGCTGGACGACATGACCTTCTGGCCGTCGAGGGAGGAGAGGCGCCACTCATAGGCCTCATAGCCCAACATTCGGTTGGCGATGCGAAGCGTTTCAACCGCTGCGGCGAATGGCAGCATGGTAAATTGCGGAATGAGAAAAAAGACGATTGAGCGTTTCTTCTGGGAGTTCTTGCTCATTTGCCCGTGCTCCGTTGCGAATACGCAATTCCTCCCTTGGAATTGGTCTTCTGGATGTCCTGATTACGACATCTTTAACGAAAAATACGCCTCGGAATCGGAGCTGTCAAAAAATAGCTTTTGAAATATGCAAATTTTGCGACAAGCCTTTAAAACGGGCGATGTGTCGCATGCAAAACAGGCAGGTAATTTTGCGCCTCTGATCCTGTCACTCAGGGGCGGCGGTGGCGGCTCGCAACACATTCAGAGGTTGCGAGCCATCGGTTGGCCATCATTTGCGGATGGCGTGTATGCGGGTGGTTTCGGTCGTCGGCCATCCGATATCCTTCAATGTTTCAGGCGGCAATGACTCCAGTGCACGAAGCATCCTTTCACGGCGCCATGCCGCGTAACGGGCCGACACATGGTCCGACAGGCGATCGAGCCAGCCGCTGGGCGAGGGATGGTGCTGAGAGCGGTTTGTCACCGGCAGATGATGTATCATGGTCATGTCTTGATCCTTTCCTGAACCACGATCCTGTTTACGACTTCGGTATGTGCCTGCCTATTTCATCAGGCAAGAGAATGAATCTTATGTCATTCATCAATATTGGGAATGAATGACCGGCGGCGGCGAGGAGGAACATTTCGGTTCGTGCCACGCCAGTGCTTCGTTCCCACGAGGTTCATTCCACCCCGTTTATCGATGTCCCGGATGGTGCGCGCTTGTTGACATTCAATCAAACGAAATGATATCCATCTATAAATCAAAATATTTGAAGGTGCGTGCCATGACCGTGACTTTCCGCCAACCGCTGCCGTTGCTGGATAACGACATATTGAGAACCTTCGTCGCCATTGCCGAAACGGGAAATTTCTCCACCGCTGCGGAAGTGGTGTTCAGAACGCCTTCGGCCGTTTCCATGCAGATCAAGAAACTCGAGGAACAGTTGAAGACGACATTGTTCCTGCGCGATGCCCGCTCGGTGACATTGACGGCGCATGGCGAGACGCTTCTGACTTATGCGCGGCGCATGATCGCGCTATCCAACGAGGCGGTGTCGCGTTTCGTTATGCCGGAACTGTCCGGCGTCGTCCGTCTCGGCGCGCCGGAGGATATTGGCGAGCGCGGTCTGCTGCCCGGCATTCTCAAGCGTTTCGCCGAAGCCTTCCCTGGCATCATGATCGATGTCACCATCGATTCCAGTTCCAATCTCTACAAGCGCATGGACGAACAGCGGCTGGATCTCGCTCTCGTCAACTGTGCCTCGCATCCGCTGCGGGATACGGGTGAGGTGTTGATGCGCGAACGTCTCGTCTGGGCTGGTGCGAAATGCGGCACGGCCTATCTGCGCGATCCGCTGCCGATCTCGATCTGGGAAGAAGGCTGCATCTGGCGGTCGGAGGCGATCCATTCGCTGGAGAAGCGCGGCCGCAATTTCCGTGTCGCCTATTTGAGCGGCCATACCATGGCGCAGCGTGCCGCGATTGCCGCCGATCTCGCCATCGCACCCCTGCCGCGATCCTATGTGCAGAATGACTTGGTCATTCTGAGCGACAAGGAGGGGCTTCCGGAGCTTGGCTGTTTCGATATTCGCCTGATCATGGGCGACAAGGCGTCGCGTCCCGTTCTTGCGGTGGCCGAGAGCATCCGCAACGCCTTTGTCGAGGTCGCCAAGGCGGCATAAGCCAAATGGTCGCGCGGCGGCATCGTCCGTCGCGCCGAAGGGCCTTAGACGGCTACCGAATCCGCAGGCGCGGCACGGCCCGCATCGCTTGCCTGCCAGCTTCCGCGGCTGACCAGCCAGTCGGACGATGTCTGCAACCCGCCAAAGGGGAAGACGTGAATCTGCCGGATCGGCCCCTGCGGATTGGCCTGCCAATGCCGCTCGATCGGTCCGACGACACTTTCCGGCGAATGGCCCCTGGCCAGCGTCGTCAGGGAAAGGGCGTTCTTCTTGAGATAGGCGATGGAGTTGCCGACGCCGCAGAGCGCGGCATATTTCAGCAGCGTGGTGATCTTGGCCGGGCCGGAAACGCCGATATGCACCGGAAGCGCAATTCCCGATGCCGCAAGTCCTTCCGCCCAGGCGATGAAACGCGCCGGATCGAAGCCGAACTGGGTGACGATGCGCATCGTCGCATCGCTTCTTTCGGCAAAATCGCGTTTCAGCCGCAGCGCGGCCATCGCCGTCTCTTCGCTGAAATCGGGACTGCCTTCGGGGTGTCCGGCGATTGCGATCTGTTTTATGCCGTAACGGTCGAAAATGCCGGTGGACAGCATGTCCATGCTGGCTGCGAAGGGACCGGCAGGCCTGTTGACGCCGCCGCCCACCACCAGCACATCCGTTACGCCCGATTCGTCGACGAGCCGCCTGACCTGTTCCTCAAATTCCGCACGCGACGGGATGCGCCGCGCCGCCAGATGTGGCACCGGCTCGTAACCGAGATCGCGCAGATGCCTCGCCGCATCAACGAGCCTTTCCTGTGAGGCCGCTCCGGTATCGGTGAGATAGACCCGCACGCCCTGCGGAAAAAGGCCGGCAAGGCTGCTGGGGCCAAGCACCTGCGCGGGCGAGGCTTCGATGGAGGCGGAAATGGCGGAAGCGGTGGAAATATCGGGCAATTTGTGCGTGATCCTTTTCATTATCATGCACCGGTTTTTCGGCGAAGTCTTTGCCCGTTGCGGCAGGACAGCCCTGCATCTGCGACGAAGCTGTGCGCCGGATTGTCCGGCCTGCGCCGTTTTCCCGTATCCGTTCACCAGATCCGTTTGGTCAGGCCATTCCACAGCCAGGTCCAGATCGTCGGCGGAAAGCGCAGCACCGATTTTCCGGGAGAGGGTGGCTGCGGCGCAAGGCTGCCGGAAAGGGCGTCTTCGATAGCGCTGACGGCAATATCGACCGAACCGGCGGTGAGAAGCAGCGGATAGGTGGCGATGGTGTCGGAAGGTGATGGTTTCAGCCGTTTTTCGTAAAGCGTGGCGCCGGTATCCACGCCCTTGTCCACCAGATGCACGGTTGCACCGAAATTGCCCCGGTCCTTTTCCACCAGTGCCCAGTAGCCGCCCATCTGGCCGCGATAGGCGGGGTTGATGCCGGCATGAAAATTGATGACCGGGCATTGCAGGGCCTGCAGCGTGGCCGGCGTCAGCAGACGGCAGGAAATGGTGAAGATCGCCGCCGGTTTCAGCAGATTGGCCGCCGTGCGGCAGTCCTCATCGTTGAGCGAGGTGAATTGCGTGACGGGAATGGCGGGATGAAGGTCGGGAGAAAGGCCGTGTTCGGCGATGATGTCGTTGCCGCGCCGAACCGTGAAGCGTTTGCCGAGCCGGGAGGCGATCATCGTCGCCATCTGGCCCATGGCGACAATCCAGCCGAGCCGCCGCGCCCGCCGTCTCAGAATGGCCGATTTGCTTTCGGGCTCTTCCTGGAAGACGTGAATATCCGGAAAACGCCCGGCCAGCGCGTTGATCATGACATTCGGGTTCAGTCCGCCCGCGGTCATTACCAGAAGCCGATTGTTGAAGTCAGTCATATCACCCACGGACTTTTCCCAAACCATGATGCAAGTGACGAGTTTCCCTCGGAAAATTTCAAAACCCTGTTAATTTTCATCGACGGGAATTTTTGAAATGCGCTGGAACCGATTTTCAGGACTCACGTTATTGTGACGCATATCACATCGGTGCTTGTCTTTGGACGGCAAGCCATAGGGGAGTAGTTCAAATGATCACACGCATTCTTTCGACCGTTTTCGTGGCTCTGTTGACCGTCGTAACCTTGAGTTCGTGCGGCAACACCATTCGTGGCATGGGCCGGGATACGGCGAATGCCGTGAATGCGACGCAGGACGCCGGCCGCAGTGTGGACCGCGCCGCCCGCCGCTGACAGCATCTCCCCCTTAAAAATCCGGCGTCATCCTGAAACAGGGGTGGCGCCTTTTCTTTGACCGAATTTCCCTGCGAATGTTCCCCTGACGAGAATCACGGGGTGGGCATGAACCGATCGATGAAGAAACTGGCAAAGCTGCTGTTGCCCCTGTTGCTGCCGTTTTCGGCTGAGGCGGGCGGACAGGTGGATTTCTGCAAGACCGTGGACCACGCGGGCGGCCGCTACACCGTCTGCAGTTTCGATCCGGCCAGGAGCACGATCCGGATTTATGATCGCGATCATGTCTCCGGTCAGGGATATCGTTCCTTCGCCGATCTTTCCTCCGGGCTCTGGCGGCAGCACATGTTCAGCGTCTTTGCCATGAATGGCGGCATGTACCATTCGGATTATTCCCCCGTCGGGCTCTTTGTCGAAAACGGTGTCGAGCGTGCGCCGATCATTACCGGTGGCGGCTGGGGCAATTTTCATCTTCTGCCGAATGGCGTGTTTTATCTGAAGGGCGCCACGGCCGGCGTACTGGAGACCGAGGCCTATATGGCCGCGGCACCGAAACCCGATTTCGCCACCCAGTCCGGCCCGATGCTGGTCATCGACGGCAAGCTGCATCCGCGTTTTCTGCCCGATAGCGACAGTCTGAAGCGGCGTAACGGTGTCGGCATCTCCCGCGACGGCATGGTGCATTTCGCCATTTCGGAAAATACCGTGCGCTTTTATGATTTCGCCACCCTGTTCAGGGATGTGCTGGATGCGCCCAATGCGCTTTATCTCGACGGTACGATTTCCAGCGTCGACATTCCGGCAATGAACAGGCGGGACGGGCTGTTTCCCATGGGGCCGATCATCGCTGTCGTCGACAGGGTGCCGGACTAGTCAGGAAAATCAGATCGGCGCCTTCGGATAGGCGTTTTCGAGACCGGCCGATGCCGTCAGCCCCTTGCGGAAGGCAAGATAGGCGGGGTGCTGGCTGGCCTTGGCCGTTTCCATGAGGCGTATCTGAAGCCGGGCGGGGGCATTGCCGCCGAGCCAGTCGCCGGTCGCTTCCAGCCTCAGGCTGTTGAGGAAGCGGGCATTGCTCTGTTGGTCGAGATAGAGATTAAGGCCGGCCAGCAGGTTTTCATCCTGCAGCGCGTTTTCCATAAGCAGCAATACCCAGGCCTTGTCCTCGCTTGTCAGCGAAGTCAGTTTCGACGCGACCGTTTCGCGGTCGGGAAAGGAGGATGCCTGCTGCATGGAGTGACTCGCATCGTTGCCGTTGCCTCCGTCGATAAAGCAGAGGCCGCAGCCTTTCAAGGCGCGAAGTCCGGATGCGGATGTTCGACCGAAACGTGCCGGCCATAGGGGTTTTCAACAGGGGTTTGTGCGAAACTGTTAAATAACGGTTACACTTTAGTCCAAATTGCGGCGATCACTGAAACGGCGTCGATGCGACCTCCAAGCTAACGCCTTGTTTTTTCATATACCTATGCGCGGGGCGAATGGCAGCTTGTCGAAAACGCCTTCATTTAGCCGCTTTTTGCATTTGCCTTCGCCGTCGGATTTTAATAAATGCTTCCTCCACGGGCCGGGTCTTGAAGATCCCCCGGAGAGTGAATAGCTGGAGTAATCATGGAAGAAACCGCTCAGAAATCCTGCTGGGGCGTCACCTTGCGCGCACTTGCAGGCTTTGCCGCTTTTCTCGCATTGACGTACATTTTTGGCAGCCCATAAGCACTTCTCCTGAATGACGGGTTTTGAAACGGCGCGGTTTTCCTTTGGAAACCGTGCTGTTTTCGTTTGCGGGCCCCGGATGTCGCGGCTGCGCAAACCGCTGCCGCTCTTTTGTGGCGATCCGTCGCGGCTTTGGATATGATGGTGGTGGAATCCATTATCATTCAGGACGAATTTCATGTTTCTTTCGGTCTTCGACGTCTTCAAGATCGGTATCGGTCCTTCGAGCTCCCATACGATGGGGCCGATGACGGCGGCCAACCGCTTTCTGGCGCTGATCCTCAGCGACGAGTGGCCGCGTCCGGCGGGGGCATCCGTCTCGCAGCTGAAGGTCAGCCTGCATGGCTCGCTTGCCTTTACCGGCATCGGCCACGGCACCGGGCGTGCCGTCATTCTTGGCCTGACCGGCGAGCGGCCGGACCTTGTCGATCCCGATGCCATGGATGCGATTATCGGAAAGGTTGAAGAGGCTGGCGCCGTATCGCCGCCCGGCCATCCGTCCTACGTATTCCGTCCGGCGGAGGATCTGATCTTCGACAAGAAGAACCCGCTGCCGGGCCATGCCAATGGCATGACCTTTTCCGCCTTCGACAGTCAGGGCAGGCTGCTTATCAAGCGCATCTATTATTCCGTCGGCGGCGGTTTCGTCGTGACCGATACGGAACTGGAAGCGATCAAGCAGCGCGGTAAGACCATCGATAACGGGCCGCGTGTGCCTTATCCCTTCGCGACCGCGCGGGAAATGCTGGATATGGCTGCCCGCTCCGGCCGCACCATCGCCCAGATGAAGCGCGCCAACGAGGAAACGGTGGTCACCCGCGAGGAATTGAACGAGCGGCTGGACCAGATCTGGGAAGCCATGAATGGCTGTATCGAGCGCGGGCTGAAAGTGGATGGCATCATGCCGGGCGGCCTGAAGGTGCGCCGCCGCGCCCGCTCCATCTACGAGAAGCTGAATGCGGAATGGCGCAGCAACCGGATGAACCCGGTGATGGCGAATGACTGGCTGAGCGTCTACGCCATGGCGGTGAACGAGGAAAATGCCGCCGGCGGGCGCGTCGTCACCGCGCCGACCAATGGCGCGGCGGGCGTCGTGCCGGCCACGGTCAGATATTTCCGGCATTTCCATGAGGATGCGAGCGTCGATGACGTGCGCGACTTCCTGCTGACGGCAGCGGCCATCGGCGGCATCATCAAGCACAATGCCTCCATCTCCGGTGCGGAAGTGGGCTGTCAGGGCGAGGTGGGATCGGCTTCCGCGATGGCGGCGGCGGGTCTTGCCGCGGTCATGGGCGGATCGCCCGAGCAGGTGGAAAATGCTGCCGAAATCGCGCTCGAACACCATCTCGGCATGACCTGCGACCCTATCGCCGGGCTGGTGCAGGTGCCCTGCATCGAGCGTAATGCCATGGGCGCGGTAAAAGCGGTGACGGCGGCTTCGCTGGCGCTGAAGGGCGACGGCCAGCATTTCGTGCCGCTCGATGCCTGTATCGAAACCATGCGCCAGACCGGCAATGACATGAGCGAAAAATACAAGGAAACCTCCACCGGCGGCCTCGCCGTCAACGTTGTGGAGTGCTGAGCGGGCAGGGCGGCAGGCTTCGTGCAGATGCTTGACGCCCGCCGCAAAAAGGCATTGATAGAACCATGCCTCTACATCTCATCAAACTTTGCGTCGGCGCGGACTCCCTCCAGGATTTGAGGGAGTGGGTGGCGCATCGCTCCCTGACTGCAATAGCAGCCGGTCTTGAACCGCACAGCGTGCACACCACCCGGATGATCCCGAAACGGGTCGAGGAATTGCTGGAAGGCGGTTCGCTCTACTGGGTTATCAAGGGACAGGTGCAGGCGCGGCAGAAACTTCTCGACATCCGCTCCTTCAAGGGCGAAGACGGCATTTCCCGCTGCGATCTCATTCTCGGCCCGGAGGTGATAGAAACCTCACCTGCGCCGAAGCGGCCGTTTCAGGGCTGGCGTTACCTGAAGGACGACGAGGCGCCACGCGATCTCGGCGGCGACGGAGGTGGGGAGGACATGCCTTCCGATCTTCGGCGGGAATTGGCCGAGCTTGGTTTGCTCTGACATTCCATAGATGAAAGAAATCTCGTTTCGCCGGTCGAGTTGATGGCGTCCTGAAAGCTATCCTCCGTCATGCTCGAGACTGTCCCGAGCGCGAGCACGTCGGGTGTCAGGCGTTTATCGGCAAACAAAAAAAGCCGGCCCCTTGCGGAGCCGGCTTTTTATTCGGGGAGACGGTATTCTCGTTGGTTGGGCGTCAGTTGATGCCGCCGACCGCAGTGGTGGCGCGGCCATCCTGAATTTTCACCCAGCGGCCCGGATTGGCCGTGTCCTGGCGCTTCAGGTAGGTATATTCGGTTTCCGACCAGTTCATGACCTTGTTGCGCATGTTGTCGAGAACGAAATCGCCACGATCGGTGCGCACGGTCAGGACGGCATGGCCTTCGCCATTCGGCTGCAGAACCACGGTGATCAGCAGGTTGGAGGCGGAGAAGCCCTTGTTCATCAGCATCTTGCGCTTCAGAAGCACGAAGTCTTCGCAATCGCCGACGGTGGTGGGATAGGCCCAACGCTCTTCGACGCCGTAGATTTCCATGTCGGTCATCGGCGTGATGGTGGTGTTGACGGTGTAGTTGACGTCGAGCATCGTCTTCCAGCGCTCTTCGGTCAGTTTCATCGGGCCGTTGTCCAGTGAGGTCGGCTGGCATTCGCTCTGATAGGTCTGGCAGAATTCATAGTGGCCGATCGGCGGATTGGCCTTGCCGATGACGCGCATGACGGCGGCCGGCGATGCGCTGGCCTGATGTGCGAAGGCGCTGACGATGAATGCGATCAGAGTGAAAACGAAACGGTTGTTCTTGTTCATTGCTTGTCTCCCCGTGGTGAGGAGACATTCGCAGCTATATTTTGACCCTGCGGAAATTTGCGTGGCGCAATTTGAGCTTAAATTTCAGCAAATTAGCCGCTATTTTGAACTGTATTTGAGTGAGTTTTTATGCGTGTTTGAAGCAAATTTTATTACAATTTTACGCATCCGGACTTTAGGGTTTCGGTAGCCATTTAGATCGCTGTATTGAAAGCGGTTTTCGGTGCGGCGGTATTCTCGTGATCCTGTGCGGTCCATCGGCGACGCCTGCTGGAGACACGGATTTCCCGTTTTGGGATGGGTGTTTCAGGCTGGAACAACCCGAAAAAGCGCCGAAAAAAACTTCGAAAAAACTGCATTTTTTCCGGAAAAAATGTTTGCGGGCTAATTTTCCCCGCCGGTTTCGGCGGTGATCTGGGCCGGCCTGGTACGCAATTGTCCCTCATAATCGCGTTTTCCGAGCGGCACGCCGCGCATGCGCAGGATGTCGTAGGCGGTCACGGCATGGAAATGGAAGTTCGGCAGCGAGAACGAGAGAATGAAGGTTTCCGATGTGAAGCGGAGCCTTCGGGGGCCGATCTGAAGGTCCAGTTCCCTGCCGGCCCAGCTATTGACCTCATCAGGGATGAAAGCTTCCAGCGCCGTTTGCGCCTTGCCCATCATGGCCCTGAGGTCGGTGAAGGGACGGGGCCCACCAGGGCGGGCGGTTCGAACACGCCGGTTTGGGCAGCTTCTACGCCCCATACGGCATGGTGCCAGGCGGCCTCGATCTGAAAGTGGAAGGGCGCCATGTCCTCGAAGAGCCGGGCCTGCACGAAATCATCCGGATCGGTGCCGGTTTCGGCGCAATGCCGGGCCGCACGGTCGAGAAAACCTCCGACCGCTCTCACGGTCTGCAGGAAGGTTGGAACGCTGAGGTCGTAAAATGTCGTCACCATCGGCTTTTTCCATTTGAGCCGAACGCCGCCGCAAGGGACAGGTGCCGATAATCACACCGCCGTCCGGGAACCCTGTTGATTATGAGTCCATGGTCTGGTGCAAATGCGCGCAGAAAATACCGCGCCAATGTCAGGTTACATCACGCCCGGCGGAACGGCCTGTCGGGAGCGTTGCACGCGCACGACCTTACACGTTTTCCGGACGTAAAACCACGCCGTGTCCGGTGGAGTTTCCTAGAGGAATTCGATCAGCGCGTCCGGCGACTGGACCCGGTCGAATTCGACCGCGACGCCTTCCATGAAGTGGCGCACGATCTTGCCGCTCATATTCTTGCCGAGCTGAACGCGGCTACCCAGAGGCGGGCGGTTTTCGATCTCGATTGCGGCACCCGACAGGGAAAGGTCGATCAGCCGGCAGGCGACGAGCACGCCGTCTTCCAGAACGAGCTGCGCTTTTGCGTTGCGCGGCGTCAGGCGGTCATGGCGGCGGTCTTCCGGCAGGCCGAGCAATTGCCGTTTGGCGATCCATGCGAGCTGGGCGGCGAGTTTTTCGCGCTTGCGCTCCGGCGCATTGATGGCGATGAGGAAACCCGATGCGGTGAGCGATGTCACCGTGCCTTCGATCCGGCCGATATGCTGGAGATAGGCGATGACGCGATCACCGGTGCGGGCAATGCCCGGGCAGGTGAACTGCGCCCTTTCGGCGGTCATCTCGGTTGCGGTGCAATCATATTCTTCATGGTCGGGCAACATCAGGCGGCCGGTGAAAGACACACGGACGGCGTCGTCGAGGTGAGGCTCCTCAACCGGGCGCAGGATTTGGGCGGTGTTGACCGAACGGGACGAAAACATGGGCAGCGCAATTTTATTGAATGATGACGGTCAGTTTCTACCTTGCGCGAGTTAACAGACTGTATTGTTTAATCTCTACAATTTTTCTGATCGGCAATATCGTTACAGCTTTGACCTATTTTTCGAGATTCCGGGGCGGCGTAAATCTTCCGGCCCGGCCATGCGCAGTCCGGGAAATCCGTCAGATGCTTCCTGCGAATGGTATCGCGGCCGCTTCCATTTCCGTCCAATGCCCCGCCGGCGCGATGTCCATGCGCAGCAACCGGCTGCTTTTCATCGACAGGCAATGGATGGGCGCGGCGAATTCATGACGCGGCCGTTCGGGAAGCAGCGCGCCGAGCAGCCTTTGGGCAGCGTCGGCATCCGTGCGCAGCGGCAATAACAGCATTTCGAATGCCAGCGGCGAGGCGCCATGGTCGTCTTCCGCTTCGACATCGAAGACGACGGGCAACTGGTGCTGCAGGATGCCGCGCGCCACGCGGCAGGGGAAGGTGGCATTTGCCCGCGGCCACAGTTCCGAAAACGGCCGGTCGCGCAGTTCCCGGCCGAACAGGTCACAGAGGCGGGTGCCGGCAAGGCGGAAGAATGGCGTGGCCTCTCCCTTGTCCGTCAGGATGAAAAGGTCGCCGAGATGATGTTTGAGCTTCGCGGGATCGATATCCTCGCGCCGGGGGGCGGGGTTTCTGCCCCGCAATTCATCCCAATAGGCATATATGTCCAGTCCGGCCATGCTTTTCATAGCATCTCTCCCTGTTCGTTTTTGAGACATCATGTCCATCCGAACGCCTGTATCTGGTGATGTAGCGATTTTCGTGCCAACTGGATTTGTTAAGGTTAACAAAGGGTTGATATTGCGTGGTGGTATGGCCCGTGGCACGGGTGCCGCCATGTCGGGGAATACTCCGTCAGCACAATTGACTGGCGCTGCCCCATGATCTTGCGGCGCGCCGACGAGCCGGACCGCCCGCTGGCCCGCCGCTTGAACCGGTTGCGGTTTGGCGTCGCGCAGCAAGGGCGGGACGGCTTTTTTTTCGTCCGGGCTTCCTATATTGCTCGGTGAACGCAAATTTCTACCAAGACAGGGATGGGATCATGTCCTACGGGGACGGCGAGCAGCCGCCGGTTTCGGAAACGCCGGAGCCGAAAGACGACACGAACAATCCCGTCTTCAACCTGCCGACGCTGCTGGTCGGCATATTGGCGGCGCTGGTCGCTGCCTATGTGGTTCCCGCCTATCTTCTGTCCGAGGAGGGCAATGGCTGGTTCATTTTCACCTTCGGCTTCATTCCGCTGCGTTACGCGGTGCCTTTCTCCCAGCAGGGGCTGGAATGGCTCTGGACGCCGATGACCTATTCCTTCCTGCATGGCGGCGTCGAGCATATTCTCTTTAACGGCCTGTGGCTGATGGCCTTCGGCGCGCCGGTTCTGCGTCGGATCGGAACAGTGCGCTTCGTGCTGTTATGGTGCATTTCCGCGGCTGTTTCGGCCTTTGGCCATGCGGCGCTGAACTGGGGGGATGTCACTGTCCTGATCGGGGCCTCCGGTGTCGTCTCGGCGCTGATGGGCGCGGCCTGCCGTTTCGCCTTTCCCGCGCGCGGCGGATACAGCGCCTCCTTCGGCCATTCGATGCCGCGGCAGAGCATTTTCGGGGCGCTTGCCAACCGCACCGTGCTGATCTTCACGTTGATGTGGCTGTTCGGCAATGTGCTGATCGCGGTGGGCGTGCCGCTGTTCGGTGATGTCGGCGGGGAAATCGCCTGGGATGCGCATGTCTTCGGCTTCCTGCTGGGTTTCCTGTTCTTCGGTCTGTTCGATCGTCCGTCACGTTAAGCCGATCACGCTCCTTGTCGGCCGTGGCGCAAATTTGCTTTCGCGCGTCCCATCCGGGATTGCATTCATGCGGACCTCAGCGCACCATATCTCATGATTTGCAACCGCCAGGGGAGACTGCGGCGTGCTGCGGGTCGCTGAAAAGAGGAGGAAGGCATGCCAACATTCGTAAAGGATCTTCTCGACCGCAAGGGCCGGGACGTCGTGACTGTCGGTCCGGAAGTCAGCATCGGCGAGGCGGCGGGAACGCTGCATGCGCATAAGATCGGTTCCGTCGTCGTCACCGATGGCGATGGTGTTGTTCTCGGCATTTTCACGGAACGCGATCTGGTAAAGGCCATCGCAGCCCAGGGCGCCGTTTCCCTCCAGCAATCCGTGTCCGTGGCCATGACCAAGAACGTCATCCGCTGTCATCACAACTCCACCACCGATGAACTGATGGAAATCATGACCGGCGGACGTTTCCGCCACATTCCGGTCGAAGAGAACGGCCGCCTTGCCGGCATCATCTCCATCGGTGACGTGGTGAAGGCGCGGATCGGCGAAATCGAGGCCGAGGCCGAGCATATCAAGGCCTATATTGCCGGGTGATCCTGTGTCCCGGCGTCAGACCGCTGGAAAAGCTTCAGTCTCGGGCCGGGACTCACACATCACCCTTGGTGATAAGTCGCCATGCAAGAAAGTCGGCTATTTTGGCCGATATTTCGACATAGAAGTTTTGCTGCTCATAATCAGAGCAGACGATTTCAACCCGATTAAACTGTGAAATGAATGTGCCGCTGCTGGACCAGTTGCCATCAGCCGTTCCTTTCACAATGGTGATGTCGATCCACGGCTGACCGTCCGCCGCCCCGAAACTGACGGGGTTCGTGCGCCTGAGTTCAGGCTGTCCTTCCAGAAACTCGATCAGTGGATTCGTGTCGTACAGCGTGCTTTCGACGGCTGGGGGCAGGATTGAGATATACCAGTACATGATCTCACCACAGCCCGGTGTTTCGTCGATCCGCCCTTGGGCCTTGAAGGCATCTGTGACGCGGAGCCCTCAGCGCCGGAACGCCTGCTGCATACGCTCGAGTTCCGGAATACGTGCGCGTGTTTCCTGATATCCCCGGTCGATGGCTTCGCTGGCGCGATGGAATTCCGACAGGCCGATATCATTGATGCGCGGATGAAGCATCAGATCGGGTGGATCGCCCGCCAGGCGCGAGCGCGAAATCCTGTCCTGAATGATGTTGAAGGCCTGCACCATGACGCCCGGCAGGCCGGGACGCGGCGGGCTTTCCACAGCCGGCGCAACGCCGCCATGCGACGGCGAGGCGGCGTGCTTGACCACGGCGGAGCGGCCGAACAGGTCGTAATTCAGATTGACGGCGACGACCAGCGCCTGCTCATAGGCGCGGCAGACGGAAACGGGCACGGGGTTAACGAGCGCGCCGTCGATCAGGGTGCGGCCGTTGCATTGCACGGGCTCAAAAATGCCGGGCAGCGCGTAGGAGGAGCGCAGCGCGGTGACGAGATCACCCTGGTGGATCCAGACCTCGTGGCCAGTGCGCAGTTCCGTGGCGACTGCGATGAAGGGGTGGTCGAGATTTTCGACACGCAGGCCTTCCAGATGCTCCTGCATTCGCTTGGTAAGCCGCATGCCGCCGAAGAGGCCGCCGCCGCCGATCGTGAGGTCAAGCAGGCCGGCAATGCGGCGCATCGTCAGCGAACGGGCGAACTCCTCCAGCTCATCGAGCTTGCCGGCGAGATAACAACCGCCCACAAGCGCGCCGATCGAGGTGCCGGCGATCATGCCGATCTTCACGCCCGCCTCATCCAGCGCCCGCAGCACGCCGATATGGGCCCAGCCGCGCGCCGCGCCGCCGCCAAGGGCGAGCGCTATTCTGCGCGTATCGACGATCTGGGTGACGGGTGGCTCATTGCCGGTGGCTTCGGGATTTCCAGCCGCAAGCTGATTGTGACGATTTCCCCATCCCAACATGACCGCACTCCCTGCCAGTTCCTTCGGGCTCCCCCCAAATCCCTGGAGCCCGTTATATTGGTAGCAAATTGGTGCGGCCGATGGAAGGTGGCCGTTTACGTGTCGGAATAGGTGGTGGCCGGATCGAAATGGCGGGTATCGTCGGTGATCTTCGTCACGGCATCGCCGTTGGAGAGCTCGACGGTGCGATAAAAGCACGAGCGGCGGCCGGTGTGGCAGGTCGCATCATGGCCGGCGACGGAGACCTTCAGCCAGACGGCGTCCTGATCGCAATCGGTGCGGAATTCCTTCACCGTTTGCAGGTTGCCGGAGGTTTCGCCCTTCTTCCAGATCTTGTCGCGGGAACGGCTGTAATAATGCGCGATGCCGGTTTCGAGCGTCAGCGACAGGGCTTCCGCATTCATGTGCGCGACCATCAGCAATTCGCCGTCGCGTGCATCGGTAACCACGGCGGTGACGAGGCCGTGAGCATCGAATTTCGGCGAAAAGAGACCTGCGTTTTCGAGCACTTCCTTGTCCGCAGGCGCGGACGGAAACGAAATGGACATGGCTACCCCGGGAGAAAAGCGGAAGGTTTCAGAGCGGCGGAGACAATGCAATCAGTCCGCCACTCCAAAATTTGTCTGGGCAGCGGGTTTCAGGAAACCCGCGCTACACTTTTCGGTCCGATGCTTAGCGGTTCCGCACCATGGTCATGAAGCGCACCTGCTCGGCCGGATCGTTCTTGAACGTGCCGGTGAAGCTGGTGGTCAGCGTCGTGGACCCTTGCTTGTTTACGCCGCGCATGGACATGCACATATGTTCGGCGTCGATCATGACGGCAACGCCACGCGGTTTCAGCGTTTCTTCGATCGATCTTGCGATCTGCGCCGTCATGTTTTCCTGCGTCTGCAGGCGGCGGCCGAAGATTTCGACGACGCGGGCGATCTTCGACAGGCCAAGCACGCGGCCGGCCGGAAGATAGGCGACATGCGCCTTGCCGACGATCGGCACCATATGGTGCTCGCAATGGGAGAAGAACGGGATGTCGCGCACCAGCACCACATCGTCATAACCGCCGACTTCCTCGAAGGTCGTGCCAAGCACGTCCTGAACGTTCAGCTCATAACCGGCAAAAAGCTCGCGATAGGCCTTGGCGACGCGCTTCGGCGTATCCAGAAGTCCTTCGCGGGCCGGATTTTCTCCTGCCCAGCGCAGGAGAACGCGCACGGCTTCTTCCGCTTCGGCCTGGCTTGGGCGAGCTTCGGCCACGTCTGGTTTTGCGCCAGCGCCGGGGAAATTCTTCACGATCGCATCCATTCCGTCTCTCCCGATGCGGGTAAAGGCCGCACCTGAATTCGTTTTTCATCGCGAACTCATGTTCGCAGCTGCTGCTATCTGGTTGTTTTACAGCATTTTGGCAAGACCGATGCTGTTTTTTCGGTATCGGAGCCGTTAATTTGATCACGGCTTGATGTCCAGAAAGCTCGTTAGCATATAATGAGAATGAAGGGCAGGAAAGCTTCACTGCGACAAACGCTGTGTTTGAAAAATCTGACCTGTCCCGTTTTGGGTATTTTTGAGCGCGCCGGACACTTCGATGGACGATATCTACAATAATCGCATTCTGGAATTTGCCGGGAATATTCCACTGACGGGAGTTCTCGAGGATGCCGATGCCAGTGCCGAAAAACACTCGCGGCTGTGCGGCTCGAAACTCAAGGTCTATCTGAAGGTCGAAGACGGCATAGTGACGGCGTTTTCGCACGAAGTCCGTGCATGCGCACTGGGGCAGGCCTCGGCCTCCATCATGGCACATCACATCGTTGGGGCTTCCACCGGCGAAATCCGGCAGGCGCGGGAAGATATGCTCGCCATGCTCAAGCAGGATGGCGAGGGGCCGACGGGCCGTTTTGTGGACATGCGGGTGCTTTTGCCGGTGCGGGATTTCAAGGCGCGCCACGCGTCCACCATGCTGACCTTCGAGGCCGTGGTCGATGCGCTCGACCAGATCGAAGGCCGCCCGGCTCTCAACGTCGCGGGTTAGGCGATGTGCGGCGAACCGGGCTGCCGGCATGAGCAGACGGCGGTGAAAACCGGGCGATCCCGCAACTGGGCTGGCACCTTCGCCAAGACACCGGGACGGCTTTTCGGCGTCGGCTTCATCAGGTTGTATCAGCTCACGCTGTCGGGCTTCGTCGGCAACTCCTGCCGCCACATCCCCACCTGTTCCGAATATGGCTATGAGGCGATTGCCCGCCATGGGCTCTGGGCCGGCGGCTGGATGACGCTGTTTCGTGTGGCGCGCTGCGGTCCGGGCGGCACCAGCGGGCTGGACCCGGTGCCGGAGGTGCTCGATGGCAGCAGGCGCTGGTGGATGCCCTGGCGCTACTGGAGCCGGCATCGATGAATGACTATGTGGCCCTGCTGCACAGCATCGTGCTTGGCCCCGGCAAGCGGCTCGTCATGGCCGATCTCAGGGCCTTGGCGGAAGAGCTGGGGTTCGCGGAATGCAGGACGCTTGTCGCGACCGGAAATCTGGTTTTTCGCACTGAAGCGGCACCTGTTCGCGAGATCGAGGACAGGCTGGAACGGGCTTTCGAACACCGTTTCGGCAAACATGTCGATATTCTGGTTCGTTCAGGCGGCGATTGGCTGAAACTGGCGACGGATAATCCGTTTCCGGAAGGCAATCCTCCGGATGTCTGCATTCGGGTCATGCGGGCGCCGTTGGACAATAGCGTCCTCGAATTGCTGGAGAAATACCGGGGCAGGGAAAAGATCACCCTTGCCGGCGGTGATCTCTGGATCGATTTTTGCGGCAAACCGAGCGAGAGCCGGCTTCTGTCGGTCCTGACCACCAAAAGGCTCGGTATCGGCACGACCCGCAACGCCAATACGGTCAATGGTCTCGCGGAAATGCTTCGCTGAACTGCCCTTCACCTTTGACTGCAATGGCAAAAGCCTTTATCAGCCTGCCTGTCCGCTTGTCGCGGGCAAATCATTATTCCAACACCACCCGCATTCGTTGGCGGGACTGGACAGGAGCACGAGACGATGTCTGAAGCCATTTCCCTTACATTTCCCGATGGATCCGTGCGCAGCTACCCCGCCGGTACGACCGGCCGCGAGGTCGCCGAATCCATTTCCAAATCGCTTGCCAAGAAGGCCGTCGCCATTGCGCTTGACGGCACCGTGCGCGATTTGTCCGAGACCATCACCGATGGCAAAATAGAGATCGTTACGCGTGAAGATGGCCGTGCGCTGGAGCTCATCCGCCACGATGCCGCCCACGTCATGGCTGAAGCCGTGCAGGAACTGTGGCCCGGCACGCAGGTGACGATCGGTCCGGTGATCGAAAACGGCTTTTATTACGACTTCGCCAAGAACGAACCCTTCACGCCGGAAGATCTGCCGAAGATCGAAAAGCGGATGAAGGAAATCATCCTGCGCAACAAGCCGTTCACCCGCGAAGTCTGGTCGCGCGAGAAGGCCAAGGAAGTCTTTGCCGCCAAGGGCGAGAACTACAAGGTCGAACTCGTGGATGCCATTCCGGCAGGCCAGGACCTCAAGATCTATTATCAGGGCGACTGGTTCGATCTTTGCCGTGGTCCGCATATGGCTTCGACGGGCCAGATCGGCACTGCCTTCAAGCTGATGAAGGTGGCCGGCGCCTATTGGCGTGGTGACAGCAACAATGCGATGCTGTCGCGCATCTATGGCACCGCCTGGGCGACGCAGGAAGAGCTGGACAATTATCTGCATGTGCTGGCCGAAGCCGAAAAGCGCGACCACCGCCGTCTCGGCCGCGAAATGGATTTGTTCCATTTCCAGGAAGAAGGTCCGGGCGTCGTGTTCTGGCACGGCAAGGGCTGGCGCATGTTCCAGACGCTGACGGCCTATATGCGCCGCCGGCTCGCCAATACCTATCAGGAAGTCAACGCGCCGCAGGTGCTGGACAAGTCGCTGTGGGAAACCTCCGGTCACTGGGGCTGGTATCAGGAAAACATGTTCGCGGTGAAATCCGCCCATGCCTTTACCCATCCCGATGACGAGGAAGCCGATCAGCGTGTCTTCGCCCTGAAGCCGATGAACTGCCCGGGTCACGTCCAGATCTTCAAGCATGGCTTGAAGTCTTACCGTGAAATGCCTGTCCGTCTTGCGGAATTCGGCACCGTGCATCGCTACGAGGCCTCCGGCGCACTGCACGGTCTGATGCGCGTTCGCGGCTTCACGCAGGATGATGCGCATGTCTTCTGCACGGAAGAGCAGATGGCGGCGGAATGCCTGCGCATCAACGACCTGATCCTCTCGGTCTACGAGGATTTCGGCTTCAGCGAAGTCGTCGTCAAGCTCTCCACGCGCCCGGAAAAGCGCGTCGGTTCCGACGATCTCTGGGACCGCGCCGAAAGCGTGATGCTGGAGGTTCTGAAGACCATCGAGGAACAGTCCGAAGGCCGCATCAAGACCGGTATTCTGCCGGGTGAGGGTGCCTTCTACGGGCCGAAGTTCGAATATACGCTGAAGGACGCCATCGGCCGCGAATGGCAATGCGGCACGACGCAGGTGGACTTCAATCTGCCGGAACGTTTTGGCGCCTTCTATATCGATCATAATTCTGAAAAGACGCAGCCGGTGATGATCCATCGCGCCATCTGCGGCTCCATGGAGCGCTTCCTCGGCATTCTGATCGAGAACTTCGCTGGTCACATGCCGCTCTGGTTCGCACCGCTTCAGGTCGTGGTTGCCACCATTACTTCGGATGCGGACGATTATGGCCGTGAGGTTGCCGAAGCGCTGCGCGAGGCGGGCATGGCGGTCGAGACCGACTTCCGCAACGAGAAGATCAACTACAAGGTCCGCGAACATTCGGTGACCAAGGTTCCGGTCATCATCGTCTGCGGCCGCAAGGAAGCGGAAGAGCGCACCGTCAACATCCGCCGTCTCGGTTCGCAGAACCAGACGTCGATGTCGCTCGAGGAAGCGATCACAAGCCTCGTGGACGAGGCGACGCCGCCGGATGTCAAGCGCAAGCTTGCGGCGAAGAAGCAGGTTGCCTGATAACAGGTACGGCCCCTTCGGGGGCCGTTTTTGTTTGCGGGGTGAGGGACGCTTAAAGCTCTCTGAAGTCATCCTCGGGCTTGACCCGAGGATCCACAGTCTCGCGGCGTGAATGGATCCTCGGGTCAAGCCCGGGGATGACGTGGAGGGTGGTGGGTCGTTCCGCACAATCTCGCCTCCGACGAGACGATGAATGTGCAATGTCGGCTACTCAAAATCCCCGGTCATGTCTTCCGGCGCCTGGTCCTTCATCAGCACTTCCACATCCGAATCCCGGCCTGACGTGACCTTGAAATTGCGCTGAAAGACCTTGTCTTTGTTGCGGGCGATGGCGGTATATTCGCCTTCGGCCAGCACCATGGTCGAAAAGGCGCTGACGCTTTCATTGACCACGTCGCCGCCGCCGTTCAGCACCGACCAGGCCGTATCGGCAATGGCTTCGCCGCCCTCTTCGGAAACGAGCTTGAGGGTGATCTGCGCGGCCTGATGCTGCAGCGTCGCTTCAGTCAGCTTGCCGGCTTCCACCTGGATATCGGCGCGCACCACCGCGTTGACGTTGCCGTACTCCGAAACCACGTGATAGGTGCCGGCATTCAGCCGCACGATGGTGTTGGGCTTGATATCGGCCATCACCAGACCGCGTTCGCCATCCGGACGGGCATCGGAGGAATAGACGGAGAATTTCAGCTGGTTGCCGGAAATCTGCTTGTCGGAGCCAGCAACCGCATTCAGCACGAAACCGCCGGCATCGAGGATAAGCACCTGTTTCTGGACACTACCGGAGGCAGGCACGTTGAGCTTCTTGGTGACGCCCGCGCGGCCGAAGGCGACGTTGACGAAATATTCGCCCGGCACCAGATGGAATTCGGCCGAGCCGCCTTCCGAGCTTGCCAGCATCGGCAGCTTACCGTCAGCACCGGGAATGGGGCTGAAGACGCGCCAGGACAGGCCTTCCTTCACAGCTTCGCCTTCGCTGGTCAGCTTCGCTTCCATTGCAATGTCGCGTGCGGTGCTGGTCGGGGCATTGGGAGCGGAAGGGGCGGTGAAAGCGTTGAGTTTGGGCATTTTCGGCGTGCCGCCGAGTTGCTTGAAGTCCTTGAAAGCGTCCTGCGCAAAAGCAGCTTGTGATAAAACGCCCATCGCGGCGCATGCAATGACCAGACGTGCCGCGATTTTGATTGCCGACATTTTCGATACCGATTGACTTCTTGATTTTCCCGCCTCACTTCAAAACCAATGCCATGGCTATTTCAAGGCCCTAGTTTCGCGATGACAGCAGAATGGAAGATTTTTGATCATGACCAGCGATATCAAGCTCCTCGATTATCTCAAGGTTCGCCGCTCCATACCGGCACTGCAACTCAGCGAACCCGGACCTTCGAAAGGTGAAATTGAGGAAATCCTGCGCCTTGCCGTGCGCGTGCCCGACCATGGCAAGCTCGCCCCCTGGCGTTTCGTCGTCTATCGCGGTGAGGAGCGGGTGCGTCTCGGCGAGACGGCGCTCAGAATCGCGCTCGAAAAAAATCCCGATCTCGATCTGCAGCAGCAGGAAGCGGAGCGTACGCGCTTCACCCGCGCGCCCGTCGTCATTGCCGTCATCAGCACCGCAAAACCGCATTTCAAGATTCCCGAATGGGAACAGGTCATGTCCGCCGGTGCGGTGTGCCTCAACGTCATCTTCGCGGCCAATGCCAGTGGTTTTGCTGCGAACTGGCTGACGGAATGGCTTGCTTTCGACCCGGCCTTTCTCGCGGAGATCGGCGTCAGCGCGGAAGAGAAGGTCGCGGGCTACATCCACATCGGCTCGACGACATTTCCGCCGGTGGAGCGGCCGCGGCCGGAGCTTGCCGATGTCGTCACCTGGGTCGGGGACATCTGATGTTCTACACCACGGATACCAACCAGCACGGCCTGCCGCATGATCCGTTCAAGGCGATCGTCGCGCCGCGGCCGATCGGCTGGATCGGTTCGAAGGGCAGGGAGGGTGTCTTGAACCTCTCGCCCTATTCCTTCTTCAACGCGATTTCGGACCGGCCGAAGCTCGTCATGTTTTCCTCGAGCGGCCGCAAGGACAGCCTGCGCAATGTCGAGGAGACCGGCGTCTTCACCGCCAATCTCGTCAGCCGCCATCTGGTCGACCGGATGAACGCTTCTTCCGCGCCGGTTGCCTATGATGTTGATGAATTCGCCCTTGCCGGCCTCACCGCTGTCGACGGGCGGGTTGTGGATGCGCCTTTTGTGGGCGAGGCACTGGCGGTTCTGGAGTGCCGCGCGACGCAGATCCAGCAGCTCACGGACATTGACGGCAAGCCGACCGAATCGTGGATGGTCATCGGGCAGGTCATGGCGATCCATATCGATGAGACGATCATTCGTGATGGTCGCATCGACATGGGGCTTGCGCGTCCGGTGGCGCGCATGGGCTATATGGATTACTGCGATGGCGGCAGCGATGTATTCCAGCTGCAACGCCCCTCTACTGCGCCGTAAATATAGCCCTTCTTCGGCAAGGGTTAAATTTTATGGTGAACCAAACGTAAACCATTTGCGCCTAGAGTTTTATACATGGTGGCGGCGATGATGCCGTCATCCATTGTATGAATGTGTTTCGAGGCTCAGGTGATCGTACAGGCATTTCTTCGCTGGTCTGAAAAGGCTGGATCGAGCGAGCGGGCAAAAGCCGCCAATGCGCTCGGCCGTGCCTATCTGCAGTCCGACATGGCGCGGGAAAACCGCGATGCCGCCTATATGGCGATGACCTATCTGCTCGATGACCCTTCACCACGTGTGCGGCTGGCGCTTGCCGAGGCGCTGGCGGATGCCGACGACGCGCCGCGCGCCATTCTCGTTTCGCTTGCCGAAGACCAGCCGGAAATCGCCTGCACGGTTATTGCCCGTTCGCCGGTGCTGACTGAAGCTGATCTTGTCGATCTTGCCGGGCGTGGCGAGAGCCTGACGCGTGCCCTTATCGCCGCAAGGCCGGGCCTGCCGCGCGGTGTCTGCGCCGCGCTCGCCGAAGTCGGCGACCTGCCGGAAACCCTCATCCTGCTCGAAAACGACGATGCCTTCATCACGCCGTTTTCGCTCCGGCGCATTGCCGAGCGCCATGGCTGCGACGCCGATGCCCGTGAT
Organism: Rhizobium sp. BR 250; assembly: GCF_047445855.1. Classification (NCBI taxonomy): domain Bacteria; kingdom Pseudomonadati; phylum Pseudomonadota; class Alphaproteobacteria; order Hyphomicrobiales; family Rhizobiaceae; genus Rhizobium; species Rhizobium sp. BR 250. The sequence continues at coordinate 66,092 of NZ_JARWKW010000001.1, forward strand.
CTCCTGCTGCGCCGAGAGGCGCTGCCCGCCGATGCGCGCCATCTCTTGATGGGTCGTATCAGCGAAGCGTTGGCGGGTTCCGCGCTGGTTCATGCGATGATCACGCGCAACCGCGCCGACAGTCTTTTCCGCGAGGCGGAGGATTCCGCCACCATCCTCATCGCTGCCGGTGTTTCGTCACCGGAACTGCCGGCGCTGGTGGAGCATCTGCGCCAGCGGCTGGAACTGACGCCGGCGCTGCTCATCCACGCCGTCTGTTCGGGGCGGCTGGAGTTTTTCACGGCGGCGATGGTCAATCTCTCCGGTCTCGATGACCGCAAGGTGCGCGCCATTCTGGCCACCGGGCGGCCGCATGCTCTGAAGGCCCTGTTCCAGTCGATCGGTCTTCTGGGGGATGTGGTCGACGTCTTCATCGAGGCGACGCTGATGTGGCGGCGTGCCGCCCGCTCGCAGCTTTCGGAAGCCGCGGCCTCCGTCTCGGCCGAATTGCTGGCGCATTTCCGTGACGTCAACGGCTCGGAAACACTATTCGAACTGCTGCATGCGGTGCGCAAGCTGGCCATTGCGGAAGAGCGGCAGAAGGCGCGGTATTATGCGGAAGCGCTTTCGATCGAGGCGGCGTAATATCCGTGATGTTTCCGGGCCGGAGCATCCCCCACCTTCATTCCTGTGACAAGCGCAGGAACGAAGGTTCGCTGCAATCACTTATCGAACCGCTTGGCAATCCACGAATAGCTGTTCTCGACCATCCTCACCGGCGTTCCCAGGAAATGCTTTATGCCCTCGGTGGAAGGAAGGATGCGGCTGACGCGGCCGATCGCCTGTTTGGTGAGGCTTTCCTCTTCCTTTGGCGTAACTTCTGCCGTTGCCTGCTGCGCATCGGCGGGTGCCGCAGCAGGGGGCTGCGTGCCGGCCGTCTGCGGGGTCTGGTCGCCCGGGGTCTGCTCGCCCGGTGTCTGGCACACGGCCACCACGACCGGATAGGACGCGTTGGCGAAGCGCTCCAGCTCCTTTTCCGACACGGCGTCGCACAGTTCGATGCTTGTCCAGCGCTGCTGCGAAGTGGCGAGGTAGTGGCAATCGGTGGCGCTGTCGTCGCAACCAAGGAAGGTCATGAGAACGAGGGCTGTTTTCATGGTGTGTGTTGCCTCTGTCGGGAATAATGCTCTAGAAACTCATCTATCCGGATTGCAGTGATATTACGACGAAATACGCATTTTTTGAAAGAAAGCAGGCATCGCATTGGCCACCGAAATCAAGCTTGAAACGCCCCGCCAGGACGCGGTTCTGCGCCTTATCGATCTTTCCAACGCCTATATGGCCTCGCTTTACCCGGCCGAGAGCAATCATCTGGTCGATATCGGCCAGTTGGAGAAGGACAATGTCTCGTTTTTTGTGGTCCGGCACGATGGCCGCGTGGTCGGATGTGGCGCGCTGGTGGAAGCGGGGGACGGCACGGCGGAGGTGAAGCGCATGTTCGTTGATCCCGAAGCGCGGGGGTTGCGGATCGGCAAGCTGATCATGGATACGCTTGTTGCACGCGGCGTCGAACTTGGTCTTTCCGCCATCCGGCTAGAAACCGGCATCAGCCAGCCGGAGGCGATCGGCCTTTACCGCAAGGCGGGATTTGTGGAGATCGAGGCCTTTGCGCCCTATAAGCCTGATCCGCTCAGCCTTTTCATGGAGAAGGCGCTTTAAGGGCCAAGGCACGGCTTGATCGCATGATCCGGTGACGGCGAGGTTTGTGGTGTAGCCGCATCCGCTCAACGTCACCCCGGACTAGTTCCGGGGTCCAGTGCGATCAGGTCTTTGATCGCGGAAGACTCTTAATACGGCGCAGACACGCCGTGGCTGGATGCCGGATCAGGTCCGGCATGACGGAAGAGTGGATTGAGATTGGCGTGTATCCGGTGTTGCAGGCAACGCCCTTCACACCGGTTTCACCAATCAAAACGCCGCTTTCCGATACGCCGTTGTTTCGTCGCTGCCGTCCTGACGCGAAACGGCCTCTGCGGTCGGATCGTTCTGCGTGGGCGGCGGAGGTGGAGCCTCGGCGCTGACGGCAGCGGAAATTTCCACTTCACGCACCCATTCGCGCCAGATCGCGACGAGCAGCGCCATCAGCACCGGGCCGATGAAGAGGCCGAGGAAACCCATGGTCTTGACGCCGCCGACGAGGCCGAAAAAGGTGGGCAGGAAAGGCAGCTTGATCGGTCCGCCGACGAGCTTCGGGCGGATGGTCTTGTCGACGATGAAAAGTTCGACCGAACCCCAGACGAAGAGCGCGAGCCCATGGGCGGGCGAGCCGCTGGCGACCAGATAGATCGACACCAGCGTGAAGGAGAGCGGCGCGCCGCCCGGAATGAGCGCCATGACGCCGGTGAGCACGCCGAGCGTGACGGGCGAGGGCACGCCGGCGATCCAGTAGGCGATGCCGAGGATGATGCCTTCGCCGATGGCGATCAGCGTCATGCCGGTCACGGTGGAGCTGATGGTGGCGGGCACGACGCGGGAAATGCGTTCCCAGCGTGTCGGTAGGATGCGCTCACCCACCAGATCGACCTGGCGGGTGAAGGCGGCGCCGTTGCGATAAACGAAGAACAGCGCGATCAGCATGAAGAGCAGGGTCAGCACCAGGTGGAAGGCGCCGTTGCCGGCGGCGAGGATCGCCCGGTAGATATTGCCGATATTGGCGCCGCTGACGAGCTGGATGAGTTCGCCGATGGCACCCGGCGTGCCGATATATTTCACCCATTGGTCGCCAAGCCAGGGGCCGACGGCGGGAAGCGCGGCGATCCAGTCCGGCACGGGCGCGCCTGTTTTGTTGACATGCACCGCCCAGCCGAACCATTCGCGGATTTCGGTTGCCGTATAGGAGGCGGCGATGAAGATCGGCACCACGAGGAAGGCAATGATGAGGATGATGGCGATGGTGGCACCGAGCGTGGTGTTGCCGCCCACCTGCCGCAAAAGCCGCGTATAGACCGGCCAGCTGGCGAAGCCGATAACGAGGGCGGCGAGAACCGGAACCAGGAAGCCGTTGAAGAAATAGATGCCCGCAAGAACGACCAGAAGGAGCAGCCAGCGCGCAGCCGAAATGGGCGGAATCAGGGCGATCCGCGTCGGGCTGGCGGGACCAAGCCATCTCGGTTCGCCACTGGGCTTACGGCTGTCAATGTTACTCACGGCAGGCTCTTTCTCGCATTCTCCCCTCAAGGGGTGCATTCACTCTGTCACACCGATACATATAAGTGCAATATAACCCGATCACATTACCGTTGTGTGTTTATTGCCTAGGCTATTGAACGATTTTGGTAAAAATAGAACATCGGCCTTGGCGCGCGCATTGAAATATGACAATTAAACTCCGTTTTATTGCGGCGTCAGATTGCCGCGCCCGATCCCCAGGTCACGCCATGCTCCGCCGTTTCTTCGCCTATTACCGTCCCTATCGCGGTCTGTTCATTCTCGATTTTTCCTGCGCGGTTCTGTCGGGTGTGCTCGAACTCGGTTTTCCGATGGCGGTGAAGGCCTTTGTGGACGTGCTGCTGCCGGGCGGCGAATGGGCGATCATCCTTGCCGCTTCGGTGGGGCTGCTGCTCATCTATGTGCTGAATACGGGGCTGATGGCGACGGTCACCTATTGGGGACATATGCTCGGTATCAATATCGAGACCGATATGCGGCGTCTCGCCTTCGATCATCTGCAGAAGCTTTCCTTCCGTTATTTCGACAACCAGAAGACCGGCCATCTGGTCGGGCGGCTGACCAAGGATCTGGAAGAGATCGGCGAGGTGGCCCATCACGGCCCCGAGGATCTGTTCATCGCCATCATGACCTTCATCGGCGCCTTCCTGCTGATGATGTCGGTCAATGTGCCGCTGGCGCTCATCACCGCCGCCGTCGTGCCGGTCACCGCCTGGGTGACCAGCCGTTACGGCGGCCGCATGACGCAGAATTTCCGCGCGCTTTATGGCCGGGTGGGGGATTTCAACGCCCGTATCGAGGAAAATGTCGGTGGCATGCGGGTGGTGCAGGCCTTCGCCAATGAGGACCACGAGCGCGCGCTGTTCGAAAAGGACAACCAGAAATACCGCCGCACGAAGCTCGACGCCTACAAGATCATGGCGGCCAGCACCTCGCTCAGCTACATGAGCATGCGCCTGACGCAGATGATCGTGATGATCTGCGGCGCCTGGTTCGTTCTCACCGGCAGCCTCACGGAAGGCGGTTTCGTCGGCTTCCTGCTGCTGGTCGGCGTGTTCTTCCGTCCCGTGGAAAAGATCAATTCGGTCATCGAGACCTATCCGAAGGGCATTGCCGGTTTCCGCCGTTTCACCGAGCTTCTGGATACCGCGCCGGATATCGTCGATGTGCCGGATGCCGTGGAAGCGCCGCTGCTTCGCGGCGATATCGAATATCGCCATGTCGGTTTCGGTTATGCCGAGGGCAAACGGGTTCTCGACAATATCGACCTGAAGATCGGCGCTGGCGAGACCGTGGCCTTTGTTGGTCCCTCGGGGGCCGGCAAGACGACGCTCTGCTCGCTTCTGCCGCGGTTTTACGATGTCACCAGCGGTGCAATCACCATCGACGGCATCGATATCAGGAAAATGAAGCTCGCCTCGCTGCGCAACCAGATCGGCATCGTGCAGCAGGATGTCTTCCTGTTCGGCGGCACGATCCGCGAGAATATCGAATATGGCCGGCTCGGTGCCTCGGATGACGAGATCATGGATGCCGCCCGGCGCGCCCGGCTCGACAGCGTCATCGAGGCCATGCCGCTCGGGCTCGATACGGTGATCGGCGAGCGCGGCGTCAAATTGTCCGGCGGCCAGAAGCAGCGTCTTGCCATTGCCCGCATGTTCCTCAAGAACCCGCCGATCCTCATTCTCGACGAGGCAACCTCGGCGCTCGACACGGAAACCGAGCGCGCCATCCAGCAATCGCTGACCGAGCTTGCCAGGGGCCGCACCACGCTCGTCATTGCCCACCGGCTGGCGACGATCCGCGATGCCTCGCGCATCGTGGTGGTGGACCAGACCGGCATTGCCGAAACGGGCGGACATGCCGAGCTGCTGGCCGCCAAGGGCCATTACAGCCGCCTGCATGAGGCGCAGTTCAGCGCGCATCTGCCGGGTCTCAGCTGAGCGGCGTGTGCCGCCAGCAAATTACCCGCCGTTTTCCACCGCCTGTTCCTCCACGATGCCGGGATTGGGCTCCGGCTTGCCGGGATGGCTGATGACGAGATAACCCATGGCGACGGCGGCGGCGACGATGACCAGCAGCACCATGCCGCTGATGGTCATCAGCCAGTCGCGCGGCCTTCGACGCGCCATGATATATTTTGGCCATCGGTTCGGATGGTTCGCCAGGCTGAATTTATGGCCATGTCGCATGAACTTCCCCGATTATCGTTGCTCGATGAAAGATAAACGCGGGCATGCGTGCGGCCGTTCCGCACCGGTGGGGCAGGGGCGATGACAAGGCCGTGAGGCCTCTGCCGCGCCCCGACCGGTCGCAGGGGAAGGCGTCTGATCAGGCGGATTGAACCGCGATGCGGTTTCCCTCGCTGTCGGAAATTTCAGCGACGAAGATATTTTCATTGACGGGGGTCTTTGGAAACAGAAGCGCGCTGCCATGGGCAAGGGCCTTGGCGAGGACATCGTCGATATCCCGGACGCTGAGATAGATGATCGCGCCGTCCTGTGTGGGAACGTAGGTCTCGCCTTGGGCGAGTGCGCCGCTGGCCCCATCCTTTCCCTCCTCGAAGGGGAAATAGGCCATCCTATTGTCGTGGATCGTGACGATCTCTCCGAATGTCACATCGAAAACCGCGCTGTAGAACCGTATCGCTCTTTCAAGATCGATCACCGGAATTTCGACATGGGCAATGAGATTCATGCGGCAAATCCTCCTGGGCTGCTTGCCGAAAGCGTATCGGCCGCCCTCGTGCCGGTTGCGGCAGGGTGTCGAGGGCGAGGCCAATAGGCCATGCGGCGGCGCGAAAGTCAGCCGCCATTATGGGGCATCCACGGTTTTGAACGGGCTCATCTTTCAGCGCCTCCATGGCGTCATGCGCCATATTCCCGCTTGCCGATGGGTAAAGGCGCAATCTGCGCACGACCTGCATCACCGACATGCCCCGTAAAACTTCACTTGCCAGCGGATATTGCTTATGCGAATGATTTGCAATTGCACCAATTCGATTTCCTGTTTTGAAAGTCTGGAATATGGACAAGCCTGTCTTTGGATGGCGGCGGAACGGCGATGACCTCTCGCTGTCTGACGTTCACAGTTCGATCCGCATCAAACCGGATGCCAGCACGTTTCGCCGGGCAATGGCCTTTTTTGGCCCCGGCTATCTCGTTGCGGTCGGTTACATGGATCCTGGCAACTGGGCGACGTCGCTCGCCGGCGGTTCCAAGTTCGGTTACACGCTGCTCACCGTCGCGCTGGTTTCGAACATCATGGCGATTGTGCTGCAGTCACTCTGCGCCCGTCTTGCGATCGCATCCGGCCGCGATCTCGCCCAGGCCTGTCGTGATGCCTATCCGAAACCCGTGGCGATGGTGCTGTGGCTGCTCGCGGAAATCGCCATCATCGCCACCGATATCGCCGAGGTGATCGGCACGGCCATCGGCCTCAACCTCATCTTCGGCATTCCGCTGGAACTCGGCGTTCTCATCACCGCGCTTGATGTGTTCCTGATCCTTTATCTGCAGAAGCTCGGTTTCCGCTGGGTGGAGGCGCTGGTCATCACGCTGCTTGGCGTTATTGCCGTATGTTTCGCCATTCAGGTGGCGCTGGCCGATCCCGACTGGGGGCAGGTGATCCTCGGTTTTGCGCCGACGACCGAAATCGTCACCAATCCCGACATGCTCTATCTGGCGCTTGGCATTCTCGGCGCCACCGTCATGCCGCATAATCTCTACCTGCACTCGGGTATCGTGCAGACCCGTGAAATCGGCCATAGCCTTGCCGAAAAACGCGAGGCGCTGAAATTCGCGACCCTCGATTCCACCATCGCGCTGATGTTTGCGCTCCTCATCAACGCCTCGATCCTCATTCTTGCGGCAGCGACCTTCAACAAGTCGGGGCAGACCAATGTCGCCGAACTCGGTGAGGCGCATAATCTGCTGGCACCTCTGCTCGGTCTTGCCATTGCGCCGACGCTGTTCGGCGTGGCGCTCCTGTGCTGCGGCATCAACTCCACCGTCACGGCGACGCTCGCCGGCCAGATCGTGATGGAGGGTTTCCTCAAGATGCGGCTCGCCCCCTGGCTGCGCCGCCTCATCACCCGCGCCATCGCCATCGTTCCCGCCGCCGGCGTGACCATCTTTTATGGCGACAGCGGCACGGCGGAACTGCTGATCCTGACGCAGGTGGTGCTCAGCCTGCAACTCTCCTTCGCCGTTTTCCCGCTCGTGATGTTCACCGCCGACCGGACGAAGATGGGCGAGCTGCGCTCCCCGCTCTGGCTATCGGCCTTTGCCTGGCTGATCGCGGTGGTGATTGCGGCGCTGAATGTGAAGTTGCTGGTGGATTTTATGGGGTGAGGCGGGTCAGGCCGCGCCTTTTCGGAGCGCGGCTGCCGTTCCTTCCGGGTCGACGGCGATGACTTTCAGATAGGCGCGGGCCGGTTGATCCGGCTCGCTTCGGCCCTGTTCCCAATTGCGCAGGGTTCCGAGTGGAATATGATAGCGCGCAGAAAACTCTTCCTGCATCAGCTTCAACGCCCGGCGGATGATTTTGATGCGGAGCGTTTTCTTGGCAGCAGCGAACTGTTCGGCGGAAAGCGGCGGATTGTGGGATCGGCCAGCGCATTGGCTTCCGCTTCTTCGTCGGTCATGGCGTGAAGGTGGGCCTATCTGGTTCGGTCGATTTTACCCGATTATTGGCTTTGAACTCAATTTTCATCGCTCTCATCCTTAACTCTAAAGCCTGTGAGATGAAACGTGACGTCGGAAAAAGACGGATTCTCGCCAAGTAAGCTCCCTTTCCCAAGGCTTTCTCCGGACATCTGTGTCAGTAAAGCACTGGCTACGTAAAATCCGAACCAGACCGGAAAGAAAAAATACATGAAGAACGGGGTTAATATGTAGAATAAACCGCTCACGTGGTCTGTTAAATACGCTATTACGGTGGCCGGAGCGGCAGTGTATAAAAATAGTTTTATTGTATGAAAAATAAGTCTTAAGATGTTTTTTTGCTTGTATAAAATATATGCCTCACGGGCCTGTGCAGTTTTTGTCATTTTAAACCAGTTCAATTTTACGAACACCTATTAGTGATCGAGAGAAGTTAAAATACTGGTTTACTCATTTTAGGTTTCGAACTGGCCAATTTTTTGTTGGCCAGTCCTTAATTATTTCTTCGTGTCAATCTGACAAAGACATCTTAGATATCTTAAGAGCAACCGCTCGTCGCACCGCAAGTGTCGCACTTCTCACAAGTGCCATTCCGCACCATCGTGAAGTTCTGGCATTCCGAGCACATGTTGCCCGTATAGCCTTGAGCGATCGAGCGCATGCGGCGTTCGTTTTCCACCTTCTTGGCTTCCGTCTTGGCCGAAGCAGCGTCTGCGGCGGCCTTGTCGGAGAAGAGGGCGGTTGCCGTCTGCTGGGCTTCCTGGGCGACCTCGTCGATCACTTCCTCGGCGATTTCTTCGGCCAGTTCCTTGGCGCGCTCTTCATAGTCCCGCTTGAAGGAGACGATTTCGGAGGTTGCGATGGAGACCGTCGGTTCCAGCTTGCGGGCGGCGGAGCCGGCAAAGGAGGTGACGTTGGCCGAGGCGCGGGCGGGGGCTGCCGTTGCCGAGCCCTTGGGCTCGGAAGACGAACGTTCGCCGCCATTGCTGGAAACCAGCGTCGGCTTGTAACCGCGGGTCCAGCCGGTGGAAACGAGGTTGGTCTTGCCTTCCTGGATACCCTTGCCGAGTGCCGTGTTGGAGAAGTCGGACGTATCGACATGGGCCAGATCGTGGCGGCCGAGATAGGAGACGGCGAGTTCGCGGAACACGTAGTCGAGGATCGACGTGGCGTTCTTGATCGCGTCGTTGCCCTGCACCATGCCGGCCGGTTCGAACTTGGTGAAGGTGAAGGCCTCCACATATTCTTCCAGCGGCACGCCATATTGCAGGCCGAGCGAAATGGCGATGGCGAAGTTGTTCATCATCGCTCGGAAGGCGGCACCTTCCTTGTGCATGTCGATGAAGATTTCGCCGATGCGGCCATCACCGAATTCACCGGTGCGCAGATAGACCTTGTGACCGCCGACGGTTGCCTTCTGGGTGTAACCCTGACGGCGGTTCGGCAGCTTTTCACGCTCGCGCGAGACACGCTCGATGACGCGTTCGACGATCTTTTCGGTGATCGTCACGGCCTGCTGTGCAGCCGGCTGCTGGATCAGCTCTTCGATCAGGTCTTCGTCGTCCTCGTCTTCCACCAGCGAGGCGTTGAGCGGCTGGGAAAGCTTGGAGCCATCGCGGTAAAGGGCGTTGGCCTTCAGCGCCAGCTTCCAGGAGAGCATGTAGGCGCTGCCGCAATCCTCAACCGTCGCATCGTTCGGCATGTTGATCGTCTTGGAGATCGCACCGGAGATGAAAGGCTGGGCCGCCGCCATCATGCGGATGTGGGATTCAACCGAGAGGTAACGCTTGCCGATCTTGCCGCAGGGGTTGGCGCAATCGAAGACCGGCAGATGCTCGTTCTTGAGGAACGGTGCGCCTTCCAGCGTCATCGCACCGCAGACGTGCACGTTTGCCGCTTCGATGTCCTTCTTGCCGAAGCCGAGGTGCTCCAGCAGGTTGAAGCTCATGTCGGAGAGCTGCTCGTCGGAGACCTTCAGCGTTTCCTTGAGGAAGTCGGCGCCGAGCGTCCACTGGTTGAAGACGAACTTGATGTCGAAGGCGCTCTTCAGCGCGCCGTTGACGGCCTCGATCTTCTCATCGGTGAAGCCCTTGGCCTTCAGCGTCGAAGGGTTGATGCCGGGCGCCTGGTTGAGGTTGCCATGGCCGACGGCATAGGCCTCGATCTCGGCGATCTGGCTTTCGGAATAACCGAGCGAACGCAGCGCATCCGGAACCGCGCGGTTGATGATCTTGAAGTAACCGCCGCCGGCGAGCTTCTTGAACTTCACCAGTGCGAAATCGGGCTCGATGCCGGTCGTGTCGCAATCCATCACGAGGCCGATCGTGCCTGTCGGCGCGATAACGGTCGTCTGGGCGTTGCGGTAGCCGTGCTGTTCACCGAGCGTCAGCGCCTTGTCCCAGGCGGCGACGGCATGGGCAATCAGGTCCTGATCCGGGCAATCGCCATGGATCAGCGCGACCGGGTTGACCGACAGGCCTTCATAACCTTCCGACTGGCCAAGGGCGGCGCGGCGGTGGTTGCGGATGACGCGCAGCATGTTTTCGCGGTTCGGCGCAAAGCCCGGGAAAGGGCCAAGCTCGCCGGCCATTTCGGCCGAGGTGGCGTAAGACACACCGGTCATGATGGCGGTGAGCGCACCGGCAATGGCGCGGCCTTCGGCGCTGTCATAGGGAATGCCCGAAGACATCAACAGGCCGCCGATATTGGCGTAACCGAGGCCGAGCGTGCGGTATTCATAGGAGAGTTCGGCGATCTGGCGCGACGGGAACTGCGCCATCATGACCGAGACTTCGAGCACGACGGTCCACAGGCGAACGGCATGTTCGTAATCGGCGATATCGATGCGCTTCGTCTTGGCGTCCTTGAACTGAAGCAGGTTCAGCGAGGCAAGGTTGCAGGCCGTGTCGTCGAGGAACATGTATTCCGAGCACGGGTTCGAGGCGCGGATCGGGCCGGCGGCCGGCGAGGTGTGCCAGTCGTTCATGGTGGTGTTGAAGTGCAGGCCGGGATCGGCCGATGCCCAGGCAGCGTGGGAAATCTTTTCCCAGAGGTCACGGGCCTTCAGCGTCTTCATCACCTTGCCGTCCTTGCGGGCGGTGAGGTTCCAGTCGCCGTCATTCTCGACAGCGCGCAGGAAGTCGTCCTTCAAGGATACGGAGTTGTTGGAGTTCTGGCCGGATACCGTGAGGTAGGCTTCCGAATCCCAATCCGTGTCGTAGGTCTTGAACTGGATGTCCTTGTAACCCTGTTCGGCGAACTGGATGACGCGCTTGACGTAGTTTTCCGGCACCATGTCCTTCTTGGCGGCGCGAATTTCGCGCTTCAGGGCAGGGTTCTTGGCCGGGTCGAAACAATCGCCATTGTCAGCCTCGCAATTGACGCAGGCCTTCATGATGGCCTTCAGGTGCTTGGCGACGATCTTGGAGCCGGTGACGAGAGCGGCAACCTTCTGCTCCTCGTTCACCTTCCAGTCGATATATGCTTCGATATCCGGATGATCGGCATCAACGACGACCATCTTTGCCGCACGGCGGGTGGTGCCGCCGGACTTGATGGCGCCGGCTGCGCGGTCACCGATCTTGAGGAAGCTCATCAGGCCGGAGGAACGGCCGCCGCCGGAGAGCTTTTCGCCTTCGCCACGCAGATAGGAGAAGTTGGAACCGGTGCCGGAACCATATTTGAACAGGCGCGCTTCACGCACCCACAGGTCCATGATGCCGCCTTCGTTGACGAGGTCGTCCTCGACGGACTGGATGAAGCAGGCATGCGGCTGCGGATGTTCGTAAGCGGACTTGGACTTGGTCAGCTTGCCGGTGAAAGGGTCGACATAGAAGTGGCCCTGGCCGGGACCATCAATGCCATAGGCCCAGTGCAGGCCGGTGTTGAACCATTGCGGGCTGTTCGGCGCAACACGCTGGGTGGCGAGCATATAGGCAAGCTCGTCGCGGAAGGCGAGGGCATCTTCTTCCGTGGAGAAATATTTGCCCTTCCAGCCCCAATAGGCCCAGGTGCCGGCCAGACGGTCGAAGACCTGGCGCGCATCGGTCTCGGAGCCGAAACGTTCGGCTTCCGGCACGTCCTTCAGCGCCTTTTCATCGGGAACGGAGCGCCACAGGAAGGAAGGAACGTCGTTTTCCTCAACCTTCTTCAGGAACTTCGGCACGCCGGCCTTGCGGAAATATTTCTGCGCCAGAACGTCGGTGGCAACCTGGCTGAACTGCGCGGGAACGTCGATATCCGCCAGACGGAACACGATCGATCCATCCGGGTTCTTGATTTCACTGACGGCCTTGCGGAAATCGATTTCCGCGTAAGGCGATTGGCCGGGCTTCGTGAAGCGGCGTTCAATGCGCATGGTTTCCTGTCCTCGTCCATTGGGCGCCCGGTGAAGGGCGCAAAAATCCGGTCCAGCCGTGCGATGCCTTCGCGCAGCCGGTTGTTGCCGATCTGTAAGGGATGTTCATCCTTGGATGTGATCCCTGTATCTCGTGGCTTATTCGGCTGCAAGCATAGTTTGGAATACTAAATATAGTATCAACAGCTTCCTGCCGCCAGTCCCCGCATCATGTTTTTGGCGGTTTCCGCAAGGCACGCAAAACCCTCCGGCGAACCGCCCCCTCATGGTCGGGACGCCGTTCTGGACCTGCGCGCTGAAGATGGAGAAGAACCGGCCTCGTTACTTTCCGGTCCGTTGCCGCCGCAACATAAGTGTCACTTTCCTCCCGTGACACAGATTCGTCAAGCCATAGATTGAAACCCATTTTTAACCACAAGATATTGTGTGGAGTGCCTGTGGAAAACGGGGATAGGAAAAGCGCTTAGAAAAATCAGTGACTTGGCGGAAAAATTTGAAGCTTGCGCGAGGCTGGTTTCCGCAACGGAAAGTCAAAACCCAGCATTTCCGGGGTGAGGCATAATGGCGACACTGCGGTTTTTCCGTGTTTTCCGCGGCCGTCAAAAAAGACGTTTCTCCACAAAAAACCGCCCTCGATGGGGCGGCTTTTCAAAGTTGATTTCAGCGGTGACAGGCAATCAGCCGCGCGATCCCTTGGCGATTGGCTCCTGATAGGTGAAGCCCATATCCCAGGGGAAATAGATCCAGGTGTCCTGGCTCACTTCGGTGACAAAGGTGTCGATGGTCGGCACGCCCTTCGGCTTGGCGTAAACACAGGCGAAATGCGCCTTGGGCAGCATTTCGCGTACTTCGAGCGCCGTCTTGCCGGTATCGGTGAGGTCGTCGACCACAAGCACGCCTTCGCCGGCATCTGCCGTCAGTTCCGGGGCAACGCCCTTCAGGAGAACCGTTTCGCCCTGATTGACATAGTCATGGCGCGTGGCGATGCAGACCGTGTCGATCATGCGGATGTTGAGTTCACGGGAAATGATCGCCGCCGGAACGAGACCGCCACGGGTGATGCAGACGATTGCCCGGAACTCTTTGTCGAGACCGGCAAGACGCCAGGCAAGCGCACGGGCGTCGCGGTGGAACTGGTCCCAGGAAACGGGAAAGGCTTTATCGGGAAGGGACATGTCGTCTACCATCTGGTCAAAATTGTCGATGGCTTTGGCTAATAGCCGCAAGACCGGCAAAAAGGCAAGCTTTGCGCGCAAAGGCAGGGCAAGAGATCACCGCTTGTTTCTTCTCCCCGCCGGGGAGAAGGTGGCCCGAAGGGTCGGATGAAGGGGCTAGCTCACAGTGTTTCTCTACCCTTGCCCCCTCATCCCGCTGCCGCGGACTTCTCCCCGGCGGGGAGAAGAAACAAGGGGCAACCGCTCGCTTCATGTGGGATGCCGCGGGGCTTGCGGCACTATTCGCGCCGCATCCATTTTTAACGCGAAAGCAGCGTCATCGCCGTCATGGAATCGAGCAGGGTGCGCGTCACGCCGCCGAACAGCAGTTCCCACCAGCGGGAATGGCCATAAGCGCCCATGACCAGAAGGTCGATGCTGTTATCGGACAGGCGGTTTTCGATAGCCGCCTGTGGCGAAATGCCGGCGATCTTTTCCTGCGAGGTGACCGTGACATTCACGCCGTGGCGGGCAAGCGTCGCGGCCAGTTCCGCACCGGCAAAGCCCGAAGACTGGGTTTCGCTGTCGGCCTGATCGACCGAGAAGATCTCGACGCTGTCGGCGGCCTTCAGGAAGGGCAGGGCATCGAAGGTAGCACGGGTTGCCTCGCGGGAGCCGTTCCAGGCAATCAGGACGCGCTTGATCGGTTTGGCGATGGTGAGCACATGCGGCACGAGGAGAACGGGGCGGCCGCTTTCATAAAGGAAACCGTCAATGTCCGAGCGGCTGTCGGACAATGCCGAAGAACTGCTCTGGCGGGCAACGACGAGATCGGCGCAGCGGGCGCTGTCGATGGCGGATGCGGAGGCATACCCCACCGATGTGACGAAGCTGCGCCATTCATGCGAGATGCCGTTGGCAGACAGCGTGCGCTCGAAGATGCTGCCGACATCGGTGGTTTCCCTGTGCGCCACATCCTGCAGCGCCTGCACGGTGGCGGGATCGGGAATTTCCATCGGCGCGACGAGCGGAACTGCGGCCAGCGTTTCCATATGCAGGCCGATCACATGCGAGGAAAACTGATCGGCAAGGCTTACCACGAATTCGCCGAGCTTCTGCGTGTTCGAAACATTGTCGACCACTGCCAGTATCGTTTTGTAACCCATTTCTCTCTCCTCGGTGACATGTCGTTTTCAGATCGTTCGGGCTTTTCTTCGAATCACCAGAACGATCCAAGTCTCTGTTTTACGCATTGTCCGGACGGAAAAGCTGTTCCGCTTTTCCTGGAAATGCTCAGGGGGAGAGTGGCCGCCTTTACAGGCCGCCACCTTGATTTTGGTCAAAGCGCCTTCGTCTCAAACCTTTTCTGTCTCAGGCGGTTGCATCGCCCTTGCTCGCCGTCAGTCTTTTTTCCTGGCCGATGGTTTCGATCATGGCCGCAACCGCCTCGGTTGCCGCCTTCAGCACGCCGGCATCGCGGGCGCGCACGACGATCTCCGTCGAAAAACGCTGCCCGTCATATTTGGGATAGGAGCCGATGCTGGTTTCCGGATGGGCCTTCTGGATGGCCGTCAGCGGCGTGCCGATATCGCCCTCGCCATAGGGCGAGCGCACCGCCTGCGACATGACCTTCGCGCCGGTGCGCAGGGTCGGCATGACATTGTCGAGCATGGCCTGAAACACCTGTGGCACGCCGGCCATGACATAAACGTTGCCGATGACGAAGCCGGGGGCGACGGAGACGGGATTGGCGATATGCGCCGCACCCCTCGGCATGCGGGCCATGCGCTTGCGCGCCTCGGTGAATTCCATTTCCCGGACGCGGTACATGTCGCCGAGCAGTCGCAGCGCTTCGGCATCGTGTTCGCAGGGCAGGCCGAACGCCGCAGAGACCGCATCCGCGGTGATATCGTCATGGGTCGGGCCGATGCCGCCGGAGGTGAAGACATAATCATAACGGCCGCGCAGCGCATTCAGCGCCTCGACGATCGATTCCTCCTCATCGGCGACGATACGCACTTCCTTGAGATCGATTCCCGACATGGTGAGAACATCGGCGAGATGCCCGATATTCTTGTCCTTGGTGCGGCCCGACAGCAGTTCGTCGCCGATGGCGAGCATGGCGGCGGTCACGACGGATTGGGCGGAGGAGGGATTTGACATGGTTGCACTCGTCATCTGTTTCACCCGACGTTAACGCCGCGCACCCCGAATGCAAAGCGGTTTTGAAGAAAGGCAAGTCGGGGATCGGTTGACGATGGCGCCCTGCGTTCACTCATCGTGAACAGTGCGTATGCCAATCCCCGGCTGGTGGGGCGCCGATCCGTCGGCTAGGTTTTTGTCACACAGTTTTACGGGTCAACGCCAATGATCATCGAGTTTTTGAAGAAACTTATAACCGGTACGCCGGAAACAGCTCCAACAAGGGAAACGAAGAGAATGACGAAAGTTTTGGTACTCTATTATTCTTCTTACGGTCACATCGAGACGATGGCCTATGCCGTTGCCGAAGGTGTAAAATCGACGGGCGCGGACGTCGTCGTCAAGCGCGTTCCCGAACTGGTGCCGGAAGAGGTCGCCAGATCCTCGCACTTCAAGCTCGATCAGGCAGCGCCGATCGCAACCGTGGACGAGCTGGCCGATTACGACGCCATCATCGTCGGCGCCGGCACGCGTTTCGGCACGGTCGCCTCGCAGATGCGTAATTTCTGGGACCAGACCGGCGGTCTGTGGTTCAGCGGCAAGCTGGTTGGCAAGGTCGGCTCGGCCTTCACCTCCTCCGCCACGCAGCATGGCGGTCAGGAATCGACCATTCTCGGTTTCCTGCCCACCTTCCTGCACCATGGCATGGCGGTTGCCGGCCTGCCTTATGCCTTCCAGGGCCAGATGGGTGTCGATGAAATCAAGGGCGGTTCGCCCTATGGCGCCTCCACCATCACCGATGGCGACGGCTCGCGCCAGCCTTCGGCGATCGAGCTGGAAGCCGCTCGCTTCCAGGGCGCCCATGTGGCGAAGCTCGCCGCCAAGCTTTCCGCCTGATTTGACGGCTTGCTGAAAAAGAAATGCGGCCCGAAAGGCCGCATTTTCTTATGCCGGGATTTCACGTTGCCGGTAACGTCGGGCAGGGAGTTTGAAGCGGGGTCAGATCGGCAGGTTGACCATGAAAAGGCAGCTTGCAACCACGAAGCCAAGCATCGAGATTTCGAGAAAACCGTTCAATCCGTCACGCATTCCAACCCTCCTTGTGATGAGCGAAAAGAGAACGGACGAAGCTTCCCGCAGTTCCATAACAGAAGAATGAAATTTAGGAATTTTTAACACGCCGCTGTCGGGCGGCGCGAGGCAAGGGGCAGGGCGCGTCAGCCGGTGACGACGAAGGCCACCACGAGATGGCCGAGAAGGCCGATCGCCAGGCAGGAGAGGAGAAAAATGAACAGGGCTTTTTTCATGTTTCCTGAAGCTTCCATCTGTTGCGATCCATCGAACCCGTTATCTTGAAAACGCGGCGCCGCAGGGCGCATTTATAAGCCTGAAGCCTACCTGCCGTCAGGCCTTGATATCGAGGCCGGCCTCGATTGCGGCGGCGATGAAGGCCCTGCGTGCATCCTCCGGCTTTTTCCTGCCGGCATCGACGGCGGCACAGATGAGCAGCGCCTTGTCCAGCGCTTCGCCATCTTCGATCGGCCAGTCCTCGATCAGCGCCCAGGAGGCGGCCTGCGTGGTGTCGATGCTCGTATAATCGCCCGGCGTTTCGAAGGCGATCAGGACGGGTTTTTGCCAGCGCGTGTTCATCGCTCTTCCATATTGATTATCGCGCCCGGCTCTAAACGAAGCGGGCGGGATGCGCAATCCCGGTCGAGGACCGTTTCCGCCCGTTCCGCTGCGGTCAGTCGTCGCGCCCGAACAGCCACTCGCGAATGATGCGCCGGTCGATGAGTTCCAGCGAACGGTCCGGCGCGATGCGATAGGTTTCCACCGCCCGCGTGCTGCCGTCGATGCGGAATTCATGGGTGAAGGTGCTGCCGATCGGCGATTTCGTCAGCTTGGTGCGCGGCTGGCCCCTATAGATGATGCTGCCAGGGATCGGTTCGACATAGGGCGCTGGTCCGGCGTAACCGGCCGGTCCGGCTGTGGTGCATCCCGCAAGCGCCAGTGCGAGCGCCATAGTGGCCGATGATACGAGCGTTTTCATCCTGTCCTCCGAAGTGCGTCTGCGAAAACGATATGGAGGCGCAGCGGTTCCCGGTGGGCAAGAGGATCGGGGATAATTCGTCCCGGCTATTTGCTCTTCGGATTCTGAATGTCGCGCGCGACCCAGCGGAAGAAAGCGTAGACGAGGAAGGCGAAGATGAAAAGCGGGATGAGGTTCGCAAAACCGGACATGTGATTCTCGTTTCTCCCTCCCGGCCTGGGGTCTAGCCGGAGAAAAAGAGGCAAGGCAAGAGCCATGCGATGGGACGCCGGTCACATGTCCGTGTGCCGGTACCGGAATGGAGGGCAGAGAGGCTGCGGGGGGGAGACCTGGCGCACTGCCAGTGATGCCAGGTCTCTCTGTCTCCCGTCAGTTTCAGGGAACGGGCGACTTTCAAGAGTATGTCGAACGGCGGGCGGGATACATAGACCGAGAAATTACCTCGAATAAATCGTTGCCATCCTCGCCCCGTGGAAAGGCCGGAACGTCGCCCGCATCCGGGCGCGGAAGAGGTCCGGTCGGCCGATATCATTATCCGACGAATTGTTTTTCGATGGGTTGGCGGCAACGCCCGTTTTCCTCAGCCCGGGGGGAAGGGGCGGTAAGCTGCCCCATTCGCGAATAATGGTTTAACCCGTTGAAAGGTTTCAAGGCTTGTGCGGCGATGGATGCCAGAGGAGGGAACCTTTTGCACGCTTTATCATTCAAACAGACAGGGACCCATGCCAATAATGGGCCAATAAAGGAGGGCTACACATGCTCGGCACCATCCTCGTCATCCTGCTCATTCTTTTCCTGATCGGCGCACTGCCAAGCTGGGGTTACCATAGCTACGGTTATGGCCCCTCGGGCGGTCTCGGACTGGTTCTGGTCATCGTCCTGATCCTGGTCCTGCTTGGGCGAATTTGATTGACCGCCCACGGGAATACAGCAATGCCCGCGTCGCTGCCAATGCGCCGAATGCGGGCGTAGTTTCTTCTGAAATATGAGGAAGATATAAAAAACCACGCAATCTTAAGCGCTTAGTGAGAGGCTAATCCGTTGCGCCGATCCTGCTTGAAAAAACATCGCATTCGGAACGAACCCTCTTGCGCCCAAAATGGATTCGTTCTAAATGCCCGCCATCGCTTGAATTGAAGAGCGTGTGAGGCCTCGTGGCGGAGTGGTGACGCAGAGGACTGCAAATCCTTGTACCCCGGTTCAATTCCGGGCGAGGCCTCCAAAAATTGCCACACAAAATCATATACTTGGCGCTAATTGACGCATTCATTGGTTTTGGTTTGGCACCATTAACTTCACCGCGTATCACCTTGATTCTCCACGAGTCACCGGACGTGGCCGCGATTCCGTGCGACATGGACTGCAACATAAAAACTGTCGCCGTTCTGGAGTTGCGCAAGTCGGATTGTGAAAAGATTCTGCTAAAAGGCCGTGCTCGATCTGGAAACCTTGAGAGGCGATTGAGTCGATTTCATTCAATGGGTAGGCTCGCCGTAGGGGTGAGTCTATGAAAAAAATCAATCGAATCTATTGGCCAAGTGTCACAGTTTTAGTGTTGACGGCTGTAGTGTTAATCGCACGATATTGGCACACGCTCAATTTTTCTGTCGTGCGACCCTATCTGTGCGAAGAGAGCAGATGCACGACCCAGGACTGGTTATCAGCTACCTCGGGGCTACTGGGCGGTGCGGCAGCTGCCGTCGGCGCGTATCTTGTATTTGGCCAACTCCGGGAGCAGCGACGACAAACAGCCTTCGCTCTGGGAGAAAGTCATCCAACTTTAGAGATTTCTGTTACCGCTGACCTGGGTCGACGTGCTCAGTTCGAATTGGTCAACTGGAACCGACGCAGAGTCACAGTTGAAAATATCTCTATAAGCAAAATTGGAGAGGAGGTGCCCCTTCCGTGGGCTTACATCTTTCAACACTCTGAAGCACAAGGTCAAACAGTAGTGCGGCTGACGACAACCTATAAAATGTCGCAATACGTAACGGTGGGGGGATGGCTTGATAGACAGAAGGCGCCACACTCGCTTAAATTCAGCGTTGCCTTCAGCCCAGTCAATGAAGACTACACCGACCACATCTACTCGCTGCAAGGTATAATCCCGAGGCCGGTCATTACAGTCCACTATATGATCGATCATCAGCGGCACACTCTGCATCAAGACCTTAACATCATGAATTTGCTTCCGCATAGGCGTTTTCAGTTTGTGTTAGTATAGCGGTATGATGAGGGGGATGGGACGACCGGCAAAACCCGATGAACCCGTGACAGCCGAACGCATAGATCGGGCGCTGGATAAGCTGGCCGAGATCATCGTTTTTCTCGGCGACGACGGCGTTAATGTGCTGCCCATCTATGAACGCCTGGAGAAAGAGCTCGCGGCATTGAAGTCGAGCGTTTCCCGAATGGACGAGATCCGCGCTCGCGCCGCTCGGTCAAAGCTTCGTCAGCACAAAGACCGCTCGAGATAACCCATCCGGTCGCACACTGGAAATCCGGAATTTGCGAGCATCGTCCATCGTGATGAGATCACCCTGCTTGGCGCTAGCCGCGGCCGGATAGCGTTTCACGTCGACGCTGAACTGGAAGTCGGCACCGCTGACGAGCGCCCGGAGGTCATTCCCCGTTCTGTCCCGTTTCCCCTGCTCGATTTCAGCATATGCCGGCGCCTGGTCGAATATGCCGCGAACATGGATCTCCCGGCGCGCGGGGTCCGGTTGCGGGCGACCGTTGGGGGTGGTCAGCATTCCGTCGATAACTGCTGCCACAGCGAACATGCGATCGACCTGGCTGGAGGTCATGCGGTCAAGTCGGTCGAAAAGTGCCATGGGATTTGCTCCGTTGTTAAATTGGTGCCCGGAGGATTCCGGCCCTCCGGGCGAGCCTCCACCCACGGGAACACGTGGGTTGGCTTATGGGGTGACTACGAGGCGATCACCTGCGCCATGCCCGGGGCGCTTAGCCGCAAGGCCTCCCGGGCAATTCGATATCAAGCTGGAACCCACTTCAGCTTGTCGCCCGTCTTCACGTAGCAGCTGACGAACTCTCGCATTGGGACGAATATTTCGGGCGTGCCGGCCGCGCTGGGATCGGGTCCGATCAATGCATATCCATCGGCGGAGCCGCAAAGATGAAACAATGCGTCTCCGTTATGACCGTCGCCTGGGGCCGCCTTGGTGGTGGTGCCACCACTCGCCAGCCTCTCAGACCATACCGGCCGACCCAGAATTGCAACCGGTTCTCGCTGGCTCGCTTCGGAGCCAGCGTATGCACATACGACGTGAAGACCTGAGAAAGCCATTTTGAGTCCTCATCAAATGCCGGCGTTGCGGTACCAGCCGCGCCAACCAAGGAAACCGGCGCCGAAATCGAGACGGCACTTGTATTCGACCCCATCAATGTCGAAGCCGATGCGCTCGCTCATCTGCGGTCCAGGCTCGCCCGTCAGGTAGCTGTATTCCAGTGCCTCGACGGAAGAGGGATCAACGGCAAGATACCAAGCCTTCGGATCGGTGAACCGATCTTCAACGACCAGCTCGAGGCGGCCGGCGTTCGGGTTCACATCCTCAGTTCTGGCGGCTGCGATCTGGGCCAGAATCTTTTCTGCTTCCATCTCGAGGTCAGGAGGAACAACCAGATACTTCGCACGGAGCCCCGCCGGCTTGCCCTTCTCGTCCACCTGCTTGCGGATCGCAGTCCGGCCGGCGCTCAGTGCTTCCACGGTAAGGACGGAGGCCGCCAGGATATTGCCGTGGTTAGCATGGAAGAGCGTGAATCCATCTGCCATCTTCGGATTACCGGTGACCAACGCCGCAAGCACATCAGCTTCAAGGTTGGAAGCGGCTCGTCCGAATTTTTTGGCCGGCTCCGTCAATGCGCCTAGCGAGTCGTTGATCAGGAGCTGGCGGGTGAAGCCGATGATGCGACCGTAGGTCTGGAGCTTGTAGGCCTCTTCGCTCTCGTAGATCGTGCCGCGGGAAAACTCTCCATGCTCATTGACGAGCTTCAGCTCAGGCCAGTCGGAAACCCGCACGGAGCGCTTGGGGCGGAAGTCATCAATCGTGGATGGGTGTGCCACCGTCTTGATGCCTGAGGGCTCGCCACGATACGCATTCTGCAGAACCGTTTGGCCGGCCTGCGCGAGGATAATCGCAAAGTCAGAAGTGGTGTGGAAAGCACGCTCAGCGATTTCCCCTTTCGACATGCCGCGCACATTCACGCCGTCGCCGGTGAGAACCTCACGAGCCAATTCCAACAGCGTGAGGTTCATAAACTGGCGGCTGGAGTCCTGGGGCTTGTGAGAGGAATCGACCCGTGTCATGAGTGCGTCAGCCATGGCCCGACGGCGCTGGTTAATGGTGTCCTGTGCATCAAGGCCCCGGGTTTCGGAGGGCGAGAATGTCGGAGAGCGAGCCTGATCGGCCACCATCTTGTCGAGCACCGCGTTCCGGAACTGCTCCACAGACATGCCTTCGTCGATCGCGCGCTCCAAGAATGCGTCGTCGACCTGTGCCATCTTCGCCAGACCGCGCAGTTCCTTGACGCGCGTGCGCTCGTGAATGACGTTTGTCGGTGCTTGCCGCTGCTGCTGCTCGTTCTCGTTGGTCTGCTGGGGCATTTGTGTGGTCCTTTCGATTTCGTGGGCGCGCGTCGTCGCTGCCGGATCTGCCGGGATGCTGACGATGGACAGCTCAAGCGGTGTCCAGCGGGTCGCGCGGATTGTGGGAAGACCGCCGGACGGGGCGTCTGTTTTCTTGAATTCGTCGATGCGGTAGCCGACACTGGCGCCGAACACGTGGCCGTCCTCCAGATCTCGGAACAGTTCAGCTCCCTTCTCATTGCGGGAGATTTTGGCGGTGACGATCGCTGTCCCGTTTTCAAATCGAAGACTGCCCGGCACCACCGAGCCTAAGCGGGCGGACATGCCATTGTAGACATCGTGTTGGTCAACGAGGGGAAGCGCATTCAACCGGGTGGTGTCGATGGCTGCCCTGTTGACGGAGAGGATTTCGACGTAAGGGCCTTCCTCCCACGACCGTCGTTTCACCTCGTTCTCTGTGGCGAGCACGATGTCCACAGTGCGCGCCTGGGGATTGAACGAAGAAACTTTCCGGTCTTCGCGTGTCTGCACGTCTTCAATGATATCAGGCATGTGCCGCCTCCTTCGCTGCCTTCAACGACGCCAGGCGTTCCGATGCCTGCGATGCGATGTGGTGAAGCGCGATGACCCGAGACATGGGACGAACGGACAGAAGCGAGTCGAGGTGGGCCGGTGACACGGCTGGCATCGGAAAGCTTTGACTTCCATTCTTGATCATCACAGCCCAGCAGCGGTTTTTGCTGTGCTCAGCGACATAACGAAATTCGCTCCCTAGATCGTTGACCAGTTCCAGTGCGACCGATCGGGAAAGCCCATGCCGCTGCAATTCCACGGTGGCGAACACCTTGACGCAATCGAGCTCGGTGATCTCTTGGCTGTCCCGGTAGAGGCCACGCAGAAGCCGCGATATGGTCATTTCGGAAGTGGCCAGCTCGCGAGCGAGGTCAGCCTGGCGGATTGTCATTTAAGTCTCCCTTGAGAACGCAACGGGAACATATCAGCAAACAATGTTTCATGATAGAAATTTATCGAAATCTGAAAATCTTCACAGAATTTGATAGGTTGGACCATGACCACACGCACAGCTACCCTCCGCCTCCAGATGCTCGACTTGGTAAGCGGGCCCTCGAAAAACGCTGCTAATTCTCTGAAGGGCGTCGACGGCGCTCTCTCCCGGCTCGGCAAGGGCGCTACACCTCAAGTCTCGCGCCTTGGCAAGCAGCTGGATTATCTCCAGAAGAAGGCCGGCACGATCCAGGACTTCACCGCACAGCGGCGAGGTTTTAAGGAACTCAGCACCCAGATGGCAGCTGCTCGCTCAAATGTAGCGCGCCTCGAGCAAGCACTGAAGAATGCGACCAAGCCGACCGCGAAGATGAAGTCGGAGCTGGAGTCTGCAAAAGTTCAACTGAAGGCCGCCAGCCAGGCGTTCCGCGACCAGGGCGTGGCCGTACGGGGTGCTGAGAGAGCGCTCCAGTCTTATGGCATCGCCGGCCGCAAAAACATCTCAGGCGCGCAGCAGGGCATCCGAAGCGAGATTGCCAAAACGATACGTGAAATGCGCCGCCTCGATGCAGAGGCACGGAGGCCGAAGCCTCCACGACAGCCGCCAGCGCGCCAGCCACCGGGGCGGCGGCCGCCTGGCGCTGGCTCTCCGGCATACGAGGCGATGGTCGCTGCCGGCGGCGCATACGGGGCTGCTGTGACAAGGAACGCGGCTGAAAAGTCATTCTTCATGGCCGTTGACTATGATCGCGAGCGTCAGCGCCAGCGCGCGATTCTGAGCCTAAACTCAGAAGCCCAGGACGCACTGGGGCGCCAGGCAGAGCGGATCGGTGGAGATACTCGATTCAACAATCCCGACGTCGTCAAGGCCCAAACTCTTATAGGCCAGCAAAGCATTCGCGACTACAAAACGATCATGTCTCTGACCGACGCGGTCACCGATTATGCGCTGGCTATGGGCGTCACGCTCGAAGAGGCGGCCCAGACAGTCACCGGCTCTGCGCTTTCAAACCGAGTTAACCTCAAAGAACCCGCCGTTATCCGCAGTTATGTTGACCGGTTGGTCTGGATGGCAAAGCACAGCGGCATGGAAGACGAGGACGTCCGCCAGTTCATGAAATATGGTGGCGCTTCAACAGTTGGTGCCGGACTGTCGCAAGATACGCAAGCTGCTCTTGCCATGACCCTTCGCCTTGCTGGCGTGCGTGGTGACGAGGCGGGTGTCTTCGCCCGCTCGGCTTCAGCAAAGCTCGTGGCACCTACCAGAAAGGGCCGCAACGCCCTTGCAGCACTGGGTCTCAACTTCAGCGATTTCACCAATAGCGAGGAGATGAACCCGGATGGTCTAGGTATCGTCATGAAGGAGAATTTCGGCGTTCGCTTGCCGAAGGAGATACGAGACCAAATCGCGGAAGAAATCGACAACGGGGAATTCACCGATCCCGATACGGGCGAAACCAAATCCATCATTTCCGATCGAGGCGAATTTACCGCTAGAATGATGGAGCTGATGGACAGCGTCATCGGCGACATGACGGCGCGCGAAAAAAAAGCGGTTGCCGATGCGCTCGGCAGCTATCAGCAGAATAGTATCAACTCTGTCCGAGCAGAAGATCTCCTAACCGCCATCGCCTCGCGCAACCCGACCATCGCGCAACTGAATTCGATCTTCACCGACAAGCAGGGCGGTCGCGCCAACATGATCTTCCAGCAGTGGGACAAGTTTCTCAAAGCGCAGTCTGAGATGCGAAACACCCCAGCTGGAATTGCAAATAAAATCGGCGTCGAGGCAAACCAGGGCTTGTACGGTGACTGGACGAAGCTAACCGGCACCGTCGAAACAGTCATGACGCGCGTCGGCCAGGATTTCGAAGGCGTGACGCGGCCGGTCATCAACACCTTGAATTCTGTCGGTGACGGTTTCCTCCAGCTCGACCAGTCCACCCGACAGGCGGTGGCGGGTATGGCTGGGCTGGCTGGCGCACTGGCGGGGTTTGCAGCGCTGAGAGCCGGAGGCAGCCTGGTCGGCCGCATGTTCGGTGGTGGGGCCGCTACTGGCACTGCTGCGCGTCTTGCCGGCAGCAGTGGGTTGATGGCCCTTGGCGGCGGCGCTGCCCGCCTCCTTGGCCCTCTCGGGGCTGCTTACACAGGGTACGAGCTCGGCAAAGCGGCGCGGGGCGTCGGTGAGATTGCCGGCGGCAAGCACTGGATGCCGAAGGATCAGGATGACGCCGCAGATTTGCGCGCGCAGGCGGATGAGAAGCGACGGAAAATCGCTGAGATCCGCGCCAACTCCAGAATACCGGAGATGGCAAACACCTTGATCCAACCCCTCCAGCAGGACCTCGACATGCTCGAGAACCGGATCAGGGCGTTCGACCAGTTGCAGGTGAAGCCACAGATCGACTCGAGCAGCATCGACGCCGCTCAGGCGAAGGCAAATATGCTGCGGGACACGCTCGCGCGCTGGGGCACGGTAGCTGCCAGCCCGGCCACCACGCCGTCGGCCGGACCGACACCTCCAGTTTCGGGAGCGAGGCGGAGAGGCGGACCTGTCGAAGCTGGGAAAACCTACCGAGTGGGCGAAGACGGCGAGGAGAGATTCACACCCGGTGCCGACGGCTTCATCACGCCGAACCATGCGCTCGGCGGTGGGGGTGGGATAGTGCTTCACGCCCCGATAAGCCTCACGTTCCACGGGTCCTCTGCGGCAGACGTCAAGCGCGTAGCCAAAGAAGCCGCTCAGTCCATTGTCGGCAAACTCATGACGGGGCTCGATACGCAGTTGAATCGCCAGCAGCAGACGTCGTTTTCAAACATCATGTATGGAGAAGATTGACTTCCGAGGTGGGGCCCAGCACGCCCCACCTTTTCAGCAACTCGTCGCCGTATTCCGATCGCAGGCGATTTGTCGTCTCCAGAAACATCTCCGGGTGTCGACGGAACACCTCAAGATGGTTCTGGTACCGCTGCCAGATCTCGGCGTGAGCCTGGTCCTCCGTCCAGCCCAGCTGAAGCCCGATACGTGTGAGGCGGCCGGTAAGCCCATAATGGCGGAATCCGCTGTCCGGAATTTCGGTTGCCAGCACGAGGAAGCGGCATAATCGGTCAATCCTCATCCGCTCACTGTCATATCGCGGCCCTGGAGCCTCCATGCGGGCACGGATATCATTCATTTGCATGATCCTTTTTAAGCTCCGTCATCTCCTTGGGATTGCTCAGCTCGGGGGAGAAAATATCGGAAGCGGAAGTGTGAAATAAAAACCACAAAAACTGCTCAAATGGTGCGCTGCCGCCGACCCGCGGGCTGTCGCCTCCCACCCCGAAGAACCTAAGCGTGGGGGGTGGGATGGGGCAGCCGGCGGGCTTGGGAGGTTGCATTATTGCAGTGTCTTCCCCTTGGGCGTCTCTTCCGCCTCCGGCGCAGTGTGGATCACCTTCCACCCTTGCTGCATGGCGAGCTCCGTTGCAGCGTCTATCGCTGCCTGACGGTTCGGTGCGGTGCCAGCAATGTTCATGTCTGGCCCGATGATGAAAATCCCCCACCCCCGATGCTGGGAGGCGGTCTCGAACATCTCAACACCGTCGGTGAAAGTCTGCGACATAACCACGATCGGCCGGACGCTGATTGTTGTTTCGGTCATTTCGTGAAACCTCGCATGGCACCCTCTTCGTGAAGAAGGAGATGGCGCCGATAGGGATGAATCTTTGCGGAAAAGCCTGATGCTTCAGCCTCGCGGTGCCTCGCAATCTGCGCCCAGACATCCGCGACGAAGCTTTCGACCTGATCGTCAACCTGCTCAGGTGTCAGCCCCCGAGATTGGAGCAACACCGCAAGACGCCGGGTTTCGGTGGTGAAGAACCGCTCCCCTTTGGCTCCCTCGTGATGGTCGATATAGCCGGCGACGATACGCACGCGGCGCGCCCACGCATCGATCGGCAATTCCAGCACCTCACCCATGTCGTGCTCTCCTGTAGTTTGCGCCATGAGGCTCCGCCTCTTGGAACTCCGTTGGGGACTGGTCCCCAAACCCCATTTGCCCTTCACGCTGCGCGTTCGGGTTTTTCTGCGATGATGGGGGAGGAGATTTCATCTCATCGTTTAAGGACGAGGAAATAGCTCGGCATTCGCTTGAGACAGATGTGTCGCTAGTAGTGCTCTTCTTATATACTCGCGACATGTCTGTCTCACGCCGCTGACGACGATACCATCCAGCCCGGGAAATGCCTTCCTGCTCCCATGGCTTCGCCGCGGAAATCGACACTGCCGCCAGTTCCGATCGGGACCGCATCAACGGGTTTTTCATTCGGCGCTTCGCAGCAACCCGCCGGCGGTCGAGTTGTCGTTTTCGTTCCTTCGCCCGGGCGGTGCGCTCCTCTTTCGGGACGTCATGCGCACCGATAGTTTTGAGCTCCAAGCGAGTCCGTTCCTCCAGACTGACCATCATGAGGCAAGCCACATGGTCAGCCTTCAGCATTCGGTTCTTGCCCTGTTTGCCTGACGCCAACTTCTTGGCCGCGGCTTCCAGTTCGGTAAGAAGCTCCTCATTCTGGAGCCATGGCGCCCAGCGCCGCGACCAACCGCGCACCGCGCTACCTGCTCCTGAAAGCGCGAACGCACGCAGATAGGCGAGGCAGAGTTCCTCGTCGTCAGATCCTGACGGATCTGGGATGTAGGAGCCGTGGCGGGCGCGGATAATTTTCTCGATCTCGGCCACTCGGACGAGATTGACGGCAGGAGTATCGCTTTCCGGCAGCCAGGGGCGTGTCATTTCGGCAATAATGCATTTGCCGACCCGGGCCTCTCCTGTGGCCCGGGCTTGTTGTCGAAGGCGGTGCGCAGTCGTTATGCTCATTTTCACTGGCCGCCTGTCTGAAACTGCTCAAGGAATTCCGGAAGTGTCATGCGATGAGCGGCAGCAAGCGAGGTGAGGGCAAAAACGCGTTCCTCAATTTCGTCGCGAGTTGCTGGTTCTCGTCGCGCCAGTTCGCCGGCCGCCGCCTCGAGGCGCTCGCCCAGCCGGTCATATTCGGCATCGAGAAGCTCGGAGACTGGCGCACTCAAAGCGCAACGAGGCATGGACGATATACCGTCCAGTGCATCCATTAGCCGCCGCGTTGCGGTCGTGACCGTGACGAGTTCCCCTACCGTCAGATTTTGCATGGTGTCGCTAATCGTGCTATTTGTACGCATGTTCATATCGTTTCCTTGTGTCGGATTGAGTGGACCATGGCTCGGAACCGTTGGCGCGGTTGCCGGGCCTTTTGTTTTTTGGCTCATGCTACGTCGCCCATAAAAAACTCGAGAAGCTTCGGCTTGCTAGCAACCCAGCGACCTTTGATTTTCCTCGCCGGTATCAAGCCGCGTTCTAAAAGTTGAAAAGTCACTCTCGGAGTACGCCCAATAACCCGTGCGATTTCTTCTCCTCCCCACACCAGTTCGATGGTGTCATTCTTGCTTTCGCCATCATTGTGCATGTCAGTTCCTTCGCAAATCGGTGAATAGAGGTGATGGCTGGTAGCCACTGGTTAACCATGGCTAATAGCCATCATTGCGTCAAGAATAAAAATATGGCTGATAGCCATCATGACAAAAAAGCCGATATCTCAACCTCAGGATAAATTCATTGTTCGCCTTCCCGATGGGCTGAGGGAGCGAATCCGTGCGAGCGCTGAAAACCAAAATCGAAGCATGAACGCAGATATCGTGGCCCGTCTCGAATTGAGCTTCGAAGGTCAGGATCTCTCTGGAAAGGTCGCCTATCTTGAGGGAATGAATGACGCGCTGGGCAGAACTGTGAGGGCGTTCATTGACCATCTCACCCAAACACCTGAAGGGCGCGAGGCAGTGCTCAAAGCGATACTGACTGACGAATTCTCCGCAGCAATTCCACCTGATGAGGGGCTGTAATGTCTGTACGGAAACGTGAATGGACAACCCCGAAGGGTGAGGCAAAGAGCGCCTGGGTGGTCGATTATTTCGACACCGCCGGTAAGCGGCGCCTGAAGACCTTCAAGCTTAAGAAGGACGCGGACCGGTTCGCCGCAACCGCCTCGGTTGAAGTCAGGGAAGGCGTCCACGTCGCTGACAGCGCAAGCGTGACTGTCGAGAAGGCTGGTGCTCTCTGGATCGCCTCGGGCGAAAGCGCTGGTCTTGAGCGTTCATCTATGGACCAGCGCAAGAGCCACCTGAAACACCACATAAACCCGCTTATCGGCCAGACGCTGTTATCGCGACTCAACGTTCCGTCCGTCAGGGACTTCGAAGACACGATGCGCCAGAACGGGCGGTCGCCGGCGATGGTGAAGAAGGTTCTGACCTCTCTAGGCTCGATCCTGTCTGATGCGAATGAGCGTGGCCTTGCTACGCGCAATCCGGTGCGGGACATTCGCTCTAGCAGAAAGGGGCGCGACAGGCGGCAGGAGAAGCGCCAGAAGGGCAAACTCGTCGTTGGCATGGACATTCCAACCAGAAGCGAAATTAAGGCGCTGGTGGCCGCTCTGGACGGTAACTGGAGGCCGTTGCTCGTGACAGCTATCTTTACGGGCATGAGGTCGTCGGAAATCCGTGGCCTTCGCTGGCGGGACGTGAATTTCAAAAAGGCAGAGATCCACGTCAATCAGCGCGCCGACCAGTTCAAGGAAATCGGCCCGACGAAGTCAGAGGCCGGCGTCAGAACGATCCCGGTTCCTCCCGTCGTCATCGCGGCTTTGAAGGAACATAAGCTCCGCCAGCCGCCCGGCTTCGAACTCGTCTTCGCCAATCCAGACGGCGAACCCCGGTCACATGCGAACATCGTCAACAAGGGCCTCAAGCCGGCGATGATTCGAGCTGGCGTGACCGTGGGCGAGGGGGATGCCATCGAGGCGAAATACACCGGCCTCCACGCGCTGCGCCACTTCTACGCCTCTTGGCTCATCAACCGGAAGGAAGACGGCGGCTTAGGCCTGCCGGTCAAAATGGTGCAGGAACGCATGGGCCATTCCTCGATCGTGATGACGATGGACACCTATGGCCACCTGTTCCCGCGGCTGGATGATGGGACAGAACTAGCACAAGCCGCGAACATTTTGCTCGATTGACTGCAACATGGTTGCGACAAACAGGGAAATTGCGGAGAGAATTCAAGGGCGGGTGAAAGCCTGCAAATCCTTGTACCCCGGTTCAATTCCGGGCGAGGCCTCCAAATTTCTCTCACCATCGGCATCATATTTATCTACGCTCCGCAGATGATGCGGGCGCGTGCCGTTTTCGGCCAGAATGCAGGAGGAGAGCGTGGATCAGGATCAGCGAGACAATGCGGGCAACGACAGGAAGCGAAGGCTCTGGCCATGGCTGCTCGTCGGTGTCGTTACTGTTCTGGCGATCTATGCCTATACGACGACGGTCGAGATGATCGAGGACATGGCGCGGCTCTGGAGCGATCTCGTTCAGCTTTTCTGGTGGATCATGCCGGATATTCCCGCCTCCTGACGGCGTATTTCCTGCCGATCGCGAGAAATTTGCATCACCCGCCAGTGCTTTTTGGGATCGCAGCCAATGAGCGCGCTTGAAAGCGCAGCTTCTGGCAATTATGAGATTGTTTTAACGGTCGGCTGCATCTTCCGACTTTGGGCTGGTTTCCAGCCCCTATCCTTGAAATTGAGGCGATAAGGACATGATGGATTTCGAAACCGCACGCGCCAATATGGTCGACAGCCAGTTGCGCACGACCGACGTGACGTCGCATTCGGTGCTGAAGGCGTTTTTGAGCGTGCCGCGCGAGGCTTTCGTGCCGGCGGGCGTGCGGCAGATTGCCTATGTGGACGAGGATCTGCAGATCTGTCCGGCCCGCGACGGCCGCCCGGCCCGTTACGTCATGAAGGCCTCGCCGCTGGCGAAGCTTTTGCAGCTTGTGGCAGTGTCTAAGGAAGATGTGGTGCTGGAAGTCGGCGGTGGTTCCGGTTATGCGGCCGCCATTCTTTCGGAGCTTGCCGGTTCGGTCGTTTCGCTTGAAAGCGACGAGGCGCTGGCAGCGGAAGCGACCGGGACGCTGGCATCGCTCGGATATGACAATGTCGCCGTCGTGACCGGCGATCTCGGTAAGGGTTATGCGGGCGAGGCACCCTACGACCTTATTTTCATCAACGGCTCGGTGGAAGAAGTGCCTGCGGCGCTGACCGATCAGCTGCGCGAAGGCGGTCGTCTGGTCGTCGTCGTCGGCTATGGCAATGCCGCAAAGGCAACCGTCTATCGCCGCGACGGCAACAGCACGTCGGCTGCCACCTTCTTCAATGCTTCGGTCAAGCCTTTGCCGGGTTTCGCCAAGGCCGCCGAATTCGTTTTCTGATCGGCAGACGATCATCCGTTTTCAGAGAGCCGGGGTGGATTTTCCGCCCCGGCTTTTTTGTGCCTGACTTATCAGGAGAGTACCGGTTTCCGGGCAGCGCGCACAAAGCTGTGCATCATCATGAAACTTGTCGAATCAGTGATTTAGTTCCGGGTTATGCTGCCCTAGACTAAGGGTGATTCGGGGTGTGCGTATTTCTGCCCCGTATGAGCCTGCAACAGGGATGGCGAAATGCTCAAGCGCTTTGGCCGAACCTGTTTCAGGGCATCGGCCCGGCACCGGCTTCGGTTGTCGCGGAAACGATGTGCGAATTGAACAGGTAAGAGTGCTCCGGCCGATATCCGAGGGATGCGGCAAGGGTGCTCAAGAGTGGAAACCGGGGATTGATATGGCTCAGCCAAGTGTCGCGCGTGAACCGTCCATGGAAGAAATTCTGGCGTCTATTCGCCGGATCATCGAAAGCAACGAAACCGGGCCGGCAGGCGCGTTTTCCGGGCAGTTGCCGCCGGTTTATGACGATGAAGACGGAGCCGCAAGCGAGGCCGCCTTCGTGGCGGAGCCCGTGAGCCCGCCGGCGCGTGTTCCCCCCGCTGCAAATCAGGCTTTTGGCGCCCGTCCGGCGCAGGATTTTTCACCTGCCTCCGAAAAGCCCGCCGCCGAGCGGCAGGAGAGCCAGGGTGAAAAGACCATGTCGCTTGCCGATGTCGCCGCCCGCGTGCGCGCCGCCGCCGACCGCAACGCCGCCATGGGGCCGCAGGCATTTGCCGCACAGGCCCAGCGTGGCGCGTCCGAGGCCACACCCGCTTCCTCGAATGTATCGCAGCCTGTGGCCGCACCGTCCGCTGAACGGGCGGCACCGCAGCGTCCGACGGATGTTCGCCCGCTCATGGCCGCCGTTGCCAGCGCCAGCGAGCAGCCGGTGCCTTTCGCATCGGAAGACCGTGCTGCTGCGGCCGCCATTGAAAGCGCGCCTCTGGCGGAAAACCGCTTCGATCAGCTGACGCTGCGCGGCGCCATCGAAATGCCGCTGGCCACGGAGCGCTTCGACGTTACGGTGCGGGAGCCTGCCGTGGAGATGCCGGCATTCGATCTGGCCGAGCTGGAAACGAAAGACAGGGCGGATGTCGAGGACGGCCTGTCGCTCAATCTCCTTTCCGCCGCCGCCGGCGCGCAGATCGCCCGTTCCTTCAGCGAGCTGGCGGAGGTTTTCGACGGCGTCGAGCGGCGTTCGATCGAGGATCTGGCTGCCGATATGCTGCGCCCGATGCTGCAGGACTGGCTGGAAGACAATCTTCCGACGCTGGTCGAGCGCCTCGTGCGCGAGGAAATCGAGCGCGTCGCGCGCGGCTCACGCCGTTAAGGCCGGCCCGGGCACGGGCTGTGTTCGCTGATGATGCGACGAAACAGGAGCCGCTCCGGCACAGGAGCGGCTTTTTTGTTGAAGATGAAGGTGTTATGGGGGCATAGTCACCCGTGGGTCCACTCAATGGTTGGCTCGCGGGCGGGTTTCTGTTGACTCTCTCCCGTCCATCCTTATTTAAAAAATCCACACAAGAACTCTAAAATTCAGGTCAGGAAATGCTCGAAAAGACCTACGATTCCGCATCCGTCGAACCGAAGATCGCCAAAGCCTGGGACGAGGCTAACGCTTTTCGTGCCGGCGCCAACGCCAAGCCGGGCGCGGAAACCTTCACCATCGTCATCCCGCCGCCGAATGTGACCGGCTCCCTGCATATGGGCCATGCGCTCAACAACACGTTGCAGGATATTCTGGTCCGCTTCGAGCGCATGCGCGGCAAGGACGTGTTGTGGCAGCCGGGCATGGACCATGCCGGCATCGCCACGCAGATGGTCGTCGAGCGCAAGCTGATGGAACAGCAGCTGCCGGGCCGCCGCGAGATGGGCCGCGAGGCTTTCGTGGAGAAGGTCTGGGAATGGAAGGCTGAATCCGGCGGCCTGATCTTCAACCAGCTGAAACGCCTCGGCGCCTCCTGCGACTGGTCGCGCGAGCGCTTCACCATGGATGAAGGTCTCTCCGAGGCGGTTCTCGAAGTCTTCGTCACGCTCTACAAGCAGAACCTGATCTATAAGGCCAAGCGCCTCGTCAACTGGGACCCCAAGCTGCAGACTGCGATTTCCGACATGGAAGTCGAACAGATCGAGGTGAAGGGCAACCTCTGGCACTTCCGTTATCCGCTGGAAAAGGGCGTCACCTATCAGTATCCGGTCGCTTTCGACGAGGAGGGCAAGCCCACCGAGTTTGAAACGCGCGATTATATCGTCGTTGCCACGACGCGACCCGAAACCATGCTTGGCGATACCGGCGTTGCGGTGAACCCGAAGGATGACCGCTACAAGGGCATCATCGGCAAGCATGTCATCCTGCCGATCGTTGGCCGCAAGATCCCGATCGTTGCCGATGATTATGCCGATCCGACGGCTGGAACCGGTGCGGTCAAGATCACGCCGGCGCATGACTTCAACGATTTCGAAGTCGGCAAGCGCTGCGGCCTGCGCGCCATCAATGTCATGAATATCGATGGCACGATCACCATCAAGGAGAACGAGGATTTCCTCGAAGGCCTCAACCATCCCGCCGCGCTGCATGGCGCATGGGATCGTCTCGAAGGGCAGGACCGCTTTACCGCCCGCAAGATCATCGTCGAAATCTTCGAGGAAGCCGGCCTGCTCGACAAGATCGAGCCGCACAAGCATGTGGTGCCGCATGGCGACCGCGGCGGCGTGCCGATCGAGCCGCGTCTAACCGACCAATGGTGGGTGGACAACAAGACGCTGGCCCAGCCGGCAATTGCCTCCGTTCGTGAAGGCCGCACCAATTTCGTACCGAAGAACTGGGAAAACACCTATTTCCAGTGGATGGAAAACATCCAGCCCTGGTGTATCTCGCGGCAATTGTGGTGGGGGCACCAGATTCCGGCATGGTACGGCCCGGACGGTCAGGTCTTCGTTGAAAAGACCGAGGAAGAGGCGCTGCAGGCTGCCATCCAGCATTACATCGCCCATGAAGGCCCGTGGAAGGCCTGGGTGGAAGAGAAGCTCGAAAACTTCGCGCCCGGCGAAATCCTGACGCGCGACGAAGACGTGCTCGACACCTGGTTCTCGTCGGCGCTCTGGCCGTTCTCGACGCTCGGCTGGCCCGAGCAGACGCCGGAACTGGCGCGTTATTATCCGACCAATGTGCTGGTCACCGGTTTCGACATCATCCCGTTCTGGGTGGTGCGGATGATGCAGATGGGCCTGCATTTCATGAAGGACGATGCCGGCAATCCGGTCGAGCCGTTCAGCACGGTCTACATCCACGCGCTGGTTCGCGACAAGAACGGCCAGAAGATGTCGAAGTCCAAGGGCAACGTCATCGACCCGCTGGAACTGATCGACGAATATGGCGCGGATGCGCTGCGTTTCACGCTGGCCATCATGGCGGCGCAGGGCCGCGACGTGAAGCTCGATCCGGCACGTATCGCCGGTTACCGCAACTTCGGCACGAAGCTCTGGAATGCGACACGTTTTGCCGAAATGAACGGCGTGAAGCGCGATCCGCATTTCCTGGCTGAAACCGCGTCGCTCACCATCAACCGCTGGATTCTGACCGAGCTTGCCAATACGGCGCGCGACGTGACGGCGGCGCTTGAGAACTTCCGCTTCAACGATGCTTCCGGCATTCTCTATCGTTTCGTGTGGAACCAGTTCTGCGACTGGTATCTGGAGCTGCTGAAGCCAGTCTTCAGCGGCGAAGACGAAAAGGCGAAAACGGAATCGCAGGCCTGCGCGGCTTATGTTCTGGAGGAGATCTACAAGCTCCTGCATCCCTTCATGCCCTTCATGACGGAGGAGCTGTGGGCTCATACGGCCGGTGAGGGAGAAGAGCGGGATAACCTGCTTTGCCTCACCGACTGGCCGGAGCCGGAATTCCGTGACGATGCCGCGGCGGCTGAAATCAACTGGCTGATCGATCTCGTCTCCGGCATCCGCTCTGCGCGCGCCGAGATGAACGTGCCGCCGGGCGCCACCGCCTCGCTGGTTGTCGTCGGCGCCAACACTTCCACCGAAGCGCGGCTTGACCGCCATGCCGCCGCCATCCGGCGTCTGGCGCGTGCGGATGAAATCCGCGCCGCCGATGTTGCGCCGAAGGGTTCCGCGCAGATCATCGTCGGTGAGGCCACCGTCTGCCTGCCACTCGGCAAGCTCATCGATCTGGCGGCCGAGGAAGCCCGTCTCGAAAAGGCGATCGGCAAGGTGGATGCGGAAATGGAACGTATCGACAAGAAGCTGTCGAACGAAAAATTCGTGGCCAATGCCGATCCGGAAGTCGTCGCCGCCGAGCGCGAGCGCAAGGCGGAGCTGGAAGTTCAGCTCGCAAGCCTGAGAACGGCGCTCACACGGGTCAGCGAAGCGGGGTAATACCGCTTAAGGCTTTGCAGAACAAAACGCCCCGTTTGCAACGGGGCGTTTTTCTTTGGCGTAACAATTCGTCTCGATTGATTGCTGCACTGCAATGGCGAATCATGCGCGCTGAAAGAGCGATTATTTCACGCCATATCCGGCCAAAATCGCTGAAAACAGCCGAAAAAACCAACAAAAACGGCCTGATAAGCGCGTTTCCTCGGGAAACTCGTGAGTGTGGTTATTTGGCGACAATTCCTGTCCCCAGTGGGAATTTGTTTCATTTTGTGTCTGATTGCTTCAATCGGATTAGAAAAATAACCTAAAATGATTATACAAGGGGATCGACATGGAATTCTTACGTAAAAAATGGAGAAGTGTCGCAGAACTGTGCCAGAGTGCGGCAGATTGTCATTTGCCGCGAAGCGCTTCACTCTTTTGACGATCACATTGCCTTGATTGGGGAGAGAGATGGCAAAAACTGCAATTTTTCGCGGCGCGGTATGTTTCGCAGTCAGCATCGCGGCGGTAACGCCCTCACTGGCGGGTGGCCTCGAGCGCGGCGGTTATAATATCGACCTGCTGTTCGATCCGTCCGATTATGTTCTCGACAGTTCCGCCACTTTCGTCGCACCGCAGCGCAAGGTGGAGAATGCGCGGGACAATCCGCTGAAAAGCGGTCCTTTGCCTGCGTCCTGGTCGAACAGCGCAGATGACTCCGAAAATTTCTGGTCGACCCGTATCGGTGCCAAGGCGGCAATCGGTGATTTGGGCGACTGCATGTTCGATTACTCCGAACCGTGGGGCGCACATTTGAAGCCCGGGATCTGGCAGGGATCGAGCTACAACATCGAAACCAAGGTCAAGTCGCATAACTACGCTACGACCTGCCGCGTCAAGTTCGATCTCGGCAAGGGCGATTTTTCGATCATCGGCGGCGGTTTCTATCAGGAACTCAGCGGTTACAAATACCGTCAGGTCCTCGGACCGGGCGTGCTTGGTCTTAATCCCGCATGGTCCAGCTTCAGCGGCGTCGGCAAGCTGGAGATGGAAGGCGATGGCTGGGGCTGGCGCGCCGGCATGGCCTATGAAATCCCTGAAATCGCGTTCCGCGCCAGCCTTGTTTATAACAGCGCTGTCGATCACGATCTGACCGGCTTCGCCGATGTCAGAGCGATCCCGCAGACACCGCCGTCCATATCTCCGACGCTTGCAAAATACGGCGGCAAGCTCGTGCCGATCTATGGCTCCGTTTCCATGCCAGACAGCATCGAACTCAAGGTGCAATCCGGCATAGCGCCAGACTGGCTTGCTTTCGGTTCGGTGAAGTGGACCGACTGGAGCCAGATTCAGGTCATTCCTTTCTGCGCGGTCGGCACGTCTCCCTGCGTTCCAAGTGGCGCAGACACGCTGAATACGCTTGACCTGTTCTATCGCGACGGCTGGACGATTTCCGGCGGCGTTGGTCACAAGTTCAACGAACAGTGGAGCGGCGCGGTCAGCCTGACCTGGGATCGTGGCACGTCCACGGTTATCGGTACGCAGACCGACACCTGGACCCTTGGCACACAGGTGGTCTATTCGCCCAACAAGAACATCGAGTTCAAGATTGCAGGCGCACTTGGTCTGCTGACCTCGGGTAAGTCTTCGATCAACGGCGGACCCTGCGGCGCGGGCTTCACCTGCGGCAACGAGGCAGGCTACGACTTCGGCAATGACCTCGTGGCGGCGATCTCTACCGGCGTGAAGGTCAAGTTCTGATCCAATCCTTTCGTTGATGCTAAAATAAAGGTCCGGTTTACCAACCGGGCCTTTTTTCATGCGCGACTATGATTCTTGCTCGATAAAATTTTCTAGCCCGAAAGTTTTGTGACGATTTGGCAACACTTTTCTGCAAGCGTGGGGTCGCGTTGGAATGTGAGCATATCTGTCCATTTCCCGCCACAAACAGGGTGCTTGGCTTATGTTTAGGGACGCGGGAATGGAAGAACATGCAGGCGTTTGATGTGGTGGTGCGCAATGCCTAAAAGTGAAAACGGATTTGGATTCAGGGTTTAAGCAAGTAATACGGGAATTTCGCCCGGCTTTCTTGTTTGGCGCTGACCGGCGGGCGGTGAGATGCCGTTATATTGCCGGAAATTATGCCTATATCTGTTTAACTGGAAAATTAGGGCAATTGCCACGAAAGACCACCGGTGGTGCGCTGGAAAGTGCTGCCGGAAAGACGCAGTGTGTTCGAAAAATCGCGACCCGGCGGGGTTCGGCTTTGCAGTATTCCGCAAGTATTGGCTATATGCCGGGAAGAGTGAGAGAAGTTCGCTGAAATGCTGAAATGTGAAGCCAACGTTTTAAAGCCGCTCCTTATGGGCATGTTGCTTGCGTCGCTCGCAATGCCTGCTGCGGCTTTTGACATCAATGCGGGCGTGACCAAGGAATCCGGCCCCTTCGACCTGTTCAAGTTCGGCTTCAAGGCCTACAAGAACGGCAACAAGGGTGAAGCCGTCGAGGCCTATCGCTACGCAGCCGAAAAAGGCCATACCGGCTCGCGCTGGGCGCTTGCCAATATGTATGCCTATGGCGATGGCGTCGCCAAGAACGACTTCGAAGCTTTCAAGATCTACAGCGAGATTGCCAATCAGGGCGTGGAGCCCGGTTCGGAAGATACCGGCTTTTTCGTCAATGCACTTCTTTCCCTTGCCGATTATTACCGTCACGGCATTCCCGGCAGCCCGGTGAAAATGGACCTTTCGCAGGCCCGTCAGCTTTATTTCCAGGTGGCTTCCACCTTCGGCGTGGCTGAAGCGCAGTTCCGTCTGGCGGAGATGATCCTGGCCGGCGAGGGCGGTCGCGCCGATGTGCAACAGGCCAAGAAGTGGTTGAACCAGGCCCGTAAGCACGGCCATGCCGGCGCCATGTCGATTTTCGGCAATCTGATCTTCCAGGAAGGCCAGACGACGCAGGGGCTGGCCTTCATGACCGCGGCGCTTGACAAATGCACGGCGGCCGACTGTACCTGGATCCAGAACCTGCAGGAGCAGGCCTTTTCGCTGGCCGGCGAAAATGATCGCCGCGCGGCCATCGCCATGGCGCAGAACATGCAGTTCAACGATCCTGATTGAGAATGGGCCGGATTGAGAATGCCGATCGGGACGGTTTCATCCGCCCGATGGAAGCGGGTCAGCCAACCGGGCTGAAATCGAAATAACCGCAGACCGGCACATGGTCGGACGGTTTTTCCCAGGCCCGCACATGTTTTTCGATCTCGACTGATTGCAGCTTGTCAGCCGCTTCCGCTGACAGCATCAGATGATCGATGCGGATGCCGTTGTTTTTCGGCCATGCCCCGGCCTGATAGTCCCAGAAGGAATAAAGTCCTGCCGCATCGGTCGTCGCACGCGCGGCATCGGTGAAGCCGAGATTCTCCAGTTTGCGGAAGGCCGCGCGGGTCTTCGGCAGGAACAGGGCGTCACCTTCCCATACGCGGGGGTCGTGGCAATCGAAGGGCTCGGGAATGACATTGTAGTCACCCGCCAGAATCAGCGGCTCTTCGAGCGCAAGGCGGTCTTCGGCAAAGCGCCGCAGCCTTTCCATCCAGGCAAGCTTGTAGGGATATTTCACCGGATCGTCGGGCGGATTGCCGTTTGGCAGGTAAAGCGAGCAGACACGGATCGCGCCGCCTTCGACGGAAAACACGCCTTCGATGAAACGCGCCTGTTCATCGGCATCATCGCCCGGCAGACCGCGATTGACCTCGTCCGGCTTGACCTTCGAGAGCAGGGCGACGCCGTTGAAGCCTTTCTGGCCATGGGTCTCGACGTGATAACCCAGCGCCTCAAGCTCCAGCCGGGGAAAGCCCTCGTCGACCGACTTGATCTCCTGAAGGCAGACGATGTCGGGCGACGAATCCTTCAGCCACTGGCAGAGGTTTTCGATACGCGCCTTAACGCCGTTGATGTTCCAGGTGACAATCTTCATCGGAATTTCCCTTTTGTGGGGGTACTTTTACCCGATGCAAAACCGATTGCCACCGTTTTTGGAAAACGGCCCTGTGGATGTGGTGGAAAGATGATGTCAGATCGAGAAGCTCGTGCCGCAGCCGCAGCTTGCCACGGCATTCGGGTTCTTGATCTGGAAGGACTGGCCGAGCAGATTGTCGACGAAGTCGATTTCGGAGCCGGCCATATAAACGACGGACAGGCTGTCGATCAGCACCTTGGCATCGCCGCGCGCGATCACGATATCGTCATCGGTGGGGTCTTCGGCCAGATCGAACTTGTAGGAGAAGCCCGAGCAGCCGCCTCCTTCCACGGAGACGCGCAGCGCCTGTTTGCCGGCATCGGCGGCGACGATCTGCGCGATTCGCTTCGCCGCTGCTTCCGAAAGGGTAATGTCGCTGTTTTCCATGTCGTTTCTCCTGCCGGGGTCAAGAACCGGAGAGCAATAATCTCGTTGTCATCATTATAAACCGGTCAAATTAACGGTCTATAGCCTGTTGAAGGCGGTCAACGTGGCGATGATGCTTTGCGCTGACCTCTGCGATAGGTATGAAGGGTGAATGAAAAGGTCAATGGCCGAGACCAAAAGGAAGCCCCGGCCGGCGAAGACAACAGGTGGATGCATGATCATAGACCAGCGCGCATTGGGTTTTGGAAGTGGCGAGAGGGCGGTGTTCGCTTCGGATCCATGGACCACGCGCGGGCGTCTTTTTCCCGAGGCCGGAAGCCTGACGCGCTCGGAATTCCAGCGTGATCGTGACCGCATCGTCCACACCACGGCCTTTCGCCGCCTGAAGCACAAGACGCAGGTGTTCATCAGCCCGGACGGAGACCACTATCGCACGCGGCTTACCCACACCATCGAGGTGGCGCAGATCGCCCGCGCGCTCGCCCGTGCCCTGAAGCTCGACGAGGATCTGGCCGAAGGCGTGGCGCTGGTGCATGATTTCGGCCACACGCCCTTCGGCCATACGGGCGAAGATGCGCTGGATGCCGTGTTGCTGCCCTATGGCGGCTTCGATCACAATGCGCAGTCGCTGCGCATCGTCACCAAGCTGGAGCGCCGTTATGCCGAATATGACGGCATCAACCTGACCTGGGAAACGCTGGAAGGTCTCGTCAAGCACAATGGCCCGCTGGTGAATGCCAGGGGCGAGGGCATCAAGGGGCCGGTTCCGCTGCCCATTCTCGAATATTGCGAGCTGCAGGATCTGGAAATCGGCAGCTATGCGAGCCTGGAGGCGCAGGTGGCGGCGATTGCCGACGACATCGCCTATAATACCCACGATATAGATGACGGTCTGCGCGCCGGTTATCTCACATTCGAGATGCTGGAGGAGGTGCCTTTCCTTGGCGGCCTGATGGCCGAGGTACGGGGCAAATATCCCGTGCTCGACAAGGAGCGTTTCGCCAACGAAATCATGCGCCGGCAGATCACCCATATGGTGGAAGATGTGATCGGCGTGGCGCAGCAAAACCTCGCCCGGCTGAAACCGAAGAGTGCGGCGGATATTCGTGCCGCCGATTTCACCGTCGCGACGTTTTCGCCGGAGATGGCCGAAACCGACCGGCAGATCAAGAAGCTGCTGTTCGGCCACATCTATCGGCATCCGGAAATCATGCGCATCCGCGCCGGCGCCACACAGATCGTCACCGATCTTTTCCACCGTTATATGGAAACGCCGGCGGAAATGCAGAGCCACTACTGGGTGGACAGCATTTCCGGCATGAGCGTGGCCGCCAAGGCCCGCCATGTGGGCGACTATCTGGCCGGCATGACCGACAGTTATGCACTGCGTGCCCACCAGCGCCTGTTTGACCACACCCCCGATTTGCGATAGGGCAGCGGGCGATCGCGAAGCCGACCCGGTTAAAAGGCCGGACTAAACAGAAGCCCTTCGCGCAGGTTGGAACGATGAACATTTTTGCCGATTTCGATACCAGGATCAAAAACGCGCTCGAGACCCTCGATCTCGTGAAAGAGAACCGCGAAAAGGTCGATTTCAGTCGAATTACCGTCGAATCCCCGCGCGATCTGAGCCATGGTGATGTCGCAACCAACGCTGCCATGGTGCTGGCGAAGCCGCTCGGCACCAATCCGCGCGCGCTTGCCGAACTCATCGTGCCTGCCCTTCAGGCGGATGGCGATGTCGACAGCGTCAATGTTGCCGGTCCCGGCTTCATCAATCTCAAGGTCTCCGTCGGTTACTGGCAGCGTCTTCTGGCCGATATGATCAGCCAGGGTATCGATTTCGGCCGCTCCACCATTGGCACCGGCCAGAAGATCAACGTCGAATATGTCTCCGCCAACCCGACCGGCCCGATGCATGTCGGCCATTGCCGTGGTGCCGTGGTAGGCGACACGCTGGCGAACCTGCTCGCTTTTGCGGGTTACGGCGTTACCAAGGAATATTACATCAACGATGCCGGCTCGCAGATCGATGTGCTGGCCCGTTCGGTGTTCCTGCGTTACCGCGAGGCGCTGGGTGAGGATATCGGCACCATTCCGTCCGGCCTTTATCCCGGTGACTATCTCGTTCCCGTCGGCCAGGCGCTGGCGGATGAATATGGCATCAAGCTACGCGCCATGCCGGAAGAAAAATGGCTGCCGATCGTGAAAGACAAGGCGATCGACGCGATGATGGTGATGATCCGCGAGGATCTGGCGCTGCTTAACGTCCGGCACGACGTGTTCTTCTCGGAGCGCACGCTGCATGAGGGCAATGGCGGACCGATCCTCTCGGCCATCAACGATCTCACCTTTAAGGGCCATGTCTACAAGGGCACCCTGCCGCCGCCGAAGGGCGAATTGCCGGAAGATTGGGAAGACCGCGAGCAGACGCTGTTCCGTTCCACGGAAGTGGGCGACGACATGGACCGTGCGCTGATGAAATCGGACGGTTCTTACACCTATTTCGCCGCCGACGTTGCCTATTTCAAGAACAAGTTCGACCGTGGTTTCTCCGAGATGATCTATGTGCTCGGCGCCGACCATGGTGGTTATGTGAAGCGTCTGGAAGCCGTCGCGCGCGCCGTCTCGGAAGGCAAGTCGAAGCTGACCGTGCTGCTCTGCCAGCTCGTCAAGCTGTTCCGCGATGGCGAGCCGGTGAAGATGTCGAAGCGCTCCGGTGACTTCGTAACGCTGCGCGATGTTGTCGACGAAGTGGGTCGCGATCCCGTGCGATTCATGATGCTTTATCGGAAGAATTCCGAGCCGCTGGACTTCGATTTCGCGAAAGTGACCGAACAATCGAAGGATAATCCGGTTTTTTACGTGCAATATGCGCATGCCCGCTCGATGTCGATCTTCCGGCAGGCGCAGGAGGCGTTTCCGGGCCTTTCTCCGTCGGCTGAGGAAATGGCGGCGTCCGTTGCTTTGATCAGTGATATCAATGAGTTGCAGCTGGTTGCGAAGCTCGCCGAATATCCGCGCCTGATCGAATCCGCAGCCCTTTCGCACGAGCCGCACCGGCTTGCTTTTTACCTCTATGATCTCGCCAGTTCCTTCCATGGACACTGGAACAAGGGTAAAGACCAACCGGAATTACGTTTTATTAACGATAAAAACCGAGAATTGAGCATTGCCAGACTTGGGCTGGTGAATGCTGTCGCGAATGTTCTGAGGTCCGGCCTTACGCTTTTAGGAGCGGACGCACCTGCCGAAATGCGATAACATATCACCATTATTTGCTCACAATACGCTGGCAAGAGCTGCAATGCGTAGA
Organism: Rhizobium sp. BR 250; assembly: GCF_047445855.1. Taxonomy (NCBI): domain Bacteria; kingdom Pseudomonadati; phylum Pseudomonadota; class Alphaproteobacteria; order Hyphomicrobiales; family Rhizobiaceae; genus Rhizobium; species Rhizobium sp. BR 250. The sequence continues at coordinate 109,731 of NZ_JARWKW010000001.1, forward strand.
TGGTGGAACACGTAATGGTCGAAAAAAATGTCGCGTATAACCGGGACGCCCGGTCCGAAGGCTTCGCTGACAACGATCCTCTGGCAGAACTGGCGCGTATCGTCGGCTTCGAAGATCGTCCTTCGCATGCGGGTTCCGAGGCTCAGCCGCCGGTGACCCGCCGCGAACCCGAATTTAATCTCGAAGATGAGCTTCTGAGGGAATTCGAGGTTTACGACGCGCCGCACGCCGATCCCGTCGTTCTTGATCCGGCGAACGATGTTCGTGCGGGCATCCATCCCAGCGATTTCATGCAGCGCGTCGAATCGGTTTTCGCCCGCCGCGAGCCGGAGCTCGCGCCGGTGGCCGAGCCCGCGCCACAGCCCGAGGTGAGGCACGAGCCGCTCCCCGAGGTCGATCAGGCCTATATCCACAATTACGTTGAAACCTCTGCGCAGCAGGATATTCGCGCGGATTTCCGCGACGACGCCGGTGCTGTGGCGGAAGTCTTCGATGTGCATTCGCGCCAGCCGCGCGCGGCCGAGCCGGTTGTCTACCAGCAGGTGGCATGGGAAGAGCCGCAGGCCGCAGAGCCTGTCCAGCCTGAATGGCACGCCATGCCGGAGCTTCCGGCGGATGTTTCCAGCAATGTGTCTTCCGATGCTCACGCCTATGCGCCGGAGCCGCAGGCTTTCGATCTCGCCGATGAGGTGGAGATTGCCGTTGCGGAAGAGGCGCCTGCGCCGGTTTCCGTTCGTCCGCCTTCGCATGGCGGCCGTTCTTCGCTGGAATTTTCCAGCCTGAGGCTGCCGCTTGCCAATTTCGGTGCGCGCCGCGATGTTTCGGCTGTCGATCCGCGCCGGGTCGAGCCGCGATCCGAACAGCTGCCCGCCGCAGCCCGCATCGAGCCGCAGGCCGAACCCGCTCCCGCGCCGGCCGTCGTTCAGGCGGAAGAGACCATGCCGTCCTTTGCGCCTGCCGCCGCGACCTTCACGCCCGCAGCAGAGCCTCTGGCGCCGGTGGTTGCCGAGAAGCCGGCAGCGAAACAACTCTCGCCGATGGACGAGCTGATCTACGACGTTGCGAAATATTCCATTCCTGGTCGTGGCGAAGAGCCCGTTGTACAGGCCGTGCCCGCCGTTCAGGCTGCGCCCGCCTTCCAGGCCGCCGCTAAGGTAGAGCCGCCAGTGGTTGCTGCCGCAACGCCTGTGAAGGCCGCGCCGGTCGTTGCTGCGTCGTCGCCAGCGGAAGAGCCGGATTTTGCGGATTTTGCCGGCTTCAACGATGATGATTTCGAGCTTGCGCTCGATGATCTCGATCTTGATCTGGATCTGTCTGAAATCGCCGAAGCGGAAGTTGCGCCCGCACCCGCGCCACAGCCCGTGCGTCCGCAGCAGGCCGCGCCGGTTGCCGCTGTTGCGCCGCAGCCGGTGAGGGAGCAGCCCGCGCCGCAGCCGAGCCCGGTCCCCGTTGTCGCCGCCGCGCCCGTCGCTGCCGCTCCGGTTCAGCCGCGCCCTGTCGCCGCGCAGCCGGCCGTGCCGCAGACGCTGGAAAGCCTGCCATTTGATCCTTCGCAGATCGGCGAGACGGAAGAACACCCGGAAACCATCGTCGAGATGGATGTGCCGGAACTGCCGGTCGGGGTTTTCGAACCGAAGCCCGCCGCTCGCCGTCACGAGGAAGATCTCGATATCGATACCGAGCTTGCAACGCTGTTTGCGCCAGCAGTTGCCGGCGGTCTCGACCGTCACAAGCATGCGGAAAACCGCGGTGCCGTCCAGGCGCGTCCTGTGCAGGCTCCGGAAGAGGCGGACGAATTCGAGCGGGCGCTGGAAGAAGATTTCCGCCGCTCCATGCAGGAGGCTGCCGCTTCCCGTGGCAATGCGCCGCGTGATGCCGAAAATACCTATGTCGATCATCAGGCCGCCTATCGCGACGAGGATGAACGCGGCGGTCGCCGCTGGATCATGCCGGTTGCCGCAGCAATCGGTCTGGTGCTGATCGGCGGCGGCGTTTACGCGCTGGTTTCGGGCGGTTCGTCGAGCACCGGCTCGAATGGCGCGCCGGTCATCATTTCCGCCGATAATGATCCGATGAAGGTCGTGCCGGAAAATCCGGGCGGTCGCGTCGTGCCCAACCAGGACAAGGCGGTTTATGACCGCGTGGCCGGTGGCAGCGCCGCCGATCCGAAGCAACCGGCGCTGATCTCCAGCAGCGAGCAGCCGGTCGATGTGGTCCAGCGCACGCTGATCCCCGAACAATTGCCGCTGGAAGGCGAAAACGACGCGGATATGCAAGCTGCCGGCACGCCGGTTGGCGAGACCGAGGATCCGCGCCTGCTTTCGCCGGAAGAAAAGGCTGCCCAGAACGAAGGTGCTGGCGCAACTGGCGTTTCGCCGCGCAAGGTCCGCACCATGATCGTCAAGCCGGATGGCTCGCTGGTTGCCCAGGAAGTCGATGCGCCGGCTGCCCAGCCGCCAAAGGCCGACAAGGTGGCGGAGCTTGCCGCACCGCAGACCGCCAAGCCGGGTGAGGGCGCTCCCGCCGTCATCGCCGCTTCGCGGGTTCCGGTGACGCCGGAGCAGCCGCAGACCCATACGCCAGCTGCGACTGCGCCTGCTGCGACCACACCGGCCGCAACACCGCCGGCCGCACAGTCCGCAGCACCCGTTCCCGCGGCGCGTCCGTCCTCGCAGCCCGCCAATGTGGTGGCAACGGTGACCAACCAGGGCAATGTTCGCCCGACGGCAACCGCTCCCGCCCAGCCGCCGGCTGCACAGCAGCAGACGGCTGCCGCCACACCGGCTGCGACCAGCGCGCCGTCTGCCGGTGGGTATTACATCCAGATCGCCTCGCTGCCGAGCCAGGCCGAAGCGCAGAAGTCCTACCAGAACATGTCGACCAAGTTCGGCTCGGTCATCGGTGGACGCGGCGTCGATATCAAGGCTGCCGAAATCGCCGGCAAGGGCACGTTCTACCGCGTCCGCATCCCGGCGGGTGACAAGAACGCGGCCGTGGCGCTGTGCGAAAAGTTCCGCGCAGCCGGTGGCAGCTGCCTGGTGGCGCGCTAAGGAGACACGCCGGGGCTAGTGCCCCGGCGCTGATTGTCTAATGACGCTGACGGTGCACCTATCCTCCGTCATGCCGGACTTGATCCGGCATTCCAGTCACGGCGCGTCCGCGCCTTGATCGCGCTGGACCCCGGCTCGGAGGCCGGGGTGACGAACGTTAAACGTCACCGCCCTCGCATCGGCCGAGGAGCAGGCAAAATTCTTCCCATCTATTCCAAGACAGGCGTGACATCATGACCGATTGCAAAGCTATGATCCTCGGATGCAGCGGGCTTTCGCTGACCGCCGACGAGATCGCCCTTTACCGCAACGAGCAGCCATGGGGCTTCATCCTGTTCGGTCGCAATATCGGCGAGCCGCAGCAGATCACCGACCTCGTCGCTTCCATGCGCGATGCCGTCGGGCGGCCGGATGCGCCGGTTCTGATCGATCAGGAGGGCGGACGGGTCCAGCGCATCAAGCCGCCGATCCTGCAGGCCTATCCGAATGCCCGCATTCTCGGTGAAATCTATGAGCGCGACCGGGGTGCCGGCCTGCGCGCCGCCTGGCTGATGTCGCGCCTGCACGCTTTCGACCTCATGAAATTCGGCATCAATGTCGACTGCTTGCCGGTGCTCGACGTGCCGGTGGAGGGTGCGAGCAACGTCATCGGCAACCGGGCTTACGGTTACACGCCGACCATGGTGGCCGAGATGGGGCAGGCGGCAGCCGACGGGCTGAAGGCGGGCGGCATGCTGCCTGTCATGAAACATATGCCGGGCCATGGTCGCGGCATGGTGGATTCGCACCATGAATTGCCTGTTGTCGATGTGCCGCTCGATGAGCTGGATGCGCACGATTTCGTGCCGTTCCGGGCGCTGAACCGCGAATTGATGGCGATGAGCGCGCATCTGGTGTTCAACGCCATCGACCGCGAACGGCCGGCGACGACCTCGCCGAAGGTGATCGAGGAGATCATCCGCGGTCGCATCGGCTTTGACGGTCTTTTGATGTCCGATGATAGTTCCATGAATGCGCTGAAGGGCACGCTCGGTGAAAGAGCTGCGAATATTGTTGCGGGCGGCTGTGATATAGTCTTGCATTGCAACGGCGTGATGGGTGAAATGCTGGAGGTCGTGAAGGAGGTCCCCGTTCTTTCCGGCCGTTCGCTGGAACGGGTGCGGGCCGTGGAAGCGGGGTTCCCCGCCGCCGACCCGTCCGACGAGGCGGAACTGAGAGCCGAATTCAACGCCATGTGGGCCGTTTCCTGACAGTCGGGCGGCGGCCGCTCACTCGGGACGACAGGCCGGACGCCCGGCGGATGGAACAATGGCCGCAGACAAGTCTCGCAATTCAACACCGATGGACAAGCTCTGGCAGGATGTGACGCCGGAGCGGCTGACGGGCGAGGCCGGGCTGGTGATCGACGTTGCGGGTTTTGAAGGCCCGCTCGATCTTCTCCTGCACCTTGCCCGCACCCAGAAGGTCGATCTGTCGCGCATCTCGGTGCTGGCGCTCGCCGAACAATATCTGCAATTCGTGGAAAGCGCGCGGCGCGTGCGCATCGAGCTTGCCGCCGATTATCTGGTCATGGCGGCCTGGCTCGCCTTCCTCAAGTCCAAGCTGCTCATTCCGCAGCAATCCAAGGATGACGGCCCCTCGGGTGAGGAAATGGCCGCGACGCTCGCCTTCCGGCTGAAGCGCCTGGAGGCGATGCGCGAGGCGGCCGAACGGCTCGTCAACCGCGCCCAGTTGGGCCGTGATGTCTTCGCCCGTGGCGCGCCGGAGCATATTCCGCATTTCAACCGCTCGGCTTACGAGGCCAATCTCTACGATCTCCTGAGCGCCTATGCCAATCTGCGTCAACGGCAGGCCATCACCCAGGTCACGATTGAAAAACGGCAGGTCTGGTCGCTGGTGGAAGCGCGCGAGCTTTTGACCCATCTGCTTGGCGATGTCGGTGAGTGGACGGTGCTCGATCAATATCTGCTGCAATATGTGCCGGATCCCGCCATGCGGGTGACGGCGATCGCCAGTGCCTTTGCCGCTTCGCTGGAGCTGGTGCGCGAGGGATCGCTGCAAATCCGGCAGGAGGGGGCTTTCCAGCCGATCTATATGCGCCGGGGCACAAGGGATGAGCGCGGAGCCAATGCCGGGGGGACCGATAATGACGAATGACGATGAGACCGGCGAGGCGATGATTGTGACAGATGGGGTGGGAATCGAACCCACGGTATTTTCCGAACGCCAGCTGAAGGAGGCCGAGCGCATCACCGAGGCTCTGGTCTTCGCCTCGGCCGAGCCCGTATCCGTGGCTTTCATCGCAGAACGTCTGCCGCGTGGCATGGATGTCGTCGCCATTCTGCAGCGTCTGAAGGTTCTTTATGCGGAGCGAGGTGTCAATCTCGTGCAGGTGGGCGGGCAATGGGCCTTCCGCACCGCTGGTGATCTTTCCTTTGTCATCCGCGCCGAAGAAAAGGAGCCGAAGAAGCTGTCGCGCGCGGCGCTGGAAGTTCTGGCGATTATCGCATATCATCAACCGGTGACACGCGCTGAAATCGAGGAGATTCGCGGTGTGCAGACCTCACGCGGCACGCTGGACGTGCTGATGGAGGCGGGCTGGGTCCGGTTCCGGGGCCGCAGGCGCACGCCCGGCAGGCCGGTGACGATCGGCACCACGGTGGAGTTTCTCGACCATTTCGGCCTCGAGGAATTGCGCGATCTGCCGGGCCTTGAGGAGCTGAAGGGGGCAGGGCTGCTTTCGGGCCGCATCCCCTCCAATTTCGGCGTGCCCCTGCCGATGATGAGCGACGAGTTGCGTGAAGACGAAGACCCGATCACGCAGCTTGATCTGGAAGAACTGGGCCTGCTTGCGCCCGGCGGCGGCGATGGCGACGATTGATATAGCCGGCATCGGGCGACACCACGAAAACTTTATGCGCACTCGCTGTTGAAGCGACGATTTGTCGTTTGAAAAAGCCTTTCAAACGTCTTACATCGTCTGAAAGCGAAATTCAGGAGTTTCAGTTATGGGTTCTTTTAGTGTGTGGCATTGGCTCATCGTGCTGGTGATCGTTCTCGTCCTCTTCGGACGCGGCAAGATCCCGGAATTGATGGGCGATGTCGCAAAGGGCATCAAGAGCTTCAAGAAGGGCATGGCTGACGAAGACCAGACGCCGCCGCCGGCCGATGCCAACACGAAGACCGTCGACCACAAGGCTGACGAGATCAAGTAAGCGGCCTGTTGCCGCCTGGTGTGAGACTGGCGCTAGAGCGCCGTGCGTCCTTTTGGGCGCGCAAGGGACGCTCTATCACTTGTATGTTGCGCATCGTTCCTGTCGAAGATCGATTCCGATTTTCGGGCCGATGCGTTAGGGTCTCGGGAGCATATTGATGTTAGATATCGGCTGGAGCGAGCTTCTGGTGATTGCGGTCGTCCTGATCGTGGTCGTCGGGCCCAAGGACTTGCCGCCCATGATCCGCGCCTTCGGCAAGACGATGGCCGGCCTTCGCAAGATGGCGGGGGATTTCCGCACCCAGTTCGATGAGGCCCTTAAAGAGGCCGACATGGACGATGTGCGCCAGACCATTTCCGATGTCCGCAATCTCAACCCGACAAACTCGCTGCGCGATGCGATGAACCCGCTTCGCCAGCTCGGCAACGAGATCAAGTCCGATCTGCAGAAGGCGACGACCCCGCCGGACGGGCTTTCGTCCACACCGGCACCGGCGACCAGCGAGCCGGTCGCGCCGCTGGTCAGCGTACCCGAGCCGGAAATGAAGCTGCCGGATGCGCCGCCCGCTGTTGTCGCCGCATCCACCGCGCCGGTTGCCGCCGCCGTGGCGGCGGAAGAAAAACCGAAGCGCGCACGGGCGAAATCGATTGCCACCGTCGAGTCCGAAGCGGTTGTCGCCAAGCCGAAACGCGCCACCCGCAGCAAGGCCGACGCGACGCCCGAAACCGTCGTTTCCGCGAAGACCAGCGAACCCGCCGCCTCAAAGCCCGCCGTGAAGGCTGCCGCCAAAAAGGCGACCGTCAGGAAGGCCGCAGCAGAAAAGGCCGTGGCGGCGGCTGATGCAAAGCCGGTAAAAGCGGCGAAAACCAAGGCTGCAAAGCCCAAAAAGGATGAAGCATGAGCGGGGATATCGAGGACAAGCCGCAGCCGCTTATCGAACACCTGATGGAGCTGCGCACACGGCTGATCTGGGCGCTCGGTGCGTTTTTTGTCGCCTTCATCGCCTGTTTCGCCGTAGCCAAGCACCTCTTCAACCTGCTCGTCATCCCCTATAAATGGGCGGTGATCTGGGCCGGTCTGGATGTGGCGAAGTCGTCGCTGATCTATACCGCGCCGCAGGAATTCTTCTTCACGCAGATCAAGGTCGCGATGTTCGGCGCCATGGTGATCTCCTTTCCGGTGGTCGCCTCGCAGCTTTATAAATTCGTGGCGCCGGGCCTCTACAAGAACGAACGCGCCGCCTTCCTGCCATTCCTGATCGCTTCGCCGATCCTCTTCCTCATCGGCGCGGCTCTCGTCTATTTCTTCTTCACGCCCATGGTCATGTGGTTCTTCCTCGCCATGCAGCAATTGCCCGAGGATGGCGAGGTGGCGATTTCGCTGATGCCGAAGGTGTCGGAATATCTGAGCCTCATCATGACGCTGGTGCTGTCCTTCGGCCTGGTGTTCCAGCTGCCTGTCGTCACCACGCTTTTGGCGCGCGTCGGGCTTTTGACCAGCGACTGGCTCAGGGAAAAGCGCAAGTTCGCCATCGTCATGGCCTTCGTGGTCGCGGCCGTGCTGACGCCGCCGGACCCCATGTCCCAGATCGGTCTTGCGCTGCCTGCGATCATTCTCTACGAGATTTCCATCTACATGGCTCGACTCGTGGAGAGGAAGCGCGCTGCGGAATCCGCAAGCACGGAGCTGGAGGAGACCTGATTTTCCTGAAGGTCTCACCGCTCGAAAAATCTCCTCGCGCCGGGTTCATGCCCGGCGTTTTGCTGTAAAACACGGGTGATGCAACAACGGTCTGGAACGACGATGCACGACATTAAATGGATACGCGAAAACCCCGAAGCCTTTGATGCGGCGCTTGCGCGCCGTGGCGCGGAGCCTGCTGCCAGCGGCCTGATCGCGCTCGATGAAAAGCGCCGTTCCGTCATCCAGTCCCTGCAGGACATGCAGTCCCGTCGCAATGCCGCCTCCAAGGAAATCGGCGCCGCCATGGCGCAGAAGAACATGGAGCTTGCGGAAAAGCTGAAGGCGGAAGTCGCCGACCTCAAGGACAACATGCCGCGCGCCGAGGAGGAGGACCGTCAGGTCACCGCCGAGCTGAACGATACCCTGTCGCGCCTGCCCAACATACCCTTTGACGATGTGCCTGATGGCAAGGACGAGCACGACAATGTGGTGGCCCGCGTCGTCGGCCAGAAGCCCGGCTGGAACCATGAGGCCAAAGAACACTTCGAAATCGGCGAAGCGCTCGGTTATATGGACTTCGAGCGTGCCGCCAAGCTTTCGGGTGCGCGTTTCACCGTTCTGACCAGCCAGCTCGCCCGTCTTGAGCGTGCGCTTGGCCAGTTCATGATCGACCTGCACACCTCCGAACACGGTTATACCGAAGTCTCCTCGCCGCTGATGGTGCGCGACGAGGCGATGTTCGGCACCGGGCAATTACCGAAATTCTCCGAAGACCTGTTCAAGACCACCGATGGCCGCTGGCTGATTCCGACGGCGGAAGTGACGCTGACCAACCTCGTGTCCGGCGAAATTCTCGATCAGGAAAAACTGCCGCTACGCTTCACCGCGCTGACGCCGTCCTTCCGTTCGGAAGCGGGTTCGGCCGGCCGCGACACGCGCGGCATGCTGCGTCAGCACCAGTTCTGGAAGTGCGAACTCGTCTCCATCACCGATGCGGAAAGTGCTGTCGCCGAACATGAGCGCATGACGGCCTGCGCCGAGGAAGTGCTGAAGCGTCTTGGCCTGCATTTCCGCACCATGACGCTCTGCACCGGCGATATGGGCTTCAGCGCCCGCAAGACCTACGATCTGGAAGTGTGGCTGCCCGGCCAGAACACCTATCGCGAAATTTCCTCCTGCTCGGTCTGCGGCGATTTCCAGGCGCGGCGCATGAATGCGCGTTATCGCGGCAAGGACGACAAGGCGACGAAGTTCGTTCACACGCTGAACGGCTCTGGCACGGCTGTCGGCCGCTGCCTGATCGCGGTTCTCGAAAATTATCTGAACGACGACGGTTCCGTCACAATTCCGGACGTGCTGCTGCCCTATATGGGCGGTCTGAAGCGGATCGAGAAGGCGGCCTGACGCTTGCCAATACCGTCATTCCGGCCTTGAGCCGGAATCCAGTCAGCCCAAGTCCTTGGGCTGAAAAGACTTTTCCCGTCGCGCGGACGCGCGTCGACTGGATGCCGGATCAAGTCCGGCATGACGGTGGAGCGGATGCTCCGTTCGCAGATGAAATGAATAGCGGGAGATGAGACATGCGGATTTTGCTGACCAATGACGACGGTATCCATGCCGAAGGTCTGGCGGTGCTGGAGCGTATCGCCCGCACGCTGTCCGACGATGTCTGGATCGTGGCGCCGGAGACCGACCAGAGCGGTCTCGCGCACTCCCTGACGCTCTCCGAGCCGCTGCGTCTGCGCAAGGTCTCCGACAAGCATTTCGCGCTGCGCGGCACGCCGACCGATTGCGTCATCATGGGCATTCGCGAAGTCCTGCCGGAAAAGCCGGACCTCGTGCTCTCCGGTGTGAATGCCGGTGCGAACATGGCTGATGACGTGACCTATTCCGGCACCATTGCCGGCGCCATCGAAGGTACGCTGCAGGGCGTGCGTTCCTTCGCGCTTAGCCAGGCCTTCAGCCATGCCGAAGGCCGCGTGGTGCCGTGGGAAGTGGCCGAGACCTATGCGCCGGATCTGCTGCGCAAGCTGATGCATGTGGATCTGCCCGATGGCACCTTCCTCAACCTCAATTTCCCCAATTGCGCGCCCAAGGATGTGCAGGGCGTGTCTGTCACCGGACAGGGCAAGCTCGATTTCGGTCTGACAGTGGAAGAACGCCAGGATGGCCGCGGTTTCCCCTATTATTGGCTGCGCTTCGGCGAGCGTCTCGGCACCTTCCGCGAAGGCACCGATATCCACGCCCTGAAGCATGGCAAAATCTCGGTCACGCCGCTTAAGCTTGACCTGACGGACTACTCGGTCAAGGATCGGGTTGCGCAAGCGCTTGGATTCGGAGTCGCCGATTGAAATCCGCCATGGTCGAAAAGGAAGGTTTTGCCGCTCTCGTTCTCCGCTTGCGGGGCGAGGGGATTTCCGATCTCGACCTTCTGACGGCGGTTGAGCAGACGCCGCGTTCCAAATTCGTGCCGCCGCAATTTGCCGCCGATGCCTATTCCAGCCGCACGATCCCGATCGACTGTGGTTCCTTCATGGAAGGGGCGGACATGGCGGTGAAAATCCTTTCACGCCTGCAGCTGAAACCCGGTCAGCGCGTGCTGGAAATCGGTACCGGCAGCGGTTTCATGACGGCGATCATCGCGCGCCGGGTGGAGCGCGTCTTTTCGCTGGAGCGTTACAAGACGCTGGTGCAGCAGGCGCAGAACTGTCTCGACGATCTTTCCATCCGCAACGTCGTCATCCGCCAGGCGGATGGCAGCAACGGTCTGGTGGGCGAGGGCACCTTCGACCGAATCGTCTCGACTGCGGCCTTCACCACCATGCCCCGCTTCTTCGCAGAGCAGATCGTTTCCGGCGGCATGATGATCGCGCCGATCATCGTCGAGGATGATCGCTGCGTGATGACACGCTTTTCCAAGACCGGCAGCCGCTTCGAGAAGGAAGAGCTGTTCGAGGCCCCCTACCTGCCGCTCAGCACCCATATTGCCCGGCATTTGTGACGAAATGAAAATTTTGAAGGCAATTCATTTTTGTCTTCTAATGTTCTGAATTGTCGCAACTATCTGATTTTCAATATCATTATTGTCCCGGCATGACGCATCTGGTTTTCGTCATGGTTATCGAAGTGTCAAAAAAGCACTTAGCGGCTTAACGTTTTAACGGCGTGGTAACACTAACGCGCTTTAATCATAAACATCGACGCATGGTTTTCCCCACCTCGGGAAATGGGCCTTGCAAGAAATGAAAGTTGTGCCGGATCGATCTCGATGCGGCGGGTTGGCGTCAGTGTAGATCGAGTCATGCGTATGAGACATTCGTCTAAAATCGGAAAATCAGTCGCAAAAATGTTCGCAGCGGCATTGCTGGCAAGCGTCGCAACGGGCTGTAGCTCGGATGCAACGCGGTTCAGCGGCCTCTTTTCCAGTGGACCGGATCGGATGACTACGGCGTCAATTCCAGCCCGTCAGGGCGGCGGTGCTTACGGGCAGGTCCCGGTTCCGCAGGGCGACATGAATGGCGGTTATAACGGCGGTTACGCCGCTGCCGCGCCGCAGGGCGGATATGCCAACCAGAACATGGCGGGCAATTCCTATCCGCAGGCCGGTGGTTATGGTGGCGTTCAGCCCTCCACGGCGCGGGCTTCGGCCTCGCCGGTGCAGCGCTCCGACCTGTCGGCGCCGACGGCGGTGGCAAGCCGCGATCCGTCGACCCGCAACGAAGCCATGGCGCAGCCTTTCCCGTCCGCTCAGCCCAAGGCTGCCCCGTCTCTCGCCGCACCTGCGCAGCAGGCCGCCGCTCCCGTCGACAATCTGACGACGGCGACGGTTCGTTCCGACAAGAACGGCTGGCACACGGATGGCGCATCTTCGGTGACGCTGCGTCCCGGCGAAAGCATCGCGACACTCTCCAACCGTTACGGCGTTCCGGAAAAAGAACTGATGCGCGTCAACGGCCTGAAGACCGCGGCCTCCGCGCAGTCCGGCCAGTCGATCATCATCCCGAAGTTCGGCCAGGTTCGCAACGCTGCCAAGGATGCCGCCGGCAATATCGCGCTCAACCGCAATGGTGACCAGCCGACGCCGCTGCGCGGCCCCGAAGGGAACGTGGCCGTGCTGCCGTCGCAGGCCGCCGCCCGTGACAAGGTTTCCTCCGAGACCGGTAAGCTGACGCCTCCGGGCGGCAAGCCGCTGCCGCCGAGCGGTGGTTACAAGGTTCAGCCGGGCGACAGCCTGGCGAAGATCGCCCGCGAAAACGGTGTCTCCGTCGCTGCGCTCAAGGCCGCCAACGGCATTTCCAACGAAAGCATCCGTGTCGGCCAGACGCTTGCCATGCCGGGCGCTTCGACGGACGCCATCAAGACGGCGTCGGTTCCTGCCAAGGAAGCGGCTGCCGCCAAGCCGGTCGAAACCGCATCCATCAAGCCTGAGCCCTATAAGGCACCCGCTGCTGCTCCTGCCGCGACTGCACCCGCCACACCGGCGACCGCAAGTGTCAGCGACATCGAGAAGAAGGCGGACATGGCCTCCGTCGCGCCGGAATCCACCGGCATCGGCAAATATCGCTGGCCGGTTCGCGGCGCCGTCATCAACAATTTCGGTGACAATGTCGAAGGCAGCCGCAACGATGGCATCAACATCTCCGTTCCGGAAGGCACGCCGATCAAGGCCGCCGAAAACGGCGTGGTCATCTATGCCGGCAATGGTCTGAAGCAGCTCGGCAACACGGTTCTCGTCCGTCACGATGACGGCAAGGTCACCGTTTACGGCAATGCCGCCAATCTCGACGTACAGCGCGGCCAGAAGGTCCAGCGTGGCCAGACCATCGCCACCTCCGGCATGACCGGCAGCGCCAAGCGTCCGCAGGTTCACTTCGAAGTTCGCAAGGATGCGACGCCGGTGAACCCATCAGGTTTCCTTGAATAGGTATTGCGTCTCAAGGAATGATGAAGCCGGGTGATGAGCCCGGCTTTTTCATTTTTGGCGGGGAGCGGCCTGCCGTCAAGTACCCCAAATGGCGAAGCCCCAACGCTCAGAATATGATCGTCTGCCCCTCGGTGCGGGCTTGGGCCTTCGAATAGCTGACGAGATGCTCGGTGTGGCCATCGCGGTTGACCAGCCGGATTTCGCCGCCCTTGTTCGAGAGCTGAATGGAGCCTTTCGGTAGAAGCACCGTGGTCGCCATGCCTCCGGCAAGCGTGACGCTGCCGATTGCGAAGCGGTTTTTCATCTTGTCGACCAGGAACCAGCCTTCAAGCGAGACGGTGGCAGCACCGCTGTTGATAAGGGTGACGGTCTCCTGACCGGGGTCCTCACCGACAGGATTGACCAGCGCGGCCAGAATTCGCATCGATCCACCGGTGATCGGCTCGATCTGTACCGGCTGCCCGACGAGCGGCACGTCGCGTGGTTCGCTTCCGGCCGGGCCGAGAAAGACCGGATAGAAGGTGCGGATATGCTGGTCATCCGCGCTGCGGAACAGCTTCAGATCGTACCGTGCGCCATTGATCACCGCTTCCTTCGGCGCGCGGGCACCGAGATGGGCGCGAACCGTGCCGATCGCCATCAGACCTTCGACGCTGCATCCGACGAAAAAACCACCTTTCGGCTTGGTCAGCGGTCGCACCGCGCCACGCTCATAATCCGGGGCGTCCCAGCGATAGGAGATGGTCACCGATTCCGGAAAACGCTCCTGGCCATTGTCATACATGCCGCGCAGATAGACGATGCGATCGTCCTTGAAGCCCGGAAAGCGGTTTCGGTCGATCGTGCCCGCAAGACCGTCATCGAGATGGTACTTGTACCAGAAATGGTAACCCTGAACCTTCGGTCCTTCCTGCTCGCCGACGAAGATATGCTCGAACCCGGTGAGGGCGGGATCGCCGCCCTGGGCGAATGACCGGAACCATTGTTCGAGAAGAACCGCGTACCAGCGATCCCGCGAGACGGCCGTGCCCGTCGCTTCGCTGACATAAGCACGGGCAACTTGCATCGGTGGCGTATCGACGACGGCCTCGAGGAGGTCGTGAACCTCCTGACGTTCCTCAGGGGTTTCGAGTTCGGGATCCTGCTCGTCCAGGGCATAATTGTCGAAGAGCCGCGTCACCCGCTCGTAGGTCAGCATTTTCCGCGCCGGGATCACGACGCTTTGCAGCAGCTTGATATCCCGGCCCCCGGCTGACGACGATACGACGGACACATAGCCACGATCGGCATCGCCCTGCGCCCCATCCAGAATGGGCTGCACGCCGTTCCCCGCCTGATCGGCGTCCCAAATCTGCTGATAGATATCCATTCAAGTCCCCTGTTCGATGATGTCAATCCGGGTCGTCTTGTCAGCCGCGTGCAAAGTAGCGCATGAGCGCGCCCTTTTTGCCGTCGGCATATGGGTCGAGCCATGTGTCGTCCGTGGCCAGGAAACCCGACCATCCTTTCCGACCCTGGCGCTTGAGTTCCGCCTCGATCGCCCTGAAACGATAGTGATCGTAGACGTCGAGAATATGTACCGCGTAGGCTGCGGCGAGGGCCTTGTCGCCGCGCACGATCACCATATTCTCGTCGTTCGAATAGGACGCCTTGAAACCGAGATTGTGGCTGCCGAAAATGACTGCGCAGTCGTCCGACAGCGGATCGATGACGACCACCTTGTCGTGGATGATCGCGCCGATGCCCCCTTTGGCCGTGAGTTCCTCGCCGCCGAAATCGGCCAGAAGATCCCGGTCGTCCAGACGCGATGCCCGCACGATGGAAACATTAGCTTCCGAGAAGACGTGTGGAGATACCGCTTCCTCGTCATCATCCGGATCGTCCGGGTCGTTCTTGCGGCCTGGAACATAGTTCGGCATCGCCTGGGCGCTCGATACGGCGCCGGTAACGATGAGCTGCTGGTCTCTCCGGCCGATTTCGATAGCCTCGCCCACGATGCAGTCCTTGCCGCGCTGGCCGGGGTAGAAGGCCAAAAACAGGATCGCCTGTTCGGCCCTGCGCATCAGGCGGTATACTTCCTGCAGATCGGGCGGGATTGCCGCGCCCTTGCGGCGCGCCTTCATATTGGGCGAGAACCAGACATCCAGCCTTGCGCCGTTGGCGAGCGTGAAGCGTGCCGGCGTTTCATTCGATGACCGGAACGCCGCGGCCTGCTGGTTGTCGGGCATGCCGTCATCGAATTCCTCGGGAAGCGGAAGAGCATCCGCCAGCATCCGGCGCCAGTAATCGGCAAAACCCTTGGCGACGTGCCTGTCCTCGATCAGGATGGCGTTGTTCGTTTGTCCCGCAACGCCGGTTGGCGTCCAGTTGGTGCTGCCGGTAAAAACCGACTGTGGCGTCTCGTCTTCCCCGAGATGAACCACGAATTTATTGTGGCCGATATGGGTTGAGTTGTTGAACATACGATGCTGGATATCGACGCCGGCGTCGATCAGCGCCTGGCGCGCATGGGCATTGCGGACATCCCACGCACCTTCCACCAGACCGGTATTTGCCAGAATCACGCGGATGCGGTCCTTGTGCTTCAAAAGCAGTTCGACGAGTTCGCGGTCATCGAGTTCGTAGAGTGCCAGGAGGAAGGAACCCGGCCGCTCGAACAACTCGCGCAACATCGGAAGAACATCCCCGGCAAGATATTTCCGGATGCCGTTCTTGGGATCGGAAATCATCTCCATCAACTCGTTCGGCTTTTTGATGCCGTCTTCCCAGATGACATTGCGCAGCCACTGCGCCGCCAGAATGCCGTTGGTGAAGGTGGACTGGAACGGACCAAGCCGGCGCGTGACATGGATGGCATTGGTGGCGACCGCCGGACCGAGATAAGCGAGCGGCCGGGGTGTTCCTTCGTAAGCCTTTGTTTTCGTCTTCACCGGCCGGTTCTGCGCGTCGAGAACCGGTTTGCCATCGGCATCGCGCTTGACCACTTCGACCTCGGCGGGTGCGGGATCCTGAACGGGTTCCAACCCCGGCCGAAGGTCGCCGAGCGGCCGGATTTCGTAGCGGACGAAAACCTCGGAGGGGCGCAGCTTCGCCTTGTTGCGGCGTTTGCGAAGCGTGAGATCGCGCCACGACAATTTCTGGACCGGCCAGACGGAGGTGGTTTGTGGCAGCCAATGGGGGTTGCGCTGGCCCTTGAACGCTACCCAGGCGGCGCAGGTGACCCGATCTTCCTTGCCATCCTCCCGAAGGGAAACGCTGCCATCGGCCGCAAGGTAGACACGGACGACCTCGAAGCCAAGGCAACCCTCTATCTTGCCGTCGATATCCCAGGCGAGATAAGCGACTTCGTTATTGGCATAAGCATGCGCAGAAACGATCTTCCCCATGGTCATCCCCCCCAAATTCAGGGGAGTATGCTACTCTAACGTGTCACGGGGAAGACACTCGCGCACGATTTTTGTTCTTTTTCCTGAATTTGGTCCGACCATCGCAATTGCCGGGAAACAGCCCGGAATCGGGTCGATCTAAGGCCTCACCAGTCCCACCGTCTTCTCGATGAAATCGGCAATGGCCCCGGTATCGTCGAGATCGAAAACGGGCAGCTCCGTGTCGGACACGGCATGATCGGCGGCAATCGCGATGATATGCGGATCGAGCGGCGCGAGCGGTTCGGTTTTCGCCGCTTCGAGCCTGCGCGCCTCGATCTTCGGCACGGGCTCGTATTTATAACCTTCGATCAGCACGAGATCACAGGGGGCGAGGCGGGAAAGAATATCCTCGAAGGAGGGTTCCGGTTCGCCGCGCAACTCATGCATGATGGCGAAACGGGTGCCGGAGACGATGGTAACCTCATGGGCGCCCGCCTGACGGTGACGCCAGCTATCGGCGCCGACCTTGTCGATATCGAAATCATGATGGGCGTGCTTGATGGTGGAGACGCGGTAACCGCGCGCCGTCAGTTCGGTGACGATGCGCACCGCAAGCCCGGTCTTGCCCGAATTTTTCCAGCCGGCGATGCCGAAGACCTTCTGTGTCGTCATGGTCCCATACTCTCCAGATAGCTTCGCGCGAGCGCCAGTTCATCCGGCGTGTTGATGTTGAAGAATGGATCGAGGCTGCCCTTTGCCGTTTCCAGCGGCGGAAAGGCCACGCCAATGGTGACGTGCCGGGCAAGATAGGCGCGGATGCGGCGGTTCGCATCGTTCTTCAGCCATTCCTCCAGATCGTCGGCAAGCGCCACCGGCCACAGCGCGAAGACCGGGTGAAGCTGGCCGCTGGAGGCGGCGATGACGATAACATCCTCCGACAGGTGCTCGCCAAGCCTTGCCACGAGATCGTCCGGGAAAAACGGGCTGTCGGCCGGCACGGTCAGGAAATGACTGCCCGTGGCCTCGCGATTGCGGAAGTGCCGCATGCCGGCGAGAACGCCCGCGAGCGGCCCGGCATGGCCGTTCACCGTATCGGGCAGAAGCGGCAGGCCGAAACCTTCGGCCCAGCTGCCCTTGTCGGTGATGGCGGCATTGATGGTGACATCGCAGACCTGCGGCGTGATGCGGCGGATGACATGGGAGATGAGCGGCGCATCGTGGAGCGCCACCATCGCTTTGTTGCTGCCCATGCGCCGGGAAAGCCCGCCGGCGAGCACAAGACCGGGTATGTTACGGGGAGGGGCGATCATTGCCGCTGTTCCTGCAGCCTTACGACATAGGTGGTGAGAAGGGCGACAAGGCCGGTCGCCAGCATTACCAGAAGAAGCGGCCAGGTTCCGTCCTCTTTGGACAGGACGGAGGAGGCGAGCACCGAAAGCGCCGCGCCGCCGCCGATGGTCATGGCACCGCCGAGACCGGAGGCGGAGCCGGCCAGATGCGGCTGGACACTGACCATGCCGGCATTGGCGCTCGGCAGCGTCACGCCGTTTCCAACGCCGATCAGCGCAAGCGGCACGAAAAACGCATAGGCGCTTTCCGCCCCGACCAGGATCAGCGCGATGGCGGTGACGATGCCGGTGATGGCGATGACATTGCCCGACAGCATCATGCGGGTGATGCCGATCTGGCTGGCATAACGGCCGGAGACGAAATTGCCGAGCATGTAACCGCTGGCCATGAAGAAGAACTGCAGGCCGAGCATGGCGGGTGTCAGCCCGTAAAGCACGCTGCCGACGAAGGGCGCGCCGCCGAGGAAGGAAAAGAACATGCCCGACGAGAAGGTCGAGGTCAGCGCATAACCCCAGAACAGCGGCGAGCGCAGAAGCTCCGGCCAGGCATGGAACTGCTGCGAAAAGCTCGCAGACTTGCTGTGATTGGTTTCGCCGAGATCGAACCAGGCGAGCACCAGAATGCCGGCGCCGAGAAGCGCAAGCAGCGCAAAGCTGGACTGCCAGCCGGAGAAGTCGTTCAGCAGGCCGCCGACCGTGGGGCCGACCATCGGCACGACGGACATTCCCATGGTCACATAGCCGATCATCGAGGCCGCCTGTTCCATCGGCACCATGTCACGCACGATGGCGCGGGCGAGCACGAAGCCGGACACGACGGCCGCCTGCGCCACGCGCCCGATCATGAAGACGGTGATATCGGACGCCAGCATGCAGATGAGCGTGGCGGCGATCATGATCGCGATGCTGGCGAGCATCACCGGACGGCGGCCGAACAGATCAGAGAGCGGGCCGATCACCAATTGCAGCAAGGCCGTGGCAGCAAGATAACCGGAGACGGCAAATTGCATCACGGCGTAGTCGATCTCGAAATAGAGTGCCATGGCCGAAAGCGAGGGCAGGAACAGGTTCATGCACAGCGCCGCGACGCCGGCGATGACGACAAGCGTGATGATATGGGGCGGGGTGGTGCGGTCGAGGAAACGGCTGCTTCTCATGTCATTCTCCCGCCTCTTCCGTTACGGAAGTTTTCGTAACGGAAGCCGGTCGCACCGTGGTTGCGGCCGTGGGTGTCGCGGCCGCGCGCTTGGCCATCTGCGAGCGCTTGCGCAGGCTTTCGCGATAGAAGGTATAAAGGCCGGAACCGATGACGATCATGGCGCCGACGATGGTGTAGCTGTCGATCTTTTCATTGAAGAAGAACACACCGATCATGAAACCCCAGAGCAGGCCAGTATAGCGGAACGGTGCGACGAAGGAGATTTCGCCCGTGCGCATCGACAGGATGATGGCCTGGTAACCGACCAGCACCAGAATGGCCGAACCGGCAAGATGCGATACGATCGTGAAATTCATCGGCTGCCAGCCGCCGAAAGGCACGATCAAAAGCCCGCCCACCGCCATGTTGACGAAGGCGGTGATGACGGTGATGGCGAGCGAGGGCACATCGGCATACATTTTCCGGGTCAGCAGATCACGCGCGGCAGTGGCCGCGAGCGACGCGACGACCAGCAGCGCCCCCGGCGTGAAGCCTTCCGGGCCGGGCCTGATGATGATGAGCACACCGATGAAACCGACGATGATCGCCACCCAGCGCCGCCAGCCGACCGGCTCGCGCAGGAAAAGTGCCGCCCCCAGCGTCACCACCAGCGGCAGGGACTGGAGAATGGCCGATGCGTTGGAAAATTCGATGAGGCCGAGCGCCGTCAGATAGAGAACGGCGGCTGTCACCTCGCAGAGACAGCGCAGGATGATGATGGGCCGCAACAGGGTCTTCAGCGGCCGGAGCGCCCCGAAATGCCGGGCAGCGACATAGATCAGCACCACGGTCATGATGCCGCGCACAAACATGATCTGGCCGGTATTGATGTAGGGGGTGACGGACTTCGTCAGCGCGTCGTTGGCCGTGAAGCTTGCCATTGCGAGCGCCATGAAAAGTGCGCCGCGCGTATTGTCCGTCAATGCCATTCCCAAATATCCCAGACCATGCGCGGTAGCCGCCGCCCTTGCCGGGCGGTGTGGGCCGCCTCTCGGGCACGACCACGCATTCCTCCATGCATAGAGACGTGGCACGGTAGAGCTGGCAATTCAACCGTTTATATGGGTGGGTGGACGAGAAAGAAGTTCAGCCGCCGCTTAGCCGCCGGTCACGCTCATATGACGGGCGACAGCCGGGCGCTTGTGGGTCCGGTCGATGATGAAATCATGCCCCTTCGGCTTGCGCAGCAGCGCTTCGTCGATGGCGGCGGAAAGATAGGCGTCACTGTCGGAAGCGCGCAGCGCCGTGCGCAGATCGGCGGCATCGTCCTGGCCGAGACACATATAAAGCGTGCCGGTACAGGTGAGGCGGACGCGGTTGCAGCTTTCGCAGAAATTATGCGTCATCGGCGTGATGAAGCCCAGCCTGCCGCCGGTTTCCTTCACCGTCACGTAACGGGCGGGGCCGCCGGTCTGGTAATCGCTGTCGATGAGCGTGAAGTTCTTTTCGAGATCGGCCCGCAGCTTTGAGAGCGGCAGGTAACGGTCGGTGCGGTCTTCCTCGATCTCGCCCATCGGCATGGTTTCGATGACGGTCAGGTCCATGCCGCGGCCATGGGCAAAGCGCATCAGCTCCGGCATTTCGGCATCGTTGAAGTCCTTCAGCGCCACCGCATTGAGCTTGACCTTGATGCCGGCCGCCTGTGCCGCATCGAGCCCTTCCATGACCCGGTCGATATCGCCCCAGCGGGTGATCTGGTGGAATTTCTGCGCATCGAGCGTATCGAGAGAGACATTGATGCGGCGCACGCCGCAATCGGCAAGTTCGGCTGCGAATTTTGAAAGCTGCGAGCCGTTGGTGGTCAGCGTCAGTTCGTCGAGCGTGCCGCTTTGTACATGCCGGCCGAGGTTCCTCACCAGCGACATGATGTTCTTGCGCACCAGCGGCTCACCGCCGGTCAGCCGCAATTTGCGCACGCCGCGCGTTATGAAGACGGAACAGAGCCGGTCGAGTTCTTCGAGCGTCAGCAGATCCTTCTTCGGCAGGAAGGTCATGTGCTCGGACATGCAATAGGTGCAGCGGAAATCGCAGCGGTCGGTCACGGAGACACGCAGATAGGTGATGGCGCGGCCGAAGGGGTCCACCATCGGGGCGTTGTTTTCCGCCAGGGTTTTCGCCTTTTCAAGCGAGCCGGAAAAACCGTTCACGTCTCCATCCTCATTGCGTCACGCGCCGGACACACGGGGCCGAATGTGTGGCCTACAGCTGATGTAGTGGCTTGCCTATCGTGAGGCAAGTCCGTAATTCTGACGCATATGACGAGCCTGCGGAAGTGAAAAATGAGTGATGCCTGGCCGACCGAGCTGCTTGTGTCGAAAGACCGGCGTGAATTGACCGTTTCCTTCGATGATGGAAGCATTTACCGGCTTGGCGCCGAGATGCTGCGCGTGCTTTCGCCCTCGGCGGAAGTGCAGGGCCACGGACCGGGACAAAAGGTCACGGTGCCGGGAAAACGCAATGTCGCCATCCGTTCCATGGTCGCGACCGGCAATTACGCGGTGCGCATCGTTTTTGACGATGGCCATGACAGCGGCATCTACACCTGGAAATATCTGAAGGAGCTGGGTGAAACCGGCGACGCGCTGTTTGCGGATTATGAGCGGCAGCTTGCGGAGAAGGGCTTGAGCAGGGAGCCGCGCTCCCGGTAGGCGATATGTCTTGCCTTTGCCGGTTGCCACATTTGCCTCCCTCATTCCCGTGGCGAGCACCGGGATGAGGAAGAGGGGCTGCCGCATCTGTAGCCATCATGTCCCGGCAGCAAATAACCCGTTGAATCCATGCATCGTCCTTCACGAAAATCGTTTTCGATTCTCACGCCGATGCGCTAGGAAGTGGGGGAGGGAACACCCTCGTCTAATCAATTTTCAGCGGGGTGGCGTGTGGCTGTAGAAGCGAACGGAAATGATCTGGCCCAGGTGGTCGTGCTTTTGGCGGCTGGCGTTGTGGCCGCGCCGATCTTCAAGCGCATCGGCCTTGGCTCGGTGCTGGGTTATCTGGCCGCCGGCCTTGTGATCGGGCCTTATGGTCTCGGTTTCTTCTCCGATTCACAGGCCATCCTGCACATAGCGGAACTGGGCGTGGTGATGTTCCTGTTCATCATCGGCCTTGAAATGCAGCCGTCGCGGCTGTGGTCGATGCGGCAGGATATTTTCGGGCTGGGCGCATTGCAGGTGCTGGTCTGCATGGGCGGCCTGACGCTGGTGGGTGTCAGCCTTGGCTTTCCCGTCATCATGTCCTTTGTTGCCGGCACCGGTTTCGTGCTGACCTCGACGGCGATCGTCATGCAGATGCTGCAGGAGCGCAACAGCATGTCGAGCCTGAAAGGCCAGCGTATCATCGCGATCCTGCTGTTCGAGGACCTCGCCATCGTGCCGCTCCTGGCGCTTGTCGCCTTTCTCGGTTCGGGTGGGGAGCATGTGACTGCCTCGGAGCGCTGGCTTTCGATCGGCATCGCGCTTGCCGCCGTCGGTGCGCTCATCCTCGCCGGGCGTTATCTGTTGAACCCGTTCTTCCGCCTGCTGGCGGCCTCCGGCGCGCGCGAGGTAATGACAGCCGCGGCGCTGCTGGTGGTGCTGGGGTCGGCGCTTTTGATGCAGGTCAGCGGTCTTTCCATGGCCATGGGGGCGTTTCTGGCCGGCGTGCTTTTGTCGGAATCCTCCTTCCGCCATCAGCTCGAGGCGGATATCGAGCCGTTTCGCGGCATTCTGCTCGGCCTGTTCTTCCTCGGCGTCGGCATGGCGATCGACCTTGCCGTCATCGCCTCCAACTGGCAGCTCGTGGTCGTCAGCGTCGCCGGCTACATGCTGCTGAAAGCTTTCCTGATCTATGGCGTGGCGCGGGCGCTCGGCACCACGCGGCGTGAAAGCCTGGAGCGGGCGGTGCTGATGGCGCAGGGCGGCGAATTCGCCTTCGTGCTTTATTCCGCCGCCGTCAGCGCCGGCATTCTCGACCGGGAGGCCAACGCCATCCTGACGGCGACCATCATCATCTCCATGGTGCTGACGCCGCTGATGGTCATCCTGCATGATCGGCTGGTGCCGGCGGCGGTTCCCAATACCGACGATCTCGATGTGCCTGAGAATGTCGAAGGCAGCATTCTCTTGATCGGCTTCGGGCGTTTCGGCCAGATCGTCAGCCAGCCGCTTCTGGCGCGCGGCTATACGCTGTCGCTGATCGACAAGGACGCGGAGTTCGTGCGCGATGCGGCGGAATTCGGTTTCAAGGTCTATTATGGCGATGGCTCGCGGGCGGAAATCCTGCACGCAGCGGGCGCCAGCACGGCGCGGGCCGTGCTCATCTGCGTCGACGACAAGGAAGCGGCCGTGCGGATCGCGGAGATCGTCAAGCACGAATTCCCGCTGGTTCCCGTCCTTGCCCGTGCCTTTGACCGTGGTCACGCGATCGATCTTCTGAAGGCGGGCGTCGATTACCAGATTCGCGAGACGCTGGAATCGGCCTTGAATTTCAGCGAGGAAGTGCTGGGCGCCATGGGCGAGGAGCGGGAAGACGCTGCCCGCCTGGTGGAGGAATTCCGCGACCGCGACGAGGAGCGTTTTGCCATGGAAGTCGTCGGCGGCATTTATGCCGGCCGTTCGCTGATCCGCGGCAATGCCCAGCCGGCCGATCTCGTTGCCGCACGCACGGCGCGCGAGCGGGCGGAACGGGAAAGGGCGGAAGCGGCGGAAGAGTAGGGGGTTGCGCCATTCGGTGGCGCAGCGTGATTTCGAGGGATTGAACGGATATGACGATCATTCGTACGGTTGAGGAACTGAAGGCCATTTATGACGGCACGAGCGAAGCCTCGGTCGCCAAGGTGACGGCCACGCTGACCGCGGAATACCGGCAGATGATCGAGGCATCGCCGTTCCTCGCGCTGGCGACGGTAGGGCCGGAAGGAATGGACTGTTCGCCGCGTGGCGACAAGGGTGGCGTGGTGCGGGTGGCCGACGACAGGACGGTGCTCCTGCCGGACTGGCGCGGCAACAACCGCGTCGATTCGCTTCTGAACATTGTGCGCGATCCGCGCGTGGCGCTGATGTTCCTGATCCCCGGCTCTAATACGACAATGCGCATCAATGGCCGCGCCGTGGTTTCCGTCGATGCCGAGCTGTTACAGAGCTTCGAGATGGACGGCAAACATCCGCGCACCGTCATCGTCGTCACGATTGACGAGGTTTATTTCCAGTGCGCCCGGGCGCTGATGCGCTCGGAACTATGGAACCCCGACAATTTCGTCGATCCGGCTTCGCTGCCGACACCCGGCCTGCTGCTCAAGGCGGCGAAGGCGGAGTTCGATCAGGAGACCTATGACCGGGAATGGGCGGCGCGGGCGGCGAAGACCATGTGGTGATGCGCTCTGTTTGGGTGAGCATCGGATCGCAGCGAGAGCGCGGCGACTAGACCCGGGGTCCAGCCGATGCGCGTTCATGCGGTGAGAGAGTCTTTTCAGCCCAAGGACTTGGGCTGACTGGATGCCGGATCAAGTCCGGCATGACGGTTGGGATGTTTTTGGACGCCGCCACCCTTCTTACGTCCGATAAATCAGCCAGTTCTTGCCGACATAATTCTTCTGCATGCCGTCTTCGTAAAACACGGAACGGTTCCGGCCGGTTTCCTTGGCATGGTAGAGCGCCGTATCGGCATGGGCGTAAAGCTCGCTCGGATTGCCGGCCTGGGCGGCGGAGGCGAAGCCGATGGAGATGGTGACCGTGCCGTAATCGGCGCCTGATCTCGAATTGCGGAAAGGCGTGCTTTCCAGTGACAGGCGGATGCGCTCGCACACCACCATCACCTCTTCCGGCGTGTTGCCGTCAAGAATGATGGCGAATTCCTCGCCGCCGCTGCGGGCGACGAAACCATCCTTGCGCACATTGGCGCGGATGACCGAGGCGACGGTGGCGAGGATCTTGTCACCGACCGGATGGCCGAATGTGTCGTTGATCCGCTTGAAGTGATCGATGTCGAGCAGCACGAGCGTGGTATATTGCAGGCCGATGGAGCTGTCATAGACGGAGGCAAGCCGGTCGTCGAAGGCGCGGCGGTTGGACAGGCGCGTCAGCGAATCCGTATTGGCGATGCGCTTGTATTCATCGAGTTCGAGGCGCACCTGATGCATTTCCTCGGCATGGCGGTTGACGTCGTTGAACGCCTTTTCCCCATCGATGATCTTCGAACCGGTGGCCTCGGCCAGCAACGCGATCGCATTTCTGAGAATATTGCTGCTGGCGGCATTCTTGTCATCGATGCGCTGGCGCGTTTCTCCGAGAATTCTGTTGTAGTTCTCGATGGAAGATTGTTCACGCTTCAGCGTGCCGAGCAGCGCCTCCAGCTCGCGCCGCAGCTTCTCTTGCGCATCGTCGATGGAGCGGTTGGGATTACCTTCGCCGTAACGCGAAGAGAGATCGTCCAGATCCTCCTGCGTGACGCGGTTTCCAAGTGCCGCCAGATCCTTCGTCAGCGCCGGGTTTGAGCCGATATAGGCTTCGTAAAACAGGCTGTAGTTACGCGGGATCGGCGAAACACCCATGCTCCGCATGGCATAGGCAATTTGCCCGGCAATGTCTGGCCCCGTGGTTTTGGGCGTGGATGCCGTGTTCATCAAGAAACTCCAGTGAGTCTGCTTATCGACTATGATTATTATTATTAAGCTCGTTTTAGAAAGCTTAATTTACGGGAAACTAATTTTTATTTCCGGAAATTTCATTTTCGCCGTTTTTTATCTTATTTAATTGATAATTATAAGTAATTTTCATTTTCGAAGAGTTCCTGAAATTTTCCTCTCTACTATTCGTCTTGGTGACAGCATCGCATTTACTCTGTCAATCCCAATAAAGGATTCATGTGATTTATTTTGGCACAACAATGTCGCGAAATAGTTTCGGGATGCATCGAGAGGGTGGATTCTGAATACGTCGAGTTTCCCGCTTTCGGGCGGTTTCTTTTGTCATGCGTGTCAGGAGACAGGAATGTTACAGTCCTGTTCGAGGTTGCGATGCTGTCGCTTCGCCTTTCCCTCAATCGCAGAACCGTTCCATCTCTTTGTTTTCGCGCATTTCAGGATGGATGACGGCGCAGCAATTCTTCCGCAGGTTCGGGAGGGACGCCCATATGTTGCCGGTCGTAAACCCGCCCGGAGGGCCTGGGTGTCAGAATTTCAGTCGTATCACCGGGCATATCGCGCCGGGCGCCGCTTCCGGCGCATGCGGCGGGCGCACGATCAGGCCATCGGAATGGGCCAATATCTTCATCATGGATGAATCCTGCTTCGCATGGGCTTCCGCCACCAGCACACCGTTTTCGTCCGTGCTGAAACGGGCGCGCAGATAGTCCTGCCTATGGTCGTTGGCCTTCAGCGGGGTCGCGGTGCGGGCTGTCGTCCCGCGCTCCAGCGGTGCCCGGCGGGCGATCCTGCGGATCAGCGGTTCAAGGAAGAGCAGGCCGCAGACAAGGCTGGCGACCGGGTTTCCGGGCAGGCCGAGAACCTGCATGCTGCCGATGGCCCCGACCATCAGCGGTTTTCCCGGACGCATGGCGATGCGCCAGAAATCGAGCTGCATGCCCTCCGCCTTCAATGCCGCCTGCACCAGATCATGGTCGCCGACCGAGGCGCCGCCCAGCGTCACCAGCACATCCACCCCGGCCGCGACGGCCTTGCCGATGGCGGCGCGGATGAGGCTGTCATCATCGGCAATGATGCCGAGATCGATGACCTCGGCACCCGCCTGCCGGGCCAGTGCGGCGATACCGAAGGTGTTGGAGGCAATGATCTGCGCGGGTTGCGGTGCGCTTCCCGGCGGCAGCAATTCGTCGCCGGTGGCGAGGATGGCGATGCGTGGCCTGCGATAGACGGAAAGTGCGGCGTGGTTCATGGCCGCCGCCAGCGTCAGGTCGGTGAAGCCAAGCTCGCGCCCGGCCTCCAGAGCCGTTTCGCCCTCGGCAAAGTCCTGCCCGTGCGGGCGGATATGTCGCCCGGCGGTGACAGCGAAGCCGGTGCGGATTTTACCGTCTTCCAGCGCTTCCGCATCTTCCTGAATGAGGATCGTATCGGCGCCCTCAGGCACGGGTGCGCCGGTGAAGATGCGCACGGCTTCGCCTTTGCCCACCGTCCCCGTAAAAGCATGGCCGGCAGCCGCCTGGCCGATGACGGTGAGGACCGAGCCGATCTCCGGCGCATCGGCGCTGCGCAATGCGTAGCCATCCATGGCCGAAGCATCGAAGGGGGGCTGGGTGAGGCGTGCGGCCAGATCTGTCGCGAGAACGCGGCCATCACAGTCGGCAAGCGGCAGGGTCTCGCTGTCCGTTACCGGAGCTGCTGCTTCCAGAAGGCGTTTGATGGCCTCGTCCACGGGCAGCAGCGGTTTCATTCAGCTCTCCTGCCGGTGAAAATCACCGGATTTGCCGCCGCTCTTTGCAAGAAGGCGGATATTGACGATTTCCATCGCCTTGTCGGCGGCTTTCGCCATGTCATAGATCGTCAGGCAGGCGATGGAGACAGCGGTCAGCGCTTCCATTTCCACGCCGGTCTTGCCGGACAGTTTCACCATGGCCTCGACCCGGAGGCCGGGCAGGGCGGTATCCTCGGTGATGTCCACCGCCACCTTGGTCAGCATCAGTGGATGGCAGAGCGGAATGAGATTGGCCGTCTGCTTGGCGGCCATGATGCCGGCCAGCCGGGCGGTGCCGATGACATCGCCCTTCTTGGCATTGCCCTGCCGGATGAGCGCCAGCGTTTCCGGCTTCATCTTCACAAAGCCCTCTGCGACGGCGACACGGACGGTTTCGGCCTTGTCGCCGACATCGACCATATGCGCCTCGCCGGCGGCATCAATATGGGTGAGCTTGGTCGTCTCACTCATCGGGGTTTATTCCGCTGCCAGAATGCCGGATTGGCCCGTCAGCAGCGCTTTGGTGGCCGCCGTCACATCGTCCTTGCGCATCAGGCTCTCGCCGACGAGGAAGGTGCTGATGCCGCTCTTCTGCAGGCGCTGGCAGTCCTCGAAGGTGAAGATGCCGCTTTCGCCGACCAGCAGCTTGTCGGCCGGCACGAGGCCCGCCAATTTCTCGCTGGTTTCGAGGCTGACTTCGAAGGTGCGCAGGTTGCGATTGTTGATGCCGAGAAGCGGCGAGGCGAGCTTCAGCGCACGTTCGGTTTCCTCCGCATCATGCACTTCCACCAGCACATCCATGCCGAGCGAGAAAGCCTCGTCTTCGAGGCGTTTCGCCTCGTCGTCGGAAAGCGATGCCATGATGAGCAGAATGCAGTCCGCGCCCCAGGCACGGGCCTCATGCACCTGATAGGTGTCGAACATGAAATCCTTGCGCAGCGCCGGCAGGGCGCAGGCATTGCGGGCGGCAGTCAGGAATTCCGGAGCGCCCTGAAAACTCGGCGTATCCGTCAGGACCGACAGACAGGCGGCGCCACCCGCCTCATAGGCGGCCGCCAGCGCCGGCGGATCGAAATCCGGGCGGATGAGGCCCTTGGAGGGGCTGGCCTTCTTGATTTCGGCGATGAGGCCGAATTTGCCTTCGGCCTGTTTTGCCCGGAGCGCCTTGTAAAAACCGCGCGGCGCGGTCTGGTTTGCGGCCATGGCCTTCAGATCGGCCAGCGAAACCTTCGTCTTGGCGGCGGCGATTTCCTCGCGCTTGTAGGTCTCGATCTTTTTGAGAATGTCGCTCATGGTTTCGCTCTCATTCCTCGTTGGATACAGCGACCAGACGGTCGAGTGCGGCGGCGGCCTTGCCGCTGTCGAGCGCCTCGCTGACGATCGTCATGGCCTGGCTCAGCGTCTCCGCCTTGCCGGCGATCACCAGCGCCGCCGCGGCGTTGCAGAGCGACACGTCGCGATAGGCATTGCGGCGGCCGGAGAGAACCTCGCGCAGTGCTGCCGCATTGGCGATGCCGTCGCCGCCCTTCAGATCGTTCATTTTGGCCGGTTCGACGCCGAAATCCTTCGGCGTCAGGTCGAAGGTGCGGATCTTGCCATTTTCCAGCGCCGCCACATGGGTAACGCCGGTGGTGGTGACTTCATCCATGCCGTCGCCGTGCACGACCCAGATGCTTTCCGAACCGAGATCGCGCAGCACTTCGGCAAGCGGCACCAGCCAGCGCGGCGAAAAGACGCCGAGCAATTGCCGTTTGGCGCCGGCCGGGTTGGAGAGGGGGCCCAGCAGGTTGAAGATGGTGCGCGTGCCGAGTTCGACCCGGCTCGGGCCGACATGGCGCATGGCGGAATGGTGCATCTGCGCGAACATGAAGCCGAGACCCGCCTCGCTGATGCAGCGGGCGATGAGTTCGGGACCGATATCGAGCCTCACACCAAGCGCGGACAGCGCATCCGCCGTGCCGGATTTGGAGCTCAGCGCCCGGTTGCCATGCTTGGCAACCGGCAGGCCCGTGCCGGCAACGATGATCGATGCCAGCGTCGAGATATTATAGGTGCCGATGCCATCACCGCCGGTTCCGACGATGTCGATGGCATTGGCGGGGGCCGAAACCGGCAACATGCGGGCGCGCATGGAGGAAACGGCGCCGACGATTTCGTCGACCGTTTCGCCACGCACCCGCAGCGCCATCAGGAAACCGCCGATCTGCGACGGGGTGGCTTCGCCCGACATCAGAATGTCGAAAGCCGTACGCGCATCCTCGCGGTTCAGGCTTTCTCCGTTCGCGACCTTGGCGATCAGCGGCTTCAGTTCGGCCATGTCTCGCCCCCCGGTTAGAAACCGACCATCGCCTGATCGGCGAGGGCCTGGTTGATCGTCACACCATAGTCATTCTGCAGACGGTTGACCATCTGGTCCAGCATGTCGTCGCCGGCCGCGCGGGCAATGGCGGCGAACTGCTGGTCGTCATTGGCAAGCGCATCTGCCGGCGCATTGGTGTCGACCGAGGTAACCTTGAAGAGGATGCGGCTGGAGCCATCGGCGTCAGCCGCCGTACCCACCTTGCCCTCGGCGCCCGAAAAGACCGCGGCGATGGTCTGGCGACCGAAAATCGCGTCCTCGCTGGTGCGGCGCAGGCCGGATTTTTGCTCGACGGCAAGGCTCAGTTCACCGGCCACGGCTTCCAGCGTATCACCCTTTTCAACGCGGGCCTTCAGCTCTTCAGCCTTGGCGGCAAGCGCGTTGCGCTGCTGCTCCGCCGTCCAGTCGGCCACGACATCGTCGCGGACTTCGGCAAGCGTGCGGTCGCGGGCGGGAATGATCTGCTCGACGTCGAACCAGATATAACCTTCACGGCCGAGATTGATCGGCAGGGCTTCGGTGGCGGGTTCGGTCTTGAAGACCTCCTGCGCCAGCTGCGGCGAGGGCAGGCCCTCAACGGCATCGCCCTTTTCATTAAGGCCGGCGGCGTCAATCGCATCGATGGTGACGGGCTTCAGGTTGAGCTGCTTGGCGGCATCGGCGAGCGAGGAGCCACCGGCGCGCAGATCCTCGTAACGGTCGTGCACATTGGTGATTTCTTCCGCTGCGGCGGTGGTGGCGAGATCCTTGCGGATATCTTCCTTGGCTTCATCCAGCGTGCGGGTGGTTTCCGGCTTGATGCCCGTGACGCGCAGCAGGACCGGGCCGAAGGAACCTTCAACCACCGGCGATACGCCGCCATCCTTCTGGATGGCGAAGGCCGCATCGGCAATCGACTGGTCGGGGATGGTATCCTTGGTGAATTCGCCGAGGGTGACGTCGGACGCGGTCTTGCCCTGATCCTTCACCACCTGCTCATAGGTGGTGTTGCCGAGGCGGATCTGTTCTGCGGCAGCGGCGGCCATTTCCTTGTCCGGGAAGGTCAGCTGCTCCACCGTGCGGCGGCCGGCGGTGCGGAAACTGTCCTTGTGGCTGTTATAATAATCGGCGATCTGCGCGTCCGTTACCGAAGCCGGCTCGGCGATATCGGCAGGTTCCAGCTTCACATAGGTGAACTTGCGGAATTCCGGCGCGCGATATTTCGTCTTGTTGGTTTCGAACCAGGGTGTGAGCACGTCGTCACCCGGTGCCTTGACCGGCGGGATGACGGCGTTGGAGAGAATGACGTAATCGACGGCGCGCTGTTCGTTGCGATACTGCTTCAGCGCATCCACCAGCACCTGCGGTGCGGCAAAACCATCGGAGACGGCTTCGACGATCTGGCTTCGGACAGCAACCTTGCTGCGTTCCTTGATGTAATCGTCCTCGCGGAAGCCGGAATTGCGCAGGCGTTCGCTGAAGAGATTACGGTCGAACTGGCCGTTGACCGACTTGAAGGCCGGGTCCTCGGCGATGAGGTTGGCGAGACGGTTTTCCGAAAGGCCGAGATTCATCTTCGAGGCCAGTTCATCAAGCGCCGCACCGGCCGCAAGCTGGCTGAACACCTGGCGGTCGATGCCGAAGGCCTTGGCCTGTTCGGTCGTCAGCCTTGTGCCGAACTGGCGGCTGAGATCGGAAATCTGGCGCTGATAGGCGAGGCGGAATTCCTGCGGGCTGACCGTCTGGTCACCCACCGTCATGACGGCGTGGGAATTGGCGGTGACAAGCGATGCGGAGACGCCCCAGACGCCGAACGAAACAACAAGCAGGAGAAGCAGCAGCTTGGCTGCCATGGTTCGAGAAGCATTTCTCAGGGAATCGAGCATCGTTATGCAAACCTCACAGGAACGTCGTCGCGGTTGCCGGCTATCCGGCCCGCAACGTATCGGCGTTCCTTAAATCAATCCAAAGGGAAATTGAAGGGAATTTGCCTTGGAAAAACGGGGTTTTGAAAACGCTTGTGTGATTGGAGGGCGGTTTTTCCGCCGTCATCTTCTCCGCATTGCTCTGTGAGGCGGCAAAATAAAACCGCCCGGAGGGTCCAGGCGGTTGCAAAGAATCATTCTTGAAGCGGCCGTGAAGGCGGTCCGCCGCGCTCAGAAGGCGCGGTCGCGCCGGATCATCGCCTTGAATTCCTCGTCTTCACGTCGCATCTCGGCGACGACGGAGATCATGGATGTCACGAACATTACGCTGATCAGGGCCAGAAGCATCGTCAGAAATGTGAACATGATATCGTCTCCGGGAGTTTTGAGGAAATTCTCCCCGTTTACTCAGTAATAATTCATATACTGGTAACGGGCGGTCAGCTGCGGGTAGTCCGGTCCCTGGGCTTCAGGCTTCTGCTCATAAAGGCTAAACGTCGTTGCTACCATTGCGATAACCAGTACTGTCCAGGCGGTGCTGATGACGCTGATTTTCGCCGAAGTAGACTGTTTTTCTCTTACAAACATCTGTCCGTTCCTTTGGTTCTTTCTTAACGCTGCATGTCTCGACATGTTCCGCGTCAACCGTAAAAATCGATTAGCATCGCCCCGGTGAAACTTCCTTGAATGGCTCGTTCATCTGGCGTTCAGGAAACTGGCTAAAGCCGTCAATCGAGAAAAAAATACTCGGCTGCGAATGACGAGATGACCGAAAGGACGATCATGAAGGCCAGCATTTTCAATTCTCCGGATGCTTAACGAGTGAGGGGCGTTTCGGTTTCCCGATGTTGTGGATTTAAACAAAATAGCTCTGAAACCGCACTGAACGGCCCATTCATCCGGGGTTCACGCCGCCGCCCTGGTTGTGCCAAACGGTTATAAAGTCTTGCGCCGCGTGTCTCTCCATGACAAAAGGCGGGCACATGATACCCAGCATCGAAGCGCGCCCACCACCTGAGAGCGATATGACGATTGCCTTTTATCCAGGATCCTTCGATCCGATGACCAACGGACATCTGGATGTGCTTCTCCAGGCGCTGAACGTGGCGTCGAAAGTCATCGTCGCCGTCGGCATTCATCCCGGAAAAGCACCGATGTTCAGCTTCGAGGAGCGGGCCGCGCTGATCAAGCAGGCGCTTGCCGAGCAGCTGCCGGGCGAGGCGGCGCGCATGGAGGTCGTTTCCTTCGACAATCTGGTCGTGGACGCAGCCCGCCAGCATGGCGCGCGCCTTCTGCTGCGCGGCCTGCGCGATGGCACCGATCTCGATTATGAAATGCAGATGGCCGGCATGAACCGCCAGATGGCGCCTGATATTCAGACCGTGTTCCTGCCCGCCGGCACCTCGTCGCGACCCATTACAGCCACATTGGTCCGGCAGATCGCCGCCATGGGCGGCAATGTCGAAGCCTTCGTGCCGAAAGCCGTGCTTGAAGCCCTCAACACCAAGCTGAAGCGCTGACTTCAGCCTCACATTCTGGAGCCAATCCGATGAAACTCGTTCGATTTGCCTTTGCCGGTGCCATGTTTGCCGGTGCGCTTGCCGCCAGCACCATTGCTTCGGCCGCCGAACTTCTGACCATCCAGCTGAAGGACGGTCCCGTTGTCATCGAGCTTGCGCCTGACGTTGCGCCCAAGCACGTGGCGCAGATCGAGGCGCTGGCAAAGAAGGGCGCTTATGACAATGTCGCCTTCCACCGCGTCATCGATGGTTTCATGGCGCAGACCGGCGACGTGCAGTTTGGCAACATGGAGAAGGGCTTCAACGCCCAGCGCGCCGGTACCGGCGGTTCCGACATGGCCGATATTCCGGCCGAATTCTCCAAGACGCCGTTCACGCGCGGCACGGTCGGCATGGCCCGCTCCAGTGATCCGAATTCCGCCAATTCGCAGTTCTTCATCATGTTTGCCGACGGTTCGTTCCTGAACGGTCAGTACACCGTGGTCGGCAAGGTCGTGTCCGGCATGGAAGCCGTCGACAAGATCAAGCGTGGTGCCGGCGGCAACGGCGAAGTTTCCAACCCCGACCGGATGATCAAGGTCACCGTCGGCAAGAAGTAAGGTAGGGCAATAGAGCCCGAACAGAGGAGAATAACCATGGCCGAGATCAAGGATCCGGAAAACACCATCATCATGGAAACGACGACCGGCAAGGTCGTGATCCAGCTGCTTCCGGAAGTGGCTCCGGGCCACGTCGCCCGCATCAAGGAACTGGTATCGGAAGGCGCTTATGATGGCGTCGTGTTCCACCGCGTCATCGAAGACTTCATGGCCCAGACGGGCGACGTGAAGTTCGGCAAGAAGGGTTCGGAAAGCTTCAACCCGGCCCGCGCCGGCATGGGCGGCTCCGAGAAGGAAGACCTGAAGGCAGAATTCTCCGCCATTCCGCACGTACGCGGCACCTGCTCCATGGCCCGTTCGCAGAGCCCGAACTCCGCCAACTCGCAGTTCTTCATCTGCTTCACGGATTCTCCGTGGCTCAATAAGCAGTACACCGTCTGGGGCCAGGTCATCGAGGGCATGGAAGCCATCGACAAGGTCAAGCGCGGCGAGCCGGTGAAAGATCCCGATTCGATCGTTTCCATCAAGCTTGCTTCTGCGGCTTGAGAGTAAAGATTTTCTCCCGCCTTGCTGAACTGCAGGGCGGGCGGATGTTTTGCTGATGGAGTGTTCCTCGCACTCGGCGTCATCCTCGGGCTTGACCCGAGGATCCATCACCCGGCGATGTCATGGGTCCTCGGGTCAAGCCCGAGGATGACGTCGAGGGGAGGAAGCCCCTTCACCAACAACGACCCGCCGGCAGTTTGCTGCGAGGCGGGTTTTGATATTTTCGAGAGCCCTTGCAATGCGTGTAGACCTGTTCGATTTCGATCTGCCCGAGGAGAATATCGCCCTTCGCCCGGCGAACCCGCGCGACAGCGCGCGCCTTTTGGTGGTCGATCCGAATGCGGATCGCATGGAGGACCATCGCGTCTTCGACCTGCCGTCCTTCCTGAGGCCCGGCGATGCGCTGGTTTTCAACGATACCCGCGTCATTCCCGCCCAGCTGGAAGGTGTCAGGCTGCGCGAGGGGGCGCCGGAGACGGCGGTTTCCGCCACGCTGCACATGCGTGCCGACCAGTCGCGCTGGAAGGCCTTCGCCCGGCCCGGCAAGCGGATAAAAGAGGGCGACCGCATCCGTTTCGGTTACGAGCGCGACAATGCCTGCGGCCTTGCCCATCTGGAAGCCACCGTCGAGGAAAAGGGCGAGGACGGCGAGATCACCCTGCTGTTCGACGTTTCCGGCCCGGTGCTGGATGAGGCGATCGCTTCCGTCGGCCATATTCCGCTGCCGCCTTACATTGCCGCCAAGCGGCCGGAGGACCAGCAGGACCAGACCGACTACCAGACCATTTATGCCCGCGAAAAGGGTGCGGTTGCTGCACCCACCGCCGGGCTGCATTTCACGCCTGATCTGTTTGCGGCGCTCGACAAGGCTGGCATCGAGCGGCATTTCGTGACGCTTCACGTTGGGGCAGGCACCTTCCTTCCGGTGAAGTCCGACGATACGGACGATCACAAGATGCATTTCGAGATCGGCCACGTATCGCAGGAAACCGCTGACCGGCTGAATGCGGTGAAGGCGCGCGGCGGGCGGATCGTCTGCGTCGGCACCACCTCGCTGCGCCTGATCGAAAGTGCCACCGACGAGAATGGTGTGATCCACCCATGGTCCGATGCGACCGGCATCTTCATCACGCCCGGTTATCGTTTCCGGGCAGTCGATATTCTGATGACCAATTTCCACCTGCCGAAATCGACGCTGTTCATGCTGGTTTCGGCTTTCTGCGGTCTCGAAACGATGCGTGACGCTTACAAGCGCGCGATCGAAACCGGATACCGCTTCTATTCCTATGGCGATTCCAGCCTGTTGTTCCGGAAAAACTGATGCACGATAAATTCACCTTCACCCTGAAAGCCACGAGCGGCGGCGCGCGCCTTGGCGAGGTCGCCATGCCGCGCGGCGTCATCCGCACGCCCGCCTTCATGCCGGTTGGCACCGTCGGCACCGTTAAGGCCATGTATCTGGATCAGGTGCGCGAACTGGGCGCCGATATCATTCTCGGCAATACCTATCACCTGATGCTGCGGCCGGGCCCGGAGCGTGTTGCGCGCCTTGGCGGCCTGCATGAGCTGATCCGCTGGCCGCATCCGATCCTCACCGACAGCGGCGGTTTTCAGGTCATGTCGCTGTCCGGCCTGCGCAAGCTCGACGAGAAGGGCGTGACCTTTAAGAGCCATGTGGATGGATCGCTGCACCACATGTCGCCGGAACGCTCCATCGAAATCCAGGGCATGCTCGATTCCGATATCCAGATGCAGCTCGATGAATGCATCGCGCTGCCGGCCGAGCGCAAGGAAATCGAGCGCGCCATGGAAATGTCGCTGCGCTGGGCTGAACGCTGCCGCGTCGCATTCGGTGAACAGCCCGGCAAGGCCATGTTCGGCATCGTGCAGGGCGGCGACCAGCCGGACCTGCGCATCCGTTCCGCCGAAGGGCTGAAGCAGCTTGATCTCAAGGGTTATGCGGTCGGTGGTCTTGCCGTTGGTGAGCCGCAGGATGTGATGCTCGGCATGCTCGATATCACCCTGCCGGTGCTGCCAACCGAAAAGCCGCGTTATCTGATGGGCGTCGGCACGCCTGATGACATCCTGAAATCGGTGGCGCGTGGCATCGACATGTTCGACTGCGTGATGCCGACCCGTTCCGGTCGCCATGGCCTCGCCTTTACCCGCCGCGGCAAGGTCAATATCCGCAATGCTCGCCATGCCGAGGATATGCGGCCGCTCGACGAGCAGTCCAACTGCCCGGCCTCGCGCGATTATTCCCGCGCCTATCTGCACCATCTCACCCGCGCCAACGAGGCGCTGGGCGGCATGCTGCTCTCCTGGCACAATCTTGCCTATTATCAGGAGCTGATGCAGGGTATCCGCAAGTCGATCGAGGAAGGCCGTTTCGCCGATTTTTATGCGGAAACCATCGAAATGTGGGCGCGGGGCGATATCGACCCGGTTTAATGGGTCGCGACGTCTCTACACACTCGACGTCATCCTCGGCCTTGTGCCGAGGATTTGCCGAGGTAGCTGAAATCAACGGGCGGCAGATCCTCGGGACAGGCCCGAGGATGACGACGGAAAGGTCTCTCCGCCACTCTGAAACCCCGAACTTACCCACTACGGATTTTTTCCTTGGCACATGCGCCTTACGTTCTTTTCCGGGATGATACGACCGGCACGGTGACAGCCTTCACCGAGCCGGAAGAGATCATCGTCGCGGACGAGCCGGAGGCTTTCTTTGTCGCGCTTCAACGCATGGAAGAGTTGCGGCGCGCGGGAAAATATCTCGCCGGCTATATGTCCTACGAGGCCGGTTTCCTGTTCGAGCCGAAGCTTGCGCCTTTTGCCGCCGAGCCCCGCAACGTACCGTTTCTGAACTTCGGCGTCTTCTCCGGCCCGCAGCCGGATGAAGGCCGCTTTGCGCGGCCTGAGGAGGTGCCGGATGCGGACGCGTTTCTGACCGATCCGGTGGCGGCATGGACGCTTCCCGAATATAAGCAGCGTTTCGAGAAGCTGCACGACCATCTGCGCCGGGGTGATTGTTACCAGGGCAATCTGACCATGCCCGTTCATGCCCGCTGGAATGGCGATCCGCTGACGGCCTTCTGGTCGCTGATCGAACGGCAGCCGGTGAAATACGGCGCGCTTGTTGATCTTGGCGGCCCGGTCATCCTGTCACGTTCGCCGGAACTGTTTTTCTCGGTCGATGGCGAGGGTTTCATCGAAACTCATCCGATGAAGGGAACGACGCCGCGCGGGGCGGATGCGGAAGAGGACCGGGCAATCATCGCGGCGATGCTTGCGGACGAAAAGACGCTTGCCGAAAACCGCATGATCGTCGATCTGCTGCGCAACGATATTTCCCGCATCACCGAAGTCGGCAGCCTCGATGTGCCGCGCCTGTTCGATATCGAGACCTATCCCACCGTGCACCAGATGGTCAGCCATGTCAGGGCGAAGCTTTTGCCCGAGGTGACCGTGGAGGACATCTTTGCGGCGCTGTTTCCCTGTGGCTCGGTCACCGGCGCGCCAAAAATGTGGGCGATGAAAATCCTGCGTGAGCTGGAAGCGTCGTCGCGAAACGCCTATTGCGGCGCGATCGGCTTTATATCTCCGGATGGTGATATGCGCTTTTCGGTGGCGATCCGCACGATGACGCTGTTCGATGACGGCCGTGCGGTCTTCAATGTCGGTGGCGGTATCGTGTTCGATTCCGTTGCCGAGGCGGAATATGACGAGTGTCTGTTGAAATCGAAATTCGCGGTGGGGGACAGGTTGCTGCGAGGGTGAGCGAAGATTTCAGCCCAAAGACCTGGGCTGACTGGATACCGGCTCAAGGCCGGTATGACGGAAGGCTGAAACATCGCGAATATGCCCGCGGAAAAACGGCCCGGTTTTTCGCTATTGGAATGTGGTCAGCGCCCGATCACCGCGAACACACCACCTTCCACCAGCACTTCCTTCGCCGCCGCATGGCTGAGAAAACCTGCAGGGCTGGCGGTCGCGCCATAAGCCCCTGATTGCAGGATGGCGAGGAGATCTCCGGCCTTCAGCTTCGGCAGCGCCGCATTGCGGGCCAGCGTGTCGAGCGGCGTGCAGAGCGGGCCAACGATGGTGGCCGTCTCCTCATGCGCCGCCTGCATCATGGCCGGTGCGACGATGGGGTAGTTGCGTTTGACGATCTGGCCGAGATTGCCGGAGGCGGCGAGGTGATGGTGCATGCCGCCGTCCGTCACCACGAAGGTGGTGCCGCGTGATGTCTTCACCGAATTGACTTCCGCCACATAGAGACCGCCGGGACCGGCAAGGAAGCGGCCGGGTTCGACGATGACATGGGCATCGGCGATCAGCGGGTGCTCTTTAAGAAGCGCCTTGAGATCGGGAATGGCGGCGGCCACCTTCGCGAGATCGAGCGGTGTTTCCCCGGCGAAATAGGGAATGCCAAGGCCGCCGCCGAGATCGATGGTTTCGAGCGGCTTGCCGAGCATGTCCGCCATGCGCGCGGCAAGAGCGATGGCGTGTCGCCATTGGGAGACAAGCATGTCGGCATCGAGGATCTGCGTGCCGCCGTAAATATGGATACCGACGAGATCGATATGCCGAATGTCCGCAAAGAGCTTCAGGACGTTTTCCAGCTCTTCTTCATCAAAACCGAAGGCCGTGGCCTTGCCGCCCATGCGCATGGCGCCCGCCTGCGCATCCGGCACCGGGTTGATGCGGATCGACGCCTTCACCGGCTTGCCGATTGCCTCGATGCGGGCGATTTCCTCGGCGCTCTCGATGTGGATTTCGCCGATACCGCCCTCGATGACCTCGCGCAATTCGGCCATGCCCTTGCCGGGGCCGGCGAAGATGATGTTTTCCGGCGCGACACCGGCCTTCACGGCAGCGCGATATTCGCCGACGGAGGCGATTTCAGCGCCCGCACCTTCCTGCCGGAACAGCGCGATGATGGCGGGCAGGGGATTGGCTTTCACCGAATAATAGATATCGGCAAAGCCTGCGAGCGCCGTTTCGAGATCGCGGTAGGCGCGGCGCATGGCGCTTGCGTCATAGATGAAGCACGGCGTTTCCGTCCCGGCGATGATATCGCCAACCGCAAGTCCGCCGATCATCAGATCGTTTTCGCGAATGTCGAATAACCCGGCCGCAAGGGTCGGGCCGTGGTTCTGGGATTTATCCGTGGGCGCCATTGTCCGTCCGTTCGCGCACCAGCGCGCGGTAGTCCACCTTGCCATTGGCCGTTACCGGCAGTCGTTCCACCAGTTCGATGGTGCGCGGGATCATGAAGGGGGCGAGCATTTCGGCAGCCTTTTTCAGCGCTGCCGACACATCGATATTCTCATTGGCCGCGGTTGCCACGGCATGCACCTTTTCACCGGCAAAGGGGTCGGGCAGGCCGATGACGGCGACCTCACGAAAAAGCCCCGTCGACATCAGGCTTTCCTCCACCTCGGTCGGGCTGATGCGATAGCCGGAGGATTTGATCATCGCATCGTTGCGGGCAACGAAGCTGAAGAAACCGTCTTCATCCTCCACGGCCAGATCGCCGGAATAACACACCGTCTCGCCGCCGAGCGTCGCCGGAATGAAGGGGTGCGGGCGCAGCACCTTTGCCGTGTCTTCCGGGCGGTTCCAGTAACCGAGCGAAACGGTCGGGCCGCGATGCACGAGAATGCCGGGTTCGCCCGGTTTTGCCCTTTGTCCCTTATCGGTGACGATGAATATCTCACATTCGGGAATGGCCTTGCCGATGGAGGTCGGGCGGCGGTCGATTTCATCCGGCGGCAGGAAGGTGGAGCGGAAGGCTTCGGTGAGGCCATACATCAGGTAGATTTTCGTATCCGGCAGCTTCTCGCGCAGCGCCTTTACGGTTTCCTGCGGCACACGCCCGCCGGAATTGGTGATGTAGCGCAGATGCGGCAGCGGCGTTTTCGCAAGCAAAGGGGCCGCCCGCGTCAGGATCGCCCAGATCGTCGGCACACCGGCAAGACCGGTCACTGCGTGGTCACGCAGATCGCGGACAATCTCGTCGCCCAGCCGGAAGGTGGAGATGATCGTGGTCGCGCCCTGTTCCACCGCCGTCAGCAGCTGGTTGAGGCCATAATCGAAGCTGAAGGGCAGGAGGGAGAGAATGCGGTCCTTGCCGGTAATATCGAGATAGGTGCGCACGATGCGCGCGCCGGCCAGAAGATTGCGATGCGACAGCATCACACCCTTGGGCGAACCGGTGGAGCCGGACGTATAAAGGATGGCGGCAAGGTCCTCGCCGATTGCCGCCGAAGGGCGGGCGGACGGGCTTTTGCGTGCCGCGATCTCTTCCGCAAGCAGGATAGTGACATCGGGAAGGTCACCCAGCGCCGCCTTCAGTTCACCCATCATCGCCGCGTTGCTGATGACGATCCTTGCGCCGCAATCGCTGACGATATGGCGGATCTGCTGCGCCTTCAGCAGCGCATTGACGGGCACGAAAACGCCGGATGCCATGCTCACGCCAAAGATCGACCAGCATTCTTCGATGCCGCGCGGCAGGTAGATGACGATGCGGTCGCCGCGTTCAACGCCCGCTTCCTGCAATGCCGCCGCACAACGTGCCGCCGCCTCCGCGAATTCGCGATAATTCAGCGTTTGTTCCTTGTGAACAAGCGCCTGATCCTCGCTTGCCGCCCGTGCGGTGAGAAGATGGTGCAGCAGGAAATGGGGTGTCATCTCCTCCGTTCCCTGAGAACGAAGGTGACGAGATCGGCGGGTGTACCGAGATTGTCCGGCGTGAAATGCTCGTCATTCAGAATGATGCCGAAACTTTCGCCGAGAAAGACCATCAGCTCCAGAAAACCGAGCGAATCGATCACGCCTCCTTCGAGAAGCTCGGTATCGGTGGAGAAGGGCGCGTAGGCGGGAAAACGGTCGGCAAGGTAGGAATAAATGGTGTCGGCAATGTCGATTTCATTTTCTTTCGCTACGAGCATGCTTGTTCTCCAATTTCCCGTTTGATCCGCTCGGACCCGCCCCGGAATGCCGTTTCGCCTGTAAAGGCCAGGATTCCATCGGGTCGCGCAGGATTCACTAGAATACCTAGGGTGGCAATAACACCAACTCTGAGTAAGTTTCGTTAATAAACCGTGGGTTCCATGCGCCTTTTACTTGTATCGGTGCGAATTTATGTGCGGCAAAGCCGCCAGCATGCCGGTCTTTTTCGCAAGCCGAGATTGTCAGGGCAAGTCGGCCTTTGCCAAGCAGGTGGCGGGCAATGGCAGGCAGATGCCTTTGCGCAATCTGCCGGTCCTCGCAATAGATCAGGCGGGCGGAGGGCAGTTTCCTGGTTGTGGTTTTCAGGAATACCAGCGGGTGGCGTCGCCCTTCCGCCTCCATGATGGCCACGATGCAGCCGAGACGGATGTGGTCTTCCAGCACGTCGCGTGTTTCAGAAGACAGGGTTTCCGCCATTGTCTGCGTCAGCGGACGAAGCCGCGCGCCTGCGGGGCGAAATGCCGCCAACGGCAGGGGATAAAACAATGTGTAATCCGTCACCGTGTGAAACCCCAGCCGCTCGTTCAGCTTGCAGGCTTCGGCGGAGGGCGTGAGATCGGTGAAGAGTTCGTTTTCGTCAGATGACGCCATTTGCAGCATGCGCGGCGCGAACCAGCGGCAGGACGGCTCGACATACCAGCTTGAAAGATTGACGATAACCTGGCCGGTATCGGGCAGGCGGCTTCTGATCGTCAGCAGGACGCCTGCGGCAACGTCGCCCTTCATCAGCAATTGGCCGATCGGGCCGAGTTCGCGCCGTTCGTGATGTTCGCTGATGAGCGACAGGCCGCGCGCCCAGAAGGCCTCGCTTTTTTCCGGAAAACCTTTCGCCAGAAGGCCAACGGCGGCGGAGCGGTTTCCGTTGTCGATCAGTACGATTTTCAGGGGTCGCTCTCCGCTGTCTGGCCTTGCTCTGGCCGGGGAGAGATTTTCAACTCCGCCGCGCAGTATTGGCATACGAGGATAGATTTACTGTCCCGTTAATCGCAATGGCTGCAAGGGGCTGGCGGCGATCACATTTGCATGAATGGACGGGCGCGCGATAATGCGCACCCGTCTTCATCTTCATCGATCAATAAACAACGACGCCGCGGATCGATTCACCCTTGTGCATCAGCTCAAAGCCCTTGTTGATGTCTTCAAGCGGCATGGTGTGGGTGATCATCGGGTCGATCTGGATCTTGCCTTCCATGTACCAGTCGACGATCTTCGGCACATCCGTGCGGCCGCGCGCGCCACCGAAGGCGGTGCCCATCCAGTTGCGGCCGGTGACCAGCTGGAACGGACGGGTGGAGATTTCCTGGCCGGCGCCGGCAACGCCGATGATGACCGATTTGCCCCAGCCGCGATGCGAGGCTTCCAGTGCCTGGCGCATGACCTTGGTATTGCCGGTGCAATCGAACGTGTAGTCCGCACCGCCGATCAGGTCGCCATTACGCTTCGTCATGTTGACGAGATAGGGCACGATGTCGTCGCCGACTTCCTTCGGGTTGACGAAATGGGTCATGCCGAATTTTTCGCCCCAGGCCTTGCGGTCCGGGTTGATGTCGACGCCGATGATCATGTCCGCACCGGCAAGGCGCAGGCCCTGCAGCACGTTGAGGCCGATGCCGCCGAGACCGAAAACGATTGCCGTG
This sequence comes from Rhizobium sp. BR 250, assembly GCF_047445855.1. NCBI lineage: Bacteria > Pseudomonadati > Pseudomonadota > Alphaproteobacteria > Hyphomicrobiales > Rhizobiaceae > Rhizobium > Rhizobium sp. BR 250. The sequence goes on from NZ_JARWKW010000001.1 coordinate 152,487, forward strand.
GAGCCGATTTCGACCTTGGCGGTGTTGATGACGGCGCCGATACCCGTCGTCACGCCGCAGCCGATGTAGCAGACCTTGTCGAAGGGCGCGTCCGGGTTGATCTTGGCCAGAGCAATCTCCGGCAGGACCGTGTAGTTCGAGAAGGTCGAGCAGCCCATATAGTGATGGATCTTGTCCTTGCCGATCGAGAAGCGCGAGGTGCCATCAGGCATCACGCCCTGGCCCTGCGTGGCGCGGATCGAGGTGCAGAGATTGGTCTTGCGCGAGGTGCAGGAGTAGCACTCGCGGCATTCCGGCGTATAGAGCGGAATGACGTGGTCACCCTTCTTGACCGAGGTGACGCCGGGGCCGACATCAACGACGATGCCCGCACCCTCATGGCCGAGGATCGCCGGAAACAGACCTTCCGGATCGGCGCCTGAGAGGGTGAAATCGTCGGTATGGCAGATACCAGTGGCCTTGACTTCGATCAGCACTTCACCGGCGCGGGGACCTTCAAGCTGAACGGTCATGACCTCAAGCGGTTTTCCTGCCTGAATGGCAACAGCGGCGCGAACGTCCATATTCGATCTCCTCAGTCTTTATAATGTCGAAGTAAAAAGGTTTTGCCCGAGCGCGGCTGGCCGGGCAAGGCAAAATCCGGTGACCCGGAATGGAAAAGGGGCGTGTGCGGACACACGCCCCTTCATTTTGGCTGATAGATGCGTGGCAGGCCTATGGCGTTGCGTCGCCCGCTTGTTCCGTTGCGACGTGTTCCACGCCAAGCCACGCCGCACAATCCTTGAGCGCCCGCGCTGCGACGAGCTGGCGCTTCATGATGGTCTTGTCCTTGCCGCGGAAGCGCTTCACGCCTTCCGGCTTGACGATGGAGCCCGGCGCCAGTTCCGGGAACAGGCCGAAATTGATATTCATCGGCTGGAAGGAGCGCTTGCCCGGCTCATCATCGGAGGAGAGGTGGCCGCCGGTGATGTGGTTGAGCAGCGAGCCGAGTGCAGTGGTGGCAGGCGGCAGGCTAGGGGCCTCACCCTTCTGTTCGGCGGCGGCGAAACGGCCGGCGAGAAGGCCGACGGAGGCGCTTTCCACATAACCCTCGCAACCGGTGATCTGGCCGGCGAAACGCAGGTCCGGCCGCGATTTCAGCTTCAGCGAGTGATCGAGCAGGATGGGGGAATCGATATAGGTGTTGCGGTGCAGTCCGCCGAGGCGGGCGAATTCCGCATTTTCGAGGCCCGGAATCATGCGGAATACATCCGCCTGCACGCCGTATTTCAGCTTGGTCTGGAAACCGACCATGTTGTAGAGCGTGCCGAGCGCATTGTCCTGACGCAGCTGGACGACGGCATAAGCCTTGACGGTGGGGTTATGGGCATTGGTCAGGCCCATCGGTTTCATCGGGCCGTGGCGCAGCGTTTCGCGGCCGCGTTCGGCCATGATCTCGATCGGCAGGCAGCCGTCGAAATACGGCGTGCCTTCCCATTCCTTGAAGCCCACCGTGTCACCGGCGATCAGCGCATCGATGAAGGCGTTATATTGCTGCTCATCCATGGGGCAGTTGATGTAGTCCTTGCCGGTGCCGCCGGGGCCGACCTTGTCGTAACGCGACTGATACCAGCAGATATCCATGTTGATGCTGTCGCGGTGCACGATGGGGGCGATGGCGTCAAAGAATGCCAGCGCATCTTCGCCCGTCTGGGCCTGCACCGCAGCCGCCAGATCCGGCGAGGTGAGCGGGCCGGTGGCGATGATGGTGCTGCCCCATTCCTTTGGCGGCAGGCCGGTTACTTCTTCGCGCAGGATGGTCACCAGCGGGTGACTTTCCAGCTTGTCCGTTACAGCCTGCGAAAATCCGTCGCGGTCGACGGCAAGCGCGCCGCCGGCCGGCACCTGATGTTTGTCGGCGCAGGCCATGATCAACGAACCGGCAAGCCGCATTTCGGCGTGAATGACGCCGACCGCATTGGCCGTCGCATCGTCGGAGCGGAAGGAGTTGGAACAGACCAGTTCCGCCAGCGTATCGCCCTTATGCGCATCCGTGCCGCGCACGCCGCGCATTTCATGCAGGATGACGGGCACGCCGCTCTCAGCAATCTGCCATGCGGCTTCCGAGCCGGCCAGTCCGCCGCCCACGACGTGAATGGGAGAAATGGTCTTGTCTTGCATGCTGGCGTCCATGGGCCCCCGCGGGGCAAAGCTCCCGTCCGGCGGCGATTTTTCGAGTGATGGTTCCGCGCGGGTCCGTTCAGGACGCGGCATTGTCTGCGGATGCACTAGCATGCATGGCCGGGGCAGCCAAATGTTTTTGCGGGTTGGGGGGCTGTGGGGTGTCAGGCTGCCAGGTTCTCGGCAGGGCTGAAAAAGCAGGCAGGTATTTGGGGGGGGGGGCGAGTGGTCACTGCTTGTTTCCTCTCCCCCGCGGGGGAGAAGTCCGCGGCAGCGGGATGAGGGGGCGACGGTAGAGGTAATCGGCAACGTTGCCCCCTCATCCGGCCCTTCGGGCGACCTTCTCCCCGGCGGGGAGAAGAAATATACCGCGATGCTGCGGTCTTCCTTGCAGCCCATGATTCTGGATGCGATGGCGAAGGCCGATCTCCAGCAAACACCCAGAATCAAAAACGGCGCCAGAGGCGCCGCTTTTTAACCTGTCGCTCGATCGTCGCGCCCTGGAGGTCGGGCAGCGGGACGATCGTTTACGCCTTAGCGGAACGAACGGGCTGCTACGTTACGAATGTCGTAACGGGTCAGACCGATGTCGCTCAGAGCCTGGTTGGAGAGGCTGCCGAGTTCGTTGATCGTGCGGCGGTAGGAGATCCAGTTCTTTGCAATGCGGATAGGGTTCATGGTCGTTTCCTCAATCTATCTTTGTGATTTCGTCTGCCGGCTCAGTGTTTCTCTGTGCTCTCGGCTGTTGAGGTTTTATATATAGACATTGAGCCATGTTGTGCAGTGCAGAATTTAGGCTACTGCCATGCATTTGTGCACTATGTCGGCTAAATTTGCGGCTTTGAATATCATCTGAGCAAAATATGAGCGGAAATGCCCGCGTTTCAGGCGTTTTTGACGGATTTGGCAGGGGTTCCGGGCTTTAGCCGTGTCGAAGGAGGCACAAAAGAGGGCAAAGAGTGCCGCATGGGGCCGTATTCGACCGATGCATTTTTCATCCAGGCGCCGCGCATGCGCAAGGAAGCGTGGCCGGGTTCAGGATTGCCCAAACGAAAAAAGGCCAGAGGCGGGAGCCTCAGGCCTTTTTGGGGAGGTCGTCTTCGCATCCGCCGCATTTGAGCGGCGGGGCGTATTAGATGCCGACGGCGGTCTTGGCGACGCGGCGGATGTCCTGACGGCCGATGCCGAGGTCATTCAGTTCGCGGTCGCTCATGCGGCCGAGTTCGGTTACGGTCTGACGATACTTGCGCCAGTTGGTCAGCGAGCGTGCAATGTTCATTTTCATCTTCCTCTTCGTGCGGTTCAGTCTCTACGGCCAGTCTTGGGAGGCTTTGGTCCGGGGCTGAACTGATCTCTGTATGACCACGAATATAATCGGTTTAAGCGAAACAAAAACAGACAAAGCAAGATGTCACCTATGCATGAAATGCAAGGCAATCCGGTAAATCGCCCCGATTGCGGCGATTCATGCATAATTTGTGACCAATTTATGAGCTTTTGGTGGCTGTGGAAGGGTTTGTGATGCGAAGACGCGGGGCAAGGCCGGTGCGGGGCGGCGGGCAGGGGCGGAAGGACGGCTTGCGGATTTGACGACCGGGGACCCTTCGGCGATGTCAGCCGCAGGCGGTGCTATATATAATGTCAGCATAGCCGCATAAATATTGCCCGCTTTGCCGCATGCGCTTCCCGCGCAGATGTGTGACTGGACCGGGAGCCGAGGTTGTAAAGGTGCGGACGGTTTTCCGGTGCGGGATAAAGCCTGCCTGATTGCCTGTTCGTTTCCGTCCTGGGCCGGCGGCCAGGGTGGAAGAGGGCCGCCCGCCTTCCATCAGCGCGGCGGGCTCAATAAAAGTCCGGAGGAAACGAAAGGCGGCGATAAGGCGTGCTTGACCCTTTCTGAACATTGTGACATACCGCCGCCCAACGTGCGGGTATGGCGGAATTGGTAGACGCATTGGTTTTAGGTACCAACGCTTCGGCGTGGGAGTTCGAGTCTCTCTACCCGCACCACAAGCAAGGCATGGCTGTGCCACGCTTGCGCCAGAGTGCATCTTTATAAGATGCGGGGAGCTTCGGGGTTCATTTCTCCCCTTTGGTCTTTTTCTCCGGTGCAGGCGTAATGATGTGCGGCAGGCGCTTGTGTAAAGAAATAAGGGAAGCCACGGCCGGGGAACGATGTTTCCGGCGCAGTGCTCGAAAGTAAACCAACGGCTGTCTGAGCACCGCCGCCATGATGTGAAGGTTAGGAAAATGCAGGTTATCGAAACGCTCGCTGAAGGGCTGAAGCGCGAACTCAAAATCGTTATCCCGGCTGCCGACATGAAGGCCCGTCTGGATGAGCGCCTGGTTGACGCCAAGGACAAGGTTCGCATCAACGGTTTCCGTCCCGGCAAGGTGCCGATGGGCCATCTGAAGAAGATGTACGGCAAGTCCATCATGGCTGACCTCGTCAACGAGCTGGTTCGTGAAAAGCCTTCCGAAATCCTTTCCAGCCGCGGCGAGAAGTCTGCTACCCAGCCGGCGATCTCCATGACCGAAGACGAGCAGGAAGCCGAAAAGATCCTGTCGGCCGAATCCGATTTCGAATTCACCGTTGCTTACGAAATCATCCCGGCCATCGAACTGAAGGCCAATGACGGCATCAAGGTTACCCGCGAAGTTGTTGAAGTCTCCGAAGACGAAATCAACGAGCAGATCCTCAAGATCGCTGAAAGCGCCCGCACCTACGAGACCAAGAAGGGCAAGGCTGCTGACGGCGACCGCGTCACCATGAACTATCTCGGCAAGGTTGACGGCGTTGCCTTCGACGGCGGCGCTGCTGAAGACGCAGAACTGGTTCTCGGTTCTGGCCGCTTCATCCCCGGCTTCGAAGACCAGCTCGTTGGCGTCAAGGCCGGCGACGAAAAGACCATCACCGTGACCTTCCCGGCCGACTACCCGGCTGCGAACCTCGCTGGCAAGGACGCCAACTTCGACATCACCGTCAAGGAAGTTGCCGCCGCTGCTGCCGTTGAAATCAACGACGAACTGGCCACCAAGCTCGGCCTCGAATCGGCTGAAAAGCTGAAGGAAATCGTCAAGGGCCAGATCGAAAGCCAGTACGGCAACGTCACCCGCCAGAAGGTCAAGCGTCAGATCCTCGACCAGCTCGACGAAATGTACAAGTTCGACACGCCGGCTGGCCTCGTTGACGCCGAGTTCGACAACATCTGGCGCCAGATCAACACCGATCTTGCCCAGTCCGGCAAGACCTTCGCTGACGAAGACACGACCGAAGAAGAAGCCCGCGAAGAATATCGCAAGCTTGCTGAACGCCGCGTCCGTCTCGGCCTCGTTCTCTCCGAAATCGGCGAAAAGGCCGGCGTTGAAGTGACCGAAGAAGAAATGCAGCGCGCGCTGTTCCAGCAGCTGCAGCAGTTCCCGGGCCAGCAGAAGGAAATCCTCGATTTCTTCCGCAACACCCCCGGCGCTTCCGCTTCGCTGCGCGCTCCGATCTTCGAAGAAAAGGTCATCGACAAGCTGCTCACGGAAATCTCGGTAACGGACAAGACCGTTTCCAAGGAAGAGCTGCTGGCTGACGACGGCGAAGAAGAAACGGAAACCAAGAAGAAGGCTCCGGCCAAGAAAAAGGCTGCTGCCAAGGCTGACGACGCCGCTGAAGGCGAAGAAGCCGCTCCGAAGAAGAAGGCTCCGGCCAAGAAGAAGGCCGCTGAAGGCGACGCCGAATAATCTTGTTCAGTGCAAGCTGATTGAACAAAAGGCCGCGGCGAAAGCTGCGGCCTTTTTTGTTTCGTCTGGGCGAGCCGTCCGTTCCGCTTTGCGCGGTGGCCAGCGGAGCCAAACAGCGCCGCTGGCCGATCTCGACTGTTAAAATCGCTCCCGGCTATCGCTTCTGGGATCATTATTCACCTGATGAGGCGCATAAAGATCGCCACGGGCTTTTCGCCGCCATGGTCGCGCGGGATTTTCACGATCGATGGTAATGTCTGCTATGGCGATAGCCGGTAAACCATTCATCGGGCATTGCGCTGCCCATCGGCCATCCGGTGCGGCGATTCCCGAGGGAGCAGCTGTGCTCTGAGCCGCCAGGGTGGAATAGCTGGCCCAATAGGTGTTGCTCACGGCATGCCCCAATATCTCGGCGGCAAATGCCGGGGCATTGGACGGGCCATCGCCTGCGGTGGAAAACAGCACGCAATCGACGTTCAGCTTCTCGTATTCCATGAATATTTCCGGGTAGTGCGCTTCCATTCCAAGCGCGCAACCGAAACGCACGCCATCAACTTCAAACGTCACCGGTACACTTCCCGGCGAATACATGAACGAGATTTTGGTGTTCGACAGCAGGCGCTCGTCGTAACGCGTTACAAGCTTCCCGCGATCGGAGATGACATACAGGCTGTTATACGGCCGGTGAGGCGGCGTAAGCTGATGAACGGACCCGACAATCGTCCAAAGCTTCAGCTTACGCGCCAGTTTTCGCGTCGCCTCCAACTCTTCGCGCAGAGTTTCCCATTCAAAGCGTGTCCAGTCGGAAGGGCCGATTTCCCGCGGGCCACTCTCCGACATTATCCGTTTATGAGGCCAGCATGTTGAGCCTTCGGGGAAATGTATGATGCGAGCACCAGCCTTATGAGCCTCGCTCATAAGATGGCGCATTTCCTGTCCGCAGGTCTTTAGGGCAGAGACGTCACGAGGATCGTTGAACAAGGATGTCTGTGCGACAGCCATCCGTATTGAGTTGCTCAAAGGAGCGTCCGGTATTCTACGAATATGCTGGAGAGCAGCTGTATAAGATTCGCCGGTTTTGGCGGCGCGAGCTCTTACGCGGCGTTTTAGATTGCCATTTTGCGTCATTGTCAGGCCTTTCAGGTCTCGGACGCAGTTCCCCAGCAACTCGCCCGAAACGATCGGACCCAAGACAGTTGCCCGAGACTATAGTCCCTTTGCCTCCGTTGAAGACCCTGCTGGGGAAGGTCGTGGAGGTTAGGCGCAGGCTACGCGGTGACAAATATCGGTTGGAAACCGCCGATTCGTCAAGCGGCCGAGGCACCGGGCCAAATGAAGCTTCCCGATCACAATGCAGTGCAGCATGATTTTTTGCTGCATCTGCTCTTGTTCATCTCCCGTTCATCTGGCACCCTGCGCAGCATGATTTGCCCCGGTCGCAGAATGCGGCCGCTCGGGCATTGTGCGCCGCTTTGATGTGGCGTCATCGCTGCCAAACCATTGGCCTTGAGCTTTTACCGTGCCTGCCGGGTTCTCCCCGCGCGCCCTTAATTTGCCAGGGGACAAATATGTCGCTCCGAACGGGTTCCGCCCTTTTATTATCGCTCTTCACTGCCGCCGGTGGCGCCCATGCGGATGAGGCCGGCTTGATCTGGAAGCCGGTCAAGAACTCCGACCGCTCCTATACGGCCCGCATCGGTGCGAAGCTGCCGGTCGATACGCCCATTCGGGCGGGGCTGGAAATGGGCATGAGTGCTTCGAAGGCGGGGCAGGTGGTGGATACGCCGGTGCGGGTGTGGGGCAATGTCACGCTGCTGGCCGAACAGCTGCCCGGCGTCTCGCTTGCGCGTGATGTCGGCGTCATCTTCAATGCCCTGACAGGCTCGAGCAGCGTTTCCATGACCTCGCAGCAGAAGCGCATTGTCACGCCGGAACTCGACATCGAGGCGAACCGTAATTTCACCGTGCGTTATGACGGCACGGCGCAGCAATGGAATGGGCTTGATGTATCGCAGTCGCTGCGGTTGTCCCGCGCCGAAACCGGCACGGCCTTTATCCTGACAGGGGCGAGCCGCAACAGCTTCAACGAGTTCAGCAGCGGCGTGGCGGTGGAGCAGAAGATCGGCGATCACCTGACCGTGCGGGGCACGCTCGATCAGGGATATGCGGATCATTTCCGGCCGGGGGTGAGTGCGCGGTATAGCATTCGGTGGTGAGGGACGGACTGTTAGCGCGGTGGTCGTCTCTGGATAAAGGGGAAGAAGCAGAGGAATGTCTTCTTCCGCCATGCCGGACTTGATCCGGCATCCAGCCACGGCGCGTCTGCGCCGTGAGGAAAGTCTTTTCAGCCCAAGGACTTGAGCCGGCCAGGCCCCGGATCAGGTCCGGGGTGACGAGGAGGGGAGGCTACGACCCTGCCAAAAGCGTTCGCATGGCATTTGTGGTCCCGCTGAATACGCCGCTTAATCCTTCTTGATCTCACCCATGCGGTTCCACGCATCCAGCCCGGCGATCTTGTAGGCCTCGGCGAGTGTCGGATAGTTGAAGGTATTCTCGACGAAATATTCCACCGTGCCCTTCAGGTTCAGCACCGCCTGGCCGATATGCACCAGTTCGGTGGCACCTTCGCCGACGATGTGGACGCCGAGCAGGCGACGGGTTTTCAGCGAGAAGATCATCTTCAGCAAGCCGCTGTCGAGGCCCATGATGTGGCCACGCGAGGTTTCGCGAAAATGGGCGATGCCGCATTCATAGGGAATGTTGCGTTCGATGACTTCTTCTTCCGTCAGGCCACAGGTGGAGATTTCCGGTACGGCATAGATGCCATAGGGGAAAAACTGCGGCGGTTCGCCGGCCGGTGCGCCGACGGCATGGCGGGCGGCGATGCGGCCCTGTTCCATGGAGGTGGAGGCAAGGCTCGGGAAACCGATGATATCGCCCGCGGCATAGATGTTCGGCACCGAGGTCTGGAAAGTCTCGGGGTCGACCTTCAGGCGGCCACGGCTGTCGGCCTCCAGCCCGCAGGCGGAAAGATTGAGCGTATCGGTGGCGCCGACGCGGCCGGCGGCGAAGAGCACGGTCTCGGCTTTCAGCACGCGGCCATTGCTGAGCGAAACGAGGCATTTGCCGCTTTCGTCGCGTTCCACCTTTTCCGCCTTCTGGCCGAAGATCAGCTTCATGTTGCGGTCGCGCAGCTGATAGGTGAAGTCCTCGACGATTTCCTTGTCGATGAATTCCAGCATCGTTTCGCGCGGCTCAACCACCGTCACCTGCGTGTCGAGCGCGCTGAAAATCGTGGCATATTCGATGCCGATGACGCCGGCCCCGACCACGACCATGGAGCGTGGCAGTTCCTTGATCTCGAGAATCTCGTCCGAATCAAGCACCGCCTCACCATCGAAGGGAATGTGCGGCGGCCGGTAGGGGCGCGTGCCGATGGTGAGCAGGATGGACGTGCCGGTGACGTTCATGATCTCGCCGTCGTTCTTCACCACCTTCATGGTGTTGGCGTCAACAAAGCTTGCCGTGCCGCGAATATGCTGCACGCGGTTGCGGGCGAACTGGTGCTCCAGCACCTCGACCTCATGATCCAGCGTGATGAGCAGGCGGCGGCGCAGGTCTTCCGCGTCGATCTCCTGCTTGACGCGATAGGAACGGCCATAAAAACCGCGCTCGCGCCAGCCGGTGAGGTTGAGCGCGGTTTCGCGCAGGGTCTTTGATGGGATGGTGCCGGTATGCACCGAAACGCCGCCGACGCGGCTGCCTTTCTCGATGACCAGAACCCTCTTTTCGAGCTTGGCGGCCTGAATGGCGGCCCGTCTTCCCGCCGGACCGCTGCCGACAACAATCAGATCGAACTGGTACATGAAAAACCCCGGAACAGAATGTATTTGGATACCGGATGTCGCACCCGGCATGGCGTCGCTGCGAAATGGTCGTGATGCCATTTTGACGACGGGGAGTGATTCCCCTTCAGCCTTGCCCGCTAGAGTGCAATGCAACAAACGCCTGCGTCAATCTGTAGCGTAAGAATCTGACGGATTCGTAACTGGGGGTGAAGTTTCGGGAGGTTGTCTGTTCACGGCGAACCGAGGTGCGTGCGGCTCACCCCCCTCTGCCCTGCCGGGCATCTCCCCCTCAAGGGGGGAGATCGATCTGCGGCAAGGTCTCGCCCATCTCGACGGTTGAGAATGAAGCGGTAGGAGAGCCTCCTGCCGATCTCCCCCCTTGAGGGGGAGATGCCCGGCAGGGCAGAGGGGGGTGAGCCGCACACACGTCCTGAAAAGGCCCCCAAAAACCCAACAGCTTCATCCCGCGCGGCGCCGCCGGGCGGGGGATGGATGGAGAACGTCGGGCGATTGCCCGGCTGCGCTTCAGTTGGGGTTGGTGTGGGTCGGATGCGTTGCGCAGCCGGGTCTTTCACCATGCCGTATCTCGCAAGGGCCGTGCACCGCGCCTTGCGAAATGGTCCTGTCGTCACGAACGTGCCACCGTCCCCATCAGAACCGTCCCTCGGTTTCCGCCACGTCTGGCGCCCACCCGGCAGGACTGGTGAGAGGATAACAGCGGTGAACCGGGCGGGGAAAAGCGGGGATGAGTTTTTCCGGCGTCAGTCTTCCTTGCGGGTGACGTGGCGGTGCAGGGCGGCGAGATCCTGCCGGAGTGCGGCCAGTTCGGCCAGCACCTTCACATCGATCTTTTCATGCAGTGAAAGCACTTCCAGCTCGGCCTTCAGGTTCACTTCATAGTCCTTGGCGGCCTCAAAACGGTCGCGGGCGGCCTGCCGGTTCTGCGACATCATGATGATCGGCGCCTGGATGGCCGCCAGCATGGAAAGCAGCAGGTTGAGGAAGATGAAGGGGTAGGGATCAAAGGCGCCGGTGGTCAGGATGATGGTATTAATCACGGCCCAGAAGATCAGGAAAAAACAGAATGCGAGGATAAAACCCCAGGAGCCGCCGACCCTGGCGATATTGTCGGCCAGCCTGTCGCCTAACGTGGCGCCGGCGGAAAATTCCGCGTTGGTATCGCGCGAAATCAGCTTTTTCTGGTGCGACAGTTCCAGAATGCGCCGCTCCACTTCGCCGATTTCGCGGGAGGAGCGTTTGAAATGCGAAACGATATAGTCGGAGATATCTGACACGGCGTGTCTCCGGTTCTGATGGGGCGATGCGGATGTTTCCCGAGATAAACCCGCATGGTGGCGGAATTCAAACGATTTCCACCACCATGCGGTTCAGCGCCCCCGCCGAAAAACATCACACGGAGGGCGTGCCCTCATGCAGCCAGTTGAAGCCGGGGAAGAAGCGTTCGCGGCCATATTGCTGGCCGAACATCATGTCGAACTGCAGCAGGCGGTAATCGCGCACCACGTCCGGAACGGCGTTCGGCGCGATTGACCAGTCGGGCAGGGCCTTGCCGTCGCTTGCCACCAGCATATGGCGGTCGATGACGGAAAATTCCTGCTGAACGTCACCCAGCGTGCCGGTATAGAAGGGATCGGAGAAACCGGCGGTCTTCAGCACATGGTAGGGCAGAAGCGCCGGGCTGATGGTGCCGATATTCCTGCGCACGCCCTTCTTCGATGACCAGACGACGAGCGGCGTCTCGTGCTCCTTCTTCATCACCTCCAGCGGCGCGCGGCGGCTGGCCACCATGCCCGGCATGTAACCGCTTTCCACGAAGGCCTGGCCGAGCGGCGGCAAGTGATCGCCGAAGAGGACGATGATGGTTTCCCGGTCGCGCTTTTTTGCCCAGCGCATCAATTTGGCGAGCGACTCGTCGGCTTCCGCTACGCCCTGAGAATAGGTGGCGAGCGCCTGCGAGGCCGAGGCGGAAAGGCTGCCTTCGATGCCGATGGTATTTTCGGCATACCGGGTTGCCTCGTAGGGGCCGTGCCCCTGCAGGGTGACAGCAAAGAGGAAGAGCGGGTTCTTCGCCGTGTCGGCGGTCGCCATGATCTCGTCCATCAGCGCATCGTCGGAGGCGAAGTTGCCGCGTTTTTCCATGGGTGGCAGCGTTTCTTCGGAGCGGAACTCCTCGAAGCCGAAGTTTTTATAGACCTGCTTGCGGTTCCAGAACCATTCCTGGAATGGATGCATGGCGATGGCGGAATATCCTTCGCCGCGGAAGAAGCTGGCGAGCGAGGGCACAGGGCGACGGATATATTGCTGATAAGGAATGCTGCCATAGGGCAGGAAGGCGTTGGAAAAGCCGGTCAGCGCCTCGAATTCCACATTGGCTGTCATGCCGCCGAATTCCGGCGAGAACACGTTGCCGGACTGCTTGGCGCGGATCGTCGGCATGGGATCGGCCGACAGTTCGACGTTTTCCAGCCGGGTCGGATCCCACAGCGATTCACTCATCAGCATGATGACATCGGGGTAATCGCCCTTGTTGGCGGCGAAGGAGGCAGGCTTCGAGGTAAGGTCGGCGATGCTGTTGTCGCCATAACCCTCGGGCGCCGAGACATTGGCCATGGGAATGTTGAAGGCGAAGGCCATCAGGAAGCCGTTATGGCGGTAATTTTYCTGCTGGTCCCACATCATGGGAATGATGTTGAGGCGATCGCGCACCCAGGAATAATGCGAATAATCCATCAACGAGGCGAGACCGGCAAGAAGCGGTAGCGCCAGCACGAGGCCTGCCACGCGCTCGCGCCAGCTCAAGCCTGGCGAATGGCGGCGCGCCAGCAGCCACAGCGCCACAAGTGCGGCGATGGCGGCACAGATGCCGAGGCCCACCAGCACCGCCGTCAGGGGCTGGGCCTTCAGCATGGTGGGCAGAAGCTCGAGGATCTGCCGGCCGAACAGCAAGTCGGAGGGATAAAGCGGATCGGAGAGGTAGGTCTGTTTCTGCGCCGAAATCAGCCCCGTCAGCGCGCAGAGCGGAGTGACGGCAATCAGAGACAGGTAACGCCGGCCAAGCAGCGCGTCCAGCGCCAGAAGAAGGGCGAGCACGGCGGCGATGGTGGTCACGCCCGGGCGGGCGGACGAGGTGAGGAAAGCGCCGACATCATGGAGCGAACCGCGTGCGATCCACTCCAACGCCACGACGAGCACGATGGATGCGACCGTCAGATTGGCAAGCGTATAGGCCGCGCCCGAAAGCTTCGAAAGGCTCCTAAGTCCCGCAGGCGAAAAGACGAAACCAGCCTTTTCGGAAGCCGTTGTTTTTGGCGCCGAATCTCTCAAACCTGTTACTCCGGTATTGCAGGCGGCAGCACCGATCCGGGGAGGTGAATCGGGCGTCGCAAAAGTGTCATGTAACTGTCACATAAGCGCGATGAATGCGACATGAACTTTGCGCAACCTGGCGGGCGCGGCGATAACCTTCGTGTGAACGCGGATACCTGTTCGCGCAGCCGGGTTGCGGCATGCAATTGCCGCGTTGCGGAGCGGCCACGGGCGCGGTATTGAATGGGCATGAGCGACAGACACGATATCAAGAACCATCTCCGGATTGCCGTCGGGCAGTTCAATCCGACTGTTGGCGACGTGGCGGGCAACCTCGCCAGGGCGCGTGAGGCGCGGGCCGATGCGGCGACGCAGGGCGCCGATCTTCTGCTTCTGACCGAGCTGTTCATATCCGGCTATCCGCCTGAGGATCTGGTGCTGAAGCCGGCTTTCCTGAAGGCTTGCCTCAAGGCTGTCGAGGAACTGGCGGCCGAAACCGCCGATGGCGGGCCGGGCGTGGTTATCGGTTTCCCGCGTCAGGGCGAGACGGGCCGGCACAATTCGGTGGCGCTTCTGGATGGCGGCAAGATCATCGCGTTGCGCGACAAGATCGACCTGCCGAATTACGGCGAGTTCGACGAAAAGCGTGTTTTCTCCGAAGGGTCGATTTCCGGGCCCTATAATTTCCGCGGTGTCAGGATCGGCATTCCGATTTGCGAGGAAATCTGGAACGATATGGGCGTGTGCGAGACGCTCGCCGAAAGCGGGGCGGAAATCCTGCTGGTGCCGAATGGCTCGCCCTATTATCGCGGCAAGCTGGATGTGCGCCATCAGGTGGCGCTCCGGCAGGTGATCGAAAGCGGCCTGCCGCTCGTTTTCGCCAACCAGCTGGGCGGGCAGGACGAGCTGGTGTTCGACGGCGCAAGCTTCGGCTTTAATGCCGACAAGACGCTTGCCTTCCAGATGAGCCAGTTCGAGGCCACGCTTGCCGTTACCGACTGGAAACGCACCGCGGATGGCTGGCATTGCGAAAGCGGGCCTTTCTCGAAAATTCCGGAAGGTGAGGAGGCGGATTACCGCGCCTGCATGCTGGGCTTTAGGGATTACGTCAACAAGAACGGTTTCAAGAGCGTGGTTCTCGGCCTTTCCGGCGGCATCGATTCGGCGATCTGTGCCGCATTGGCGGTCGACGCGCTGGGCGAGGAGCGGGTGCGCTGCATCATGCTGCCCTACCGCTACACCTCGGAAGAATCGCTGAAGGATGCGGCCGATTGCGCAAAGGCGCTTGGCTGCCGTTATGACATCGTGCCGATTGCCGAGCCGGTGGAAGGTTTTCTCTCGGCGCTTTCCGATCTCTTCGAGGGAACGGAAGAGGGCATTACCGAAGAAAACCTGCAGAGCCGCACACGTGGCACCATCCTCATGGCTGTCTCGAACAAATTCGGCTCGATGGTGGTGACGACCGGCAACAAGTCGGAAATGTCGGTGGGTTATGCGACGCTTTACGGCGACATGAATGGCGGTTTCAACCCCATCAAGGACCTCTACAAGATGCAGGTCTATGCCATTTCCAGCTGGCGCAACGCCCATGTGCCGCCGGGGGCGCTCGGCCCTTCCGGCGAGGTGATCCCCGCCAACATCATCGCCAAGGCGCCGTCGGCCGAATTGCGTCCCAACCAGACCGATCAGGATTCGCTGCCGCCCTATCCGGTGCTGGACGATATTCTGGAATGCCTTGTCGAGAAGGAAATGTCGGTCGAGGAAATTCTGGCACGCGGCCATGATGTGGCAACGGTGCACCGGGTGGAGCATCTGCTTTATCTGGCCGAATACAAACGCCGGCAATCGGCCCCGGGTGTGAAGATCACCAAGAAGAACTTTGGGCGGGACCGGCGTTATCCGATTACCAACCGGTTCCGGGATCGGTGATCGCGGGTAGGTTCGGCGGGCGCTCGGTTCACAATAAGCCTTCGTGTTTAAACGGACGGCGCGGAGAAAACCCCGCGCCGCCCGCTCATCTCAAATGACCTGCCCCACATCGATACGGTTGCCATCAGGGTCTTCAAACACAAAGGCCCTCAGGCCATAGTCCTTGTCCTGCAGCCCTTTGATGATACGCAGCCCATGGCTCTTGCAAATCGCATGCAGCGCATTGACATCGCTCACCAGCATATGCGCCACGTTGAAGGGGGCTGCCTTATGCGTCGGCTGCAATGTCAGGTGCAGTTCGGCATTGCCCTGTTTCAGGATCATGAAACCGACGGGATTGCCGTTTTCGAAGGTCTTTTCGAAACCAAGCACACCGACATAAAAATCATGGGCCTTTTCGATATTCCTGACAGGAAGCATTGCGGCGATCCGCCCGAAGCGGATGCCGTGATCGGCGATGGTATTCATCGCGGAACCTCGGGTCTGGGAGAAACGGCAAGCGGTGCGGACGGTGCCGGGGCGCTGGCGTTTTTTCCGGTTTGAATTTGCAGGACGGTGCCTGCCGCCCTAGGATCATAGCCACGGCGGCGGCGGATGCAAATGGAATGTCTGCGCCGTTCCGGTCGGAACATTGACAAGCCCGGGAGGCAGAATGCGCAGCTCCATCGAAATCTTCAACATCCGCACCGGCAAGATGCGGGTGGTGTGGCAGACAGCTGAGCTGTTTGAGGCGCCGAACTGGTCACCGGATGGCAAATATCTGCTGCTGAACAGCGAAGGGCTGCTTTATCGGCTGTCCCTTGCCGGTGATGTTTCGCCGGAAAAGGTCGATACCGGCTTTGCCACGCTCTGCAACAACGATCACGGTATTTCGCCCGACGGTTCGCTTTATGCCATTTCCGACAAGGTGGAATTCGGCAAAAGCGCCATCTATCTGCTGCCTTCGGCGGGCGGCGCGCCGCGATTGATGACGAAGAACCTTCCTTCCTACTGGCATGGCTGGTCTCCCAACGGGAAAGGTTTTGCCTATTGCGGCATTCGCGATCAGGTTTTCGATATTTATTCCATGGACATAGACAGCGGTGTTGAAACACGCCTTACCCATGGTGAAGGCCGCAATGACGGGCCGGATTATTCGCCGGATGGCGCGTGGATCTATTTCAATTCCAGCCGCACCGGGCTGATGCAGATCTGGCGGGTGCGGGTGGATGGCTCTGCCGTCGAGCGCATCACCGACAGCGCCTATGGCGACTGGTTTCCGCACCCGTCTCCGAAGGGTGACAAGGTGGTGTTCGTTTCTTATGACGGTGATGTCTTCGACCATCCGCGCGATCTTGATGTGCGGGTGCGGCTGATGGATATGGATGGCGGCAATGTCGAAACGCTGTTTGAGCTTTTTGGCGGGCAGGGCACGATGAACTCCCCCAACTGGTCACCGGATGGGGATGAGTTCGCTTATGTCAGATATTTCCCGGTGGGGTGATGCGATTCTGACGAGGTGGTGTACCCCCTCCCGTCATGCTGGACTTGGTCCGGTATCCAGCCAGCCCAAGTCATTGGGCTGAAAGGATGCCCTCCGCTGCGTGAGAGCCGCGTCGGCTGGATTCCGGCTCAAGGCCGGAATGACGGAGGTGAGGAGCACGGTCATATTGTCGCGCGGCCTTGGCGATACTTGCGTTCGCAAGCCTTTTTGCCCATAGCTTTACCAGTCAGGTGCCCGCCCTTGCGGCGGGAGAATCGGGAATCCGGTGAGAGACCGGAACGTGCCCAACGCTGTGAGGCGGATGCTCTTTTTCTCATGCCACTGAAGCAATTCGGGAAGGCGAAAAGGGGCGGATGAAGCTTAGTCAGAAGACCGGCCTGGCAGGATAGACCGAACCGCGCGGACGGCGGCAGGTTGCTGAAAAAGTGCGTCGTCGCTGCAAACCGGCATGGTTTCGGCACCGGCGCGCCCGCATTGTTGGGGATAAACGATGCCGACCGAACCGCCTCTAACCACGTCGCCTGACGTTAACCCATTTAGTCACGCACTTTCGCCCGTCCGCCCGTTTTCCGGGGAGGAGCGCGAGGCGATCTACCGCGCCATCGAGACGCGGCGCGATGTGCGCGACCAGTTCCTGCCGGACCCGCTGCCGGATGATCTCGTCGAGCGCCTCCTGAAGGCGGCGCATTCCGCACCTTCCGTCGGTTTCATGCAGCCATGGAACTTCACCCTCGTCACCGATGGCGCCGTGCGCCAGGCGGCATGGGTGGCCTTCAGCCGCGCCAATGAGGAGGCGGCGGCGATGTTTGCGGGGGAAAAGCAGGCGCTTTATCGCAGCCTGAAGCTCGAAGGCATCCGCAAGGCGCCGCTCAGCATCTGCGTCACCTGCGATCCCACGCGCGGTGGCAAGGTGGTGCTGGGCCGCACCCACAATCCGCGCACGGATGTCTATTCCACCGTCTGCGCCATCCAGAACCTCTGGCTCGCCGCCCGCGCCGAAGGCATCGGCGTCGGCTGGGTCAGCATCTTCCATGACAGCGATGTTCGCGCCATTCTCGATATCCCCGAGCATATCGAGATCGTCGCCTGGCTGTGCCTTGGGCGGGTCAATGAGCTCTATACCGAGCCGGAACTGGCGGTGAAGGGCTGGCGCCAGCGTGTGCCGCTGGAGGAACTGGTGTTTCGCAACCGCTGGGGCGGGCGGTAAGGGAGTTAGACGGTCTGTGAGTGACGTGGAGCCTTGCCGCTTGTTTCTTCTCCCCGCCGGGGAGAAGGTGGCCCGAAGGGTCGGATGAGGGGGCACGCTCTCCGAATATCTCGACCCTTGTCACCTCATCCCGCTGCCGCGGACTTCTCCCCGGCTGGGAGAAGAAGCAAGTGGTACCTGCCCGGATCCAAAACATATGTCACTGCTGCGGCTGAATGCCCTTCAATGCCGGGTTCTTCAGGTCGATCCGGCCCGTCTGGTCCGGCAGGAATTTCGGGCCGATAACGCGCACCTTGGCGTCGTTCGGATCATAGTCGCGCTCGGGCACGGGCTGTTCCGGTGGCTTGGCGGCCTGTTGCTGTTCGGCGGGTTTCTGCTGCTTGTCGCCACTCTTGTCACCTTGGGGTGATGGAATGGTGGTGATGCTGGAATAGGGCTTTTCGGATTCCGGCCGGGCGGCGTCTTCCTGCTTTTGCATGTCTTCGTGATAGGCCGCCATGTTGCAGGCGCAGCCGGGCGCTTTCGTTGAGGAATTGCGGTAGGCGAAGGCGGTCGGCAGGTCCTTGTAGGGTTTGCCGGTTTCGGCGGAGATCATGTCGGCGGTTTCCTGATCCGCCATGGAATGGAAATAAAGCTCCGTCTCGGTTCCCGGGCACATTTTCTGGCATTGTTCGGCCTGGGCGCGGAAATCGAGCGGTGAGGCATTGGAGGCGATCGGGAAGAACGAGCCGTCGCAGGTGCGCACGCACAGTGTGCGAAGCCCACCCTCGGCGGCGGCGTTGGGGTAGGGTGAAAGCCCCGCTTGTCCCGGTTCGTTGCCATTTTGCCGGAAGGCATCGGGATAACGCGTTACATCGGGCGCCGGCGGCAATTGCGCGTTCGTTTCCGGGGCGGGGCTGCAGCCATTGGCATCAAGGGCGGCGAGAATGCGCTGGCGTCTGATGTCGCCGTTGTCGCTGCGCGCGGTTGCCATGGCATCGTCGCGGTCGCGGATGATGGCGTCGCGTTCGCTCTCCGCCTCGGCGAGCGCATCGCCGATTTCAGCGCAGAGGCCGGCATTGGGATTGCCATAAACAGTGACGCTGCCTGACGAACAGCCATAACCGCGCAGATCGTTCCTGATCTTGCGGATCACGATGTTCTGGCGCGCGAGCGCATTGGCGTAGCGCCGCACCTCGGCCGTGTTGCCGACGACGCGCGGCGGCTCGCGCAACTGCGCATAAAGCGTATCGCAGACCTGATCCGCAAAAGCGGCGGCCGGGGCCATGAAAACAAGGGGAAGCAGGAGGCCGATGATGCGGCTGCGCCGGGTCAATTGTGCGATCCGTTCGATGTCCCCGGCCGGTGGCAGGGGCGTTATACTTCACGAAATCCGTGTTTCAGGAAGATAACATAAGCTGTTGCCGCAATGCGGCAACAGCCTGTTCAAAATTGCGTTAATGCGGCCTCTATCACACCGAAGGGTGCGAGGCCTGCACCACGGCAAAGGCCGCCATGTTGACGACGCCGCGCGAGGTGACGCTGGGCGACAGGATATGGGCGGGCAGGGCAGTGCCGAGCAGGATCGGGCCCACATGCAGGCCCTCCGTCAGCGTGCGGGTGACGCCGAGCGTGATGTTGGCGGCATCAAGGTTCGGGAAGACCAGCAGGTTCGCTTCACCCGTCAGCACGCTGTTCGGCATGGCGCGCTTGCGCAGCGCTTCCGACAGCGCCGAGCCGCCCTGCATTTCGCCGTCCACTTCCAGTTCCGGTGCGGCTTCCTGCACGATCTTCAGGGCGCGGCGCATCTTGCGGGCGCTTTCGGAATCGCGCGAGCCGAAATTGGAGTGGCTGGCGAGTGCCACCTTCGGCGTGATGCCGAAGCGGCGGATTTCCTTGGCCGCGAGAATGGCCATTTCCGCCACTTCCTCGGAGGTCGGGTCATAGTTCACGAAAGTATCGGTGAGGAACAGCGCGCCCTGCTGGGTGATGAGCAGGCTGAGGCCCGCAAAGGAACGCACGCCTTCCTGCTTGCCAATGATCTGGTTCACGTCGCGCAGGTGGCGGTCGTAGCGGCCTTCGATGCCGCAGATCAGCGCATCCGCTTCGCCACGCTTCACCGAAAGCGCGCCGATGACGGTGGAGTTGGTGCGCACGATGGTACGCGCCGCTTCCGGGTTGATGCCGGCGCGGCCGACAAGGGCGAAATAATCATCGACATAGTCACGGTAACGCGGATCGTCTTCCGGATTGACCACCGCGAAATCTGCATGCGGGCGGATGCGCAGGCCGAAGCGCTTCAGGCGCGTTTCGATGATCTGCGGACGGCCGATGAGGATCGGAATGCCGGTGCCTTCTTCAAGCAGCACCTGGGCGGCACGCAGCACGCGCTCGTCTTCGCCTTCGGCAAAGATGATGCGCTTCTTTTCGGCGGCCTTGGCGGCGTTAAAGACCGGCTTCATGATGAAGCCCGAGCGCCAGACGAAACGGTTCAGCTGGTCGAGATAGGCTTCGAAATCGGTGATCGGCCGGGCGGCGACACCGCTTGCGGCGGCGGCACGGGCAACGGCCGGCGCGATGCGCAGGATGAGGCGTGGATCGAAGGGCGAGGGAATGAGATAGTTCGGGCCGAAGACCGGCGTTTCGCCGCTATAGGCCCTGGCGGCCACTTCGGAAACTTCCTCGCGGGCAAGCTCGGCGATGGCCTGCACGGCGGCCATCTTCATTTCTTCGTTGATGGTCGTCGCGCCGCAATCCAGCGCGCCGCGGAAGATATAGGGGAAGCAGAGAACGTTGTTCACCTGGTTCGGGAAGTCCGAACGGCCGGTGCAGATCATCGCATCCGGACGGGCCGCACGCGCCGCCTCCGGCATTATCTCGGGATTGGGGTTGGCGAGTGCGAGGATCAGCGGATTTTCCGCCATGCGCTCCAGCAGTTCCGGCTTCAGCACGCCGGCGGCCGAAAGGCCGAGGAAGACATCGGCGCCGTCGATGGACTCAGCCAGCACGCGCTTGTCGGTCTTCTGGGCGTAGACTTCCTTCCACTCGTCCATCAGCGTGTTGCGGCCGTCATAAACGAGGCCTTCAATGTCATGGACCCAGATGTTTTCCTTTTTCGCGCCCATGGCGACGAGCAGGTTGAGGCAGGCAAGGGCAGCAGCACCCGCGCCGGAGGCGACGATCTTGACGCTCGCGAGCGACTTGCCCGCCAGTTCCAGCGCATTGGTGACGGCGGCGGCAACGATGATCGCGGTGCCGTGCTGGTCGTCGTGGAAGACGGGGATATTCATCTTCTCGCGCAGCTGGCGTTCCACCTCGAAACATTCCGGCGCCTTGATATCCTCAAGGTTGATACCGCCGAAGGTGGGCTCCAGCGCCGAAATGGTCGACACCATGTCATTGATGCCGGGGGCGTCGATCTCGATATCGAAGACGTCGATGCCCGCGAATTTCTTGAAGAGGACGGCCTTGCCTTCCATGACGGGCTTGGAAGCAAGCGGGCCGATATTGCCGAGGCCGAGCACCGCCGTACCGTTGGAGATGACGGCGACGAGATTGGCGCGGGCGGTATATTCCGCTGCGGTTTCCGGGTTTTCATGGATGGCGAGGCAGGGGGCGGCAACACCCGGCGAATAGGCGAGCGCGAGATCGCGCTGGTTGCCGAGTGGCTTGGTGGCCTGGATTTCCAGCTTGCCGGGGCGCGGATAGCGGTGGAAAAAGAGCGCCTGTTCCTCGATGTCGGCCTTTGCCGTGTTGGCGGGCGTGTTGTTCTTATCGTGAGAGGTCATTCTTCCACCGTCATGTCTGGTTCAATTCCGGCCCTCTGAATACAACAAACTTCCCTGCGGTACAGCCGTTATTTACGGGCATCTTATGCAAATGCGGCCACGGCTTATTCGCGTTTTCGTGAAGGCTTTCGTCATATTCCCTATAAAAACCGGCGTCTGTCATGTTGCTGCAACACGAGTCTGGTTCTGAGAGGTAAGAAAGCCGCAGGGACGCAACCGAACAGGGGGATGAAATCCGTGGCCGGTCAAATCGAAACCAGACAGTTCAGAACGCTTTTCATTTCGGATGTTCATCTCGGCTCCAAGGCGGCCAAGACGGACTATCTGCTCGACTTCCTGAAATATCACGAGGCCGAGACGATCATTCTCGTGGGCGACATCGTCGACGGCTGGCGCCTGCGCCGCAGCTGGTACTGGCCGCAGGGCTGCAACGACGTGGTGCAGAAGCTGCTGCGCAAGGCCCGCAAGGGCACGCGCATCGTCTATATTCCCGGCAATCACGATGAATTCCTGCGGGAATTCCCCGGCATGCATTTCGGCGGCATCGAAGTGGCCGAGCGCATGATCCACGAGGCGGCCGACGGCAAGAAATACCTCATCATCCATGGCGACGAGTTCGACGTGGTGGTGCGCAATGCCCGCCTGCTCGCCTATCTTGGCGACTGGGCCTATGACGCGGCCATCGCCATCAACATCGCCATCGCCGCCGTGCGCCGCCGCATCGGCCTGCCTTACTGGTCGTTTTCGGCCTGGGCCAAGCTGCAGGTCAAGCACGCGGTCAACTTCATCGGCGAATTCCAGCGCGTGGTGGCCGACGAGGCGCGCCGCAACAATGTCGACGGCGTCATCTGTGGCCATATTCACCATGCGGTGATGGAGGACATGGACGGCATTCGCTACATCAATACCGGCGACTGGGTGGAAAGCTGCACGGCGATTGCCGAAAATGCCGATGGCAGCTTCGAGCTGATCACCTGGATGCAGACGAGCGGTGCTTCCGAACATGTTTCGGGAGAAATGGAGCCGGTGGAAATCCCGGGTCTGATCGGCAAGCACGCGGCTTGAATTGCTGCTTGACGGGGGCGGTTCATCGCCAGGCGTGGCCCCACTCTCTGTCGTCATCCTCGGGCTTGTCCCGAGGATCGGCAACCGATCGATTTTACGCGACGTGGATAGATCCTCGGGACAAGCCCGAGGATGACGCTGAATCTGCGGCAAAGTGGGTGGTCGTCTTGATGTGATGCTGCATGGACCGCTTTGACGGTCGGCGCAGTGTTTGCACGCGAAACCCGAACGTTACCACCACTCCCATAATTCCGGCCGGGCCGGACAAATCAGCGTCTTCATAGACGAACCGCAGCTAGCTCATATGGAGCGAGCTGTCACCGCTTGTTTCTTTTCCCCGAGGGGGAGAAGTCCGCGGCAGTGGGATGAGGGGGCGAGGGTGGAGATATCCGGAGAGCGAGTTCCCTCATCCGATCCTTCGGGCCACCTTCTCCCCGGCGGGGAGAAGAAACCAGCCGCGACGTTTGCATCCCTTTCCCTCCGATATTCTGGGTTTACCCCCACAATTCCGGCCGCGCCGGATAAACCAACGAGCCCTCATAGACCAAGCCGGGCTGCCGGTCCTCAGCCAGCAGCAGCGGCCCGTCGAGATCGGCAAAGGTCGCGCCTTGAGCGGCCAGCACGGCAGGTGCCATGCCGAGCGAGGTGCCGAGCATGCAGCCGACCATGATGGTGAAGCCGAGCCGTTCTGCTTCCGCCTTCATGACAAGCGCTTCCGTCAGGCCGCCGGTCTTGTCGAGCTTGATGTTGATCGCGTCATAACGGTCGCGCAGGCCGGCGAGGTCTCTCGTCGAATGCACGCTTTCGTCGGCGCAGATCAGCACGGGATGGTCGATGCGGGCGAGGATGGCGTCCTTGCCGGCGGGCAGGGGCTGTTCGATCAGCGATATCTTCAGTTCGGCGGCCAGTCCCAGGTAATATTCGATATTCCCGTCGTTCCAACCTTCGTTCGCATCGATGATGATGCGCGCCTCGGGCGCTGCGGCGCGCACGGCCCGCAGGCGGGCTTCGTCATCGGCGGTGCCGGTCTTGATCTTCAGGAGTGGGCGGGCGGCATTCTCGGCGGTCTTCGCGGCCATGGTGTCGGGGTCGGCAAGCGAAATCGTATAGGCGGTGACGAGTGGTTCAGCCGTCTGCCCGAGAACCTGCTCGGCGGCACTCTTGCCGCTCATCTTCGCTTCGAGGTCCCACAGCGCGCAATCGACGGCATTGCGGGCGGCACCCGGTTTCATCACCTGCTGCAACTCCTGCCGTGTCAGGCCGCCGGCGATCCGCGCTGCCATCGCCTCGATATCGGCAATGACGCCTTCGATGCTTTCACCGTAACGCGGATAGGGCACACATTCGCCTTTGCCGGCGAAGGAACCATCGCGGATGGTGCACGTTACGACATCCGCATGCGTGCGGGTGCCGCGTGAGATGGTGAAGCTGCCGGCGACGGGGAAACGGTCTGTTGTGGCTTGAAGGTAACGGGGCATGTTTTTTCACTTCTGATTGGGCGGCAAAAGACACATGACGCCAAATTTATCACGAATTGTCGGCGGTCACTGTGGCCTGCCGGAGACCGAAACGTTATGAAACCTTTAAGATTCTCGTGACGGCTGCACTCGCTCGGAGCATTATGCAAGAACAGGACCCACGGCAACAGGCGAACCCGGCCGCAATCACCGAAGGCGACACCGTCTCCGGCGGCGGCTTGCGTTATGTCATGAGCGGCTCGTGGCGCAACAGCAATCTCTCCGGCGTTTTCCACACTCTCGAAAAGATCGAAAGAACCAGATCCGCCGGCCCGGTGGAGATCGATCTTTCTTCCGTCGAGGCAATCGATACGACGGGTGCGTGGATCATCCAGCGTCTGCGGAAAGACCTCGAGAAAAACGGCGCCACCGTGACGGTGACGGGCAATGACCGTATCCAGGAGGTCATCGGCCAGTTGCCCGAAAAGGTGGATATGGAGGTCGAACCCGCCGCCCGCGAGGGGCTGGTCGAACGTATCTTCGCGCCTGTTGGCAAGGCCGTCATCCAGAACGGCGCGGATTTTCTGGCGGGCATGTATATTCTCGGCTCCGCAGTGCGTGGCGCCCAGATGAAGCTCGGGCGCGGGCGTGGCGTGTCGCCGGCGGCGATCGTCAACCAGATCGACCATATGGGCGTGCGCGCCGTGCCGATCATCATGCTGATGTCGTTCCTGATCGGTGCGATCATCGCCCAGCAGGGCGCGTTCCAGCTCAGATACTTCGGTGCTGAAGTCTTCGTCGTCGATCTCGTTGGCATTCTGCAATTGCGTGAAATCGGCGTTCTGCTCACCGCGATCATGATCGCCGGCCGTTCCGGCAGCGCCATCACGGCGGAAATAGGCTCGATGAAGATGCGCGAGGAAATCGACGCGCTGAAGGTCATCGGGCTTAACCCGGTGGGCGTGCTGGTGTTTCCGCGGCTGGTGGCGCTGACCATCGCGCTGCCGCTTTTGACCATTCTCGCCAATTTCGCCGCCCTTTTCGGCGCGGCCGTCGTGGCGCTGCTTTATTCCGGCATCACGTTTGAGGTGTTCCTGTCGCGCCTGCACGGCGCGGTGGAGGAATCGACCATCGCTGCGGGCATGATCAAGGCGCCATTCATGGCGCTCATCATCGGCATCGTCGCGGCGGTGGAGGGCATGAAGGTGGGCGGCTCGGCGGAATCGCTCGGCCAGCACGTCACCTCCTCGGTGGTGAAGTCGATCTTCGTCGTCATTCTGGTGGATGGCCTTTTCGCCATCTTCTACGCAGCCATCGATTTTTAAGGGGGCCGCGTTGGAGAAACAGGACCAGACACCGCAGCAGCAGACCAGAACCGGAAAAGACGGCAAAGAGGTGGTGCTTTCCGTCGAGGGCGTGACCGTCGGTTTCAACGGCCGGAACGTGCTCGAAAATCTCGACCTCGATGTCTATCGCGGTGAAATCCTCGGCTTTATCGGCCCCTCTGGTGCTGGCAAATCCGTGTTGATGCGGGCGATCTTGCGGCTCCTGCCGCGGCAGGCGGGTGCGATCCGCATTCTCGGCACTGACTACGACAGGGCAAGCGAAGACGACCGCATGATGCTCGACCAGCGGCTCGGCGTGTTGTTCCAGCAGGGCGCGCTGTTTTCCGGCCTGACGGTGAAGGAAAACATCCAGCTGCCGATGCGGGAATATCTGGACCTGCCGAAGAAGCTGATGGACGAGCTTGCCTACCTCAAGATCGAGATGGTCGGCCTGAAGCCCGATGCCGGCGACAAATACCCGTCGGAGCTTTCCGGCGGCATGATCAAGCGTGCGGCCCTTGCCCGGGCATTGTCGCTCGATCCCGACCTCGTCTTCCTCGATGAGCCGACATCCGGCCTCGATCCCATCGGGGCGGCGGAATTTGATATGCTGATTTCGCGCTTGCGTGATTCGCTCGGCCTGACCGTTTATATGGTGACGCACGACCTCGACAGCCTGTTCTCCGTCTGTGACCGCATCGCGGTTCTCGGCCAGAAGAAGGTGCTGGTGGAAGGGACATTGCAGGACATGTTCGCCTGCGACGACCCGTGGGTGCAGTCCTATTTCCGCGGCAAACGGGCGCGCTCTGTCGTTCTTCCGGACGGCAAACATGAAAATCCGGTGGAGTAACGAGAAGCATGGAAACCAAGGCGAACTACACCATAGTCGGAATTTTCACGCTGATCGTGATCGCCGCCGCATTCGGCTTCGTTTACTGGATGGCGGAATTCGGCCGTGGCGGTCCGACCGCGCAGCTTGTCGTGCGCATTCCGGGCTCTGCGAATGGCCTTTCCGTAGGTTCTCCCGTGCGCTTCAACGGCATTCCCGTCGGCACCGTGCGTGGCCTTGCCATCGACCGCGATGACCCGGCCTATTCCATCGCCTTTACTGAAGTGCAGGCGGATGCGCCGGTTTTTCCGTCTACTCGCGCCGTGCTTGAAATTCAGGGCCTGACCGGTGCCGCCTATATCGAGCTTTCCGGCGGCAACAAGGATGGCGAGCGCATTCTGCAGAAAGCCGTCGAAAGTGGCGTTCCCGCCGAGCTGACGGCCGATCTTTCCAGCGTTACCAACCTGCTTGCCACGGCTGATAAAATCCTGAAGCGCGCCGATGGTGCGATCGGCGAATTGCAGGGCTTTGTGCAGGATGCCCGTGGCCCGTTGACGCAGACGGTGCGTAATGCCGAGAAATTCTCCGATGCGCTGGCGGCCAATTCCGACGGCATCAAGAACTTCATTGCAAGCTTGAGCTCGCTTTCCACCACCGTGCAATCGGTCTCGGTGCGCCTCGACGGCACGCTGACGGCCATCGAAGATCTGGTGAAGGCGGTGGATGCCGGCAAGATCGATTCCATCCTTTCGAATGTCGACAAGGTGACGAAGGATGTCGCTTCCGCCTCCAGCGACATTCAGGGCATCATGGAAACCGTGCAGAGCACGGCGCGCAATTTCGAGGCGGCGAGCACCGAGGTGCAGACAGTCGTGAAGCGCGCGGATGAGCTTCTTGCTTCCGTCGATCCCGCCAAGGTCAGCACCGTGGTGGGCGATGTTTCCGCAGCGACCGCCGATGCGCGTGACGCCGTGGCGAACTTCAAGCGGATTGCCGATGATGTGGGTGCGCGCCGCGCCGATATCGATCAGGCGGTTTCCGACTTCACCGAGATGGGCCGCAAGCTGAACCTTGCCTCCAGCCGTGTCGATGGCATTCTCGCCAGGGTGGATGGCATGCTTGGCACTGACGATGCCAATTCCCTGTTTGCCAAGGCGCGCGAGACGCTGACCTCCTTCAAGGCGGTGGCCGACAATCTCAATGCCCGCATCGGGCCGATTGCCGACAATCTGACCCGCTTCTCCAGCTCCGGCCTGAAAGATTTCCAGGCGCTGATCGGCAGCACGCGGGTCACTGTCGACAATCTCAACAATGCCATCACCAATATCGACCGCGATCCGCAGCGGTTGATTTTCGGCGGCGAAACCGTGAAACAATATGATGGCAGAACAAGGCGCTAAGAGGGGTATCGGCCAATGAGACTATCGATGAACGGCCAAAAACGCCGCGCCCTCCTTCTGGCTCCGCTATTTGCCGCCTTGATGGCAGGCTGTGCAGGTGCGCCGACGAACGATACCTTCGATCTTTCCGTATCCTCGGCGGCGGTAGCGCAGGGGCCCTCGCTGAAGAGCCGGCAATTGCTGATCGCCGATCCGACCGCCCTGAAGGCGCTCGATAGCGAAAACATCGTGGTGCGGCTTTCCGGCTCGGAAGTGCAATATCTCGGCAATTCGCAATGGAGCGACCGCCTGCCGCGCATGGTGCAATCCAAGCTAGTGGAAGCCTTCGAGGATACCGGCAAGCTCGGCGGCGTCGGCCGGCCGGGGCAGGGGCTGGCTATCGATTATCAGGTCGTGACCGATATCCGCGCCTTCGAAATCGATACGGCAAGGAACATCGCCAATATCGAAATGTCGGTGAAGCTCCTGAACGACCGCAACGGCACGGTGAAGGCGCAGGAAGTGTTCCGCGCCAGCGCCCGCGTCAGCGGTTCCGGCAACGCCAATTTCGTCAAGGCGCTCGACCAGGCCTTTGCCGCCGCCACCCGCGACATCGTGGCCTGGACGCTGAAATCGCTTTAAGCGCCCGGCAGTCATTGCCGTCACGAGAAACCGCTTTATGTTTGCGCAGGACCGGTCGCCGATCGGTTTATGCGTAATGTTGCCGATCCGTGAGTTCGTGATGCGATTTCTGCTGCTGCTTTGCCTTATGCTTTCCGCACTGTCCGGAACGGATGCCGCCACGGCGGCCGGTCTCCGGTTGGTCGATGTTCCAGCCGCGAATGGCAAAGCCGCCATGAAGGCTGCGGTGTGGTCGCCCTGCGCGGCCGCGCCGGGAGAGGTCAGGATCGGCCCCTTCCTTTTGCCCGCCGTGCGGGATTGCCCGATCCCTCACGGGAAATATCCGCTCGTTGTCATCTCCCATGGCTTTGGCGGCACCTATTTCAGCCATCGCGACACGGCGGCGGCGCTGGCGGATGCCGGCTTCATTGTCGCGGCGATCAATCACCCCGGAGACAACGCGCTTGAGATGAAGAAGGCGGGTGAACTTTCCGCGCTGACGAGCCGGCCGGCGGATATTGCCCGAGTGCTGGATCATCTGCTCGCAGGCTGGAGCGAAGCCGGTTCCATCGATGCCGGGCGGATCGGCGTCTTCGGATTTTCGCGTGGCGGTTATACAGCGCTGGTGCTTGCCGGCGGCATTCCCGATTTTGCCAATGCCGGGCTGCCCTGTCCTGACCCGCAGGCGCCGATTTGCACGCAGATGCGGCAGAAGACGGCGTTGCCGCAGCACGGTGGTCAGGACAGGCGCGTGAAGGCTGTGGTCGTTGCCGACCCGTTGAATGCCTTTCCCGGCGCGGGCGACCTGAAGGCCATCGCGATCCCCGTCCAGCTGTGGAGTTCGGAACAGGGCGGCGATGGGGTTGTGCCGCAGGATATTGCAAGGCTGCGCGACGATCTGCCGGTGAAACCGGATTATCGGATGGTGAAAGGGGCAGGGCATTTTTCGTTCATTGCCCCTTGCCCGCCGGAGATGGCAAAAGCCGCGCCCCAGATTTGCAGCGACGCGGCGGACTTCGATCGGGCGGAGTTCCATCGCGGTTTTAACGCCGATGTCGTCAGTTTCTTCAAGGCGTCGCTGCGCTGAACCGCTCTTGGCGGACGCGGAAGCCGTCGATCAGGCGGCGTCCTGCTGCGATTGCCATTCCGGCAGCGGGAAAACCCGGTCGTAGCTCCAGTTGAAGACAAAAGCATAGGCCACGTAAAACAGCGCAAACGAGATATCCATCACCAGCGCGTGGGCAAGGCTGATATTCAGATACCAGGCGATGAAGGGCATCAGCACGATCAGGAGGCCGAGCTCGAACAACACGGCGTGGGCGACCCGGATGGCCGGGGTCTTCAACGTCGTGCCCTTCAGCCGCTGCATGGCATGGTCAAAGCCAAGATTGTAGACATAGTTCCAGATCGTGGCGAGCGTGGCGCTGACGAGGCCGACGATACCGATATCTTCCATCGGCATGCCAAAGAGCAGCGCGCCCAAGGGGATGACGAGCAGAAGGCCGATGATTTCAAAGCTGAGCGCGTGGCGGATACGATCTTGCAGGGAACGCATTTCATTCTCCGGTATGTGACCGGGCCGTCCCGCATGCTGTCGCCAATATGGCCGAGGTCGTCCTCGCGCTGAGGCATATAGAGCTTTTGGGCGGAATTTTCAAGCTTGGGGCTGAGGGCAGCCGCTGTCACGGGGATGGTGCCGCTTGTTTCTTCTCCTCGAGGGGGAGAACGTCGCGGCAGCGGGATGAGGGGGCGAGGGCAGAGATATCCCTTGAGCGAGCCCCCTCATCCGACCCTTCGGGCCACCTTCTCCCCGGTGGGGAGAAGAAACAAGTGGCAGCGCCTTGGCCTCTCTTGGGGAAAGGGCGAAGGCTGCGGGAACAAGACCCGTGCTTTTTCGTTATCGCTCATGGAAGGAGGCGTGCCATGCAGCAGAATTCCTCTGGAGGAAGAACGATCAGGGCCGCCAACACGGCGAAGGTTTCGACTTACACGCCAAGCCTCATTTCCCTGAAGGGAAGTTACGTGGCGATGATATTTCGCAGGCCGCTTTGCCGAAATCCGCTGGATGTGCGGAAAAAATAGGGCGATGACAGTGCCCTTTCACTTGGCTGCACATCGATGACGACTGCCGAAATGATGATGAGCTTTAGATGTCTCTAAAGTGTGATTTTCAATCCGGCGCGTCTCCACCTAGACTGGAGATTGCCACAAAAGCGAAGGGAGAATGACATGAAATCAGTTCTCATTATCGCCGCTGTCTTTGGTTTTTCCGCCAGTGCAGCGCTTGCGGAATGCGCAGGTCATGAAAAGATCAACGCTTCCGTTCCTGCCGTAGACCGTGAATTCAAGACCGCAAGCATCGTGCCGCCGACGGACCCCGTCGACAAACCCGTCGTCATCCTGAAAAAGACCGACCGCCTTCCGGCTGCGGTTGCGACGACCGGTGAGCCCGAGGCCGCAATGCAACGCATGCAATAGCCCGGAACAACAACCTCTTCATTCAGAAAATCCCGTGCGTGAGGTGATCCGCACGGGATTTCGCTTTTTGAAAAACGGGAAGCAGGAACGTCTTGCGGTGAGGCCTGCCTTGCGAGCCTTCTCCAGCATTTCCATGGCAACTAGCTATCGAGTTTGAGCGACAGCTGCTTCGGCCCTTCGTTCTTTTTGAGAACATAGAGCGGCCGGGTGATGATGACTTCCGTTCGCCGCTGCAGTTCGCGGCGCCGTTCAAGCGCGCGCTCACGCATGTCGCGCGAGCGGGCCACGACGGAAAGGGCATTTTCTATGGTTACGTCTGCTGTGTTCATCGCTGACCTCCATAATGTTCACTTTATGTTCTCATTATTAGGGGCTTGTGTCAACACTGTGGCAGGGTGGCCGGCGAGCGATGTGCCCGTGGAATAACAAGCCTCCGGGTGCGACCGGCTGCACCGGGTGTTGCCCGTCGCACAGGACCGGCCGCACCGGAACATTGTTACGGCGCAAGCCGACGCTTCCGACGGGCGACAGGGACGCTCCGGATCTCTTCGATCGATTTTTACGATGATTGTCTCGACGGCGCGGGCGCTGATCCGCCCCGGCTCGAAGATGTCAGGAGAGGGGACGTTGATCCGGCGCGGGAAGGCCGCCGGCGGACATGAGGTCGGTGAGATACTCGCTGGCGAGTGCAACGATGGCAAGGGCGGCCTGCTGGCGGTTCCAGCCGGCATGTTCCGCTTTTTCGATCAGCCCGTGAATGGAAGGCTCTAGCGCGAACTGACACTCGGCCTGGTAGTCCATGGTGTCGATCGAAAGCGACGGGGAATTGATTGCGGCCCGCATCGTTTGGTCTCCCTGTTTTCCGTCATGCCCATCATACGCGAAACGCAAATCGGAACATGCACATTCAGAGGCCGGTGATATCGGGTATGCTCTACAAGGCCCGTACATCACTGGCAGCGAATCCCCCAGCAGGCGGACGTTAACGGCAAGTCTTGATGGCTGTCAACGAGCCTGCGGCGGCGATGACCCCGCCAGACGCATTTTCAGAGCCTTCTATTCCGAAAAGGCTTTCGCCTCCAGATCAGCAGCGCCATGACATAAAGCGCAAAAATCACGAACCAGGTGACGGGCAGCACCATGAAAAGCGCCGCATAGGCGCAATTTCCCTCAAAACAGGACCCGAGAAATCCGGAATCGGCCAAGGCCGCCGACAATAAAAATGCACATACCCCGCTCCCGACCGCGCCGAGGACGAAAATCAATATGTTGACGATCAATCTCATGGTCCCGATCATAAGGATGATTGAGACAGCTTTGGGGAAAGGCCGTCAGTGGAAGGCCGATTTCATCCTTCGTGGGACGCGGCGTTGCGCTGCCGGCGGTGGCGACGACATTGTGCGCGAGCTCTACCGAAGGCGAAACGGGTCGCATAGGCAACAAGGGTTCATTCTATGCTTTAAATAAGCATCACAATAACTTGTTATCTATTGGGAAATTTGTGGATTATGAGGAGCTTGTCTCTCCGCCCCCCACTATGACTGTGCCATGCTCACATACCTTCTTTGCGGATATTCATCGGGGGAATGGTTTAGAGTTCTGCGCAAGATCGAGGGCCCCCTGACCAGGCGGAAGTCCAGATCCAGGGCCGTGTAGCCGATCAATAGTCCTGCCCAACACATGAAGGCGGGATTGACGTCGAGTTCTTCGAAAAGATAGCCGCAGGTCAATGTCACTGCCACGTAGAGGAAAAAACGGATCTTACGGCGGCGGAATATGAGATAGGCGACGGAGCCCAATACGAAAATGCTGATGAGGACGCCGGCCGTGAAGGCTGTCGAGATAAAGCCATTGTGAGGGCTGCCGAAATGGCCAAGCGCGTTCATTTCGGCCACTCTGGCACTAAGCCCTATGCCGAACGGACTATTCATCGCGACCTGCACACCATATCCGAGTGATTCCAGCCGGTCGAAAACGTTGGAGGCTGCGTTGTCATCTTCAACGAACCGTTTCGCAACCGCGCCTTCGATCAAGCCGAAAAGACCGAGCGGAAGAATGATCGACAATAAGAACGCGCCGAGGGCGGCGTATAAGGCCGTCAGCTTGAGTTTTTTGTTCGACAGGGAGTGGGTGTAGGAAAGGATCGAGACCAGAAGGACCGTTCCCATGCCGGATCTGTTCAATGTGGCGCTGAAAGAAATTATGTAGAGAAGAAAAAACGAAGCAAATATAAGAAAACTCCGGCGCTTTTCCGCCAGATATGCCGCCGCCGCCGCCGCAAGGGCAAATACCGGCCCGGCCTCGTTGCCCTGGGACCACAGGCCTCCGGCTTTCTCGAAACGTATCAGTGAAGCATTGACGTCGCCCGTTGCTGCGGCGTCTGCCACGGCCTGGTAGTCAAATTCGAGAGCCAGCCCGAACCTCGAAAGGGTAGAGGGGCTATAGAGATCGAACAGCAGACACATGACGGTTGCGCCGAAACCCAATAATACGCCCCAGCAGAATAGTTCAAGGCAATCCTCCTTGAGTAGGGCGAAAGTAAATGGCAGGAAATACAGGATGTATAAAAACGTAAAAATCGATGAATAATGTTCTCCGTCCGCTCGATTATACGACAATAGCAGAGCTATGAACAATGTCATGACTATGGGCGTCGTGTGGATCAGGAAAAGTGTGGAGTTGATTATTCTGATGTAGACCAGATAAATGATGGGCAGCGTGGTTATGACGATGATGTCGGTAATTCTTAAAAAAGGAACACCGAAGGCGGTCGGGATCACGTTGAGCTGTGAAAAGAAACCAAAAGCCAGGACGAAACACTGGATCAGAAATCTGGGGCCGACTATCCTGCC
This sequence comes from Rhizobium sp. BR 250, assembly GCF_047445855.1. Lineage (NCBI taxonomy): Bacteria > Pseudomonadati > Pseudomonadota > Alphaproteobacteria > Hyphomicrobiales > Rhizobiaceae > Rhizobium > Rhizobium sp. BR 250. Next base: position 185,943 of record NZ_JARWKW010000001.1, read on the forward strand.
GGGATAGTAGGGCATGGCGTTGACGAATGCGGGCATCCTGCTTGCCAGCCGTCGATTGTGGTGCTTAGATTGTTGCACGAGATTGAATCTCTCAATTATTTATAAGAACGTCATCAAGCTAAATTAGAGAATATTTTTTCTTTGTTCATTCGTAAGCGGGTGAAATCCGCATCGATTTCCGACATGTCGGCGTCAGCGCAATATTCATTTTGTCCCAATATTTTATTGTAAATAAAAAACTAATATACCGAATGCGTGGTCTACGACCAGATGGGTATTTAATTTATTTAAGCTAAGAGGCGATTTTGATTAAGAATCTCCATGTCCTTAGGGCTGTCGCGGCGCTGATGGTCGTATATGTCCACATCGGCCCAGAAATGCGTCAGGTATATGACAATTTCCCCATGCTGGTTTCTGGTAATGCCGGCGTTGACATATTTTTTGTTCTGTCCGGATTTCTTATGGTGTTGACCACCGAGCAATCGAAGCTGACGCCACTGGTATTTTATTTCCACAGAATAGCGCGAATTGCTCCCCTCTATTGGGCGATAACGACTGTAATATGCCTCGCTTATCTTGCGGGGATGAAGCCTATCGGGGTGGTTGATCTGCCATTCGATCTTGTCTTGCGGTCGTATCTGTTTCTGCCTGTCGAGCGCGATGGGCTGTATCAGCCGATAGTCTATGTGGGCTGGACCCTGATCTATGAGGTCTTTTTCTACTTCATTTTTGGTGCATTTGTAAGTTTGAAGGACAGGGTCCGCGCTTCCGTCATGGTAACGGGCATCATTCTCGCATTGGTCCTGCTGCCGTTTGTCCTGAGGATAGAAAATTCCACGTCTGCCTGGTTTTACACCAGGCCGATCATGCTGGATTTCGTGTTCGGCATCTGGCTCGCGCGCCTTTCCATGAGGGCCGATCTGCAACGCCTTCCCGCTTCCGTGTCAATTGGAGGGATATTGGCGGGGATATTGTTGATTGTGCTGCCGGACATCACGCCGATACCGCAGTTGGACGGTTTCATCAGGCCGCTGACATGGGGTGTGGGCGGAAGTCTCATAATCCTTGTGCTGATCGCTCTGGAGCGGCAAGGCCGGACCCTTGATTATCCGTTCCTCATCACAATTGGCTCGGCGAGCTATGCGATATATCTCACGCATCCTCTCGTCCTGCATCTCGTATCGAAAATTGCGTCCCGTTTTGTCGATTTCCCCGTGATCTTTGCGGCGATGACATTGATAGGCGGGCTGGGGCTGATTTTGCTGGTTGGGGTTATGTCGTGGCGTCTGTTGGAGGCGCCAATGCATAAGCTCATGCGGAAATGGCTGTCGATCTATCTGCTTCGCGCCAACCGGGGCGAAGCGACGGTTCAGCTAAGGTGAGACTGTCAGGCAGATCTTTTTTGCAAGCGCCTTTGCCAGGGACTGATTGGCTGCGGGGCTGAGATGGAGGCCGTCGACCCATTTGGTGGCAACATCGGCCAGGGCCTGCGGCGCCTCGACCAAAGCCATGTTCCTTGCCTGCGCGGTGTTGCGGACGACGTCCCGGTATCGCTCCACGCCCGCGTCTACCGCGTTATCAGCGATCGGCGGAGGCGTGACAAGAATGACCTTGCTGCCTGCCGAGATACGGCGGTCAATCAGGCTCTGCAGATTTGCATGAAACTCTTGCGTTGTGAGGGTTCTTTCCAGTTTGCCGAAATTGCCGGCATCGTTGGTGCCGTACATTAGTACCGTCAGGTCGCCATTGCTGGAGGAAGCCCACCGTTTAATTCCGTCAATGCTTCTGTCTCCGGGGAAGCCATGGTTTACGATCTGGACGCCGGGCAGGGATTTTCCCACTTCTTCGGGGTAGGGGGTACGGCTTCTTCTCGCCCATCCATTGTTGATTTTCGGTGCCCCGTTCATCTCGGCTTCGTCGAAGCCGTAGGTGAGGCTGTCTCCTTCAAAAACGATCTTCGAACCCGGCTTCAAGGAAACCTGTTCGGGCAGGCATGTTGCGGAAACCGGGGTGGAAAAGAAAATGGCGCTCCCCATCGCGGCTGCGGCGGTGGTGCGCAAAAAAGCTTTTGGCTTCATATGTTAAATCCGTTATACCTTATACAGTATATTTTTCAGGATATTTTAAATGATATTTAATTTGCAGGTTTTGAGAGCGGTTGCCGCTTATCTTGTTTTTTTTCATCATTTTGTTCCAAATCTAACACCCTATTTCCCCAATGCAAAGAGCTATGAGTTCGGCGCCGCAGGGGTCGATATATTTTTTGTATTGAGCGGTTTTATTATGGTCGTCACGACTTTTAATAAAGAGAGCGATCCTTTTCGATTTATGCTGAACAGAATTGTTCGCATCGTTCCCATGTACTGGATCGTAACGCTTTTTGTTGTTGCTTTGTTTTTGATAGGTTTTCGCCCTGTCGGCGTGATGGAGCTGCGCGCGGATTATATATTCAACTCGCTGTTTTTTATACCGTTTACGCGCAACGGTCTGTGGGAGCCAATTCTGTCGGTGGGATGGACGCTGAATTACGAGATGTTCTTCTACGTTGTCTTCGCCTCTCTCCTGCCAATAAAGAACTTCCTCCTCAGGATTTGCTTCCTTTCGGCAGTTCTGGCGATTTTTGTCGCTTCCGGCGAAGTTCTCCCGCTCGGATATATGGCATATTACGCAAAGCCGATAATACTGGACTTCGTCTTCGGGGTCGCCATCGGAGCGGCATATCTTTTGACCGGAGCACGGTGGTCGGACAATAAGGCCGCCGCGGCTGCGGGTTGGTCTTTCCTGATTTTGGGCGTGGTGCTGATCGCGGCTACGGGCTTTGGCCTGGGGCTATCTCACAGCACCGGCATATTCCGGCCTCTGAGCTGGGGCGTGGCTGGATTTCTATTGGTGTCCGGATGTGTGTTGCTGGAGAAAAACGGATTTCGTCTAAAGAACAAATGGATTATCGAGCTTGGTAATGCCAGCTACTCAATTTATCTCATACACAATCTGCTCATTCAAACATCCGCCAAAGCTGTCAATGCGCTTTGGGGTCCGGGCATCCTTTCGGTAGCCTTGGCTGCCATCTTGGCCCTGTTCGCCACGACGCTGCTGAGTTTGATGGCCTACCGCTTCGTTGAGGCTCCGTTAAATCAAGCCTATCGCCGTAGAAGTGCCTCCGCACCAAAAGCGGAAGCGGCGGTTAGTCAGAACGGGTGATTTTTCACTCTGTCATGAAAGGTATCGCTGGCGTTCGACGAGCGCCGCAGCTTGGCAGAGAGGTTTTCTGTGGGCGGCTTCAGTGGGCGCTCACAGCCGCGTTTCGCGCCTTTTGATCAGGAGGGTGCGTCCGCTGCATCCGTGCCGCCGAGGGGCGGGAACATTGCTATGGCGAGTTGCTGGCGCGAGGGTGCGGACCTTGTCGCCAAAGGCGGATTTCAAGGTCATTTTATTCTAGGCTGCAGGGGAAAAATTCGAGCCGCTTTGCGGCTGAATTAAACACTAAGTGTTTGGAAAGATTGGTGGGTGATGTAGGGCTCGAACCTACGACCCGCTGATTAAGAGTCAGCTGCTCTACCAACTGAGCTAATCACCCGACCGGCACCGTGTGGCGGTGTGAGGGGGGCTATAAAGGGGAAGTTTGGGCTTGTCCAGCGCGGAAATGAAATTTCTTCGATTTTTATGACGAAAAAATTTCAGTCGCGCTGGAAAAGCCTGAAAATCCGGGGTTTTACGGATTTTTCTTTTTGGTCATCCGCGCCTGAAGGCTCTGCCGATGGCGATGAGGATGCAGGCGCCGACGAAGCCGGCGATGAGATAACCGAGCCAACCCTGTAGAGCGATTCCAAATACCGACAGGATGGCGTTGGCGACGATCGCGCCGACGATTCCAAGAAGGATGTTCATGAAAACACCCATATTGCTTTTCATGAATTGTTCGGCGAGCCACCCGGCGACACCACCGATGATGATGGCTGCGATCCAGCCAATGCCAGCAGATTCCATGATTTCCTCCCATGTTGCTGCATAATCGAAGGTGATGATTCTCGTGGTGAAAAGCAAGGTAAACTCCTGAAAACCTCGCTTTATGCGGGTGGTTTTCCGCGCGGCAGGCGCTAAATAGCCTGATGCGGCGTAAAGAGACGAAAGGCATGGATGTGCGGTTGATGGTCGGCGGATTGATGGATGGCAGGCGGGTGTTCGGCGAGCGGGCGGGCGCTGGCCGGCGAGGTGGCGGCATGGCCCCGATACTGGCCGTTCTTTTTGCCCTCTTCAGCAGCCTCTGGGTGATGCCGGCTCTGGCGCAGGAAACAACGACGCCGGCAACGCCGGGCGCCATCCAGGTCTCGACGGTCGAGCAGGCGAGATCGGATCTCGAAAAATGGAAGGCGGATATCGCATTCATCTCGGGGCAGGTGGAGGCGGGCGGACGCGACGATGTCCAGCTCGTCGACCTCAAGGGACGGGCCGATGGCATCGCTGCCGATGCCGCCGCCGCCAATGCCAAGCTTCGGGCGCGGCTGGACCAGATCAAGACCCGGCTGGATGCGCTGGGTGCGGCGCCTGGCGAAGGCCAGCCATCGGAGGCGAGCCTCGTCACGGAGGAGCGGAACCKGCTGACGGCGGAGCGCGGCGAGTTGAATGCCATGGCCGGCGAGGTGGAGGCCACCGCCAACAATGCCGCGCAGATTTCCAACAATATCACGGCGGTGCGCCGGGCGCTTTTCGCCGCCACCCTGTTCAAGCGCACGGAAGTTTCCGCCCAGACACTTGGGGATGCGTCTTCCGCCTTTCTGGCTGAACTCACCAACCTCAACAATGCCTTCAGCAACTGGGCGGCCTATGTCTGGAACTACAAGCGGCTGCCGATGTTCGGCGCCGTGATGCTGTCGATCATGGCGGCGCTGCTGTTTCTGGTCGGCGGTTACCGCTTTTTCGGCAGCCGCATGGACCGCCGCGCCTTCACGGGCGAGCCTTCCTATCTCAGAAGGCTTTCGGTGGCCTTCTGGTCGACCATGGTGCAGTCGCTGTCGCTGTTCCTGTTTCTCGTCACCTCGGCCTTCTTCCTCGATAATTTCAACGTGCTGCGGTCCGACATAGCGCCGATCCTGTTCGGGGCGATGGCGATCACCGGTTTCGTTTATTTCGTCTCGCGGCTGAGCTATGCGATCTTTGCGCCGACACAGCCGGAATGGCGCCTGCTGAAGGTATCGAACAAGGGCGCACATACGCTGTCTTCGGCGGTGCTGCTGATGGCGCTCGTCAATGGTCTCGATTACCTGTTCGGCACCATCAGCGAGACGCTTTATTCGCCGCTGATCGTCACCGTCGCCAAGAGTTTCGTCGCCTCCATCATCATCGGGCTCATTCTGCTCACCGTGTCGTTCCTGCGGCCGATGATCGGTGAGGGGCAGGATTACGACACCGGCAACCAGCGCCTGCCGCGCTGGCTCGTCATTCTGTTGCGGGTGGGCGGTCTCATCCTCATCGGCGCCTGCCTGACCGGTTATGTCGGTCTTGCGCGCTTCCTCGCCACGCAGATCGTCGCGACCGGCGCGGTGCTGGCGACCATGTATATCGGCATTCTCTCCGGCAAGGCGATTTCGCGGCAGGGCGCCTTTGGCGAATCCCTTGCCGGGCGTTATCTCGCGCGGCGCTTCGGCCTTGGGCCGGTTGCGCTTGATCAGGCCGGCCTTGCCGCGGGGCTTGGCATTTATGCCGTGGCGCTTGCCTTCGGCGTGCCGCTCATCCTGTTTTCCTGGGGCTTTCAGCCGGGCGATATCGAAAGCTGGGCCTATCGCCTGCTGACCGGCATCACCGTCGGCAATGCCTCCATCTCGCTGATCGGACTTTTCGGCGGCGTGCTCGTCTTCGCCATCGGTTACATCATCACCCGCTGGTTCCAGAAGTGGCTTGATAACAACGTCATGGCGCGGGGCCAGGTGGATGCCGGGGTGCGCAACTCGGTCAAGACAGGCATCGGTTATCTCGGTATCGCCGTTGCGGCGATCTTTGGTGTCTCTTCCGCCGGTCTCAACCTCTCAAGCCTGGCGCTGGTCGCCTCCGCCCTTTCGGTCGGTATCGGTTTCGGTCTGCAGAACATCGTCTCGAACTTCGTCTCCGGCCTCATCCTCCTGGTCGAGCGTCCCTTCAAGGTGGGCGACTGGGTGGTGACCGGCACGACGGAAGGCACCGTCAAGCGGCTTTCCGTGCGCGCCACCGAGATCGAAACCTTCCGTGGACAATCGATCATCGTGCCGAATTCGGAATTCATCAACTCCTCTGTCGGCAACTGGACACACCGCAACCGCATCATGCGGGCGGAAATTCCGGTGTCTGTTGCCTATGATTCCGATCCGCAGCAGGTGATGGATATTCTGCTGGAGCTGGTGCGCGCCCAGCCGCCGGTGCTGCGCAATCCCGAACCGCATGTGGAATTTCTGCGTTTCGGCGATTTCTCTCTGGATTTCGAGCTGCGCTTCCACCTTGCTGACCTGTCGAACGGGCTTGCCGTGAAAAACGCGCTGCGCATCGCCATTCTCCACCGCTTCCGCGAAGAGGGCATCGCCATCCCGTTCCCGCAGCGCAACCTCAACATCCATGTGGAAGGTGACGCCAATCCGCAGATGCTGGCGGCGCTGCTTTCGGAAGAGGGCGACAAGGCGGTGGTGGCCCATACGGGGGCGGCGGCGCCAGAGAAAGAGCTATCAAAGAGCGAGAAGGCGGCTGAGCCGAAGGAGAAATCTGGCGCGAAAGCGTAGCAGGCTGTTGCTTGAGGGTGCCGAGTCCCGGGCAGGGGCTCGCCGCCTGTCACCTTCTCCCCGCGGGGGAGGAGGTCGCGGTAGCGGGTGGTGGGAGCTAGCGTCGGGATATTCGGCAACGTGGCCTCCTTATCCGGCCCTTCGGGTCACCTTCTCCTCGGCGAGAGAAGAAAGGGGTGGGAAGCCTTTCACCCGGCATGCCGTCATTTTCACGCCTGTCGCAGCACCCTATGGCCATGTCGCAATCAGGCGGCTGAACAACCCGCAAGCGCTTCATATTCCTCCCATCCAATGTCGGCGGAATAAGGCAAGGCCGGCGCTTTTCAGGGGTTCTGTAAATGAAGACACATGCACGGGCGGTGGTGATCGGTGGCGGCGTTGTCGGCGTCTCGACACTTTATCATCTTGCCAAGAAGGGCTGGAGCGACAGCGTTCTCATCGAGCGCAAGGAACTGACCTCGGGCTCCACCTGGCACGCGGCCGGCCTCTTGCCGCTGTTCAACATGAGCTACTCGGTTGGCCAGATCCACAAATATTCCGTGAAGTTCTACGAGGAGCTTCAGGAAGAGACCGGCATGAATGTCGGCTTCTCCAAGGTTTCGAACATCCGTCTCGCCCGCACCAAGGATCGCTGGGACGAATATATGTATTATGCCGGCATTGCCGAGACCATCGGCGTGCGTGTCAACATGCTGACGCCGGAGCAGGTCAAGGAAATCTGGCCGCTCTGTGAGACGGACGGCCTGCTCGGCGCGATCCAGCATCCCGACGATGGTTATATCCAGCCCGCCGACCTGACGCAGGCGCTGGCCAAGGGCGCGCGTGACCGTGGCGCCACCATCTACCGCAACACCACCGTCACCGCCATCGAGCAGCTGGAAGACGGTCACTGGAAGGTGACGACGGACAAGGGCGAAATCATTGCCGAACATATCATCTCCTGCACGGGCTCCTTCGCCCGCAAGACCGGGGAGATGGTCGGCATCAACATCCCGGTCATTCCGGTCGAGCATCAGTACATCGTCACCGAGCCGCACCCGGCCATTCAGGAACGCCGCCGGCAAGGCCTGCCGGAAATGGGTGTCCTGCGCGAGTCTGACTCGGCCTGGTACATGCGCGAAGAAGCGGGCGGCCTGATCCTCGGTCCTTACGAAGTCGGCGCGCCGGTCTGTTATGTCGACGGTCCCTCCGACGACAGCGAATATGAGCTGTTCCAGGAAGAGCTTGACCGTCTGATGCCGCATATCGAAACCGCCATGGTGCGCGTTCCGGCCTTCGGCGAAGTGGGTATCAAGAAGGTCTATAACGGCGCGATCGCCTATACGCCGGATGGCAATCCGATCGTCGGTCCGGCTCCCGGCCTGAAGAATTTCTGGCTGAACGAAGGTCACTCCTTCGGCATCACCGCCGCCGGCGGTGCCGGCTGGCAGCTTGCGGAATGGATCGTCGACGGCGAGCCGACGCTCGACCTGATGGGCGTCGATCCGCGCCGCTTCGGTCCTTACGCAACGGAAGGTTACCTCATCGCCAAGAACGAGGAAGCCTATGCCAACGTCTTCACCATGCATTACCCGGACGAGGAGCGCTCCGCCGCCCGTCCGCTGAAGACGACGCCGGTTTATGATCGCCTGAAGAAGCTCGGCGGCGTGTTCGGCTCCGTCTATGGCTGGGAGCGCGCCAACTGGTATGCACCGGAAGGTTATGCGCTGCGTGAGGAAGATCTCGGCGTCGGTGCCGATGTCATCACCAACCACAATCACGCGCCGGCGCTGGAAGACGGCCGCATCGTTGAAAAGTGGTCGTTCCGCCGTTCGAACTATTTCGAACATGTCGGCAACGAGGTGAAGAACGTTCATCAGAATGTCGGCGTGCTCGACATGTCGGCCTTTGCCAAGATGGAGGTTTCCGGCCCCGGTGCGCGCGCCTGGCTCGACAGCATTCTGGCCAATGCGGTGCCGAAGAAGCGCGGCCGTATCGCGCTTACCCACCTTCTGACGCCGAATGGCGGCGTGAAGGCGGAATTCACGGTCTATGAATGGGCGCCGGGCCGCTTCTACATGGTTTCGGCCGGTGGTCTGGAAGCGCATGACCATGACGTTCTGCGTCGTCTGGCACCGACCGATGGCTCCGTGGTGCTGCAGCCGATCACGCAGAAATACGGCGTGCTGGTGCTGGCCGGTCCGAAGTCGCGCGATCTGCTGAAGAAGCTCACCCGCACCAGCCTGGAGAACAAGGATTTCCCCTGGCTCACCGGCAAGCAGATTTCCGTCGGCGTGGCGACGGCGCATGCGCTGCGCGTCAACTTCGTCGGCGAGCTTGGCTGGGAGCTGCACCATCCGATCGAGATGCAGAACTACATCTTCGACAGGCTGATGGAAGCGGGCGCCGAATTCGGCATCAAGCCCTTTGGCATCCGCGCCATGGTCTCCATGTCGCTCGAAAAATCCTACCGCAACATGGGCCGCGAGCTTTCCGTCGAATATAACGCCTATGAATCCGGTCTGGACCGCTTCCTGCGTCCGGAAAAGGACTTCATCGGCCGCGACAAGCTGGTGGCCTATAAGGAAGCCGGCGTGAAGTGGGTCTTCTCGACGCTGACCGTATCCGGCAATACCGATGTCGATGCGCGCGGTTCGGAAGCGATCGTGGATGCAAACGGCGCGCTTGCCGGCCGTGTCACCAGCGGCGGTTTCGGCTGGCGTATGGGCAAATCCATCGCGCTCGCCATGCTCAAGCCGGAATATGCGGCTGTCGGCACCAAGCTTAAAATCCGCATTCTCGGCACGTCCTATGATGCCGAAGTGGTGGAAGAAAGCCCGTTCGACACCGATAATGCGCTTCTGCGCGCATAAGACCATTCCCCTCCCAAAGCTGGAATACGGCCCCCTCGCGGGCCGTATTTCCGTTTAAGTAAGCATGTGCTCAACTGGCCTTCCGGCAAAAGTGTTATTAATCATTCTGAAAAATGCGGCTGCTATCTTTCGCTGACATACGATGGGGGATCGGGGCAGAATGAATTTTCTAGGCATCACGGGCATGCAATATTCTGGCGTGCCTTTCAGCAATAACCGCATTTTGCTGGCGGAAGACAGCAATGTGTTCACCCAGATGGTGAGCATGCGCCTGAAGGAGCTGCTGGGCGTTACCGTGGAGGTGTGCCGCAACTTCGAGGAGCTGCAGGCCTGTTACGAACATTCTCCCGAACCGGTGACGCTCGCCATTTCCAACATCAACCTGCCGGGGGCGGAAAAGGGGGAGGCGCTGGAATATCTGATCGATCTTTCGATCCCGACCATCGTTTTCACCAGCACCTTCCATGAAGCGACGCGCGAAACGCTGATCGCCAAGGATGTGGTCGATTATATTCTGAAAGACAATATTTTCGCCGTGGACATGCTGACGGAATCCGTCTGTCGCTTCCTTACCAACCACCGCCATCATGTGCTCATCGTCGATGACAGCCCGACGGCGCGGGCGCTGCTTTCAAGCCGGCTGAAGCGTTATAATTTCCGCGTCAGCCTGGCGGATAGCGGTGCGAAGGCGCTCGATATATTGAAGGCCAATCCCGATATCGGCCTTGTGGTGACCGACTACAACATGCCCGATATCGATGGCTTCGAACTCACGCGGCGCATCCGCACGGTGCGCGGGTCGCATGAGCTGCGCATCATCGGTGTTTCCTCCTCCACCAACCGGCTGCTTTCGGCGCGGTTCCTGAAGGCGGGTGGCAATGATTTCATGCTGCGGCCCTTCATCGACGAGGAGTTTTACTGTCGCGTCAACCAGAACCTCGATACGCTGGTGCAAATACAGCTGGCCAAGTCCGGCGTAAGGCCGGCGGCCTGAGAGGAGGCGGCTTTGGCGGGCCTTTCGACCGTCAAAGCTGCGATTCCAATGGCAGGAAGCGCATGATGCCCGCGACGATGCGGCGGCTGATGGCCGCGTCGGGTTCGCGCCGGTATGTCTTCGTCCGCCCCTGTTCTTCCGTCGTCCAGACAATGCGTTTGCGGCTGTCCACATCCAGTTCGAAGCTCATCGTGCGGCGGATTTCCCCGGTGAATATCTCGTCCATACGGGCGACCAGCGGCGGCGAATTGAACACGACACCCATTTCGGTGTTGAGCGAAGCGGAGCGCGGATCGAAATTCAGCGAGCCGATATAGCCGGTCCTGCCATCGCGGGTGAAGGCCTTGGTATGCAGGCTTGCCTGTCCCGAACCGCGTAGCGTGAAGTTCGATTGATCCGCCTGCGCGCGCAGCTCATGCAGGCGTACCCCACCAAGGAGAAGCGGTTTGCGATAACGGGCGTAACCCGCGTGAACGGCGGCCACATCCGTTGCGGCCAGCGAATTGGTGAGGATGGCGAGCGATACGCCGCGTTCGGCGAGATCGAGAAAAATCTCCATGCCCTCCCTGCCGGGAATGAAGTAGGGGGAGGTGATGTGCAGGCTTTCGCCTGCCGCCTGCATCAGGGGCAGCAGACTTTCCATCAGGAAATTGTGGCCCTTGCGGCGTTTGCCTGCCGCCTTTTCCGGCGGGTCGGCGAGAATATCCGCCGTATCCACCCAGTGCAGCCGGTCCGACATCAGGAAATGATCGCGGCCATATTGGCTCTCCACCCGCTCCAGATAGGGTTTGGCGGCTTCGCTTTGCGGCAGGGCGTCCAGTTCGTGCCGCAATCTGGCAAGCTTGTTCGGTCTGCGCGCCAGCAGCGAGCGTACCGGCACGGAAACGGCGCTGTTCCAGTAATCGTCGAAGATTTCGGTGGCGTCGGCGACGATCCTGCCGAAACCGAGAATGTCGAAATCGTGGAAATTCGCCCGCTCGGCGGCATCGAAATAGGCATCGCCAATATTGCGCCCGCCGACGATTACGGTGCGCCCATCGGCAATCCATGCCTTGTTGTGCATGCGGCGGTTGACGCTTCGAAAGCGCAGCACCAGTTCGACGCTTCGATGCAGGATGTTTTCCCGCGCCCTCGTGGGGTTGAACAGCCTGAGCTCGATATTGGAATGGCTGTCGATGGCGTGGAAGATGCGGTCCGAGATGGACACGCCGAGGTCATCGAGCAGCAGCCGCACGCGCACGCCGCGATCGGCGGCGGCGATCACCTCGCGCATCATCAGCCGCCCGGTCAGATCGGCATTCCACATGTAATACATGAGATCGAGGCTGCGCCCGGCGGCCCGTGCAGCCGCCACGCGCACGGCGAAGGCATCCAGGTTGGAATGCAGCAGGCAGAGCGCATTCTTCTCGTTCCAGCCGTTCCTGATCGATTGCCAGTGCCTGTCCAGCGCGGTTCCATCCTCGGCGACGGGCAGGGCGGTGGAGGGGCGCTTGGGAATGGCCTTTTCCCGCTGTTTGCCGATGACGACGAACAGGCTCGGCCCGATGACCAAAAGAAGAATGACGATGAAGACCGTAAATGCAGTCACTTGTTTTGATCGCTCCCGGCCCGAAGCCTATCAGGCCGGATGAAAACGCGCGAGGGGATAAAGCGTTCACGGCATCTCATGCCATGGGAATGAAAAAGGCGCGTTTTTCACGCGCCGAAAGAGCTTGCGAATGACATAAGTGTATGCTTATGTGTCGTCATGACAGAGAATGATATTTTCCGGGCACTGGCCGATCCGACGCGCCGTGCCATTTTCGAAAAGCTGGCGGACGGCGCCATGAACGCTTCTGCCTTGCGTGAGGGGATCGAGATAAGCCAGCCGGCCATGTCGCAGCATCTTTCAGTGTTGCGCGGGGCGGGGCTGGTGGTTGAAAGGCGGCAGGGCCGTTTCGTCAATTACGAGGTCGATCCGGAAGGGTTGACCCGCATTGCGGCATGGCTTGGCAAATATCGCGCTTACTGGCCGCAGCGCATCGAGGCTCTGAAGCTCCTGCTGAAGGATATGGATCAATGAACAGGCAGACACCGGAAGCGCCGGCAAACGGCATCGAGCTTGAATATGATCTGGACGAGCCGCCACAAAAGGTCTGGCGCGCAATCAGTATTCCGGCGTTTCGTGAAAACTGGCTGCCGAAGGAGGCCTTGGCGGAACCGGATGCGATCGATATCAAGCCCGGCGAGGAGGTGCGCTACCGGCTGCGCGAGGACAATCCGCCGTTTCTGGAAAGCACCGTCACCTTCAGGATTGCGGCGAATGCCCATGGCGGCACCAGCCTGCGCATCATTCACGACCTGCCCGCAAATACCGGCCGCATGACGAAGGCCGCCGCAAACCACAACGGTTCGCCGATCAAGCTCGCCGCCTGATCCGCCACATTCCCCGAATTTTTCAACCGACAGGAGTTCGCCGATGCGCGAAACGATGCAACTCGTCCCAATGGTAGTCGAACAATCGTCAAGGGGAGAAAGGTCTTTCGATATCTATTCCCGCCTGTTGCGGGAGAGGATCATCTTCCTCAACGGTGAGGTAAACGATACGGTCTCAGCACTGGTCTGTGCGCAATTGCTGTTTCTCGAAGCGGAAAACCCGAAGAAGCCGATCCATCTCTATATCAATTCGCCGGGTGGCATGGTGACCAGCGGTTTCGCCATGTATGACACCATGCGTTACATTCGCGCGCCGGTGCATACGCTGTGCATGGGCACGGCCCGCTCGATGGGATCGTTCCTGCTTATGGCGGGTGAGCCGGGCACGCGGGCGGCGCTGCCCAATGCCAGCATCCTCATTCACCAGCCCTCCGGCGGTTTTCAGGGGCAGGCGTCGGATATGCTCATTCATGCCGAAGAAATCAGGCAGACGAAACATCGCATGACACGGCTTTATGCCGAGCATTGCGGGCGCAGCTATGACGAGTTCGAAAAGGCGATGGATCGCGACCGCTTCATGACGGTGCAGGAGGCTCTGGAATGGGGCTTGATCGACCGCATTCTGGAAGTCCGCGAGGATGCGGCGGCTTAGGCTGGGGGCCTATTCGGATTTCCTGCTGATGTTGGCGCCGGCCGGCAGCACTTCCAGACTGCACCGGGCAAGCTCCGCCAAGACCTCTTCGAAACCGAAGCGGGATGTCCAGCCAAGCCCGTCTACGGCGCGAGCGGGTGAATAGACCCGGTCAATGATCGCCGGCAGCGCCCATCTCCGCTGCGCGAAAGCGGCGGCGAGAGCCGGGGTCCGCTGCCGGAGAACGGAAGCGGCATCTTCGGCGAGGCTGTCGCAATCGTCAGCGGAAAACGGGGTGGTTGCCGATATGATATAGCGCTGGAAATCGTCTCCCGCATTGGTCAACGCCAGCACATGGGCATCGGCGACATCGCGGATAGCCGAAAAGCAGGGCTACCGCTATCTGGCGGTGTCCTCCTCCGAGTTCGTCGGCGCGCCGCGGATGCAGAATGCCAAGGATCTCATTCGCTACGCGGGATATGATGCACCGCTGGGCGATCGCATCCGAATTCTCGCAGCGCTGGAAGAAATGGGGACGTTGACGCTTGCGGAATGCCTTTCTGTCGTTCGCGAAAGCAAGCCCATGCCAACAATCGCAACGATGATCCTCAAGAACATCCTTGAAGTCGACCTCGATAAAGCTCTGCTGGGACCGGAAACGGTCGTCAGGCGCATGGCGAAGTAGGGGCCGAAGATGTCAAACAGATCTGCCGAGCGGGAATCCTCGCTCGAAGCGGCTACCTATGCCGTCGCTCTCAAAAATGCTTTGAGGTTGTGTGGTGTCTACCTGAGTGAGGGACAGATCGATCATGCAGTCGGTCTCGTACTGCCAATCGAGGCCGACATGGAAGCCTATCGGGAGGCGGCTAAACTGGTCCTGCGAGAGACCAGCGTTTTGATCCGCTACGCAGTTACAACAATTGAGTTGGGCAGGCGAGGGGAGACATATTGCGAAGACGCTGGGAAAGTCCTGGCGCAAAAATCGGCTGTTGTCGTCCTGATCGAGAAAGGAACCAGGCTTTTGCCTGAGATCGCAATCGCCTTGGACCGCATCGTTGACGTCGGGTCCATCAAGCCGAACCACCTGATTTCGGCCGCGAAAAATGTATGGCAGATCGATATTGCAAGCGAGGCGGCCAGCCGGCTCTGCCACTATCCTCCAAGCCTCTTGTTCGGTGCGTTGCGAAAAGGACGTCCGATCGAAATCGTCTTGGAAAGGCTCGCGGACGCTTCGAAGGCTCCTGCGACCATGACTTGGGAGCCTTTGGTGGAAGACCTGGAAGGCTATGGCGAGGCGCGCGATTGGGCAGCGAACCTGGTCGTTGATCTCGCTGACTGGAAGGCCGGCAAGATCGCATGGCGTGATGTGGATGCAGGGCTTCTTCTCAGCGGTCCTCCCGGTACCGGCAAGACGCTCTTCGCATCGGCGCTTGCGCGCTCCTGCGGGGCGACATTCATCGGCACATCGAGCGCGCAATGGCAGTCCAAGGGACATCTCGGCGACATGCTGGGCGAAATGCGGAAGAGTTTCCGCGACGCAGCCGCCGCAGCTCCGTCGGTGCTCCTCATTGATGAGTTCGACAGCATCGGCGACAGGCGGACATTCAGAGGAGACAACGCAAATTACAGTCTTCAAGTGGTGAACGCCTTACTCGAACTGCTCGATGGATCCGCAGGCAGGGAAGGGGTGATCGTCATCGCTGCATCGAATTTTCCGAACGATATCGATCCGGCATTGCGTCGACCTGGCCGCCTTGACCGCCACATCGCGATCGAACTTCCCGATCAAGCGGCTCGCGAGCAGATGCTTGCGATGCATCTGGGCGCTGCCAGCGCTCCGGAGGACCTCACTAAAGCTGCTCTGGCAACAAGTGGGTATTCTGGCGCAGACATCGCGCAGGTCGCGAAGGATGCTCGCCGCTTGGCCCGTCGCCAGGGCAGGGAAGTCCGAGTGTCGGATGTGCTTGCAGTCGTGCCAGCAATCACACCTGTTGGCGACGACGAGCTTTGGTCAGCATCTGTACATGAGGCCGGTCACGCGATCGTCGGTACCGTTCTATCTGTGGCCGAGATCGAGATGATTGTCGTGGCGAGGGAGGCCAGCCACCGGGACGCGAGTATCGGGCACGTGCAATGGCGACGGAGTTACACACCAAATCGAAGCCGGCAGTCCTATATGAACGAGATTGCGATGCTGCTGGGCGGCATGGCTGCCGAAGAAGTCATCCTTGGTGATGTTTTTGATGGTTCCGGCGGCGTCGCTGGATCCGATCTTCAGCGAGCTTCGGATATTGCTACGATCATGCTCGCAAGTTTGGGGCTGGAATCACTCCAGTACTGTGATGTCTCAAGCTCCAAGGAACTAGAAGAGTTGCGCCGTGATGATCCTGTTCTACGGCGGAGGGTCGAGTGGTTGCTGGAGGCAGAACTGTTGAGAGCGACGACAATCATCCAAGAGCGGAGACAGGAAGCGAAAGAGATTGCACGAGCCCTCGCGAATCGCGGCGTAGTCTGGAGATGCGAGGTGATGGATATCTTTTCCGAAGCAGAGGGCGGTCGGACGGGTTGATGTTCGCTCGCCAGGAGTATTGCCAGGCAGTATAGGCTGAATCAAGATTCACTGCATCAATACCATAGCTGTTGTCAGGCGAAGCTTTGAGAGCGCATTACAGGGCCTGAATCCGGACCGCCTGGGGTCTCCAGCGGGCAGGGAGCCGGATTGATGCGCATGTCGGTAACGCCATCCGTGTCGCCGTGAACGCAGGTGAGATTCTTCGCTCCGGGGATTTCCTCCTGTGGCCGGGCGCTATGGTTCGCATGCGCGACCGCAGCCTACTCGGCCTCGAAGGCGGCGGACGTGATCATGTCCGACTTTACGAGTTATTCGGGAATGGATCTTCCCGGTGGTGACTACAGGCGGATCAGGGAGACCAACTATCTGGAATGCTTCGTCGCTTGCGTCGGCTACAATGCCTGCCGTGCCTTTGCCTACGTCTCCAAGAAGAAGGAGTGCTGGTTGAAGAACGCGCTCGGTCGGCAGAGGACCGCGAAGGGGGCGACCTTGGGGTCAAATGACTCTCGCTTTGCTAGAGAGCTCGACTCCGCTCTTCTATCAAGGCCTGCCTGCAGGGCCATGTCCTGACGTTTCCGGGACTGCATTTCTGGCCGGCTTCCGGAGCGTCGATCTCGTGGAGGCGATAGATGATGCCCTCAATCTCGACCGTGTCCCCGTCGATGACGCGCATCGTGACCACTGCCGCCGTCGGGCGGCTATCACCGCGAGGAATGGACGCAGGTGTCGAACCGTGGAAGAACTTATGTCTGATGCTCTGGATGCTGCGTGAAAACCGAGTTGGGGAAAACACGCCTTGCGTGTGCGATCCATAGTGCCCAAAGCATCGCAATGAAGTAGTCTGCGGCCGGTCGTTCAATGGAAACTAAAATGCCGCGCTATTCTGCTTTCTATGCTTATCCTCAAGGATCCGCGACAGTGAAGGATGCGATCCACGGAGCGGTTGAAAAGAGTTCGCGGGGAAACCTGGCGATCAAACCTTGGGAGAACATGAACATCGCAGGCTTCAAGCTCGATGATCTTGTGCGCGACCAGATCAAGGAGGCCGACGTTCTCCTCGCGGATATCACCTATCCGAATCACAACGTCCTCTACGAGATCGGATATGCGATAGCTCTCGAGAAGCCAGTTATCCCTACGCTCAATCTTGCCATCGACAAGGCGGCAGATCGGGTCAGGATGATCGGGCTGTTCGACACGCTCGGGTGGACGACCTACCACAACGCAGACGAACTGCACGGTTACCTGAAATCCTGGCAGGAAGTAAGCTGGTTCAACCGCTACGTCCGGAAGCGCGATCACTCGCAGCCGCTATTCATTCTGGACATGCTGGCGAAGACTGACTTCAGAAATCACATCTTCCATGCGGTGGATAATTCCAGCGTTAATGCCCGCACTGTTGATTGCCACTGAGAACTGACCCGGCGTGGCGTGATATTTCCATTGAGAATTGACCCATGTTCCAACCTTCCCTCGCATGTTTTCAGCGAGGGCTATGGAGTGATCGACATGGCGTTATTGAGCGTGATCCGACGCTGGCATTTTCGAGAACATTTATCGATCCGGGAGATTTGCCGCAGGACTGGCCTATCCCGGAATACCATCCGCAAATACCTGCGTCTGGACGGCGTGGAGCCGAAGTTCAAGGTCCCAGAGCGGCCGAGCAAGCTCGATCCTTTTGCCGATCGGTTGTCTGCCTGGCTGAAGACCGAATCCAAGAAGAACCGCAAACAGAAGTGGACGATGAAGCAGTTACATGCCGACCTGATGAACCTTGGCTACGAGGGCTCCTACAATCGGGTGGCCGCATTTGCCCGGGAATGGCGTGATGACCGGCAGAGAGAATTGCAGACGACGGGCCGCGGGACATATGTGCCCCTGGCGTTCGATCCCGGCGAAGCTTTCCAATTCGACTGGTCGGAGGACTGGGCGATCATCGGCAATGAGCGAACCAAGCTTCAGGTGGCACACACGAAGCTGAGCTACAGCCGCGCCTTCATCGTGCGGGCCTATCTCCTACAGACGCACGAGATGCTGTTCGATGCCCACAACCATGCATTCCGCGTGTTCGGAGGCATCCCCGGCCGTGGCATCTACGACAACATGCGCACCGCGATCGACAAGGTCGGCCGCGGCAAAGAGCGTGACGTCAACGTCCGCTTCCAGGCAATGGCCAGCCACTACCTGTTCGAACCCGAGTTCTGCAATCCGGCTTCCGGCTGGGAGAAGGGACAGGTCGAGAAGAACGTTCAGGACGCGCGTCATCGTCTGTGGCAGCCAACGCCGCGCTTTCCATCGCTGGATGCTCTGAACGACTGGCTCGAGCAGCGCTGCAAGGAGTTCTGGGCGCAGACCCCACACGGCCAGATGCGTGGCTCCATTGCCGACATCTGGGCGGAGGAAGCACCCGCGCTTATGCCCGTTATCCGGCCGTTTGATGGGTTTGTCGAACACACCAAGCGTGTCTCACCGACCTGCCTCGTCCATCTGGAGCGCAATCGCTACAGCGTCCCGGCGTCCTTCGCCAATCGACCGGTGAGCCTGCGGGTCTATCCGGATCGTGTCGTGGTTGCTGCGGAAGGCCAGATCGTTTGCGAGCATCGTCGTGTCATTGATCGATCTCATGATCGGCCGGGACAGACAATTTACGACTGGCGGCACTATCTGGCGGTGGTGCAGCGCAAGCCAGGTGCGCTTCGCAATGGCGCACCATTCGCCGAACTCCCCGAGGCATTCCGTTCCTTACAGCAATACCTGCTGAAGAAGCCGGGCGGCGATCGGGAGATGGTCGATATCCTGGCGCTTGTCCTTCAACACGATGAACAGGCCGTACTGTCGGCGGTCGACATGGCGCTGAAGTCAGGGGTTCCGACCAAGACGCATGTCCTGAACCTGCTGCATCGACTTGTTGACGGCAAATCCTTCACGCCGCCGACCATCGATGCGCCGCAAGCCCTGACGCTCATCAACGAGCCGAAGGCAAATGTCGAACGATACGATGCCCTGAGGAAGACGGAGGCCCGCCATGCGTCATAATCCAGCAAGCGGCGCGATTGTCATCATGCTGCGGCAATTGAAGATGCACGGCATGGCACAAGCCGTCGGCGAACTGACGGAGCAAGGATCGCCGGCGTTCGAGGCTGCCGTTCCTATCCTGTCGCAGCTCTTGAAAGCGGAAACAGCCGAACGGGAGGTGCGATCGACCGCCTATCAGCTCAAGACCGCCCGCTTTCCTGCCTATCGTGATCTGAATGGCTTCGATTTTACCAGCAGCGAGATCAACGAGGCGCTCGTGCATCAGCTTCACCGCTGCGAGTTCCTCGACGACGCCAACAACATTGTCCTGGTCGGTGGCCCCGGCACGGGCAAAACGCATATCGCGACGGCAATCGGCGTTCAGGCCATCGAGCATCATCACAAACGGGTTCGGTTCTTCTCGACCGTCGAGCTGGTCAACGCGCTGGAACAGGAGAAGGCGCAAGGACGGTCTGGGCAGATCGCCAACCGGCTCGTTCATTCCGATCTCGTCATCCTCGATGAGCTCGGATACTTGCCGTTCAGTGCGTCAGGCGGTGCGATGCTGTTCCATCTGCTGAGCAAGCTATACGAGCGAACCAGCGTCATCATCACGACAAACCTCAGCTTCAGCGAATGGGCCGGCGTCTTCGGCGATGCCAAGATGACCACCGCGCTGCTGGACCGGCTCACGCATCATTGCCACATCCTTGAAACCGGAAACGACAGCTTCCGCTTCAAGAACAGTTCTGCGCACGACACCAAAACGACAAAGGAGAAAACGAGGAACTTGACCACGACCGCAGACCCGAAACATACCTAACAGGCGGGTCAATTCTCGGTGGAAACGCCGGGTCAGTTCTCAGTGGCAATCAACACACCATGGTTTTCGTGTATCGTACCGTTCTTTCCTCCTCGCCTCCAACTATCGACTCCGATCGTGTCAGATCATGTGATGTGGCGATAGGAGAGGGCGATACCGGCGTCGCGAGAGCATCTGTCGATTGAAGCAGTGGAGGATTTGCGCCTTGGGCAGAGGAGGCCGCCGTCTCTGCAGATAAGGTTCCGGAAATCTCCAGCACCAGGTTCGGCTGCAGGCCTGTGTCAGATTTCTGTTTCCCCGACCCGATAACGAGGGCGAGCGCAGGAAGCCCAAGAGTAAGCCCCAGTATCGTGAAGGCTGCGGTCCTGAGACGATTGCGCTTCCGCACTGGTTCAACGAAAGGTGCTGCTTCTACCACATCGTTTGCAGGTGCCGAGGGCAGTTCGATGGTGCGTTCTCGCGGTAGTGTCGCCAGCTTCCGGCAGCCATCTGCAAAAGAGTCTGCAACTCCTATCCGGGAAAATTCGACGAGTTCGTTCACGCCGCTGTTGCTCGTGAAATGGATTGCCTCGTAAAGACAAACGGGGATCTGCCGGTTGTCCTTGAAACGGCGGTCGGGACCGCCGCTCTTGTTTGGATGCTTCCAGGTGTAATCCACGATCTTCGCGTCGCTCGGTACGCGCTCGGTTTCGATGAATCTGGAATCCTGCCACTTGATGTTTAGATTGACGTAGTTCACGGCACCGACCCGGCCGCCGTCCTGGACAAGGACGATGTCGGGCATGAAGAACATGATCTGCTTGCCCACATGAAGGGCAGGAGGTGTCACGTTGCTCTTGATAACCGAAGGAAGGCTGTAGGCGAGGGTGGTTGCTTTCCTGTTGACGAGGTGGGACGCTCCCGCGTTGCGCTTCCAAGCGGTGAGGTTTTGAACTGCGCCCCCGGCCTCGATGTGCCATTTCGCAGCGCATCCGTTGAGGCCGTCAAATCCTTGCACAAGATAATTGTACGCTGACTCCGCATCGCCTTCGAGATCGTAATAGAGAACGGTGGTTCTTCGGTACGAGTCTAACCACTTGCCGATCGCCCAGCCTGGAAGTGCCAGTGCGCAAAGCAACAATCCTGGGCCTCCGGACGCTAGGCCTGCAAATGCACCGATGCCCGCAGCCGTCCACATCAAAGCGGCGGACATCCGCGTTTGCCCAGCCTTCGAGTTGATCTCATTGAGGAGTTCCGAGAACGACTCGTCCTGCATGTACATGACGTCGCCGGACTCGATCTCGGTCATCGTGACGTCGCTGTTGTCGAAGGTCACATCAGGGGAAGGCTTATAGGGAGCGACTCCCGATGATCGACTCCGTCCAGCGTTGCCCAGCGTGGCGCGATAATAGAGACCACCGCGGCCTGCGTGGATGTAATGCCCGCGTGGACCTGTTCCAATCCGAAGGCCCTTGATGCCAACGGAAACGCCGACCCCGCCCTTGGAAAAGTTGAAGCGAAACGGTCCTGCTGAAACCGACTTTCGAATGTAAAATGGCAATTGCCGCCCCCCGACCAAGGCCTCCGCAGTTAAATCTGGCTTTCCCCGGCATTCGTCAGCTTTAATCGGTTCGACAACTAATCGAGGTTCTCCTCCGTTGAGAGGCTCGCTCCGAAAACATTGAATCTACGCAACACTCATAGGTTAGCTGGTTCGGAATATCGGGCAAGAAAAGAGCAAGCACAAGTCTGTTCCGGCAGTCCGGTACAATCAGAAGGGGCGTTAGGCTTGTTTCGAGAGCTATCCATTGAATGGTCCTAGCTTGAGAATGTGGGCGCGGAGCCTGTCGCAAGCTGGAGCCATGAGCGCGGCTGTATCCTGGCCGCCCTCGTACCTGTAGGGGATCGTCGTAATGCCACTCATATCACTGGGGAGTTTCACTTTCTCGTCGCGCGGCTCCATGAGGATTGCGCGCTGCCTGCCCAGCCTTCCCATGAACAGTCCGAGTTCGAACACGACGTTGTCTCGAGGACTCGGCCACGGCTTTCCACGGCTCTCGGTGAGATCGTCTGCGTGGGCTATCGCAACTGCGAAATCCGAGTCGTCGATCTGAGATTCGAGATCTTGAAGGGTGTAGTTTGCGACCTTGAAGACGTCATCTGTCCACAGGGTGGCTAGGATCGTTTCGGTATCGTGTTCGAATGCGTTGCGGACAAGACGGGCTACATGCCGTGCCTCGGCGGAAGAGATGATGAAAACGCGTGTTTTCTCTCTGAAGGCACCGACATGCTTGTTCCGTTCCAGAAGCCTACGTGAAAGTGCGCGGGCGATCTGCTTGTAGATATCAGGGTACTTTTTGCCAAGTGATGCGAACTGCTGAGAGGTCAGTTTGCCGACGATCGACGGCTCGTCTGCGACCACGGTTGCGGATCGGCGTTGCGTCGGTTCCACTGCTGCCATCTCACCGACGTGATCCCCACGTCCCCGCGCGCCGATGCGGCGGCCGTTGACGTGGATGCCGAAAGATCCGGACACGATCAGGAAGATATCATTGTCCTCTGCATTCTGCTCGATCAGTGTCTGCCCAGTATCGTATTCCAGCAACTCTGCGAGATCTGCTAGTTCTTCGGCCAACGAGGTATCACGGCCGACGATCGTCTGAGATAGGAATGCCTCGATTCTCAGGTCCCTGCCTTCGTCGCCTTGAAAACGTTCAAGCATCCTGCTCAAGAAAAGCTCCTCCAGTAGGTCGTTGACCAAATCGCATCGTTATTGTGCTGTGACCAGTTCCACGACTTCCATATGTTTTCTCCCTGAGGGCCATTCTTCTGGTCGTTCTCAAGGTAGTCGTATACCCGTTTGGTAATCCATGTCGGCTGATCCGCGTTGAGCGCCGTGAGCTTGGCGGCAAGATTGGCCGCATTCCCGATCCAGACAATATCATTGTCGCCGCGGACACCGGTCCTTGCAGCTCTGATTTCGGAAGTATCCACGCCGACGATGTGCCGGATTTTGAAGTCGGTCTTGTATTGCTTGCTCAACTCCGGCTGCACGATGTTTTTGATCGCATAGTTGATTTCAAGCGCGCAGGAGACCGCAACATTGCGTTGCCTGTTTGAAATGAAGATGCCCATCACGCGGTCGCCATCATAGGAAACGATGGTCCCGCCATGCTTGCGGATTAGGCGTGAGGTCGCATAGAGGAAGGTCTTGTAGACTTCGCCTGCGAACTGCCAAGTCTTCTTTTCAACGAGGTTCGTGGAGCCGTCCAGATCCGCGTACAGTATCGTGGCGGTTTTCAGATGTACGGCGTCATTCGAAAGTTTGAGGTCCGCTGGCTCCGGTACGGTCGTTCCTTCACGCACGTTCCAGTTAGTACGAAAGGTCGTGCTGGCATTGCCTCTGATATCGTCGGCTATCGTCATCGTGATACCCCTCAGCAATGCAATTGGTTGATTGCCCAGCGGATACAGAAGATCAGCGGAGGAATCGTCATGATTGCGAAAGCGGTCAGAACCAGGGATCCGGCCCAGTTGAACATTCGGAACTTCCGATGGGCGATCTTCGCATGGATCGCGGTCTGTACCGACAGATCACGGAGGTAGGTAGCGGTCGCTGAGTCGTTACCGGTTGGCATGTAGAGATCGGCTGCCATATCTGGATAGTCCTTCGTTCCTCCCTTGGCGATGTCACCGAAATAAAGAAGGTTCTTGTAATCGTCCTCGCGCTTATGCATCTGGTCAAGAAACTTGGGCATCAGGGATTTCAGGCTGATCATGGCGGCGATGAAGAGAAGGGGCAGGGCCGCTTTAAAGGCGTGGTTGTAGCCGAGAGGCAGTTCTTGCGGAGCCCGTAGGAGCGTGATGATTGCTCCCATCCAGACGGAGCAGAAGGTGAGGAGGGCAGCATTCTTGGCCTCGGCAAATTTGGCGAAATCGATCATCCTGCCGTGGTTGGCCGAGAGCAGCTTCTCATATGCTTCCTGTTGGTCGTTCTTGGCCATCCTTTTTTCCTCAGCCGGAAATCCGTGCAAGCGGGCAATCGTCCATTGTGCCGCAGCAGATCTGACTGGCGGCGCGTAAATGCGTGTAGAAGTCGGCTTCTGCTTTTCGCCAGTCGTCCATGTTAAGGACGAGTTCGGCAAGCAGCCGCGCGTGATCACCACAGGAGGCCAGCGGGAGACGACGAACATCAGCATGTTCGCATTTGCATCTTTGACGCAGCGTCATCACACGCCGCACGGTGGACACGACGGTGACCACGCGTCGGCCGTCCTGGAGAAGTGCGATATGCTCCCGGCGGCGCCCACGCCCCAAACGAAGGCGATCGTCTCTCAGCAAGGCCACGAACCTGGGACCAAGTGCCTCGGCATTCTCCTCCGCCATCGCCTGGAAACGCGCAGCCTCCGAACCATGCGCGCGAGCGTCAGCCTTGCCCGGCCAGCGCCGTAGCACGGCTGCTGAACGTTGGCGGAGCAGAAAGGTTAGAAGCTTTCCCCACCAAGCCTCCGCATCCTCGTGGTCCTTGATCTGCGTTGGTTCAACTTCACCCCAGTAGAGGCAGAACGTACCGCCTGGATTGATGTGTCGCTCTGCACAGAAAGACGGCAGGAGGGTAGCCTCCGCCTCTCTTGCCGACACCGTCTCCCCCTCCCGTGAGATTTCTAGGATGAACTCGGATGAGGGAGCGCCGGATGCGCTGGGCGGACGGACGCCGTATATCGCTCGTTCGTCATTGCCAGAGATGAGCCGGGCGTGGTTCTTATGGGCCACGCTGTGAAGATGTTCGATAGGCGACAACGCTGGCCTCAATCGATCTTCGCATGCGGGCGGAAAGGTGTCTCTGCCGCTCGAGCGATGGCAGGACTCGCCGCCGCATAGAGCACGGCCCGCGCCGCCTTTGCTGTGGAATCATCCTCGGCGGCAAGTGCTTCGAGTGCGACATCGTAGGTCAGGTTCGCGACCCGGCGGGACGACCCGAAGAGCTTCCGTACCGAAGACGGTCCCTCATCGTAGGCCGGCTGGCCGATTGCCGTTTGCGTTCCATCGCACCGCTTCTGTTCGGCCTCGGACAGCAGCACCGAGCGCCCGGCGGAGCACCGAACGCGGCTCCCCTGCATTCCAAGGCGCGTGATCGAACCCGGGCCAAAGTCAAAGCCGATGGCTAGGCCCAGATCGTCTGTGTCCACGCCGTTATCCTGAAGGCGTTCGAGAGCAAGATCGAAACTGCTGCGAAGTCCGCCAGCACAAAGTACTGCAGTGGAGATGGTGGCATCGGTGTCGGTGGTGTAGGCGGTGCCCTCAAGAATGTGACCATGGACGCAGTCGCCGATGAAGCGAATCCGGCGTCCGGAGAAATCCGAGGTGAGAACACGATCAAGTTCTGCGCGGATCACATGAAGGCAGCGGACGACATCTTCCGCGTCATCGTCGATGTGGGAGTCGACATAAGCGGTGAAATTATCCACATCGGCGTAGACCGAGACCATGTCCATACGGCGAGAGTTACCCGGCGTAAGAACGGTGATATCTAGGTTCTTCAAGGGGGGTGTCGCTCGAGAGAAGGAGAAGGCCCCGATGGGGTTGTTCTCGTTGTCCTTTCTCCACTCCCTTACAATCGAGTCCTTGCTCAGGCCGAGCTGGGCATTGTCTTCGCAGTGTGCGATTTCATCGTCCGTGAGCTTCGTCTTTGCAGGCATATCTACGGTGTCGAGATTGATCGCATCGCGGGCGTCGTTGCTCAGATAGATTCCGATCGCCTTATTGTTCGACGCGAGCTTTGCGGCGATGTTTGCCGGGCGACCGAGAAAAAGCGGCTCGCGGTAGCCATTGCGCCCGTTGTTTACGGCCAGCGCCTTTCCAGTGTCGATGCCGACGCGCACCTTCGCATTAGGGATATTCTCGTCATCGTCGCCGGTTTCGGCAAGAACATCCACGATCAGCTTTGCTATCGCCACCGCGCGGTCCACGCGGTCACCCGCCGCATCCGTTCCGTAAGGCTTGGCGATGACGGCGTGCAGACGCTGGTTATGGAAGTCCACCCGGATAGCATCTGCGTCGGCTAAGATGCGGTGCACTGCTCGGTAATGGAGATTCAGGAACCGGAGAGCGCGCTTGTGGGAGGTCTCTCCTTCGGTATCCGTCGACCAGAGCATCTCTTCGAAGTTGACGATGTCGATATAGAGATGAACGCCGTCCAGGCGATAGGCCTTGTTCGTTGGAATCGACTGAAGTGAGGTGGTTCGCGTGTAGTCGACCACCGTTACGTTTTCGACATCCTTGATGCGCGCGTCGATTGCAGTTTTGGCGCGGTCGTGCTTCCAGCTATTTGCCATTGCTACTCAACTCCAGGATTTCCGTGTGCTTTGGACGGTGTCCAACTTACGCGATTGTTTCACTGTTTGTTCTGTTGGGCATTTTCCGGGCACTTTCAGTGCCCGGAAATAGTCATTTGAGGTGTTGGCCAGTTTCAGTTTCCAAAATGGCCAGTACTAGGGCTATTTGGCCAGTACTAGGATTGGTTTCTCATCAGATATCCAGATTATCCGCAAAAGCCGCCCGTTCCTGAATGAAACGGAAGCGGGCATCCGCCTTTGTGCCCATCAGATTGTCGACCGCCTCGCGGGTGCCTTCGAAATCCACGTCATCAATCTCGACGCGCAACAGGGTGCGCTTTTCGGGATCCATGGTGGTTTCCTTCAGCTGCTGGGCCATCATCTCGCCAAGGCCTTTGAAACGGCCGATTTCGACCTTCTTGCCCTTGAAGACGGTTTCCATCAGCTCGGCGCGGTGGGCGTCGTCGCGGGCATAGGCGCTTTTGGCACCCTGACGGATGACGTAGAGCGGCGGCACGGCCAGATAGAGGTGGTTGCCGCGGATGAGTTCCGGCATTTCCTGATAGAAAAAGGTGATGAGCAGCGAGGCGATATGGGCGCCATCGACGTCCGCATCGGTCATGATGATGATGCGCTCATACCGCAGGTCTTCTTCGCGATATTTGGTGCGGGTGCCGCAGCCGAGTGCCTGAATGAGATCGGCGATCTGCTGGTTGGCGGAGAGCTTTTCGCGGCTGGCGCTGCCGACGTTGAGAATCTTACCGCGTAGCGGCAGGATGGCCTGGTTGGCGCGGTTGCGCGCCTGCTTGGCCGAGCCGCCAGCCGAGTCACCCTCGACGATGAAGAGTTCGGCATTTTCGGCCGTGTTCTGGGCGCAGTCCGCCAGCTTGCCGGGCAGGCGCAGCTTGCGCACGGCGGTCTTGCGGTTGACTTCCTTTTCCTTGCGACGCCGCAGGCGCTCTTCAGCGCGCTCGATCACCCAGTCAAGCAGCTTGTCCGCTTCGCCCGGATTGCCGGCGAGATAATGGTCGAAGGGATCGCGCAGCGCATTTTCGACGATGCGCTGGGCCTCGACGGTTGCCAGCTTGTCCTTGGTCTGGCCGACGAATTCCGGTTCGCGGATGAAGACGGAGAGCATGCCGGCTGCCGAAATCATCACGTCATCGGTGGTGATGTCCTTGGCGCGTTTGTTTTGCGTCAGTTCGGCATAATTCTTCAGGCCCTTGGTGAGCGCGATGCGGAAACCCGCCTCATGCGTGCCGCCTTCGGGCGTTGGAATGGTGTTGCAATAGGAATGGATCTGCGTGTCGCCGCCATACCAGGTGACAGCCCATTCCAGCGCGCCGTGGCCGCCGGTCTTTTCGGTGCGGCCGGAGAAAATCTCGCGGGTGACGGTGAATTCCTTGCCGAGCGTGGCGGCAAGATAATCCTTCAGGCCGCCAGGGAAGTGGAACACCGCCTTTTCGGGAATTTCGCCGCCGGCCGGCACCATGCCGGGATCGCAGCTCCAGCGGATTTCAACGCCGCCGAAAAGATAGGCCTTGGAGCGGGCCATGCGGAAGATGCGCGCCGGTTCGAACTTGGCGTGATCGCCGAAGATCTGCGGATCGGGATGGAAACGCACGCGGGTGCCGCGGCGATTGTGCACGTCGCCCAGCTCTTCCAGCGGACCGATCGGCAGGCCGCGCGAAAAGCGCTGGCGGTAAAGCTTGCGGTTACGCGCCACTTCCACTTCGAGAAGATCGGACAGCGCATTGACCACGGAAACACCGACGCCGTGCAGGCCGCCCGATGTCTCATAGGCCTTGCCGTCGAACTTGCCGCCGGCATGCAGCTTGGTCATGATGACTTCCAGCGTGGACTTGCCGGGAACCTGCGGGTGGTTTTCCACGGGAATGCCGCGGCCATTGTCGGTGACCGTCAGGAAACCTTCGGCATCGAGATGGACCTCGATGAAATTGGCGTGGCCGGCGACGGCCTCGTCCATGGAGTTGTCGATGACTTCGGCGAAGAGATGGTGCAGCGCCTTTTCGTCGGTGCCGCCAATATACATGCCCGGACGCATGCGCACGGGCTCAAGCCCTTCGAGCACGCGGATCGACGAGGCGCCGTAGTCGTCACCGGCAGGTGACGCGGGGGCGGGCGGAGCGGAAGTCGTGACGGCCGCAACGGCTGCGGGTTTCGGCTGCACATTCACGTTGGCGGCTGCGGTCGCCGAAGCCTTCACGGTTTTCGCCGTGTCCTCGTTCGTGTCCGTATCGCTGTTTCGTGCCGCCGGAAGACCGGAGAAGAGATCGTTGCTGTCGTCCATCATGTCCAAGGTTCAAAGTCGTGTGTCAGAATTTCGCCATGCGAATCATTATGCCAGTAGCGTCAATCATAACGCCAAACGCGGTTCCCGTCCGATTCCAGTGGGTCCGTCTGACAAGCGCGGCACATCCTATGCCACGATTGTGTCAGGGTTTCGCAACAGGAGGATTGCGCTGGCGATGCCGCAATGGCAAGTCTCGCAGCCACGAATGAACGGTTAGCCAAGGCATGTCCACAGCTCATTTCACGTTTTGTACTCTTTTTAGCCTGACTGTTGCGGCCATGCCGGTTGCGGCCTCGGCCGCTGAGGGGCCGCTGCGGCCTTTCAAGGACGAGCTGTTTTCCGCCCAGACGGTGCTTTCCACCGGCGATGGCGGCGCATCCGAAGTCATCGATTACCAGGAAATGCGCGACATCAACGGTCGCGACGAGGTGCCGGAGCGGCGGGTGAAACGGCAATATGTCGACATGACGCCGAAGAAGGCGCAGGCGCTGGAAACTGTTTCCGTCGAGGGCAGGGCGCTGGAGGTCGGCCGCGTCGGGCCGGCAAGCGGCCAGGCCTTCACGGTCATCTTCATCCATGGGCGCGGCGGTGACCGGCGGCTCGGCATGAACGACTACACCTTCGGCGGCAATTTCAACCGGCTGAAGAACCTCGCCGCCGCCAATGCCGGCACCTATTACGCGCCGAGCGTGCGCTCCTTCGACGAAAACGGCGTTGCCGATGTTGCGGCGCTGATTGCCGATGCGGCCAGAAAATCCGGCGGCAAGCCGGTGGTGCTCACCTGTGCGTCGATGGGCAGTTTTATCTGCTACGGCATCAGCCGCGACAAGGCGGCCGTCGCCAATCTCAAGGGTATGGCGATCCTCGGCGGTGCGGTTGATCCCGATTTTCCGAAAAGCGCCTTTGCCAAGGCGAAAAAGCCGGTCTGGTTCACCCATGGCAGCGCCGACAAGGTCTATTCGGCGGATCAGCAGGCGACGATCTTCCGCTCCTTGCTGAAGGCCGGCGAGCCGGCGCGGTTCACGCGTTACGAGACCGGCAGCCATGGCACACCGGTGCGCATGACCGACTGGCGGGCGGTTTTGAACTGGATTTTGAGCCGCTGAGGCCGCTATTTGGGTCGGGAGCGGCGAAATTTGCGAAATCGGCGGCCGTTTTGAACCTTCGGACCGCTTTTTTGTACCATTTGCGGCCAGCTGCGGTTAAAGGAATATCCCGGGATTTCCGGCAGGTCTTCTGTCGTGATTAAGGGCCGTGATACGGCTGAGGGAAGGGGCGCCGCCCAAGGCGGGCCTAAGACAAAGGGAATGGGATACGCATGACGCCGAATGTTCGACCGCTTGTTGCCGGAAACTGGAAGATGAATGGCACGCGTGCCTCGCTCGATCAGATCAAAGCCATGGCAGAGGGCGTCAAGGGCGCGCTGTCCGAAAAGGTGGATGCGCTGATTTGCCCGCCTTCGACATTGCTCTACGTGGCAACGGCGCTGTGTGATGACAGCCCGCTGATGATCGGGGCGCAGGATTGCCATCAGAACGCATCCGGCGCCCATACCGGCGATATTTCCGCCGAGATGATCGCCGACTGCTTCGGCACCCATGTCATCGTTGGCCATTCGGAGCGCCGCACCGACCATGCCGAGACCGACCATCTCGTGCGTGCAAAGGCCGTTGCCGCCCATCAGGCCGAACTCATCGCCATCGTCTGCATTGGCGAGACGGCGGATGAGCGCAAGGCGGGCCAGACGCTCGATATCCTCAAGCGCCAGCTCGCCGGCTCCCTGCCGGATGAGGCGACGGCCGAAAATACCGTCATCGCCTATGAGCCCGTCTGGGCGATCGGCACGGGTTTGACGCCGACCGTTGAAGACGTGCGCGAGGCCCATGCCTTCATGCGTGATGAGCTCGTCAAGCGCTTCGGCGGTGCCGGCAAGACCATGCGCATCCTCTATGGCGGCTCGGTAAAGCCCGCCAATGCGCTGGAACTGATGGGTGTCGAGAACGTGGATGGCGCGCTGATTGGCGGCGCGAGCTTGAAAGCCTCGGACTTCCTGTCCATCTATGCGGCATACGAGCAACTGACGGCTTGATCCAAGCTTTCCTGTCACGGGGATGGGAAAGGGGCTTGGAATAAGCCTTCGCCTCATGTAAAGAGCCGCAAAACCTTCTTTATGGTGCTCCGCGCGGGGCATGGAATGGATTGTCATGCAGACCGTTTTGATTGTTATTCACCTCATGATCGTGCTGGCGCTTGTCGGCGTGGTCCTGATCCAGCGTTCCGAAGGCGGCGGCCTCGGTATCGGCGGCGGTTCGGGCTTCATGTCCGCGCGCGGAACGGCCAATGCGCTGACGCGCACCACGGCGATCCTTGCCGCGCTGTTCTTCGCAACGTCGCTCGGCCTTGGTCTTCTGACCCGCTACGAATCGCGCCCGACCGACATCCTGAACCGTATTCCGGCCACGCAGGGCCAGGGTAACGGCATTCTCGATACGCTCGGCCCGTCCACGACGCCCGCTCCGGCTCCGGCTGAAAATGGCGTTCCGACCAATAATGGCGCTGCCGCTCCTGCGCAGACCACGCCGGCTCCGGCCGCTTCCGGTTCGGCCGCTCCGGCCCCGGCACAGCCCGCCGATCCGAACGCAGTTCCGACCGGTCAATAAGCCCGGTTTTGATTTAACGCTCCGGCAGGCCAAAAGCCTGCCGGTTTTCTTTTGTTCGCATTCCGGCTTGCCCCATCGCAGATTCGTCAACAGCGAATTTTCGAAACAATGAAATTTGGGCTGGCGGAATCAGAGGTAAAAAGGTATCCGGTGAATCCCATGGCGCGATATGTATTCATCACAGGCGGCGTGGTCTCCTCTCTCGGTAAGGGCATCGCAGCTGCGGCACTCGGAGCTTTGCTGCAATCCCGTGGTTATCGGGTGCGGCTTCGCAAACTCGACCCCTATCTGAACGTTGATCCCGGCACCATGAGCCCGACACAGCACGGCGAAGTGTTCGTGACGGATGACGGTGCCGAGACGGACCTCGACCTTGGCCACTATGAACGCTTTACCGGGCGTTCGGCCACCAAGACCGATAACATCACCACCGGTCGCATCTACAAGAACATCATCGACAAGGAACGGCGCGGCGATTATCTCGGCGCAACGGTTCAGGTCATTCCGCATGTCACCAACGAGATCAAGGATTTCGTGATCGAAGGCAATGACGATTACGACTTCGTCATCTGCGAGATCGGTGGCACGGTGGGTGACATCGAGGCGATGCCGTTCATGGAAGCGATCCGTCAGCTCGGCAACGACCTGCCGCGCGGCACGGCGATCTATCTTCACCTGACGCTGATGCCTTATATTCCGGCAGCCGGCGAGCTGAAGACCAAGCCGACCCAGCATTCCGTCAAGGAACTGCAGGCGCTCGGTATTCACCCCGACATCCTGCTTGTGCGCGCCGACCGGGAAATCCCGGAAGCGGAACGCCGCAAGCTTTCGCTATTCTGCAACGTGCGTGAGTCCGCCGTCATCCAGGCGCTCGATGCGGCGAATATCTATGACGTGCCGATGGCTTACCACAAGGAAGGCCTCGATTCGGAAGTGCTGGCCGCTTTCGGCATCGAGCCGGCGCCGAAGCCGCGTCTGGAACAGTGGGAAGAAGTCTGCAATCGCATCCGCACGCCGGAAGGCGAAGTGACGATCGCGATCGTCGGCAAATATACCGGCCTCAAGGATGCCTATAAGTCCTTGATCGAGGCGCTGCACCATGGCGGCATCGCCAATCGCGTCAAGGTCAAACTGGAGTGGATCGAGTCGGAGGTCTTCGAAAAGGAAGATCCGACGCCTTATCTCGAAAAGGTCAACGGCATTCTGGTGCCCGGCGGCTTCGGCGAGCGCGGTTCGGAAGGCAAGATCATGGCGGCGCAGTTCGCGCGTGAGCGCAACGTGCCTTACTTCGGCATCTGCTTCGGCATGCAGATGGCGGTCGTGGAAGCGGCCCGTCATCTGGCCGGCATCGAAAATGCTTCCTCTACCGAATTCGGTCCGACATCCGAGCCGGTCGTTGGCCTGATGACCGAATGGGTGAAGGGCAACGAGCTGGAGAAGCGCTCCTCCAAGGGCGATCTCGGCGGCACGATGCGTCTCGGCGCCTACAAGGCGGCACTGAAGAAAGATACGAAGATTGCCGATATCTACGGCACTACGGATATTTCCGAGCGCCACCGCCACCGTTACGAGGTGAATGTGGACTACAAGGACCGGCTGGAAAATTGCGGCCTCGTCTTTTCGGGCATGTCTCCGGATGGTGTCCTGCCGGAAACGGTGGAATATCCTGACCATCCGTGGTTCATCGGCGTGCAGTACCACCCGGAACTCAAGAGCCGTCCGCTCGACCCGCATCCGCTTTTCGCCAGCTTCGTCGAAGCGGCGATGGAGCAGAGCCGCCTGGTTTGATGGTTTGAATGATTACGAAGAGGGCCGCGACAGCGGCCCTTTTTGTATTGATGGTTGCCGCCACAAATTTTAGGTGTTCGCTTCTACTCAGAGCTTGATGGTGGTTGACCGCTTATTCCGAGTCTATTGTAAGTGGCGTGCCCAATATAACGAGACTTCGTGTCGCCCTTTTCCATAATCGAAATAATCGATCGGGAGACCGGCCGCACGCTTGGCATCCATCTCGGCCTTTCGTTCTTCCATGCACGAGTTATCGAGCATTGAGGCGACTTTATGCGGATTTTTGTTTGAAACAAGATATGCTTTTGTGGTCCGCTCTAGGCAGTCACCCAATTTTCTCGCGGCTGACGTCAGGCGGCGTATCTCTGGGGTATTGTAGGGTGAAAGTGTATTACACGACGCTAGAGCCAGTACGAGGCTCAGGATAATTCCCGTATATCTCAATGTAATCCCCGCTCAGATCGAAGCTTAGTTGAGTATCAGTCCTATCACTGAGGCGCGTGTTTCAACACCGCAATCGAAAATCACCACCTAGCAATCGTCCCATAATCCACCTCGCCAAAGTGGATATTGAATCAGCCTCGGCTTGCGCCGTCGCCTCTCATGCCCAAAGCAAAAACGGGCCCGAAGGCCCGTTTCCATGTCCGTTGCGTATGACCCGGCTCACTTCGGCCCGATCATGTTTTCCGGGCGCACAAACTGGTCGAATTCCTCGTTGGTGAGGTATCCGCCGCCGACGGTCTCTTCGCGCAGCGTCGTGCCGTTCTTGTGTGCAGTCTTGGCGATCTTGGCGCAGATGTCGTAGCCGAGCTTGCCGTTCAGCGCCGTCACCAGCATCAGCGAGTTTTCAACGCCCTTGCGGATATTGTCTTCACGCGCCTCGATGCCGACGACGCAATTGTCGGTGAAGGAGACGGCCGCATCGCCCAGAAGCTGGACGGACTGCAGGAAGTTGTAGGCCATCATCGGGTTGTAGACGTTGAGCTCGAAGTGGCCCTGCGAGCCGGCAAACGAGAGCGCCGCGTTGTTGCCGAAGATGTGGGCGCAGACCTGGGTCAGTGCTTCCGACTGGGTGGGGTTGACCTTACCGGGCATGATCGACGAGCCGGGCTCGTTTTCCGGCAGCGACAATTCACCGAGACCGGCGCGCGGGCCTGAACCGAGGAAGCGGATGTCGTTGGCGATCTTGAAGAGTGCAGCGGCAGCCGCATTGATCGCGCCATGCGAGAAGACCATGGAATCATGCGAGGCAAGCGCTTCGAACTTGTTCGGCGCGGTGACGAAGGAAAGGCCGGTGATCTTGGAAATCTCGTCGGCAACCTTTTCGGCAAAACCGATGGGAGCGTTGAGGCCCGTGCCGACGGCCGTGCCGCCCTGGGCGAGCTTGGAAAGCGCGGGCAGGGTGGTTTCAATGTTGGCGATGGCGGAGGCGACCTGCGCGGCGTAACCGGAGAATTCCTGGCCGAGCGTCAGCGGGGTCGCATCCTGCGTGTGGGTGCGGCCGATCTTGATGATCTTCTCGAACTGCTTGACCTTGGCTTCCAGCGCCTTGTGCAGGTGCTTGAGGCTGGGCAGCAGGTGGTGAACGATCTCTTCCACGCAGGCGATGTGCATCGCCGTCGGGTAAGTGTCGTTCGAGGACTGGCTCATATTGACGTGGTCATTGGGGTGGACAGGCTTCTTGGTGCCCATTTCGCCGCCGAGCATTTCGATCGCGCGGTTGGAAATCACCTCATTGGCATTCATGTTGGACTGGGTGCCGGAGCCGGTCTGCCAGACGACGAGCGGGAAATGCTCGGTCAGCTTGCCGTCGATGACTTCCTGCGCGGCGGCAATGATGGCGTCGCCCACCTTGGGATCGAGACCGGCAAGCGCCATGTTGGCGCGGGCGGCGGCCTGCTTGACGATGCCGAGTGCGCGAACGACAGAGGCGGGCTGCTTTTCCCAGCCGATCTTGAAGTTGCCGAGCGAGCGCTGCGCCTGCGCGCCCCAGTAGCGATCGGCCTGAACTTCAATGGGGCCAAATGTATCGGTTTCCGTCCGTGTGGCTGTCATCAATCTTGCCTTTTTACTCGTGTTCCTCCGCCAAAACGGCGCCTTCGTCCGCCTTGCGCGCGCCGATATATAGAATCATCGCGCCGGCAATGAAAGCGCTGCAATGCGGCAGGGGCAGATATTTCCCGCCCTGGAAAAGCGATTTCGCCAGCCGGGGCGACGAAGGGTGAAAAAGGCGACGGCGTGTCATTTTTACTACGTGGCGAAAAGGCCGGAAAACCGGCGTTTCACGGCCGTCCGAATAAGGCGGTGAGCCAGGGCAAAGTTAATGAAATAAATGGAAATTTAACCATTCTCGCCAATTCTGGAAATTACGTTTTTATGGCTTTGGCTGTATTATGAAGTTCATTTCGGCACGGTTGTGGGCTTTGGGCGTTTTCTTTTCAACGGGCCGTTGATCGGCTAGACAGGCATGAAACTGATGCCCGCCGTTTCGCAGGCGGTGCTGGGTGCTACGAGGATCAAATTGCAAGTCACATCTGGAAAAACATCGGCAGCGCTGGTGCTGGCTCTCGGTCTTTCCGTTTCCACCGCTCTTCCCGGCAGCGCCGGCGCGGTGACCCTGATGGATCTTTTGCGCGGTGGTCCCGGCAAGATCGCGCGTGATCGCGGTGAATTGCCGCCGGCCGGCATCGTCACCTCGCCCTCCGGATCGAGCGCAGGCCAAAGTGCGGATGCTTCCGATCCCGAGCCGCTGCCGCGTGTTTCCGGCCCGCGCTATTACGACTACAAGGCGGATACGGCCCGTCTCGTGAACACCGCGAATTTCGGTGAAGGCCTCGCCAATCTGAAGTTCAGCGCTACCCCCGAGATCGCCAAGTCGCTGGAAGCCTATTACGGCGCCGGCGGCAAGACGCTGTGGGTTTCGGAAGGGGAGTTGACCGCGCGCGCCAACGCTGTCATCGCCTTTTTCGAGACGGTCGGTGAAAGTGGCCTCGATCCGGCCGATTACAGCATTTCGTCACCGGCAAGGGATGTGACGGCCAGCATCAGCAATGCTTCCGGCACGGCTGCAACCGGTACGCCGGTGGAGACGGCCTCGGCACCTGCGTCCGATGCCTATCAGCGGGCACAGATGCAGTTTGAGCTGGCGCTTTCCGCCAAGGTTCTTGCCTATGTGCAGGATACGACCCGTGGCCGCGTCGATCCGAACCGGCTTTCCGGTTATCACGATTTCAAGCGCAAGACGGTCAACCTCGCACCGGTGCTGAAGCTTGCGGGCCTGAGCCCCGATGTCGCCGCCTATCTGCGCAGCCGTGAACCGTCGAGCGCCGAATATCTGGCGCTGAAGACAGAACTCGCCCGCCTGCGCGGCGAGGGTGACGCGGCTCACACCGTTCGCGTTCCTGCCGATCTGGTGCTGAAACCCGGCAATAGCAGCGCCGATATGGCCAATGTCGTCAAGGCGATCGAGCATCGCGCTTCGCCGGCCTTCAAGGCCGAGCATGCGGCGATCATTTCCGCCTATCAGCAGACGCCGGATTATACACCCGATCTCGTCGACCTGGTGAAGGCATTCCAGAGCGAAAACGGCCTGAAACCCGATGGCGTCATCGGCCGTGCCACCGTGCGCGCCATGGTCGGCGAAAGCAATGACGTGAAGATCGCCAAGGTGCAGGTGGCCATGGAGCAGGTCCGCTGGCTGCCGGCCGATCTTGGCCAGCGTTACGTCTTCATCAACCAGCCGGCCTTCATGGCCTATTACCACAATGAAGGCGCCGAACAGTTCGGCATGAAGGTCGTGGTCGGCTCCAAGGCCAACCAGACCTATTTCTTCCAGGACGAAATCCAGACTGTCGAGTTCAACCCTTACTGGGGCGTGCCGCAGTCGATCATCGTCAACGAGATGCTGCCGAAGCTGCGCCGCGATCCGTCCTATCTCGACCGGCTCGGTTACGAGGTGCAGGTGGGCGGCCGTGCGGTTTCTTCCACCAGCGTCAACTGGTACGGCTCCACCAATGCGGTTTCCGTGCGTCAGCCGCCGAGCAGCGACAATGCGCTGGGCGACCTGAAGATCCTGTTCCCGAACGCAC
Organism: Rhizobium sp. BR 250; assembly: GCF_047445855.1. Lineage (NCBI taxonomy): Bacteria > Pseudomonadati > Pseudomonadota > Alphaproteobacteria > Hyphomicrobiales > Rhizobiaceae > Rhizobium > Rhizobium sp. BR 250. Next base: position 223,152 of record NZ_JARWKW010000001.1, read on the forward strand.
ATGCCATCTACATGCATGACACGCCGGCCAAGAGCTTCTTCAACCGCGACATGCGGGCGCTGAGCCATGGCTGCATCCGCCTCGTCGATCCGCGCCGCATGGCGGCCGCGGTTCTCGGCACCAGCATCGACAAGGTCGGCGAACAGATCGCGTCCGGCAAGAACCGCGCCGTGCAGGTGCCGGAGAAGGTTCCGGTCTACGTCGCTTACTTTACGGCTTGGCCGGACAGGGACGGCAAGGTGCAGTTCTTCGATGATGTCTATGATCGCGACAGCTATGTGCAGAAGGCGTTTGCCGTGACGACGAAGGCGCGGGCCGCGTCGATCTGATCAGCATACCATCGAGAAAAGCGCCGGAAACGGCGCTTTTTAGTTTATAGGCAAAGTCTGTCAGGAATGTCGGGTGTGACGGCAACATCCAGCCTCTCAGGCCGCGGCCGCACCCTTCGCAACCAGTTCCTCGAACAGCGCGGGCGTCAACTCAGCGAAATCGTCGATCACGACATCCGGCTCGAGTTCCACCATCGGCACATCCGAATAACCGAAAGCCACGCCGATCGACGGCACGGCCGCGTTCCTTGCGGCGAGAATATCGTTGATGCTGTCACCGACCATGATCGAGCGCTGCACGTCACCGCCGGCCTTTTCGATGGTACCGAGAATATGGCGCGCATCCGGCTTGCGGAAGGAGAAGGTGTCGCCGCAGGTGATGGCGGCGAAATAACGGGTAAGGCCCAGTTCTTCGAGCAGCGGCAAAGCGAGGATTTCGGTCTTGTTGGTGCAGACGGCGAGCGTGATGCCGGCTTCCGAGAGTGCATCCAGCGCGCTGATAATACCGGGATAGGGCCGGCTTTCGCCGGGCATTTCGGCGCGGTAGTGGGCGATGAAACGCTCATAAAGCGGTTCGATCTCGGCTTCCGGCAATTCCGTCTCGCGCAATGCGAAGGCGCGCTTGATCATTATCCGCGCGCCCTGGCCGACGAGATGCGTCAGGTCGTTATAGGTGACAGGGGCAAGTCCGGCTGCGGCGATGGTGTGGTTGAGGCTCGAGACGAGATCGGCGGCGGTATCGACCAGCGTGCCGTCGAGGTCAAAAATGGCGAGCGGGGAGAGCGGGCGGGATGTCACGGAAACGGGCCTCTTGCGGAATACGGGTGCTGAGCTATCGGTGCTTTCATTCGCGCCAAGCCTAGGCAAAGGGGCGTGTCTTTGCAACCGCGTCACAACGTTCTGTTCGTTGCCTTGAAAAAGGCTTTCGTTTGGCTTTCGACCCGTGTAAACAGCACGGCGACGATAAAGCTACCGGAGTTTCAGGCACATGGATGCCCGCCAGATGAAGATCAAGGCCGCCGAGGCCGCATTGTCCCACGTGCAGGACGGGATGCGGCTGGGTATCGGCACCGGTTCGACGGCCGAGGAATTCGTTCGTCTGCTGGCCGAGAAGGTCGCGGCCGGCCTGAAGGTCGAGGGCGTGCCGACATCCGAGCGTACCGCGCGTCTGTGCGTCGAGCTTGGCGTGCCGCTGAAATCCCTCGACGAATTGCCGGAACTGGACCTGACCATTGATGGCGCGGACGAGGTGGATCATGCACTGCGCCTCGTCAAGGGCGGCGGCGGCGCGCTTCTGCGCGAAAAGATCGTCGCGGCTGCGTCTGCCCGCGTGATCGTCATCGCCGATCAGAGCAAGGTGGTGGAGACGCTGGGCGCCTTTCCGCTTCCGATCGAAATCAATTCCTTCGGCCAGATGGCGACACGCATCGCCATCGAAAAACTGGCATCCCGTTCCGGGCTTTCCGGCACGCTGGCGCTGCGTTCTTCCGACGACGGCCCCTTCATGACCGATGGCGGACACCTGATCCTCGACGCATCTTTTGGCCGTATTCCTGATGCAGAAGCGCTAGCACGCGAGCTGAACACGATTCCCGGTGTTGTCGAGCACGGACTTTTCATAAATTTGGCATCGCTTGCCATTATCGCGGGTCCTGAAGGCGCCCGCGTGATGCAGGCAGTATAACAGGAGCGAGATTTTCATGGTCAAACTAGCGGGACTGGGCAAAGCTGCCGCTGCTTCGATCCTCATTTCCGGCATCGTGTTCGGTACTGCCGCACGCGCTCAGGAAATTTCGGAAGCGCATATCGCTGCCGCACGGCAGGCGATCACCTCTCTTGGCGTTACCGACCGTTTTGACGACATTCTGCCGGGTCTGGCGGAGCGTCTGAAGGCCGAACTCATTCAGGCCTCGCCGAATGTGCAGGACGCGATCACCGAGACCGTCGATGCCAAGGCGCTCGAGCTTGCGCCGCGCCGCGCCGATCTGGAACGCGAAGCAGCGCTGACCTATGCGCGCGCCTTCAGCGTTGAAGAGCTGAACGCCATTTCCACCTTCTACAGCAGTGAAGCCGGCAAGAAGCTTCTGAAGGACGGCCCGATCGCTACGCGCGAACTGATGAAGGCAGCTGATATCTGGGCAGCCGGCATCAACCGTGACCTCAATGCCGCCTCCATGTCGGAGCTGCAGAAGGTTGCCGGCGCTGATCTGAAGCCGCTTCCGGCCGATCAGAGCGCCACGGGCGGTGCTCCGGCACACAAGCCCTGATCGAAGGAAGGGCGCCGGGCCGAAAAGCGTAACGCGGTTTCGGCAAAATCCGATGCCCAGGCAAAAGCCACTTTCAGAAATATTCAAAGCCCGGTCGCAGGACCGGGCTTTTCATTTGTGCGTCGCAGCACCTATATGTGCCGTGAATACGCGCTCGCCCGTCTCGGGATGCATGGCGCGGTGTTGATCAGGGGTTTGACTATGACAGCTTATGACTACGATCTTTTCGTCATCGGTGGCGGTTCCGGCGGCGTGCGCAGCGGCCGCGTGGCAGCCTCGCTCGGCAAGCGCGTGGGGATCGCTGAAGAATATCGTTATGGCGGCACCTGCGTCATCCGCGGCTGCGTGCCGAAGAAGCTGTTCGTTTATGCCTCGCAATTCCCCGAACATTTCGAGGATGCCGAAGGTTTCGGCTGGAGCGTCGGCGAGCGCCGTTTCGACTGGAAGAAGCTGATCGCGGCGAAGGACAAGGAAATCGCCCGTCTGGAAGGGCTTTACCGCAAGGGGCTGGAAAACGCCAAGGCCGATATTTTCGATAGCCGGGCGGAGCTGGTCGATGCCCACACCGTCAAACTCATCAAGACCGGCGAGACCTTCACTGCCGAGCGTATCGTGATTGCCGTCGGCGGCACCCCGAACGAGCACAGGGCGCTGCCCGGCCATGAGCTGACGATCTCGTCCAACGAGGCCTTCAATCTGGAAGAGCTGCCGAAATCGATCCTGATCGCTGGCGGCGGTTATATCGCCGTGGAATTCGCCAATATCTTCCATGGGCTCGGTGTCGAAACGACACTGATCTATCGCGGCAAGGAAATCCTGTCGCGGTTCGATCAGGACATGCGCAAGGGCCTGCATGAAGCGATGGAGGCCAAGGGCATCCGCATCCTTCTGGAAGATATCATCGAGGACGTCCGCAAGGACGGGGCGGACGGTTTCGTGGCTCGCACGAAGCAGGGCAAATCGCTCAATGTCGGCCTGGTGATGCTGGCGCTCGGTCGCGATCCCAACACCAAGGGCCTCGGCCTCGAAAATGCCGGTGTGAAGGTGGATGCGCGCGGCGCGATCATCGTAGACGAGTATTCGCGCACGAATGTGCCGAACATCTTTGCGCTGGGTGACGTCACCGACCGGGTACAGCTGACGCCGGTGGCGATCCACGAGGCGATGTGCTTCATCGAAACCGAATACAAGAACAACCCGACCAAGCCGGATCACGAGCTGATCGCGACGGCGGTGTTCTCGCAGCCGGAAATCGGCACCGTCGGTCTCTCGGAAGAGGAAGCCGGCAAGAAATATCCGGAGCTTGAGGTCTATCGCGCCCAGTTCCGGCCGATGAAGGCGACGCTTTCCGGCCGTCAGGAAAAGACGATCATGAAGCTGATCGTCAATGCCGCCGACCGCAAGGTTGTCGGCGTCCATATTCTCGGCCACGAGGCGGGCGAGATGGCGCAGCTTCTCGGCATCACGCTGAAGGCCGGCTGCACCAAGGATGATTTCGACCGCACCATGGCGGTTCATCCGACGGCGGCGGAAGAGCTGGTGACGATGTATTCGCCGAGCTACCGCGTGGTGAACGGCGAGCGTGTGTAACGCCGATACAGGCGTGATATAATCGCTGTACGCATCCGCCGCCGCCCTTTGAAAACCGATGTTTTTCGGATGGCGGCGGGTTGTTAAATCGTTTGAATTGACTTTTGTGTATCTGGAGCGCCCAAAACGGGCAGAATGAGCCTGTTAGCTCGGGGATCGGCTATGCAAAGCCGATGCTTGGAGCTATAAGCCGCTCAATTTTTCGAGGCGGTCGCGCGGCAGTCGCGCGGGCGAAAAAAGGGTAAGAACATGGCACAGAATTGGACCCCCGGCAGCTGGCGACAGAAACCGATCCAGCAGGTTCCCGAATATCCGGACGCGGCAGCGCTTGCGGCCACGGAAGCCACCCTTGCGACCTATCCGCCGCTGGTCTTTGCAGGTGAAGCCCGCCGCCTGAAAAAACAGCTCGCCAATGTGGCTGAAGGCAACGCCTTCCTGATGCAGGGCGGCGATTGTGCTGAAAGCTTCCTCGAGCATGGCGCCGACAATATCCGCGACTTCTTCCGCGCTTTCCTGCAGATGGCCGTCGTGCTGACCTATGGCGCGCAGCTGCCTGTCGTGAAGGTGGGGCGTATTGCCGGCCAGTTCGCCAAGCCGCGCTCTTCCAACGTGGAAGTGCAGGATGGCGTGTCGCTGCCGTCCTATCGCGGTGACATCATCAATGGCATCGAATTCAACGAGGCTTCGCGCATTCCGAACCCGGAGCGCCAGCTCGACGCGTACCGCCAGTCGGCGGCGACGCTGAACCTGCTGCGCGCTTTCGCCATGGGTGGTTACGCCAACCTTGAAAACGTTCACCAGTGGATGCTCGGCTTCATCAAGGACAGCCCGCAGGCGGACCGTTACCGCAAGCTGGCCGACCGCATCTCCGAAACCATGGATTTCATGAAGGCGATCGGCATCAGCGCGGACAGCAATCCGAGCCTGCGCGAGACCGACTTCTTCACCAGCCATGAAGCGCTGCTGCTTGGTTATGAAGAGGCGCTGACCCGCGTCGATTCCACATCCGGCGACTGGTATGCGACCTCCGGGCACATGCTGTGGATCGGCGACCGTACGCGCCAGCTCGACCATGCGCATGTGGAATATTTCCGCGGCATCAAGAACCCGATCGGCCTGAAATGCGGTCCGTCGCTGACGCCTGACAATCTGATCGAGCTGATCGATGCGCTGAACCCGGCAAACGAGGCCGGCCGTCTGACGCTGATCTGCCGCTTCGGCCATGACAAGGTGGCGGATAGCCTGCCGAAGCTCATTCGTGCGGTGGAGAAGGAAGGCCGCAAGGTCGTCTGGTCCTGCGATCCGATGCATGGCAACACGATCACGCTCAACCACTACAAGACGCGTCCGTTCGAGCGCATCCTGTCGGAAGTCGAAAGCTTCTTCCAGATCCACCGCGCCGAAGGCACGCATCCGGGTGGCATCCATATCGAGATGACCGGCAAGGACGTGACCGAATGCACGGGTGGCGCGCGCGCCGTGACGGCGGATTCGCTGTCCGACCGTTACCATACCCATTGCGATCCGCGTCTCAATGCCGATCAGGCGCTGGAACTGGCGTTCCTGCTGTCCGAGCGCATGAAGAGCGGCCGTGACGAGAAGCGCCTGGCGATCGCCAACGCGTAAGGTAACGCCGTGAACGAAAAAAGCCGCCGGGAGACCCTCCGGCGGCTTTTTCATGCGCGGTGCTGAGCTATTGCACCAGCGCCGGTTGCTGGCAGCGGACGTCGGTGACGCGCACATCGGCTTCGCCGATCTTGACGCCGAGAACCAGAAGCACATTGTAGAGCAGCTGATCGACGGGAGCCGTGACTGCCGCGAGCGTGTTGGCAAGCGCTGACTGAATGCCTGCCAGACCTCCCAGATCGAGGTTGAGGAAGAGAATCCGGATATCGAGGTTGAGGTTCTTCAGCAGTGAACTGACAAGAGTGGTAACGGTGTCCTTGGTCGAGACGCTCTTGATCTTGGCTTGTGTAATATCCGACTGGGTGAAGGTCAGCTTGGTCTTCGTCATGTTGGTGGCGTTGATGAGGGCGCTGCCATTGATGGCAAGCAGCGCTGAATCCACGATGGCCGCCTTGGTGACGCGCGGGTCCTTGCCGAAATTGGCAAAGGCCGTGGTATCGACATTGCCGAGCGCGATTTCGGCGACGCCGGGAACGACCTCGATATCGACGGTACCCTGTCCACCGCCCGTGCAGCGAATATCGGCAAGCCGCGCTTCGGCATGGGCAACTTCCACATAGAGCGGAATATTGACCTTGAGGCCGGCAATGGCCTGCAACCCATCTACCACGACATTGACCGCCAGCCGGGTCTGCGCGGTGCGCACGATGGTGCCCTGACCACCGACGGCGAGCGACGGCGTTTCGACGGGCGGTTCGCCAATGGCGAGCGTTGCCTTGACCGAGGCGAGGCCGAGAATATTGGCGTTGAGATTAAGCCCCAGCTGGTTGCCGCCATTGCCCGCCACGGCAGCGGCATTGATGAGATCGAAGACGCCGGCTGTCACCTTGAGGTTTTCACCCGTGCCGATCAGCTTGTCGGAGAAAGGGCCGAGATTGAGGATTTCCTCAAGCTTGATCTTGACGTTGCTCTTGTTGACGGTTTTTTGCAGCGTATTCAGGATGTTGACCACCGCCGGCTGTAACCCTGTGGTTTTTGTCAGCACGTCGAGGAATTTGCCGTAGGTGATTTCCGTCTTCAGCACATCCTTGTAGGTGCCGGCGGTGAGGTTGAGATCGATGGCCAGCGCCTCGACGATCTTCAGTGCGTTGACATCGGCGGCGAGAAGCGCCTGGTAATCCATGAGCTTCAGCGACACCGTGGTGCCGAGCAGGCCACCGAGCAGGCTGTTGAGAATTCCCTCATCGAGGCTCGCCAGTCGTGATCCCACCGAAAATGCGGCGATCTTCTGCGACGAGGCCGTTCCCACCGCCGAGACCTTGGGCGGCTTGGTGAAGGCGGAGGCGAAGAATATCTGCCCCTGCTCGACAATGTTCACCTTGATCGCGTTGGTGGGCAGGGCATTGTCGACGAAACGCTGGCCGACCGGTACGGTCGCATCCGGTTCGTAGTGACCCTTGATGACTTCGGCATAACCCTTGCTGCTGGCGAATTCATTCAAGGGATCGAAGGGCTGCAACCCATTTGCGGTCAGGAGACCCTTGTCCGTCTTGACGCCGAGATCCATGCCATTGAGGGCGAAATATTGCTGGACGGCCTTCTCGGCGTCGGTGGAACTGGCTGCTGCCGATATGGCCGCGAGATCGGCGGTCTGCTGCAATTGCCGCTTCTGCAATGTCAGATAACCGTAATCGACGCCCAGCGCCAATATGCCGATGAAGAGCGGTGCAGTGAGCCCGGCCGAAATGGCGATGTTGCCCGTTCTGTCCTTGAGGAAGCGGGGAAGCAGGGAATGGATATCGCGCATGTCATGCTCCTCCGATCCGGATGGTGGAAAAACGCCGGATGACCGGCTCGGGCAGGGTGTAGCTGTAGAGGCTCCAGATCGGCAGGTTGCTGGCGTCGTATTCGACCTTCACCGTGAACTGGTTGGCATTGGCTGGATCGGTGGCGACATCGACGGTGAAGCGCGATTTGTCCATGAAAGCGTAGCTGAGATCGCTTTTGGTGACGAAATCCCGGGCAAGCTGCTGTCGCTCGGTCGTATTCAGCCCGGCAACCGCCGTTCGCGCTGCATCGGCCGCGACCTGCTGCACCGAATAGGCCGCCATGAGATAGATGCCGTAGGCGATCATGGTCAAAAGGACGAGAAAGAAGATTGGCGCGACGATGGCAAACTCGATTGCGGACGAACCGGATCGATCGCGAAAGAAACGTACTCCATTACGCATAAAGCACCCCCGTTCCTTAAGGCATCAAGGTTCGATGCCTTGATTTATTATTTTCGGAAATGCTAATTTATGGGTGTTAATTTTGTGTTGACGTCGCTCTTGTGGGTTGCAGGCGGGAAATAATCTTCGCGTTAGCACCCGCCAGCTTCAGATCAGCCGAAGGCCCTTGAAGCTCGCATGGCCGTCCTTGCCGATGATGATGTGATCATGAACGGCGATGCCGAGCGGCTTTGCGGTATCGATGATGGTTTTGGTCATCTCGATATCCGCGCGTGAAGGGGTGGGGTCGCCACTCGGGTGATTATGTATTAAAATCAATGCAGTAGCGGAAAGTTCAAGGGCGCGGCGCACCACTTCGCGCGGATAGACCGGCGTGTGATCCACGGTTCCCCGACCCTGCACCTCGTCGGCGATCAGCACATTGCGCTTGTCGAGGAACAGGATGCGGAACTGTTCGCGCGTCTCATGGGCCATGGCGGCGTGGCAATAGTCGATGACGGACGACCAGGAGCCGAGAACCTGCTTGTTGCGGATTTCGCTTTTCAGCATGCGCTGGGACACCGAAGCGACGAGCTTCAGATCAAGCGCCACGGCCTCGCCCACGCCCTTCACCTCCTGCAACAGCGGCAAAGGCGCACCAAGCACGCCGCCCAATGTTCCGAAACGGGTGATGAGGGCTTTGGCTATGGGCTTGGTGTCGCGTCTCGGGATCAGCCGGAACAACAGCAGTTCCAGCAATTCATAATCGGCAAGCGCAGCATCGCCGCCATCGCGGTAACGCGCCCGCAGCCGGTCCCGGTGGCCGTGATAGTGAGCGGCATCCGCTTCCTGTTCCGTAACGGCTGCGGCCCGCTCGGCCTTCTTGGGCGCGCTTCGCGGTTCGGCAAAAAAGCCGCGCTCATCCGCCCCGTCGAACAGATCGCCTTCGCCCGCCTCAAAGCCGGGTGTCGTGGAAAGATCGGCGGAAGGCGGGGCAGGGCGTTTTGCCATAGGCGGGTCTGGCCTTATGCGAGTGGCGGCAGGCCCGGACGATCGAAGCCGCCCGGCGACAGCGTAAAGATTTCGCAGCCCGTGGCTGTCACGCCGACGGCATGTTCATACTGCGCGGAGAGCGAACGGTCGCGCGTCACCGCTGTCCAGCCGTCGGAGAGCACCTTCACATGCGGCTTGCCGAGATTGATCATCGGCTCGATGGTGAAGATCATGCCCTCGCGGATTTCCGGGCCTTCGTCGGGGTGGCCGTAATGCAGGATGTTCGGCGTGTCATGGAACAGGCGTCCGACGCCGTGGCCGCAGAAATCACGCACAACGGAGCAGCGTTCCGCTTCCGCATAGGCCTGGATCGCCGCACCGATCGCGCCGGTACGCACACCGGGCTTGACCGCCGCTATGCCGCGCAGCAGGCATTCATAGGTCACTTCCATCAGCCGTTCGGCAGCGCGCTTGATCTGGCCGACCGGATACATGCGGCTCGAATCGCCGTGCCAACCGTCAAGCACATAGGTCACGTCGATATTGACGATATCGCCTTCGCGCAGCGGCTTTTCATCCGGAATGCCGTGGCAGACGACGTGGTTGATCGAGGTGCAGACGGATTTCGTATAACCGCGATAATTCAGCGTTGCCGGCAGCGCGCCGTGGTCGGCACCAAATTCGAAGACGAAACGGTCGATGGCGTCGGTCGTCACGCCCGGCTTGACGATCGCCGCCAGCTCATCGAGGCAGCGTGCCGTCAGCTGGCACGCCTTGCGCATGCCATCAAAATCCTCAGGGCTGTAAAGGCGGATGACGCCTGTGTTTTTGAGGGGGGCGGAGGCTGCGTCGATATAGGTGACCATCATAGTGCTTTCTGTCTCTTTACGTCCCTGTTCATAAAACAGCCGGACGCCATTCGTCCATCTTAACCGTTCCGTTGACCGAAATTTGTGAGGGCGAGACCGTGCATTTCACCGCATAGGCCTCCACGCCGCGCGCCATCGCCCGTTGAAACGCCAGCGCATAGACGGGATCGAGATCGTCGCAGATGCGCATCCGCTCGCAATCGTCGCGCTGGATGAGATAAAGCATCACCGCACGGCAACCAGCTTCCGCTGCGTCACCCAGTTCCTCCAGATGTTTGGCGCCGCGTTTGGTGGCGGTGTCGGGAAATTCGGCGAGGCCTTTCTCGCGCATGAAATGCACGTTCTTCACCTCCACATAGGCATCCGGCCGACCTTCTTCCGACAGCAGGAAATCGATGCGGGAATTGCGCCCGTATTTCTGTTCGCGGCGGATTGTCGAATAGCCGGCAAGTTCTGGAATACGGCCGGTGAGGATCGCTTCTTCCGCCAGCCGGTTCGGCATGCCGGTATTGATGCCGACCACCGTGCCATCGGCCTCGACCATTTCCAGCATGTGGCGATATTTGCGCGTGGGGCTGTCATGTTCGGAGAGCCAGATGCGGGAACCCGGTGTGGTGAGCCCACGCATGGAGCCGGTATTGGGGCAGGAACCGGTGATCGCCGTGCCGTCTTCCAGGACGGCATCGAACAGGAAGCGCTTGTAACGGGAAACGAGCGTGGCGGGAATAAGTGGGGGCGTGAAGAACATGGGGCCTTGAAGGTGAGAAATGATGGGCGTGGTCAGGAAAGGACGTAGGTTCCCGGCGCATCGCCGAGTACGGGCCGCTTGCCGGCCCCCGGCTTCCGCGCTTTCACCTTCTCGGCGTTCTGGTCTTCGATCCAGTTCTGCCAGTGCACCCACCACGAGCCCTTGTGGGCCGTAGCGGCAGCCCGCCAGGCGTCGAAGTCTCCGGCCGGTGACGGCCCTGTCCAATATTGATATTTTTCGAGCTGCGGCGGATTGACGACGCCTGCTATGTGACCGGACGCGCCGAGCACGAATTCCACCGGCCCGCCGAACAGCCCAGCACCCGTGAAGACTGATTTTGCCGGCGCGATATGGTCGTCGCGGGTCGCGAGATCGTAGACGGGGATCGTGATATCGCCGAGATTGATGCGCTTGCCGGCAACGCGCATCAATCCTCGGGCGAGATTGTTCTCGAGATAACAATTGCGCAGATAGAAGGAGTGGCTTGCGGCGGTCACCCGGGTCGAATCCGAATTCCAGTAGAGGAGATCGAAGGGCAGGGGCTCGGTGCCGCGCAGGTAATTATCCACCACATAGGGCCAGATGAGATCGGAAGCGCGCAGCATGTTGAAAACGGTGGCCATGATCGAGCCATCGAGATAACCGACCGCCTGCATGTGCTTGTCGAGCGCCGCCAGCTGGCCTTCGTCTATGAAGACCTTGAGGTCGCCGGCATGGATGAAATCCGTCTGGGCGGCCAGCAGCGTGGCGCTGCGGATGCGCTCATTGCCCTCCTGCGCATGCAGCGCCAGCGCCGAAGAAAGAAGCGTGCCGCCGACGCAATAACCGATGGCGTTGATGTCCTTCTCGCCTGTCCGTTCCTCGATGGTGTCGAGCGCGAAATCGATACCCTCGCGGACATAGTCGTCCCAGCCCTTTTCGGCGAGGCGTGCATCCGGGTTGATCCAGGAGACCATGAAGACGCTGTGGCCCTGCTCAAGACACCAGCCGACGAAGGATTTCTGCGGGTTGAGGTCGAGAATGTAGAATTTGTTGATCCACGGCGGCACGATCAGCAGCGGCCGTTTGAAGACCTTTTCCGTCGTCGGGGCATAATGGATGATTTCGCAGAGCGGGCTTTTCGCCACCACCCTGCCGGGGGTGGCGGCGATATTCTGGCCGATGACGAATTTGCTGTAATCGGTCTGGCGCAGTTTCAGATGGCCATTGCCGGCCGCGACATCTTCCGCCAGCTGCGCCATGCCCTTGACGAGATTGGCGCCGCTGGAGGCGACCGTTTCGCGGAAGACCTGCGGATTGGTGAAGACAAAATTGGCCGGAGAGAGAGCCTCCGTGACCTGCCGCATGTAGAACAGCGCCTTGGTGCGGGTGTGCTCGTCGAGGCCTTCGGCCTCCGTCACCATCCGGTCGGCGAAACCGACGGTGGTCTGGTAGGCTTTCAGCAGGAAATCGAAGAACGGATTGGCCTGCCAGTCGGCATCGGCAAAACGCTTGCTTCTGCGTTGGGCAGGGCCGCTTTCGGCCGCATTTTCCGAGTGCGAATCGGCCTCGCTGGAAAATTGTGCCAGCGATTTTGCCCAGAGGTCGTAATAGCTGGAGAGAAGATGGGTCTGCGCTTCCAGCGACCGCTTCGGCTCGGCCATCCAGTATTCGGCGACGTCGGAGAGCGTCTTGATGAGGTCGGTCATCGGGTCGGCGCTTGCCTGGGGAATTTCGCCGCGTTCGCGCGGCGCCAGCCATTCCGAGGCGGCCTTGCCGAGGTTTTCGAGTGCGCGGGCGATGTTGATCGCGAAGGTTTCGGGGTCGCGGATCAGGTAGGCCTCGGCGGAACTGGCGTCGAAGCCGGGCGTTTTGCCACCCTTTTTCGCCCCCCCGCCGTCAACACCTGCCATGCACGATCCTCCACCAAATTTGTGTTTGCACATTCTGCATGAAAACGAATACAAGTTCCACCAGCAAGGGGAGGCGCGTAAAGCGCCGAACCGCGGTCGAATTCGATATCGGCAGATATCCTTACAGGCGGAACATGACGATGGGCAAGCAGATGGGCACATTCGGAACATATGCGGAAAATGCCGCGAGAATCGCTGTGCTTTCGCTCTCCGGTGCCATGCTCGTCACCACGCTTGCGGCCTGCAAGGCCCCGGAGCCTATCGTCGCACCGGCCCATATGCGCCGCCCGACGACCGAAATCGTCGGTCCGCGGCCCGTCAGCGATACTGCGGTGAGCCAGAAGCGCGACACCGACACCTATCCGACCTTCTCCCAGCCGCTGACGGCTGCGGGCAGCCAGATGGGTGATGACGAGGCCTCCAAGATGGAAACAAGCCTTTCGCGCCTCGGTGCGGCACGGCGCAACGGCCAGATTTCGGAAGCTGAATACAAGCGCCGGGTGGCCGAACTGCGGGCGCTTGCCGAAAACCAGAAGCCGGTTGCGACGCCTGCTTCGCAATAGCTCCTGACGTAATTTGCTTTGGCGCTGAGTTATGAGAAAATCGGTTTTGATCTCAACGCGCGATCCTAGGGTGCTTTTAGCCCTGATAGTTTTTTTGGGCGTTTTGCCTCTTATCCTACGCCTATTTGATGTGAGCCCGTCGTTGGCGTCGGGTACATTCATCTTCTTTCTGAATCTTGTAGTTTGTTTGTTGGGCGCGGCCACGAGATATCGTTTCGTGTGGCTGGCCTACGGAGTTGCCTGCGTCTTCGCTTTTGTGCTGTTTGGTATGTCCAGCCCTCTTTCTTTTGTCCTGCTATCGCTCGCCACGTTCAGGGCCTGATTACCTCGAGAGGTTTGTCTAAGGGCGTGGCAATCCTAACCCCTTCTTTACCCTGCCTCTGAACCATCCGCTTACCGAAGATGTTAAGCGGATGGAGGCGGTTTGCCGCCTATGATGCGGCCATAACAAACAGGCCGCTGAAAAAGCGGGGCACGGGGTGAAATATCATGAAATGCATCGCCGCTTTGCTGGTTCTTGCCGGTTTTGCGCTCGCACCCGCTCAGGCGCGGGCGCCACACATCAATTTCGGGGCATCCGCGTTTCAGGGGCAGTGACAGGGAAATTTTGTCAGTCGTTACCGGCGGCTTCGCTCAGAACGTCGAGATCAGGCACCGTGATATGGCGGTTGTTCTCGATGCGGATAATGCCTTCCTTGCGCAACTTTGTCATTTGCCGGCTAACTGTCTCGATGGTGAGGCCAAGGAAATCAGCAATATCGGCCCGTGAAAGCGGCAGGTCGAAGCAGGATTTGTCTTCATTTTCCGGGTCGATATGCGTGGCGATCATATAAAGGAAGCTGGCAACCTTTTCCTGTGCTGATTTACGCCCCAGCGTCAGCATCCAGTCGCGCGCCTCGTCCAGTTCCTTCAGGGACTGGTTGTGGAGCTTGCGTTCCATGTCAGGCACTTCGGAGACCATGCGGTCGACAACGCGGCGCGGGAAGAGACAAATCTCCACATCGGTCGCGGCTTCCGCCGTCATCTTGCTTTCGGCCAGGAAGGGACGGCCGAGGAAATCCGGCGCGAATTGCAGGCCGACGATCTGCTGTCGGCCATCCGACATCATCTTGGAGAGCTTCACCACACCATTGAGAATGTTGCCATAGGAGGTGACGAGCTCACCCTGGCCGAGAAGCTCATTGCCCGCTTCCAGTTTCTTGCGGCTGGAATGGCGGTTCAGATCGCACAGTTGCTGTGGTGTCAGCGTGCTGCAAAGACCGCCGTGTCGCGCCTCGCAAGAGCGGCAGACGACGGGTTCTTCGGAATTGTGGATGGTCTTCTGCAGCGTGTCCATAAGCCTTTTCCAATGCTGGCTTTTTCGGAACGAATGCGACCGTGGGTGTCAAATCCGGTCTTGTTGAAGGCTTGCGCCATGTAGCCGTCGTCCCCGCGTCTACTTTAGCAAGAACTTATGGCGCAATTTGATTGAAGTCAAAGTTGCAAACTGTCGCAGCGGTTACTGAAAGAGAGGAAATCGACATTTTCTTGATAAAAGGCAAATCCGGTGATGAATACCGAACTTCTTCGCAAATATTCGGGTGCAGTGCCGCGTTACACGAGCTACCCGACCGCGCCGCATTTCCACGAGGGAATCGATCATACGACCTATCGCGGCTGGCTCGGCGCGCTTGGCCACAGGAACCGCATATCGCTTTACCTGCACATTCCCTATTGTGACCGGCTGTGCTGGTTCTGTGCCTGCCACACCAAGCACACGCTGAAATATGAGCCGATTGCCGTTTATCTTGAAGCACTTAAGCAGGAGATTGTAGCCGTCGGCGCGCTTGTTTCACCCGATGCGGTGGTGAGCGCCGTGCATTTCGGCGGTGGTTCGCCCACCATGCTGAAGCCGGAGGACATACAGAGCCTGATGGACTGTCTGCGGCGGCATTTCACCTTCGGGCTGGACCCCGAGATCAGTGTCGAGATGGACCCGAACGATCTTGATGACAGCCGTTACGATGCGCTTGCCGCCGTTGGCATGTCGCGCGCCAGCCTCGGTGTGCAGGACTTTGATGACAAAGTGCAAAAAACCATCAACCGCATCCAGTCCTTTGAACAGACGAAATCCGTTGTGGATGCCGTGCGGGCGAGGGGTGTTCACTCCGTCAATTGCGACATTCTTTATGGCCTGCCGTTCCAGACCTGCGAGACGCTGAAGAAGACAGTGGATCAGATCGTCTCGCTAAATCCGGACCGGGTGGCGCTTTTCGGTTATGCCCATGTGCCGTGGATGAAAAAACACCAGTCGCTGATCCCCGAACACGCGCTTCCCGACGTTGCCGAGCGTTATCGTCAGATGACGATGGCGGGCGAGATGCTGAAGCAGGCGGGATATCGCGCAGTCGGCATCGACCACTTTGCCAAGCCGGCGGACACTTTATGCCAGGCTGTCGAAGCCGGCGCCCTGCGGCGGAATTTCCAGGGTTATACCACCGATACGGCCGATGCGCTGATCGGGCTCGGTGCATCCTCCATCGGCCGGTTGCCGCAGGGTTACGTGCAGAACATGGTGGCGACGGGGGAATATCAGCGCATGGTGGGCGAGGGCGGGCTTGCCGTCGTCAAGGGCATAGAACTGTCGGAAGAGGATCATGTGCGCTCGCATGTCATTGAGCGGCTGATGTGCGATTTCGCGCTCGACTTCGCGGATATCGATCACCGTTTCGGCAGGGCGAGCCATTCCGTGCGGACGCAGGCGCAGCAATTCGCCGCCGGCAACAGCGATGGTGTGGTGCGTATGGAAGCCGGGATTTTTGCCGTCACGGAGACGGGGAAACCCTTCGTGCGTAATATCGCGGCAATCTTCGACACCTATCTCGGCAATGGACGCGGCCGCCATTCGGTTGCTGTTTAGGCAACAGTTTTGGGGCAAATTTCAAAGTTACGTCACGAAACCATTGGCTTTTTTGTGCGACTTGCCTATGTGGTGCGTCAGACAGGATAATTCATACGAACGACAATAAGGATTATGGGCGTGACAGCTACATTCGACAAGGTTGCCGACATTATCGCCGAAACCAGCGAAATCGACCGCGAAACCATTACGCCGGAGAGCCACACGATCGACGATCTGGGCATCGACAGCCTCGACTTTCTTGATATCGTTTTCGCGATCGACAAGGAATTCGGCATCAAGATCCCGCTCGAGCAGTGGACGCAGGAAGTCAACGAAGGCAAGGTTTCCACCGAAGAGTACTTCGTGCTGAAGAACCTCTGTGCCAAGATCGACGAATTGCGCGCAGCCAAGGGCTGATGTGACAATGCCCGCTTCCGGCGGGCATTTTTCTTTCTGGACCCAGCCTGTAATGGCGGGTCGCAACCGACCAGAAACGGGCCGGACGGATGCTGCTTGAATATTTCCAGATGATCGACAAGGTCGAGGCCGTGGACATGACGACGCGCACATTGAAGGCGCAGTCCGTTGTTCCCGACAAGAGCCCGGTTTTCGAAGGCCACTTTCCCGGCATGCCGCTGGTTCCGGGTGTGCTCTTGATCGAGACGATGGCGCAGGCCTCCGGCATGCTGGTTCTGGCATTTTCCGATTTTGCCTCCATGCCGTTCCTGATGTCGGTCGATGGTGCCAAGATGCGTACCTTCGTGGAGCCCGGCGCGGTTCTCGATATCGAGGCCGTGCTGGAGCATGACGGTTCGGGCTTTGCCGTTACCAAGGCGAAGATCACCTCGGATGGCAAGAAGGTTTGCGACGCGCAGCTCAAACTCAGGACGATGCCCTTCAGCGAAATTCCGCTCGCGCCCATCGTCAGGAAGCGGGCCGAGGAAGTCGGCCTGATGGCGGCGATTGCCGCGGATGCGCAGAAATAAGCGCTTCCGCCCGTTTCTAAGGGGAGCGTTTTTCCCGTCGGCCAGGTTTTGACGCGTGAAAATCGTGGGCTCGCGACGGCGGATCGGGCCTTCACCATTGCCAATCCGCATCGCGCGCTTTATTCCGCAACGCATGAAGTGGTTGTTCGCAACCGCTGTGGATAGCCGTGACCGTTTCGGCGGGGCCGGCTGCAAAGGATGACAGACGATGAAATCTGACAATGATGTGGTGATAACAGGGGTCGGCATCGTGACCTGTCACGGCGTTGGCAGCCAGGCGCATGTGGCGCTTCTTTCTGGAGCCGCCGTGCCGGAGCCGGTTGTCGAGACCGAAAAGTTCAAGCCCTATCCGGTCCATCCCATGCCGGAAATCGACTGGTCGGCCCAGATCGCCAAGCGTGGTGACCAGCGCCAGATGGAGAACTGGCAGCGTCTCGGCGTTTTCGCCGCGGGTCTCGCACTCGACGATGCCGGCCTGAAGGAAAATGCCGAAGCCTGCGCCACCATGGACATGATCGTTGCTGCCGGCGGCGGTGAACGCGACATCAATGTCGATACGCTGATTGTCGATGAGGCGCTGAAGCGCAACGACCGCGAAAAGCTGCTCAACGAGAAGCTGACGACGGAGCTGCGCCCGACGTTGTTTCTCGCCCAGCTTTCCAACCTGATGGCCGGCAATATCTCCATTGTGCACAAGGTCACCGGGTCGTCGCGCACCTTCATGGGCGAAGAAGCGGCCGGCATTTCCGCTGTCGAAACCGCGTTCCACCGCATCCGTTCCGGCGAATCGAGCCACGCCCTTGTGGGCGGCGCCTTCTCCGCCGAACGTCCCGACATGATCCTGCTGTTCGAAGCCATCGGCGCACATGCGCAGGGCGGCTGGCAGCCACTGTGGTCGCGTGAGGATCAGAACGGCGGCGGCATGATTTCCGGTTCGCTCGGTGCATTCCTCGTGCTGGAATCGCGCAAGCATGCCAGCGAGCGGGGCGCCCGCATCTATGCCCGCATCGACGCCATCGAGGGTGACCGCGGCAGCCGCGATGACGGCAAGTTGGAAAAGCGCATGGAGCGCCTGCTGGCCCCTGCAAAGGACAGCGCTGCGACCGTCGTGTTCTCCGGCGCCAGCGGTTATGACGATGTCACGGCCCGCGAAAAGACCATTCTCGAAAAAGCCCTGCCGCAGGCCGCCATTCGCGGTTTCGGTGGCATCACCGGCCATGGGCTTGAAGCACAGTTTCCGCTCGGCCTCGCGCTCGCGGCGCTCACGCTTGAAAGCGGCGCGAAGGTTCCTACTTTCGATGCTGCCGCGGAAAAGCCCATGGGCGAAGCGGCAACCGAAGCGGTCGTCACCACCGTCGGCCATGTGCGCGGCGAAGGTGTCGCCGTCCTGTCCCGTGACGTGTGAGGAGAAAAGACCATGACCAATTTCAGGGATCATCTCGGTCGCCCGATCGTCGCCGTCACCGGCATGGGCATCATCACCTCGCTCGGACAGGGGCTTGAGGACAACTGGGCGGCTTTGACGGCCGGCACGTCGGGCATCCACAAGATCACCCGTTTCCCGACCGAAGGGCTCTCCACCCGCATCAGCGGCACGGTGGATTTCATCGACATCCCGGTTCCGAATTCCGTCGAGCGCTCTTATGCCTTCGCGCGTGAAACCACCATCGAGGCACTGGCGCAGGCCGGTATCTCCGGCGATTTCGACGGCCCTCTGTTTCTCGCAGCTCCGCCAATCGAGCCGGAATGGAGCGCCCGTTTCGAGCTTGCCGACCGGTCTCCGCCGGCTGCCCAGCCGGGCGATGCCTATGAGCGGTTCCTGACGGCCTTCCGTCAGCGTCCCGATCCGGCTTTCCAGGAAGCAGCGCTTTTCGGTGCGATTTCCGAGCGCCTTTCCGATCGCTTCGGCACACGCGGCCTGCCGGTCACGCTGTCCACGGCCTGTGCATCGGGTGCGACCGCAATCCAGCTTGGCGTTGAAGCGATCCGCCAGGGCCGTACCGAACGTGCTCTCACGGTTGCGACCGACGGTTCTGTCAGCGCCGAGGCACTGATCCGCTTCTCGCTTCTGTCCGCGCTTTCGACCCAGAACGACCCGCCGGAAAAGGCCTCCAAGCCGTTCAGCAAGGATCGCGATGGTTTCGTGATTGCCGAAGGTGCGGCGACGCTGGTTCTGGAATCGCTGGAATCCGCCGTTGCACGCGGCGCGAAGGTGCTCGGCATCATCAAGGGCGCCGGTGAAAAGGCCGACAGCTTCCACCGCACGCGCTCTTCGCCCGATGGCGGCCCGGCGATTGCGACGATCCGCGCGGCGCTGGCCGATGCGGGCGTGGCTGAAAGCGATATCGGCTATATCAACGCCCATGGCACCTCGACGCCCGAAAACGACAAGATGGAATATGGCTCGATGCTCGCCGTCTTCGGTGAAGGCCTGAAGGATATTCCGCTGTCGTCCAACAAGTCGATGATCGGTCACACCTTGACCGCAGCAGGTGCCGTGGAAGCGGTGTTCTCGCTGCAGACCATGCTGACCGGCACCTTGCCGCCGACGATCAACTACAACAATCCCGATCCGACCATCACGCTCGACGTGGTGCCGAATGTGAAGCGGGATGCGCAGGTGAGCGCGGTTCTGTCCAACTCCTTCGGGTTTGGCGGGCAGAATGCAAGCCTTGTCATGACACGGGAACCGGCCTGATCGGTTTCGTCACTAACAGGAGCGTTTCCAAATGAATTGCGGAAACGCTCTCGCTTCTTTGATTACGCATTCCGGCCGCAAAACCGTTACAGAGTTCTGCTGGAATGATTTTTAGATAACGCCCTCGGGCGAAGGACTGATATATGCGCGCTCTTCAACTCGTGGACGACCGGAAGCTCGAAAAAGTGGACCTGCCCGAACCGGATGCTCCGGGCCCGGGCGAGGTGACGTTGCGCGTCAAGGCCGTGGCGCTCAACCACATCGATGTTTGGGGCTGGCGCGGCATGGCTTTCGCCAAGCGCAAGATGCCGCTCACCATCGGTGCGGAAGCCTCCGGCGTCGTCGAGGCCATCGGCCCCGGCGTTTCGAATGTTCTGCCCGGCCAGCTTGTTTCCGTCTACGGCGCGCGCACCTGCGGGCTCTGCAAGCCCTGCCGCGAGGGCCGCGACAATCTGTGCGAACATGTTCAGGGCGTGCACGGTTTCCATCTCGATGGTTTCGCGCAGGAAAAGATCAATATTCCCGCCCGCCAGCTCGTGCCGGCCCCGCACGGCATTGACGCCGTTGCTGCGGCGCTTGCGCCGGTGACTTTCGGCACCGTCGAGCACATGCTGTTCGACAATGCCAAGCTCGAGCCCGGTGAAACCATCCTCATCCATGCCGGTGGTTCCGGCATCGGCACGGCGGCGATCCAGCTTGCCAAGAAGATGGGCTGCACCGTCATCACCACCGTCGGTTCGGACGACAAGATCGAACGGGCGAAGGCGCTCGGGGCCGATCATGTCATCAACTACCGGACCGACCGTTTCGAAGGCGTGGTGCGCAAGCTGACGAAAAAGAAGGGTGTCGACGTTGTCTTCGAACATGTCGGCAAGGATACCTTCGTCGCCTCGATGTTCTCGCTGAAGCGCGGTGGCCGTCTTGTCACCTGTGGCTCCACCTCGGGCGTTTCCACCGAAATCAACCTGATGATGCTGTTCCAGCAGCAGCTGAAGCTGCTCGGCTCCTTCGGCTGCCGCATGGAAAACATGGCCAATGCCATGCAGAAGATGGCGCGCGGCATCGTGCATCCCGTCATCGATACCGAAGTGACCTTCGACGATATCGACCGGGCGCTGGAGCGGATGGAAACGCGCCAGGTGTTCGGCAAGATCGTTCTGCGGATGGACTGAGCATCTTGAAGCTGTTCCTGACACGGATCGTCCTGAAACTGGACCACTTCCGGCAGTGGTTGATCGCGACATTCGCCTTCGGCCTCCTCAACCTGCTGAAGCTTTTTCCCGCCGATGCGGGTATCCGTGCCGCCGACCGGCTGGCGCGCTGGGTGGGGCCGAAAACCGGCCGCCACAAGCTGATGCTTTACAATCTGGCCCGCGCCTTTCCGGAAAAATCGGAAGAGGAGCGGCTGGAGATCGCCATGGACAGCTGGGCCAATATGGGCCGGCTTGCGGCGGAATATGTGTTTCTCGACCGGCTGTTCGATTTCGATCCGGAAAAGAACGAGCCCGGCCGCATCGAAGTGCAGGGCATCCCGACCTTTCTCGAACTGCGAGACAATCCGCGGCCCTTCATCGTTTTTACCGCTCACAGCGGCAATTTCGAGCTGCTGCCGGTCGCAGGCTCGGCCTTCGGTCTCGATGTGACGGTGCTGTTCCGGCCGCCGAACAATCCCTTCGTGGCCGACAAGGTGTTCAATTTCCGCAAGGAGCGCATGGGCAATCTCGTGCCTTCGCATGCCGGCTCTTCCTTTGCCCTGGCGCGGCAGCTGGAAAAGGGTGGCGGTGTCGGCGTGCTCGTTGACCAGAAATTCGCCAAGGGGCTGACGACGAAGTTCTTCGGGCTCGAAGTTCGTACCAATCCGCTGCTTGCCAAGCTGGTGCGGCAGTTCAACTGCGATGTTTATCCCGCCCGCTGCGTGCGTCTTCCCGACAATCGCTACAGGCTGGAAATAGAGCCCAGGGTTGAAATTCCGCGCGATGAAAGAGGCAATGTCGATATTCAGGCGACGGCGCAGCTTCTGAACGACAAGGTGGAAAGCTGGGTGCGCGAATATCCCGGACAATGGCTGTGGTATCACGACCGCTGGGATGTGAAGCACCTGATTTGACGTCGTTGCCGATTGACCGTATCAGCGTGGTTTTTTACGAAATTCGACCGCGAGATTGGGCATTTCGACGTTTTTCCGTATTCGTGGAACCTCATTTTTCGTTCATGGATTATCGAAATTGAAAAAATAGCGGCGGCTGTGATATTTTAAACAATAATCCCCGCGGTGTTTTTACGTTTCGTTACGTCATTTTTAAGCGCGAAGACGCTATAATCGGGGGTAGAGGGTGCATCCGTCCGCATTGGAAGCGGGGTGTTTGCCCGTTCAGGGAGAGTTGGGTTGAAAGATTTGATTGAGCTGTTCTGGCTGCGTTATACGGAACTGCAATCTGCCGTTGGTAAAAACGAATCCAACAAGATTGCCGTGCTGGAGCGTGAACTGGAGCAGCTTCTCGAGCGGATCGTCGGACGCCAGACCGGAGGCTCCGAGGATATTCGCGAGCAGTTCCGTTTTGCCATCGACCTCCTCAACCACGAGGCGGAAGATCTGGGTTGCGTGCAGCGTAACTCCGAGCTTCTCAGAACGCTTGTCGATCGATATGTCGGCATGCCGCCCAAGGCAAAGGTCATCGGTGACGAAGACGAGGATACGCTGGCGTGGCATCACCGCCATCTGATCCTCGACGAGGACATGCTCAACGATCTGGACGAGCCCGTGGTGGTCGTCTCTCCCGGTTACCGCGTGTCCTTCGCCAATGCCCTCGATGCGTTTCAGCGCAACGCCCCGGAAGGGCTCATCGGCTGCCATATCGCCGAACTGGTCGGCGTCCACCGTTTCCAGAACGACCTCAGGGAAAAGCTCGATAATTGCTTCAAGGGCGATACGTCGAAATATACCTATGCGGAAGACCAGAACGGCCGCACGATCGTGAAGTCGCTCGAAATGTCGCCCTGCTATTCTTCCGCCTACAAGCTCGTTGGCGCCATGGTGGTGATCCGGGAGATCGCCGACCGCCGACGCCGCGCCACGGCGTGACATAAGACGCCCTCTGCCTGCCGTCTCAATGGCGGGCAGGCAGGCGCTCCGCTATCCCTCACTTCGGGAAGATGGTTTCCCAGATCGCGGCGATGGACCATGCGGATGAGGCATCCGCGAGGAGCTTCGTTGCCATGGCGAGACATGACAGAACGAGAAGCGGGCGAATGATCTTCGCGCCGTTTTTCATCGCGAAGCGGGATCCGACCTGCGCCCCGATGAACTGGCCGAGGCCCATGGCGAGGCCGAGCTTCCACAAAACCGCGCCACCAATCGCAAAAACGACGAAACCGCCAAAATTCGAGCCGAAATTCAGCAGCTTGGTATGGGCGGTTGCCTTCAGCATGCCGAAACCTGCCAGCGCCACGAAGGCGAGCATGTAGAAGGAACCCGCGCCGGGGCCGAAAACGCCATCGTAAAAACCGATCAGCGGCGCGACCACCAGGCCAAAGACGAAGGGCGTGATGCGGCGATGGCTGTCGATATCGCTGAGCTGCGGCTTGAAGGCGAAATAGAGCGCAATCGCGATCAGCAGAAACGGCATGATGGTGCGCAGGAGATCGGCCGGCACGAAGGCGGCCGTCAGTGCTCCGAGCATTCCGCCGGCCATCGCCATCAGCCCCATCGGCAGTTGCTCTTTCAGATTGACGTGGCCGCGTCTCGCATAGGCAAGCGTCGCGGAGGCCGAGCCGAACTGCGCCTGCAGCTTGTTGGTGCCGAGCGTATCGAGCGGCGCAATGCCCATGATCATCATGGCCGGAATGGTGATGAGACCACCGCCGCCGGCGATGGAATCGATAAATCCGGCAAAGATGGCGACGCAGAAGAGAATGACGAAAACGTTGAGGGCGATGTCTTGCACTGGGAATGTCCGGGCAGGCGGGAGGAGAGGGCTTCTTCTTTCACCGAAAAGGCCACCGCGCAATCTCTTTCTGCGCGCTTGGGCGCGGGCAGGGGGATTGCGGTGTGGCCGCTTATCGTTATGTTTCCGTGGCGCGTCGCCGGAAGGGTCGATGGCGCTTCAGACATACGGATGAGGGCATTATGCATAAAGTGATATTCGATACGGACCCCGGTGTGGATGACGCGATGGCGCTTCTGTTCCTGCACCGTCACCCCGATATCGATCTGATCGGCGTCACCACGGTCTTCGGCAACGCGCCCATCGACATCACCACCCGCAATGCGCTTTTCCTGAAGCGGGAATGGCAGATGACGGCACCGGTCGCCAGGGGTGCCGGCGTGACCTTCGATCCCGCCCGCAAGGAAGGCCATTGGCCGACCTTCATCCATGGCGAAAACGGCCTCGGCGATATCGATATTCCCGAAACCATCGACCTGCCGCTCGATCCGCGCCCCGCGCATCGCTTCATCATCGAGACGGTGAAGGCCAATCCCGGCGAGGTGACGCTGATCGCCGTCGGCCGCATGACCAATCTGGCACTGGCGCTGCGCGAGGAACCGGATTTCGCCGCGCTGGTGAAGGAAGTGATCGTCATGGGCGGCGCTTTCGATATGAACGGCAACGTCTCGCCGGCGGCGGAAGCCAATATTCACGGCGACCCGGAAGCGGCCGATTTCGTCTTCACCGCGCCGTGGCGGGTGGTCGTCGTCGGCCTTGACGTCACGACAAAGACCGTGATGACCAGCGCCTTCATGGCGGAGATGGCAGAGGCCGGCGGCAAGCCTGTGCAGCTTCTCTCCGACCTCTCGCAATTCTACATCGATTTCTACAAGACCCGCACCGGCGACGGCATGGTGGTGCATGACAGCTGCGCCTGCGTCTATCTCGTGGCGCCGGAGCTGTTTGAGACCCGCAGCGGCCCGGTGCGCGTCGTCTGCGGCGGTCTTGCCGATGGCCAGACCATTCAGAAGCCGGACGGTCGCGCCTTTCCGCCGGGCGACTGGGACGGGCATCCGAGCCAGCTCGTCTGCACGGATATCAAGCCGGAGCGCGTGCTTTCGGTCATCCGCGCGGCAATTGTGAAGGGCGAGCGCGGCTGAACGACAGGAATGACCGTTCTTGAGCATGGCTTGCCTTGCATTTTCCCAGAATCTGGCGTTATGCAAGTTCCTTGATCCTATTGCGCGATCCGCCTTGCCAAAGGGGCTGAAAAGGCTGTGCCAGAGGCACGGGCGGATGATCGTGATGCCGCGTGGGCCGAGAAAAGCCTTGTAGGTTTTCCCGTGCTTTGCGCTACAATGAATAACGCCTGCCGGGTCGGTTCGTGTCGGCGGCGTTTAAAAACAAAAGACGAACCTTCGTTATGGGCCGGCAGAACCGGTCCATTCCCATGAGGAAAGAGATGGAAGAGTTTCACAAGGTCCGGCGTCTGCCGCAATACGTCTTCGAACAGGTCAACCGTTTGAAAGCGAGCGCGCGAGCGGCCGGGGCCGATATCATCGATCTCGGCATGGGCAATCCCGACCTTCCGACCCCGAAGGCGATCGTCGACAAGCTTTGCGAGGTCGTTCAGGATCCGCGTACCCATCGTTATTCCTCGTCCAAGGGCATTCCGGGCCTCCGTCGCGCGCAGGCCGCCTATTATGCCCGCCGTTTCGGCGTGAAGCTGAACCCCGATACCCAGGTCGTCGCCACGCTCGGCTCCAAGGAAGGCTTCGCCAACATGGCGCAGGCCATCACGGCACCTGGTGACGTGATCCTGTGCCCGAACCCGACCTATCCGATCCATGCCTTCGGCTTCCTGATGGCGGGCGGCGTTATCCGCTCCATGAATGTCGAGCCCGATGACAGCTTCTTCGGCCCGCTGGAACGCGCCGTGCGCCATTCCATCCCGAAGCCGCTGGCGCTGATCGTCAACTACCCGTCGAACCCGACGGCACATGTCGCCTCGCTTGATTTCTACAAGGACGTCATCGCATTCGCGAAGAAGCACGAGATCATCGTGCTCTCCGACCTTGCCTATTCGGAAATCTACTTCGACGACAACAATCCGCCGCCATCCGTTCTGGAAGTTCCGGGCGCTATCGACGTTGCGGTGGAATTCACCTCCATGTCGAAGACCTTCTCCATGCCCGGCTGGCGCATGGGCTTTGCCGTCGGCAACGAGCGGCTGATCGCGGCACTGACCCGCGTGAAGTCATATCTCGACTACGGCGCCTTCACGCCGATCCAGGTTGCGGCGACCCATGCGCTGAATGGCGACGGCTCCGACATCGCCGAAGTGCGCAATGTCTATCGCCGCCGCCGCGATGTCATGGTCGACACCTTTGGCAAGGCCGGCTTCGAGGTTCCGCCGCCGGCGGCGACGATGTTCGCCTGGGCGAAGATCCCGGAAAAGTTCCGCCATCTCGGCAGCCTGGAATTCTCCAAGCTTCTGGTCGAGAAGGCTGATATCGCCGTTGCTCCCGGCATCGGTTTTGGCGAGATGGGCGATGATTACGTCCGTCTCGCGCTCGTGGAAAACGAGCATCGAATTCGTCAGGCAGCGCGCAATCTGAAGCGTTTCCTGTCGAGCGCAGACGAAACGATGCACAACGTCGTTTCGCTTAACGCCCATAGATAAGGGCAACCGAAGGCGGCCGGGCCTCGGCCGCCACCATCACCAGCAAATCAGGAACATACCCATGGCAGATTCATTGAGAATCGGCATAGCGGGGCTCGGCACTGTCGGCGCTTCGCTCGTGCGCATCCTCCAGCAGAGAAGCAACGAACTTGCGATTACCTGCGGACGCGCGATTGAGATTATTGCGGTGAGCGCGCGCGACCGTTCGCGCGACCGCGGCATCGATCTCAAGGGTATTACCTGGTTCGATACGCCCGAGCAGCTGGCGAGCGAAGCCGATATCGACGTGTTTGTCGAACTGGTCGGCGGTGCTTCCGGTCAGGCGGAAAATGCGGTGCGGGCAGCGCTGTCGCGTGGTCTCCATGTGGTGACAGCTAACAAGGCGCTGCTTGCAAAGCACGGCGTCGAACTGGCGACCATTGCCGAAGACAAGGGCGCGCTTCTCAATTTCGAAGCGGCGGTGGCCGGTGGCATTCCTGTCATCAAGGCGCTGCGTGAGTCTCTCACCGGCAACCATGTGTCGCGCATCTACGGCATCATGAACGGCACCTGCAATTACATCCTGACTAAGATGGAAAAGGAAGGCCTGTCGTTCGAGGCGTGCCTGAAGGAAGCGCAGCGGCTCGGTTATGCCGAAGCGGATCCGGCCTTCGATATCGAGGGCAATGACACTGCACACAAGCTCTCGATCCTGACCACGCTTGCCTTCGGCAACAAGATTGCTGCCGACGACATCTATCTCGAAGGCATCACCAATATCTCCATCGAGGATATTCAGGCGGCCGCCGAGCTTGGTTACCGTATCAAGCTTCTCGGTGTGGCGCAGGTGACGGACTCCGGCATCGAGCAGCGCGTACATCCGACCATGGTGCCGCTCGATTCCGTTATCGCCCAGGTGGACGGCGTGACCAATGCAGTGGCGATCGAATCCGACATTCTCGGTGAATTGCTGATGGTCGGCCCGGGTGCCGGCGGCAACGCCACGGCATCCGCCGTGCTTGGTGACATCGCCGATATCGCCAAGAGCCGTCCGGGCGCCCAGCAGGTGCCTGTGCTCGGCCGTCCGGCCAAGTCGCTGACGGACTACCGCCGCGCCAAGATGAAGAGCCATGAGGGCGGTTATTTCATCCGTCTGACGGTGAAGGATCAGGCGGGCGTTTTCGCCTCCATCGCCACCCGCATGGCGGATAACAACATCTCGCTGGAATCCATCGTGCAGCGCCAGCGCGTGCACGTGGAAGGCGCGCCGCAGACCATCATCCTCGTCACCCATGCGACGATGGAAGATGCGATCCGCAAGGCGGTGAAGGCGATCAAGAACGAGAAATATCTCGTCAGCGAACCGCAGGTCATCCGCATCGAGCGCACCTGAGACGCTTTATTATTTTGATGGCATCGAGAGCCGCGCTTCCATCTGGAGGCGCGGTTTTTCGTTGTGTGCCGGCCTGTATAGTGCCGCTCGTTCCACGCCCATAAAATTTGAGGGGATGGCGCCGGAACCGCTGGAAAACAAGGCGATTCGGCACTATGGTTAACCCTGTTCACCAAGCGAGGGAGGCGTGGCCGTGACATCGATCATCCTGTTCAAGGACAATAAGCACGCAGGCGTTGCCGCCGCCCATCACCGGGCGCGCCACAATGCCAATGACAATATTCGCAGCATGGAATTCGACATGGCGGAACATGAGCGCAACTGGTGTTCGCTCGCGGTCTTCTTGTTACTGCTGCTCGTCGCCACTGTCTCGATCATCAGCCCGTTTCTCTCGATTTTTTCGGCGTAGGTCCTGTCAGGCGCGTTTTTGCTTGAAAAACGCGCTTACGCCATTTAGCCCGTTGCTGAAGCGCGGATAAGCGCGCATGACAGGGCGAATGGACAGTATGGCAATGATGGAGCCGGCCGATACCGTGGCCCGCGCATTTTTAAGCGTGGAGCGGTCGGCGACAGAACAGCGCTGGGTGTCGCGGCTGGATCAGGCCGGGCAGAACCGTGCGTTGGCCATGTCCCAGATCCACGCCATTCCCGAATTGATTGCCCGCGTGCTTGCCGGGCGCGGGGTGGGTGTTGATGACGCCCTGGCATTCCTTGATCCCACCATACGCGCCCTGATGCCCGACCCGCATATGCTGACCGATTGCGAAAAGGCCGCCGAGCGGCTGGTGCGCGCCATCGACACCGGCGAGAAGGTGGCGATCTTCGGTGACTACGATGTTGACGGTGCTGCCTCTTCGGCGCTGATGTATCGCTTTCTCGCGCATTTCGGGCTGACGCCGGAAATCTATATTCCCGACCGCATTTTCGAGGGTTACGGGCCGAACCCGGCGGCGATGCAGCAGCTTGCCGCCAATGGTGCGACGCTGATCGTGACGGTCGATTGTGGCTCAACCAGCCATGACTCGCTCAAGGCTGCGAAGGATGCCGGAACGGATGTGGTGGTGATCGATCACCATCAGGTCGGAACGGAACTTCCGTCGGCCGTGGCGCTGGTCAATCCCAACCGGGAGGATGATCTGTCGGGGCAGGGGCATCTCTGCGCAGCCGGCGTTGTGTTCCTCGTGCTGGTGGCCACGTTGCGGCTGCTGAAGGACAGACGCAACCGGCAGGCCTTCACGCTCGATCTGCTGTCGCTGCTTGATATCGTCGCGCTTGCGACGGTCTGCGACGTGGTGCCGCTGAAGGGCCTCAACCGCGCTTATGTCGTCAAGGGCCTGATTGCCGCGCGGCACATGAACAATGCCGGGCTTGCGGCGCTATTCAAGAAGGCGGGGCTGGGTGGGCCTGTCACGCCCTATCATTTCGGCTTCCTGATCGGGCCGCGCATCAATGCCGGCGGCCGTATCGGCGATGCGGCCCTCGGCAGCCGCCTGTTGACCATCGATGATTCCTCGCAGGCGGAGGTGATTGCCGAGCGGCTGGATGAGCTGAACCGCGAGCGGCAGGCCATGGAAGCGGCAATGCTGGCGGAGGCGGAAGCCGAGGCGCTGTTCGAATATGGCGACGGCTCAGGTGCCGGCGTCATCGTCACCGCGCGCGAGAACTGGCATCCCGGCATTGTCGGCCTGCTTGCCTCGCGCCTGAAGGACCGTTTCCGCCGTCCGGCCTTTGCCATTGCCTTCGATCCATCCGGCAAGGGCACCGGCTCCGGCCGTTCGATCAACGGCTTCGATATGGGCCGTATGGTGCGTGCCGCCGTGGAGGCGGGATTGCTGGTCAAGGGTGGCGGCCATGCCATGGCGGCCGGCCTGACGGTGGAACGGGCCAATCTCGGCAGGCTCCGGGCCTTTTTCGAGGAAGCGGCCGCAAAGACGGTGAATGAGCTGGTGGAAAGCAGCGTGCTGAAGATCGACGGCGCCATCGGCGCGTCGGGTGCGACATTGCAGCTTGTCGACCAGCTGGAGCAGGCCGGTCCCTATGGTTCGGGCCATTCGCAGCCGATCTTTGCCGTGCCGGCCCATCGCCTGCGCGATGTACGGCTTGTGGGCACAGCGCACGTCAAGATCACGCTGGAGGCCATGGATGGCTCGCGGCTGGATGGAATCGCCTTCCGCGCTGCCGAAGCACCTCTGGGGCAGATGCTGCTCAATGCGCGTGGCAGGAACATTCATGTTGCAGGCACGGTGGGCGCCGATCTCTGGCAGGGCCAGAGGCGCGTGCAGCTGCGCGTGCTGGATGCGGCTTTCGCGCCCTGACGGGGCTGCAGAACGATCCGGAATTCTGAGAAACAAGGTCTTTGACGGGAGAGCCAGACGTGCGTCGAGGTCTTTACGCGATGCGTGAAGATTTTCGTACAGACTGCGGATTTTCAAGGAGAAGCAAGTGGCACGCCCTAGGGGAGTCGAACCCCTCTTTTCAGAATGAAAATCTGACGTCCTAACCGATAGACGAAGGGCGCGTGCGCTTGTGGTGTGGCGCCCTTATAGTCAGGCTCCGGTTGGTCCGCAAGCGGAAAAATTGATTTTTTTCGCTTCGGGACGAGTTTTTTTATGGAAGTCGAAAGGCCTGTGGAAAACTGCATCGGAACTGGCCAAGGCCTTGAAATGTCGCCCCTATCACTGCGCGCCGACAAGGCACTCACACGTCGTGGGAGGCCGGGCAGGTGGATTCCCAACCCCTAGCTGGCATCAGGCTGCTGTCTTGGCAGAAGAGACGCTGTGAGTGAGGTGAGGGGGGAAGGCAAGCCGGTTGATCTGCCCGGTGGCATTTCGTCCGGCTTGCCTTCCATCGGGGGGGGGCGCCATTCTAACGTGCCGAGAGGGAATCGGTTCCGCGCGATGATGACGCGCGACAAAATCGTAGCGTTGAATGAGACGTTCACATTTTTGAAGGGGAAGAACACGAAGGCAAGTGGCACGCCCTAGGGGAGTCGAACCCCTCTTTTCAGAATGAAAATCTGACGTCCTAACCGATAGACGAAGGGCGCGTGCGCTTGTGGTGTGGCGCCCTTATAGTCAGGCTCCGGTTGGTCCGCAAGCGGAAAAATGCATGATTTGACAAAAAAATGACATGGGTGGCCAGAAGCCCTGAGAAACAAGGATTCTTGTTTCGTAACAAATGGTTAAATGGGCGGTGTGTCGAGTGGTGTGTACTGTTTTATGCGTTTCACTATCGCTTGGCAGCGATGGTTTCGCGAATCCAGGTATTTCAATCGTATCGACCCAAGGTGGATATTATGTCGAATAGACCCTGTATAAAACCAGAACGATGAGCATCACGATTGCCCCATTGATAAGACGTGCCACCCACCGGACGAACTTTGATTTTGAGGGATGGCCCGATGTCAGATAGCCCAAAAGGTCTGCCAGGGACCCAACCAGATCGCTCATTGCGAAATCCGCCTGAAAATGTCGTTATCTCACCGCAGTAGTTACGTGAGGCCGACCATTCTCGAATTCAAGGTCCGCCTTGACCGAGAATCAAAGAGGGCCGTGGTTTTACTCACAGCCCTTTGTCACCCTTCGATAGAGTAACGGGGCCGTATGGCCCCGTATCTGCGTCTTGGTCCGGAACTGGGATAGAAGTGCCCGTTGCGGACGCATGCTGTCCAAAAATCAGTGCAGAATCTGGCTGAGGAACAGCCGGGTGCGCTCGTGCTGCGGATTGTCGAAGAACTCGGCGGGCGAGTTCTGTTCGACGATCTGGCCCTGATCCATGAAGATGACGCGGTTTGCGACCTGGCGGGCGAAGCCCATTTCGTGGGTCACGCACAGCATCGTCATGCCGTCTTCGGCGAGGCTCACCATGGTGTCGAGCACTTCCTTGACCATTTCCGGGTCGAGCGCCGAGGTCGGCTCGTCGAACAGCATGATCTTCGGCTTCATGCAGAGCGAACGGGCGATCGCCACGCGCTGCTGCTGGCCGCCGGAGAGCTGGCCGGGGTACTTGTGCGCCTGCTCGGGAATCTTGACGCGCTTCAGATAGTGCATCGCCACTTCTTCGGCTTCCTTCTTGGGCATCTTGCGAACCCAGATCGGCGCCAGCGTGCAGTTTTCGAGGATCGTCAGATGCGGGAAGAGGTTGAAGTGCTGGAACACCATGC
Source organism: Rhizobium sp. BR 250 (assembly GCF_047445855.1). Taxonomy (NCBI): domain Bacteria; kingdom Pseudomonadati; phylum Pseudomonadota; class Alphaproteobacteria; order Hyphomicrobiales; family Rhizobiaceae; genus Rhizobium; species Rhizobium sp. BR 250. Next base: position 254,947 of record NZ_JARWKW010000001.1, read on the forward strand.
CGACTTCGCGACGCACTTCATCGATCTTCTTCAGGTCGTTGGTAAGCTCGATGCCATCGACCTGGATCGAACCCGACTGGTGTTCTTCCAGCCGGTTGATGCAGCGGATCATGGTCGACTTTCCCGACCCGGAAGGACCGGCGATGACGATGCGCTCGCCCTTCATGACCTTCAGGTTGATGTCGCGCAGCACGTGGAAATCACCATACCACTTGTTCATGCCGGTGAGTTCGATTGCCACGTCCGTTGTCGAGACGGCCAGTTTTTTTGCTTGGGTTTCTGCCATTTTTGAGCGTCCCTTATCGTTTATGCCCGGTGTCGAGGTGCCGTTCCATGAACAGCGAATAACGCGACATGCCGAAGCAGAATATCCAGAATATGAAACCTGCGAAAATATAGCCAGTCATTGCCGTGACAGGCGTCGCCCAGTTCGCATCCGCTTGGTTGAGTGTGACAATACCGAGCAGGTCGAACATGCCGATGATAGAGACCAGCGACGTGTCCTTGAACAGCCCGATGAAGGTGTTGACGATGCCCGGAATGACGAGCTTCAGCGCCTGCGGCAGCACGATCAGCCTCGTCTTCTGCCAGTAGTTCAGGCCGAGCGAATCCGCCCCTTCATATTGCCCCTTCGGAATGGCCTGCAGGCCGCCGCGGATCACCTCCGCCATATAGGCCGAGGAGAACAGCGAGACACTGACAAGTGCGCGCAGGAACTTGTCGAAGGTCCAGCCTTCGGGCAGGAACAGTGGCAGCATGATGCTGGCGAAGAACAGCACGGTGATCAGCGGAATGCCTCTGATGACTTCGATGAAGAGCACGCAGAGCATCTTGATGACAGGCAGGTTCGACCGCCGCCCGAGCGCCAGAAGAATGCCGAAGGGCAGGGATACCGTTATTCCGAAGAACGACAGGATCAGCGTGATCATCAGCCCGCCCCAGAGCTGCGTTTCCACCTTTGGCAGGCCGAAGACGCCGCCGATGAGCAGGAAAAACGCAATGAAGGGCAGGATGATGAAAAGCACCAGCGCGTTTAGTCGCTTGAACGGTGCTTTCGGGATGAGCATCGGTATCAGCAGAATGGCAAACGTCACCATCACCAGGATGGGACGCCAGCGCTCGTCGATCGGATAGCGACCGAACATGATCTGGCCGAATTTCGCCGAGACGAAGGCCCAGCATGCCCCGGCCTCGCCATCCGGTAATGCACCACCCTGAGAGGACGTCAGGCAGGCGAAGCGATCTGTACCGGTCCACACCGCATCCGCGAACAACCACTTGAAAAGCGGTGGCAGAAGATAGGCCAATACAGCGATAGCCAGAACCGTAAGGGCGGTATCTTTCGGCGTGGCGAAGAGTTTGGTGCGCAGCCAATGAGAGAGACCTACCGCACTCGAAGGTGCGGGTTTTGCTTCCTCGATGGTATGACGCACGAAAGCATGATTGCTTAATGTCATCGTTTATCTCTCCACCAGGGCCATTTTCGCGTTTAACCAGTTCATGACCAGAGCCGTGAGCAGGGACAGCGAGAGGTAGAGAACCAACCAGACAGCAACAACTTCGACTGCCTGTCCCGTCTGGTTCAGGATCGTGCCGCCGACGGAAACGATGTCGGCGAAGCCGACGGCGACGGCAAGCGAGGAGTTCTTGGTCAGGTTGAGATATTGACTTGTCAGCGGCGGGATGATGATGCGCATCGCCTGCGGCACGATGATCAGACGTGTCGTCGTGCTGGAGCGCAGCCCCAGTGCTTCCGCAGCTTCCGTCTGGCCCTTCGCCACGGCCTTGATGCCGCCGCGAACGATCTCGGCGATGAAGGAGGCGGTGTAGAAGGAAAGCGACAGAAACAGCGACATGAATTCAGGTGCAACGACCGCGCCGCCCGAAAGGTTGAAACGTCCGGCAATCGGGTAATCGAATGTCAGCGGTGAGCCGAGGGCCAGAAATGTCGCGGCAGGGAGGCCAATAATGAGAAGTGTAACCGTGATGCCGGTGCGGAATTGCTGGCCGGTTTGTTCCTGTCTCGCCTTTGCCCAGCGATATACGAGGAAGCTGAAGACGATTGCCACCAGAAAGGCGAGCGGTATCAGCCAGGTGCCTTCTCCCCAGAGTGGCTTGGGAAAGAACAAGCCGCGATTGTTGAGATAGGTTCCAAGCGGAAGCTCGAGCGACTCGCGCGCCTGCGGCAGAACCGCGATGACGCCCTTGTACCAGAAGAAGATGACGAGCAGCGGCGGGATGTTGCGGAAGATTTCCACATAGGCCTGCGCGAGTTTCGAAATCAGCCAGTTGTTGGAGAGCCGGGCAATACCGACGATGAAACCGATGATCGAGGCGGCGATGATGCCGAAAAATGCGACCTGGATCGTGTTGAGAATGCCAACGAGCAGAGCCCGGCCATAGGTCTCGTCGCTGGAATAAGCGATCAGCGACTGGCCGATGTCGAAACCGGCTCTTCCATCGAGGAAGCCAAAGCCGGATGAAATGTTTGCCCGTTGAAGATTGGTGATCGTATTCGTCACGATGATCCAGACGAAGGCGGCCAGGATGACGACTGTCAGAACCTGGTAGAAAATGCCGCGTATTCGTGGATCGTAGATAAGTGACGACGCGCTTTGCGCGCGCGATCGTTGCGAACTGACCGCGTTGCCTGCCATAGGCACCTTTCCCTTTTATATGCTCTTTGCGAGCTTATTTATATAATTCTAAAATGGAGGCCAGGCGTTGCCCAGCCTCCTGTCATGATCCAGCCAATGATGGGCCGATCAACGGACCGGCGGTGCGTATTGCAGGCCGCCCTTGGTCCACAGCGCGTTCTGGCCGCGCTCGATCTTCAGCGGCGAGCCCGCACCGACGTTGCGGTCGAAGACTTCGCCGTAGTTGCCCACCAGCTTGACGATGTTGTAGGCCCAGTCATTGCCGACGCCGAGATCGGTCCCGATCTTGGTGCCTTCTTCTGTGCCGAGCAGACGCTTCACGTCCGGATTGAGGCTGGTCTTCTGCTCGTCAACGTTCTTGGAGGTGATGCCAAGTTCTTCGGCGTTGACCATCGCATAGTGAACCCAGGTCACGATGTCGAACCACTGGTCGTCACCCTGGCGAACGGCCGGTCCGAGCGGCTCCTTGGAGATGACTTCCGGCAGAACGATGTTGTCGTCCGGGTTCTTCAGCTTCAGACGGATTGCATAAAGACCCGACTGGTCGGTGGTGTAGACGTCGCAACGGCCGGCATCATAAGCGGAGGTCGCGTCGGCTTCCTTTTCGAAAACGACCGGGTTGTACTGCAGATTGTTGGTCTTGAAGTAATCGGCGAGGTTAAGCTCGGTGGTCGTGCCGGTCTGGACGCAGACGGCGGCGCCGGAAAGCTCAAGCGCGGACTTCACGTTCAGGCCCTTCTTGGCGATGAAGCCCTGACCGTCATAATAGTTGACGGTGCGGAAGTTGAAGCCGAGCGAGGTGTCGCGGCTGATCGTCCAGGTGGTGTTACGGGTCAGAACATCGACCTCACCGGACTGGAGAGCCGGGAAACGGTCCTTGCTCGAAAGTGCGACGAACTTGGCCTTCGTAGGATCGCCGAAAACCGCAGTGGCAATACCACGGCAATAGTCGACATCGATGCCGGACCATTCGCCCTTGTCATCGGGATTGGAAAATCCCGGAATGCCAGCGCTTACGCCGCAGGTGACGAAACCTTTCGACTTCACGTCCTGAAGCGTCGCAGCCGAAGCGACCGAGGCTCCTCCCAAAACTGCTGCGCCGATGGCGGCTGACAGAATTGCCTTTTTCATTTTTCCCAACCTTTGTTTGTTATCGTCGATGGAAGGGGACCGGCATGTTTGTTTTACCCCAGCTCCCCCTTCAGCAAGACCTTTTCGATCCGCTTTTTCTATCACAATCGCAATTGGCAGCGGGGTCAAGACGTGCGGGCAATAATTGTGCCTATAAAACGGAATTTTCCAATTTTTGGTCGGGAAGTGTGCAAAGGGTGAAAATATAAGCATATTTTTGCGGAAAATTGCACTTGCACTAAATTTGTATACTTCTTGTATTCTGCTTCACGATGGATCAATCGGCCATATTCGATGCCCGCTGCGGGACTTGACCTTGCGGTGCGCTCTCAGCATTGTCGCACCCGTCAATGTTCCTTCGAAAGCTGATCTGAAATGACCAAGACAAATGACCTGCTTTCCGCCGCAGGTGTGAATACGCGCCTGACCCATGGCGGCAATGATCCCGCGGACTGTTTCGGTTTCGTCAATCCTCCCATCGTGCGCGGCTCGACCGTGCTTTTCCCCGATGCGGAGACGCTTTCGACCGAAAACCAGAAATACACCTATGGCACCCATGGCACGCCGACGACGGATGCGCTGTGCAATCTCGTCAACGAGCTGGAAGGTTCTTTCGGAACCATTCTCGTGCCCTCCGGGCTTGCGGCGATTACCGTGCCGTTTCTGGCCTATCTCAGTGCGGGCGATCACGCTTTGGTGGTTGATTCCGTCTATTTCCCGACCCGCCGCTTCTGCAATACGATGCTGAAGAAGCTGGGTGTCGAGATCGAATATTACGATCCGGCGATCGGCGAGGGCATTGAGGCGCTCATCCGGCCGAACACGAAGCTGGTGCATCTGGAAGCACCGGGTTCCAACACCTTCGAGATTCAGGATGTGCGGCTGATTACCGAGATTGCTCACCGGCACGATTGCGTGGTGACGATGGATAATACCTGGGCGACGCCGCTTTATTTCAAGCCGCTCGATTTCGGCGTCGACATTTCCATTCACGCCGCCACCAAATATCCATCCGGCCATTCCGATGTACTGATGGGCTTCGTTTCGGCCAATGAGAAGCACTGGAAGGCGCTTTATCAGGCCAATGCCAATCTTGGCATCTGCGTCACGTCCGACGATGCCTACCAGATCCTGCGCGGCATGCGCACCATGGGAATCAGGCTGGCGCACCATCAGAAAAGCGCGCTCGACATCGCCACATGGCTGGAGAGCCGGGACGATGTCGTTCGCGTTCTGCATCCGGGCCTGCCGAGCTTTGCCGGGCATGAACTCTGGAAGCGCGATTTCAAGGGCGCGAGCGGCGTCTTCTCCTTCGTGCTGAAGGCGGAAGAAGGCAAATACAAGCAGGCGGCGGCCGCCTTTCTCGATGCGCTGAGCTTCTTCGGGCTTGGTTATTCCTGGGGCGGATACGAATCGCTTGCCGTCTCGGTCTCGCTCATCGACAGGACCATCGCCAAGGGCCCATCGGAAGGGCCGGTCATCCGCCTCCAGATCGGGCTCGAGGATATCGCCGATCTCAAGAAGGATCTTGAGGCCGGATTTGCGGCGGCGGCCGGGGTCTGACCCAGCCCCAGCCCTCAGCCCTTCGCGCGGTAGCCGTAGAGCCAGTCGAAGTCCTTCAGGAACGCTTCCGTGGGGCGGGTGGAAAACACCAGGTCGCGGGCAATCCGGACCGGACCTTTGGCATGATAGGCAAAACGATTGAGAGAGGCCCGCTTGCGGGCCTTTTCTATGCGCGGGAGACGCAAGGCCTCGAAGGCGGCAAGGGCCTGCGGCACGGGCAGGGGCTTTTCGCCGTTACTGCCGGCCACTGCGCCCGCAAGTTCAAACGCATCCTCTATCGCCATGGCCGCGCCCTGTGCGGCAAACGGCATCATGGCGTGTGCCGCGTCGCCGATCAGCACCGTGTCGCGGCCATTGTGCCAGCGGCCGGGGCCGGCCTGATAGAGCGGCCAGAAGGTCGGGCTTTCGGATGAGTTCAAGAGCCTCAGCAAGTCCGGGCTGAACCCGCGAAACTGCTCCAGCAGCAGGGCTTTCTGCCGTCCGCTCGATTCCGCCCGCCATGTCGCGCCGGGATCGGCACCGAGAGCGATGGCGACGATGTTGAAACCGCCGACTTCCTTCAGCGGATAAGCGACGATATGGCCGCCGGAGCTGAGATAGGCCGTGACGGCGCTCTTGTTGATGGCGGATGGAACATCGCTGTCGGTGACCGTAAAGCGCCAGGCCACATTGCCGGAGAAGGTGGCAGTGGGTGCGGCAGGCACGGCAAAACGGGCCGCCGACCAGACGCCATCCGCGCCGACGACCAGGTCGTGATCGCGAAACGTCGTCGCGGCAATGACATCCGCCATTGCATTCTCGATGCGTTTGCCAAGATGCAGCCGGCAGAGCGGATTGCGCTTGACCGCATTCAAAAGCGCGCCTTGCAGCGTCGAGCGGTGCAACACCCCATAGGGGGCGCCCCAGCGGCTGCGGGCGACTGCGCCCATCGGCAGGGACAAGAGCGTGGCAAGGGATTTTCCCGAGGCGAGATCGACGCTCACCGGCTCGGTCCAGCGTGCCTCGATTTCCGGCAGCACGCCAAGCGTGGCCAGGATGCGGGCGGCATTGGGCGACAGTTGCAGGCCGGCACCCACTTCGGTCAGTTCGCCGGCCTGTTCGATGATGTCACAGTCGATGCCGTGCCGGGCAAAAGACAGGGCGGCGGTGAGACCGGCGATGCCGGCACCGACGATGGCCACGGATTTTATGGGCATGATACGCCCCGATCGGGAAAGGTCAGGCGGCCTTCACGTGGAAGACGCAGCCGGGGGGATTGGTCTGCTCGGCCTTCAGCGACGGATTGTAGCGGTAAAGGGTGGAGCAGTAGGAACAGACTTTCTCGTTGTCGTCGCCCATATCGATGAAGATATGCGGATGATCGAAGGGCACGGAAGCGCCGGTGCACATGAATTCCTTGACGCCGATCTCGATCATGCGGTGTCCGCCATCGTTCTGGAAGTGGGGAATGGAATGCCCGGCCATGTTCGTCTCCAAATGCAATATCGTTATCGAGCCGCGATCCGTCTTCGCGCATCGGCTCGTCGTCGCGGATATGTAGCCTCAAACGCATTGCATCTCCATAAAAATCGTCAGCAAAACATGGTCAATTCATCGAATTCCTGCCATATGGTCCGGCAAAAAGGATGTCCTTGATGAATCTCAACACGCCGCAATTTTCCGATTTTTCCCATGACGGCCTTCGCCTTGCCTATTTCGACGAGGGCGATCCGGCGGGCGATCCGGTTTTGTTGATCCACGGCTTCGCCTCCAGCGCCAATGTTAACTGGGTGCATCCTGGCTGGTTGAAGACGCTGGGAGATGCGGGCTACCGGGTGATCGCCATCGACAATCGCGGCCATGGCGCAAGTGACAAGCCGCATGATCCGGAAGCCTATTATCCGTCGGTCATGGCGGGTGATGCGGTGGCGCTGCTCAATCATCTCGGCATCGCCGAAGCCCATGTGATGGGTTATTCCATGGGCGCGCGCATTTCGGCCTTTCTGGCCATGGCCCATCCGGAGCGTGTGCGCTCGCTGGTGTTCGGCGGGCTTGGCATCGGCATGGTCGAAGGCGTGGGCGACTGGGATCCGATCGCCGAGGCGCTTCTGGCGCCTTCGCTCGATGTCGTCACCCATGAGCGCGGCCGTATGTTCCGCGCCTTTGCCGACCAGACGAAAAGCGACCGGCTGGCGCTCGCCGCCTGTATTGAGACGTCGCGGGTTCTCGTCAGCCGCGAGCAGGCCGAAAAGATCGAGGCGCCGACGCTGATCGCGGTCGGAACGAAGGACGACATCGCCGGATCGGGTGCGGAGCTTGCCGCGATCATGCCGCATGCGCGGGCGATCGACATTCCCGGCCGCGACCATATGCTGGCTGTCGGTGACCGGGTGTTCAAGGCGGCGGTTCTGGAGTTCTACCGATCGCTGTGAGCGCCGGCGGCGAGAAACGGTTTTTCATGCTGCATGAAGAAAAACTGAATCCTTGCCGTCTTTAAAGTCGGCATTCGAATCCCATTTCTAATGCACGTCTTTTTCTGTATAAAGAACGACCACTGCAAACGAGGAGACCATTCATGGTCGCACGTACCGAGGCCCGTCAGCCCGAACAGCTGGCGATCGTCGATCCGATCTGGGGCAGCCTGCTCAATGAGGCGCGTAGCGCTGCGGCGCAGGACCCGCTGCTTTCTGCCTTCCTTTATTCGACGATCCTCAATCACCGGTCCCTCGAAGAGTGTGTGATCTACCGTATCTGTGAGCTTCTCGATCATCCCGACATGCAGGCCGTTCTTCTGCGCCAGACCTTCCAGGACATGCTGGATGACTGGCCGGAATGGGGAAGCGTGCTGCGCGTCGATATCCAGGCCGTTTACGACCGCGATCCGGCCTGCACGCGCTTCATGGAGCCGCTGCTCTATTTCAAGGGGTTCCAGGCCATCCAGACCCACAGGCTGGCGCACTGGCTGCTGCAGAAGGGCCGGAAGGATTTCGCGCTTTATCTGCAAAGCCGCTCGTCCAGCATCTTCCAGACGGATATCAATCCGGCCGCGCGCATCGGCAAGGGCATCTTCCTTGATCACGCCACCGGGCTGGTGGTCGGCGAGACGGCTGTCATCGGCGACAACGTCTCCATTCTCCATGGCGTGACGCTCGGCGGCACCGGCAAGGAGGGGGCGGACCGCCACCCGAAGATCGCCAATGGCGTGATGATCGGGGCGGGGGCGAAAATCCTCGGCAATATCGAGATCGGCAGCTGCTCGCGCATCGCCGCCGGCTCCGTTGTGCTGAAGCCCGTTCCGCCTAAGACCACGGTTGCCGGCGTGCCGGCGCGGGTGGTTGGAGAAGCAGGGTGTTCCGAACCCTCGCGCCTGATGGACCAGCTTATCGGAGCCGATATCTGACGGGGCCTTTTACGCTCTGACGGCACCTGCATTTTTACGGTCGTCCGTGTGGAAGACACGGATGACTTGCCGCTTTCACTTTACTTTGGCCTTTGTCCCATGCCAAAAGCGGGCCAACGCGAACCGCACAGGAGAATAGTGGTGAAAGCCGACGAAATCAAAAAACTCGACGCCTATTTCAAGCGCACCTTCAATCCGACGATGGTGGTCAAGGCGCGTCCGCGCAAGGACGATTCCGCCGAAGTGTATCTTGGCGAAGAGTTTCTCGGCGTCGTCTACATCGATGACGAGGACGGCGACCGTTCCTACAACTTCTCCATGGCGATCCTCGACGTCGATCTGTGATCGTCACCATCCGGTGACGGATGGGTTTTCGCATTCGTCAGTCGCCCGTGGCGGTCTACGCCGCGGGCGATTTGTTTTTTCGCTGCCTCACCTGCATCATCAGGCGGTTTTCCGGCCGCAATGTCACCCTCATCAGCGGCTCGACCTTTGCGGCGGAGCTGTTTTCAAGATGGACGGTCTGCAAAACGACCGCGAGGATGGCGACAGCCTCCATCATGGCGAAGGCATTGCCGATGCAGACGCGCGGGCCGGCACCGAAGGGCATATAGGCATAGCGGTGGCGGGTCCTGCTTTCCTCGGGTCCGAAGCGTGACGGGTCGAAACGTTCGGGTTCGTTCCAGAGCGCCGTGTGCCGGTGCACGGCATAGATCGGCACATAAAGGACGGTCCCGGCCGGAATATCGTGTTCGCCAAGCGTGAAGTCCTGCAGCGCGGTGCGTGTGATGATGGGGGCGGGCGGGTAAAGCCGCATCGCCTCGGAAAACACCTGTCTGGTATACGTCAGGCGGGCGATGTGTTCGGCGGCGACCGGTTCGCCGGCGGTGACGGCTTCTATTTCCTCGACGACCCTGCGTTCCTCCTCCCTGTTCTGCGACAGAAGATGGAAGGTCCAGGCGAGACCAAGCGCGGTGGTTTCGTGGCCGGCGGTGATGAAGGTCAAGAGATTGTCGACGATTTCCGTATCGCTCATCATGCGCCCGGTTTCGGGATCTTTCGCCTCAAGCAGCATGGAAACAAGATCGGTCTGTCCCATGGGGTTTTGCCGCCTTCCGGTCACCACTGTCGCAAGGCTGGCGCGCAGGTAATCGACCGCCGCGCGGGCCTTGCGCCGGCCGGGATGCGGCAGCCATTCCGGTGCGCCCAGCACGGCGAGCGCGAAGGTCCAACCCGTGGGTTTCAGATAATCGGTGATGCTTTGCTCGACGCGTCCTATGTCGATGCCATGGCCGCCGGACATCATGGTTTCGACGATGATGTCGAAGGTTGTCCGCATCATTTCATGGCTGATATCGATGTCTCCGGAAGGGGACAGGTGCCAGTGTTGCCCGGTTCGCCGCGCGGAATCGATCATGACAGGCATCAATTCCAGCAGCTTTTCATGCCGGAAGGCGGCGGCGACGGATTGCCGTTGCCATTTCCAGTGATCGCCATCGGCCGTCAGCAGCCCCTGGCCGAGTGCGGGGCCAAGCGCCCGGCGCACATCCTCCCCCTTGGCGAGCAGATGGGCGTTCTTGACCAGGGCTTCGTGGATAAGGGCGGGATCGGCAAGGTGGACCCGCATCTTGCCGCCGAGACGGCTAAAGACCGCTGGTTCGCTGAAGATCTCCGGCGGCATTGCCTTCAGCGGATTGCGGATAAGCGACAGGGCAAGGCGTGCCGTGGCAAATTTGGAAAGCGACACGGTCCCGGGCGCTTCCGGGGAGGCGGTGCGAAGGTCGGTTCCGGTCATATTTACAGGTCCATTATTCGCGTTGGTCACTTAAATTTCCTTTTAAGGTGTATGCCTTATTTTTAAATATCTAAGGTGCTCACCTTATGTTTCAATGCCAGCTTCACTATCAATGACGAAAAACGGCACCGGGAAGATGACGAAACGCCCTTTATCCACACGCCAGCGCATCCTTGCCGCCACTCTCGCATTGTTTAACGAGCGAGGGCCAGACCATGTGACGACGGCCGAGATTGCGGCGGCGGTAAAAATCAATGGCGGCAATCTCTATTATCATTTCCGCACCAAGGAAGCGCTGGTGCTGGCACTGTTTGCCCGGTTTGAAGCAGATGCTCTGGCGATCGTTGCCAGGATCGACGGAGCCGATGAGGCGGCCTCGGCGACCTATAGCGGCCTTTTGCGGCAGTGGTTTTCGCTGGTGTGGAATTACCGCTTCCTGTTCCGTGATCTGATCGGTCTTGTTTCTTCCGCCCCGGCGCTGGTGGAACCGATAGGCGCCGTCAGCGCGGCCATGCGCGTTGCCGTCGGCGATATTGTCGGTCGTATGGAGAAGGCGGGACTTGCCGCTATTCCGGAACGGGAGCGTTCGGCCGTTCTGACGAATCTGTGGATCGTCTCCACCTATTGGGCGTCCTATCTCAATCTCCAGGAAGGGGTCACGGAATTCGGGCCTCAGCAGATCGACTGGGGCCTGCGCCAGGTATCGAGCCTGTTCCGGCCCTACCTTTCCCCGGAGGCGACGGCAGAACTGGAGGCTATGCTTGCGGCGGAGCCGTAAATTTCACCGAATGGTGACCATGCCGGACTGAAAACAAAGACGCCCGCGATGGATACCATCGCGGGCGTTGTTCATGGGCCGTATTTTCGAACCCTCGGCGACGTCAGGCCGCCTTCAGCAGATCGCCATGCGGATCAAGCACGAACTTGGTGGCCGCGCCCTGATCGAAGCTTTCATATCCCTGCACGGCATCATCAAGGGCGATGATCTTGGCGTTGACGATATCGGCAATCGGCAGGCGGTCGTGCAGGATGGCCTGCATCAACTGGCGATTATATTTCAGCACCGGTGTCTGGCCGGTGTGGAAGGATTGCGCCTTCGCCCAGCCAAGGCCGAAGCGCAGCGACAGAGCGCCCTGCTTTGCAGCATTATCGACCGCACCGGGGTCTTCGGTGACGTAAAGCCCGGGAATGCCGATCGAGCCGGCGGCGCGGGTGATTTCCATCATCTGGTTGAGAACGATGGCCGGCTGTTCGCCGCCGGAATGGCCGCGTGCTTCAAAGCCGACGGCGTCGATGGCGCTGTCCACCTCGTTGGTGCCGACGATGTCAGCAATCATGTCGCCCAGCCGGTCGCCCTTGGAAAGATCGACGGGTTCAAAACCGACACGTGCCGCGTGGGCGAGGCGATCCTTGTTGAAATCGCCGACCATGACGACGGCCGCACCCAGAATACGGGCGGAAGCGGCAGCGGCAAGACCGACCGGACCGGCGCCCGCGACATAAACGGTGGAGCCGACGCCGACGCCCGCCTTGACGGCGCCGTGGAAGCCGGTCGGCAGAATATCCGACAGCATGGTGAGGTCGCGGATCTTCGACATCGCCTTGTCGCGATCCGGGAATTTCAGCAGGTTGAAGTCGGCATAGGGGATGGTGACATAACGGGCCTGTCCGCCGATCCAGCCGCCCATGTCGACATAACCATAAGCGCCGCCGGCGCGGGCAGGGTTCACCGTCAGGCAGACGCCGGTATCCTGCGACTTGCAGCAGCGGCAACGGCCGCAGGCGACGTTGAACGGCACGGAGACGATGTCGCCGACCTGCAGCATCTCGACGTCGATGCCTTTTTCGATGACTTCACCGGTGATTTCATGGCCAAGGACGAGGCCCGGCATCGCGGTGGTGCGGCCGCGCACCATGTGCTGGTCGGAGCCGCAGATATTGGTGGAAATCACCTTGAGAATGACGCCGTGCTCAATACGGCGGCCATCCGGCGCCTCGAGCTTCGGGTCGTCGATATCGCGAACCTCGACCTGACCCGGCCGCATGTAAACGACGCCTCTGTTCCTGCTCATATCCATCTCCTCCGTGGTTGAACACCGTGCCTGCCAGCTCCTCCGCGGGCAGGATGACTCCATGGCGTAGCAAACCATTTGGCGGGAGATGTCGCGTTCGGGAATACGACACGCGTTGTGGCCGTAACGACACCGGCTTTCACCGGCGTCGCGGTGGCGTTATCGGTCGAGCGGTTTTCTGAGGCGGCCAGCGGCATCCTGGATATATTGCCAGGCCACACGGCCCGAGCGGCCGCCGCGGGTCGTCGCCCATTCCAGCGCCTCGTGGTGCAGGGTCTCGCGGTCCAGCCCCAGATCGAAATGCGCGGCATAACTTTCGATCATCGTCAGATAGTCTTCCTGGCCGCATTTGTGGAAACCGAGCCACAGGCCGAAGCGATCGGAGAGCGAGACCTTTTCCTCTACCGCCTCGGACGGGTTGATGGCGGTGGACTGTTCGTTTTCCATCATGTGACGGGGCAGGAGATGGCGGCGATTGGAGGTGGCGTAAAACAGGACGTTGTCCGGCCGTCCCTCGATGCCGCCGTCAAGCGCGGCCTTCAGCGATTTATACGCCGTGTCGTCATGATCAAAGGAGAGGTCGTCGCAGAAGACGATGACGCGCTGGCCGGACGCCTTCAATATGTCGAGCAAAGCGGGCAGGGTGTGGATGTCCTCGCGGTGCACTTCCACCAGCTTCAGGGAAACGCTGCTTGCCGCGCGCACATCTTCGTGAACGGCCTTGACCAGCGAGGATTTGCCCATGCCGCGCGCGCCCCAGAGGAGCACGTTGTTGGCGGCGAAACCTTCGGCGAAACGCAGCGTGTTTTCATGCAGGATGTCGCGAACATGGTCGACGCCGCGAATGAGCTTCAGCGCGATGCGGTTGGGGCGGGGAACCGGCTGGAGAAAGGAATTCACCGGCGCCCAGACGAAACAATCCGCCGCATTCCAGTCGTTTACGGCGGGTGCGGGTCCGGCAAGCCGTTCCACGGCAATGGTAAGCCGGCGCAGTTCTGAAAGAAGCAGGGAGGCCGTTTCTTCTCGAATCATGGTGTTTCTTCCGCTTGTCTGGTGTTCAAAACTCTCTTTTGCGCCCGGCCTAGCATGGTGTTTCAGGCCCATAAAGGTTAAGAGGTCCGGAATCGGTACGGCGGGGGCCCTGCATCTGTTGCAATCCCGGCGTTCCCCACTATATTCCGGCGGCTTGAAAGCTGGGGCGGCATCCAAGGTCGTGCCGTAATTCTGAGGAGTTTTATATGTTCATTAGTCAAGCTTTTGCCCAGGACGCAGCAGGCGGCGCATCGGCCTTCGGTTCCGGCCTTGAGATGCTTTTCCTGTTTGCGCCGCTCATGGTGGTCTGGTATTTTTTCCTCATCCGCCCGCAGCGCGCGCAGATGAAGAAGCGCCAGGAAACGCTGACCAACATTCGCCGTGGTGACCAGGTCGTTCTCGGCGGCGGCATCGTCGGCAAGGTGACCAAGGTCATCGACGACAATGAACTCGAAGTCGAAATCGCCGAAGGCGTGAAAATCCGTGCCGCTCGTGCCTACATTGCCGAAGTGCGCGTGAAGGGCGAAGTGGTCAAGACGGAAGCCGCTTCCTGATCCTGCCGGACAACCGAGTGTTCGCTTCCGAATTTTGACGGGTTGCGTGCTGCGCGCGACCCCAACCCTGACCGAGATCGAAATGCTTCATTTTTCCCGTTGGAAAACAGTCTTCATCTGGCTGCTTGTGCTGGCAAGCGTCTTCATCGCCTCTCCCAACCTGTTTTCGGACAAGCAGCTGGAGGGCATGCCTGCCTGGTACAAGGACAACAAGGTAACGCTCGGTCTCGACCTTCAGGGCGGTTCGCACATTATGCTCAAGATCGAGCGTACCGACATCGTCAAGGAACGCCTTGAAACGATCGTGGGTGATGTGCGCACGCAGCTCCGCGACGCCAACATCCGTTATTCGGGGCTGACCGGCAACGGCCAGCAGATCCAGGTCCGCATCAGCGATCCCGCTCAACTGGAAGCCGCCAAGACGGCACTTCGTGATCTGACCCAGCCGGTCTCCGCCGGCACGCTGGTCGGCGGCTCCATCACCGAAGTCACGATGAATGATGGCGGCGACAATCTGCTCAGGCTCAACCTGACGGATGAGGGTATCGATTACCGCCTGTCCTCGGCCGTGTCGCAGTCGATCGAAGTCGTGCGCCGCCGCGTCGACGAAGTCGGCACAACCGAGCCGCTCATCCAGCGCCAGGGTTCTGACCGCATCATCGTGCAGGTGCCGGGCCTTCAGGATCCGCAGCGCCTGAAATCGCTTCTCAACCAGACGGCAAAGCTCTCCTTCCGCATGGTCGACACGACGATGCCGGTGCAGGAGGCCATGAATGGCCGTCCGCCGGCAACGTCTGAGGTTCTCTATTCGCAGGACGATCCGCCGGTTCCCTATCTGGTGGAACGCCGTGCACTCGTCTCCGGCGACAATCTCGTCGATGCCCAGGCAAGCTTCAACCAGCAGACCAACGAACCGGTCGTCACCTTCCGCTTCGACAGCCGCGGCGCGCAGCGCTTCGCGCAGGCGACGCAGCAGAATGTCGGCAAGCCTTTCGCCATCGTGCTCGACAACCAGGTCATTTCCGCACCGGTCATCCGCGAGCCGATCATCGGCGGTTCGGGCCAGATCTCCGGTAATTTCTCGGTGCAGGGCGCGAATGATCTCGCCGTTCTGCTGCGCGCCGGTGCACTGCCGGCCACGCTGACGGTCGTCGAAGAACGCACGGTCGGCCCGAGCCTCGGTAACGACTCCATCACCGCCGGCCTGACGGCCAGTGCCATCGGCGCCATCGGCGTCCTCATCTTCATGTTCGTTTTCTACGGCTTCTTCGGCCTGCTCGCGAATATCGCCCTTGTGGTCAACGTCGTCATGCTGTTGGCCGTCCTCAGTGTGATCGGATCGACGCTGACACTACCGGGTATTGCCGGTATCGTTCTGACCATCGGCATGGCGGTGGATTCCAACGTTCTGATCTATGAGCGCATACGCGAGGAGGTGAAGAGCGGCAAACCGCTGATCCAGTCCCTGGATAACGGTTTCACCCGTGCCTTTGCGACGATCATCGATGCCAACCTGACGACGCTGATCGTGGCGAGCGTTCTGTTCTACATGGGCACCGGTCCGGTCAAGGGCTTCGCCGTTACGCTTGCGGTCGGTATCATCACCACCGTCTTCACCGCCTATACGCTGACGGCATGGATGTTCGGCTACTGGGTTCGCCGCAGCCGCCCGAAGCACCTGCCGAAGGGTGTTCGCACCGCCATGTTCGACGGCCGCGACATTCCCTTCATGCGGTATCGTCGCGTCGTGTTCATGATCACCGGCGCAGTCATGCTCGCCTGCATCGGCGGCTTCATCGGCAAGGGTCTGAACCTTGGTATCGACTTCCAGGGCGGTTCGGTCATCGAGGTGCGCGCCAAGCAGGGTGAGGCGGATCTCGCCGATATCCGTGAGCGTTTGAATCAGCTGAACCTCGGTGAAATCCAGGCGCAGAACTTCGGTACGCCGCAGGATGTCCTCATCCGCATCCAGGCGCAGGACGGCGGCGAAAATGCCGAGCAGTCGGCCATCACCCTGGTACGCGGCGAACTTGAAGCCAACTACGATTTCCGTCGCGTTGAAGTTGTCGGTCCGGCCGTGTCGGGTGACCTGACCTTCACCTCCACGATCGGCATCCTGCTCGCGATGAGCGCGATCATGGTCTACATCTGGGTGCGCTTCGAGTGGCAGTTTGCGCTCGGTGCGGTCATCTCCATGGTGCACGACGTGGTCTTCACCATCGGCCTCTTCGTCTTCCTGGGGATAGAATTCAACCTCACCAGTATCGCGGCGATCCTGACGATCATCGGTTATTCGCTGAACGACACCGTCGTGATTTACGACCGTATCCGTGAGAACCTCAGGCGATACAAGAAGATGCCGCTGTCGATGATCATCGACGTATCGCTGAACCAGACGCTGTCGCGTACGATCCTCACCGGTCTGACCGTGCTTCTGGCCCTTCTGTCGCTGTACCTCTTCGGTGGCGAAGTCATCCGCTCCTTCACCTTCGCCATGCTGTTCGGTGTCGGTATCGGCGTGTTCTCGTCGCTTTATATTGCCGCTCCGGTGCTGATCGCCTTCAAGCTGCGTCCCGACAGCAAGGATGCGGAAGACGAGAAGGATGAAAAGCCCGGTAGCGCCATCGGCGGCAAGCCTGCCGTCTGATGGCTGGCGGGATTGAAATACGCCCGGCCCATTTTCCCGGCCGGGCGCCCATCGATGCCTATGGCAATGGCGGTTTCCGCTTTGCCGACATGTCGCATCGCGGCTCCCTTCTGCTTTTGCCTTCGGGCATTTACGGGTGGGAGCCCGTTGATGCGAAAGAACTGACCGTCGCGCATTTCGAAAAGGTTCTGGCGGAAGCGCAGGATATCGAGGTGCTGCTGATCGGCACGGGTGACGGCATGCGGGTCCTGCCGAAAGAATTGCGTGCCGCCTTCAAGGAGGCGGGCATTTCGGTTGACCCGATGAGCACGGGTGCTGCCGTGCGCACCTATAATATCATGCTTTCGGAATCGCGTGCCGTAGCGGCGGCGCTGATTGCCGTCGAAGGCTGAAGACGTTTCGCGCGCGGGGAACCATGGCACCCACAGAAAATCTCGACGTCTGCCTCGCGACGCTGCGCGACACCGATCGCGACCGCTATCTCGCCTGCCTTCTGTCGCCGGCCGACAAGCGTAATTCTCTCGCCGCACTTTACGCCTTCAACGCCGAAATCGCCCGTATCCGCGATTCCGTGCGCGAGGCGCTGCCCGGCGAAGTGCGTATGCAATGGTGGCGTGATCTTCTCGACGGCAATCCGCACGGTGACAGCCAGTCACACCCCGTAGCCGCGGCACTTTTGAACACCATCGAGCAATATCGCCTGCCGCGCCCGGTGCTGGGCAATATGATCGAGGCGCGTATCTTCGATCTCTATGACGACCTGTTCGAGGATCGTAACGCCCTTGAGGGTTATGCCGGCGAAACCGCCTCGGCCCTCATCCAGCTCGCAAGCCTCGTGCTTTCCGCCGAGGATGCCGCTGCAAGCGCGGAGGCGGCGGGACATGCGGGTGTGGCCCAGGCCATGGCGGGCATGCTGCTGCTCATGCCTCTCCACCGGCGTCGCGGGCAGGTCTATATTCCCGCCGACATGCTCTCGGCCGCCGGGCTTGATCGCGAAACCTTTCTCGAAGGCGAGGACAGGCAGCGTATCGGCATTGCCATTGAAATTTTCGCTACCCATGCGCTCGATCATATCGAGAAGGCAAGACGCGCAAAGATCGCGAAGACTGTCTTTGCTGCCTATCTGCCCGTCGCTTTGTCCGGCCCGGTCATCGCCGCCGTCAGAAAGGCGGGAGCTGGCGTTTTCGACGGCGACCTGCAACTGTCGCAGCTTCGCCGGCAATGGCTGCTGGCCAAGGCTTCTTTCCTCAAGCGCTTCTGATCGTACAAACCGCCTGTCGCGGCGAGCCATACTTCACGCAAGCCTCGATCTTTATGAACCCAAACCGGGTTCGTGTCGTTTTGAGTCGCGAATCGAAAAGTTTCGATGCTGAGGGAGCGTCCCGGATGAATTTGGCGATCTGGATTATCGTTTTCGTGCTGCTTTCGGTCTTTGCTGTTTATGCCTGGCGTATGTCTCAGGCGACCGAGGAAGACAACAGCCATGATGTGGGGCAGGCGATCATGGATTTCGCCCGCGCCTTTCCCAATGAGGCGATCAGAAGCCTGCACATGACGGCGGATGGCGGCGCCGCCTTCGTGCGGCTGCACGACAACAAGGCCGGCTTCATGCGCAACATGGGCTCGCATTATGTGTGCGTGATGATCGATCCCGAGCGCATCCGGGTCGAGAGCCTGGAAAGCGGCGACGGTTTTGTCGTCACTTTCTTCGATATGCCGAAATATAGCGGCTCCTATCGCTTCAAGTCAGCGGGAGAGGCGGCCGAAGTTTCGCTCTGGCTGCTCGGCAGCCTTGTGGAAGCGCAGGATCATCACGACGAAGGCCCGCTGCCCTCGGAGAGCTGACGGGGCTGTGGCCAGACGTCATTGCCCGTCGAGCGGCGGCGTCGTATGGGCCTGTTTGCTTTCCCGCCAGATGATGAACAGGCCAGATGCGACGATGATAAGGATGCCCAGCCATTTTGATGGTGTCGGGAAATCCGAGAACAGCGCGTAGCCGAGAATCGTCGCCGAGATGATCTCGAAATATTGAAACGGCGCCAACAGGGAGAGCGGCGCCAGCCGGAACGCCCTGACGATCAGCAGATGCATGTAGCCGGATATCGATCCCAGCAGGACAAGCAGGGCAAGCGCGAATCCGGATTGCGGCAACGAGACGGCGAAATCCCTGTCGCCCAGCGCATCGCCGGCGAGGAGTGCTGCGCCCATGAACAGCGTCCCGGCAATGCCGGACATGGTCTGCATGACAAGCGGGCTGTCGGCATCGCCGATGGCGCGGTTCAGGAACAGGTAAAGCGTGTAGAGAAAAGCGCAGGCGACCGGCAGCAGCGAGGTCCAGCCGAAGATTTCGAAACTCGGCTGAATGACGATCAACGCACCGCCAAAACCGACGACAATCGCCGTCCAGCGCTTCCAGCCGACCCTGTCACCCAGGAAGAGGGCGGACATCATCGTCAGCATGAAGGGCTCGACGAAATAGATCGCGAAGACATCGGCAAGCGGCATGTATTTGACGGCGGCAAAGAACATCAGGCTGGCGGAGGCATGCAGCACCCCGCGCAGGCAGTTCATCCATGGCCGCTTGGCGCTGAACAGCGCCCTTGGAGATACAACAAGCAATAGCGGCAGGGTGCACACCACCTGGAAGAAGAAGCGATAGAAGGTCACCTGTGCCGGCGACATGCCACCGACTACCGCCATATATTTGGCGATGGCATCCATGACCGGCAGCACCAGCATGCAGCCCGCCATAATGGTCATGCCCCTGGCGACATCGCTGAAACCGGTCTGGCTGGTCATGTGTGGGGCTGCGCTTTCGACCGAAAGGTCCAACGAGGAAAGGGGACGCCGGAAAGCGCCCCCTTAAGGTCAGGCGGCTTTCTGGCGCGGCAGGCTCTTCATATCAATGACGAAACGATAACGCACATCGCTTTTTATCATGCGTTCATAAGCGTGATTGATCTGATCGATATCGATCATCTCGATTTCGGCGGCGATGCCTTTTTCGGCGCAGAAATCCAGCATTTCCTGGGTCTCGGGAATGCCGCCGATCATCGAACCGGCAAAGGTCTTGCGGCCGGGGATGAGGCTGAAGGCCATCACCGAGAGCGGTTTTTCCGGCGCGCCCACCTGCACCAGCGCGCCATCACGTTTCAGCAGCGCCAGATAGGCGTTGATATCGTGGTCGGCGGCGACAGCATCGATGATGAGATCGAGGCTCGACGCGGCCTTCTTCATCTGCTCCGCATCGCGGGAAACGATCACCTCATGGGCGCCGAGCTTCCTGGCGTCTTCCGCCTTGCCAGGTGATGTGGTGATCATCACCACGGTCGCGCCCATGGCATTGGCGAGCTTGACAGCCATATGGCCAAGGCCGCCGAGACCAACCACGCCTATCCGCTTGCCGGGGCCGGCATTCCAGTGACGCAGCGGCGAATAGGTGGTGATTCCCGCGCAGAGCAGCGGTGCTGCGGCCGCCGGGTCGAGCCCTTCTGGAATATTGAGCACATAGCGGTCATCCACCACCACATGGGCGGAATAACCGCCAAGTGTATGCGCGCCGCCGCCCATGGCCTTGTCGGGCGAATTATAGGTGCCGGTCATGCCGTTTTCGCAATATTGCTCCAGTCCCTCGGCGCAGCTTGCGCATTCCCGGCAGCTATCGACAATGCAGCCGACGCCGACGCGGTCACCCGTCTTGAACCGGGTAACCTGCGAGCCCACCCGCCCGACCCGGCCGACGATTTCGTGACCGGGGACGCAGGGGTAGAGGGAGCCCGGCCATTCGCTGCGGGCCGTGTGGATATCCGAGTGACAGACGCCACAGAATTCGATCTCGATTTCGACATCGCGCGGGCCGGGATCGCGACGCTTGATGGTCGAGAGCTTCATCGGCGAAGAACCGTCATCGCAGGCATAAGCGGACGTAATGAACATGGTCGTTCCTCCTCTTGTGGTGATCGATGCATCAAACACCGGCCTGCGACAAAGGTTGCGGTGGGATCAGCCGCCTGCGCCGGTTTCGGGCACTGCCGGGCCAAAAACCTCCTCGAAGGCCTCGCGCAGCAGAACGTCGACGTCGCCGATCATAACCGGCAATCCGAGATCGACAAGGCTGGTAACGCCATAGGCGCTGATGCCGCAGGGAACGATGCCGGAGAAATGCGAGAGGTCGGGATCGACGTTGATCGACAGCCCGTGAAAGCTCACCCATTTGCGCAGGCGGATGCCGAGCGCTGCGATCTTGTCTTCCGCCATGCCACCATCTGGCAGGAGAGGTTTTTCCGGCCGCCTGACCCAGACGCCGACGCGATCCTCACGCCGCTCGCCACGCACATTCATCTTGTCGAGCGTGCGGATGATGACATCCTCGAGCGCCGCCACATAAGCGCGGACATCCTGCCGGCGACGTTTCAGGTCGAGCATCACGTAGACGACCCGCTGTCCTGGTCCGTGATAGGTATATTCGCCGCCGCGGCCGGTGGCGAAGACCGGAAAACGCTCCGGCTCGATGAGGTCGGCGGAATCGGCGCTGGTGCCGGCGGTGTAGAGCGGCGGATGTTCCAGAAGCCAGACGAGTTCGTCGGCCTCGCCGGCGGCTATGGCTGCGACTTCCCGCTCCATCTCCTCTATCGCCTGCTCATAGGGGACAAGGCCGTCCGAGATTCGCCAGCGAACGGGCGGTGATCCGGCGGCGGGGAACATATTTGTCTCGATATCCGTGCGTGTGAGCATGAAAAAGTCCTTTCCACAGCCTTCTCGCAAAATGGCGAGACGGCCGCAACCCCAGCATTTCCGGGCTTCCTGCATATAGGATGGTGCAGTGCGATTTTTAATTTCAAAAAACTGTCACGACGCTCTTGTGCACCCAAAATCCTTTTGCTACATGCACCCCCGTCGGCGCAAGTCGACGCCTACCACGATGCGGTCGTGGCGGAATTGGTAGACGCGCAGCGTTGAGGTCGCTGTGGGGCAACCCGTGGAAGTTCGAGTCTTCTCGACCGCACCAAAGAAACCCGCTTCGGCGGGTTTTTTCTTTTTTAGCCAGTCGTTTAGCTTTCTCTCTGTTTTCTGCCCCGGGGTTGTTGGAACGAATTGGATGTAACCCGGGTCACGTCAATCTGTTTTACCCCGCAGCCAGAGCGCGATAAGTGAGGGCGGCAAATTGTCGACCTGCCGCCGTCCTGATTGAATGAACGGGGTGGCTAGCGTCGGTTGCGCTGCCCGTCGCCGACCCGGTAGGGGTCGCCATCCATCACCTGATCCATGCGCCACTCGGTTCCACGATAAGGACTATGCCAAGTCTGGCACCCGGCTAGTAAGACGGTTGCGGTCAGCAATCCGAAAGTGAGGGCGGCTCGCACCATGTTGAACTCCTTCGACATATCATCACAAGCCATGTAGGCGCGGGCGGGTGATTTTGCGATGCCTCTTCAGAATTTATCATTCATTTCGGGATGCTAGTCGGATTCGATCATCATCAAATTTCGGTGGATATCGATGCACGCTACAGTAGCCGGGCATTTTCCCCCATAAAACCAAGGGGTGGAATCTGAGAGGTCTGATGTTAGCTTTTGTCAGGAAAAAAGTCTGGGGGTTTTCGTGCTGGGGGACAAAACGGATTCAGACAATGCGCTTGGCTATTACATGTGGAGCATTTCCGACAACAGGCTGATCATGGATGCGGTCACCGCGGAATGTCATGGGTTTTCCGAACCGGTTGCGTCGCGCGGGGTGACGATCGAAGAAATTCTCGAAAGAATCGACGCCGAAATGCGCGAGCAGGTGGCGCAGGCGATTTTTGACAGTATCACCACCGGCGTGTTTTTCGACCAGCGTTACAAGGTCAATCTGCCGGATGGTTCGAGCCGGTGGATATTGGCAAAGGGCAGGGCGATTTTCGACGCCGAGAATACGCCGTTTCTCGGCATAGGCAGCGTTCGGGATATTACCCTGAAAAAAGCCTATCAGTTCGATCCTCGTCAATAACGACGGGCGGACAATATCCGCGCATAAAAAAGGCGGCTTTCGCCGCCTGTTTTCATCTGTATTTAAATCGTCACCACGACCGAGCGGGACATCAGAAGACGGCGAGATATTTCAGCAGCGAAATAATGCCGATGATGATGACGATCACCTGTGCGATCTGTTTGACGCCGCCGCCGACCGGCAGTCGCGCGATGAGCCACAAGACGAGCACGATCACCAGGAAAGTGATCAGAATGCTGACGAGCGTAGATGTAACCATATGTCCCAGCTCCCTGTAAAATAATGGTTCAACGGTCGTTCACCGTTGTGTGAGTAAAAAGCGCCAGACAGGTTTTTGTTCCATGCGGTCGGTTGCGCGCGATTAAATCAGGATGTGAGAATGGTTGACGGTGCGAAGGTGAAATTGAGGCCGGTCGGCGCTTCGGCGAAGGTCGGGCGGCTTGGTCGCCCGCTGGTTTCGACGGTGACCGGCGGCTCTCTGGAGATTGTGACCGGTGTGTCGGAGCCGGGTTTTAACCCGATCGATCTTCTTTACGCGTCGCTTGCCGCATGCCTGGCGCTCAGCGCCCGTATCGCGGCAAGCCACATGGGGCTGCTCGATCGATTCGAAGGTGCTGCCATTGACGTCTCCGGTGAAAAATCCGCTGTGGAACCCTATCGTATCATCCGTTTCGATATCGGGATTGCGATTGCCGGGAATTTCGATGCGGCGACCCGCACTGCAATCGCCCATGCGGCGGAGGATATCTGCACCGTCAGCAATACACTGAGGGGCGATGCGGAATTCGCGCTGTCGATAACCGGCTGACCGTCACGGCTTTCGGGATTTTTCCCATTTCTTCACCAGCCGGTCGCGTTTCAGCTTGGAGAGGCGCTTCAGCCAGAAAATGCCGTCCAGCTGGTCGATCTCGTGCTGGATGCAGATGGCGTGAAATCCTTCGGCGGTCTGGCTGTGTTCCACACCCGATACGTCCTGAAACCGCACTTCGATCCCGGACGGCCGTTCCACCTCGTCGGTAAAGCCCGGCATGGAAACACTGCCCTCCACATGCCGCATGGTTTGCGGGGACTGGCTGATGATTTCAGGGTTGATGTAGGTCAGGACGGTTCCCGGTGTCAGTTCGAGCACGAAGACGCGCTGCTTCACGCCGATATGGGCCGCGGTGATGCCGACGCCGGGGGCGGCGCGCATGGTGTCGATGAGGTCCGTGACCAGTTCCTGCAGATGATCGTCAAAAGCCGTCACCGGCGCGCAGATTTCGGACAAGCCGGAATGGGGGTAGGGCAGGATCGGCCTGATTGCCAAGGAATGCTCCGTTCGTTTCAAGCCGGCAAGGAGGAGGCGGCAAGCGCCTGTCCTTCCCCGGTCACCTCCAGAAAGCTGCGCTGGGTGCGGGCGTCGCGTTTCGTCACCCGCAGGAAGCCGGGCGACAGCACAGTGATTTCGCGCAGAACGAGGGCATGCGCAAGCCCCAGACGATTGGCGATGCTGCGGCTGTCGGTGGCGATATTCAGATGCACCGCGAGAAGGATGGCGGCACCCGTCGCCGTCAGCGCTGGAGACGATGCCTGAATTCTCTCCACCGCAGTCATGAAAGCGGCTGCGGATTGCTTTTCATCCATCAAGCGGCATCCCGTTCACGGGGCGGCATTGGCGAGCAGGCGGACGGAAACCAGCACCGATTTCGATGTCGGCGTAAAGCTGCCCTCGCCATAGCTGGACAGCGGCACCAGCACATTCAGTTCCGGATAATAACCGCCGACGCTGCCACGCGGAAGATTATAGGGCACCAGCCGGAAGTTTTTGGCGATGCGCTCCACGCCGTCACCATATTCGCCGATGACATCGACGCGCTGGCGCGAATGGGCGCCGAGCGCCTCCATGTCCTTGGGGTTCATGAAAATGACGTGGCGCTCGCCATAGACGCCGCGATAGCGGTCATCCATGCCGTAGATCGTGGTGTTGTATTGATCGTGGCTGCGGAAGGTCTGCAGCACGAAAAGATTGTCGCGGCTGAGCGCCTGCTGGTGTTCGGTCTGTTCGGGCAGCGGGCCGGTGTAAAACGTCGCCTTTTTCGCCGGCGTATCCCATTGCCGCTCCGCTGCCGCATTACGCAGATGAAAACCGCGTGGCACGCGGACGCGCTCGTTGAAATTGTCGAAGCCGGGAATGACCCTCTCGATCATGTCGCGGATGAGATCGTAATCATCAGCGAGCGCTTTCCAGTTCACATGGGCATTGCCGAGCGTCGCTTCGGCGATGCCGGCGATGATGGCAACTTCCGAGCGCAGCGCATCCGAGGCCGGCGGATTGATGCCGCCGGAACCATGCACCATGCTCATGGAATCCTCGACGGTCACGATCTGCGGCCGGTCCGCCGAATTGAGGTCGATTTCCGTTCGGCCGAGGCAGGGCAGCACGAAGGAGGTTTCGCCCGGCACCAGATGCGAATGGTTGAGCTTGGTGGCGATGTTGACGGTCAGCTTCTGCTTTTCGAAAGCCTTGACGATCAGCGGGCTGTCGGGCGTCGCCCGCATGAAATTGCCGCCGAGCGCGATGAAGGTTTCGGCCTTGCCATCCAGCATGGCGGCCACGGCCTCCACGGTATTGTGGCCGGGCTCGCGCGGCATGGGGACGCCGAGTTCCTTCTCCAGCGCGTCGAGAAGTGCGGGCGGGGCTTTTTCGTCGATGCCGACCGTGCGGTCGCCCTGCACGTTGGAATGGCCGCGCACGGGGCAGAGGCCGGCGCCCGGACGGCCGATATTGCCGCGTAGCAGCATGAAATTGGTGATTTCGCGGACGATGACGACCGAATGGCGGTGCTGGGTAACACCCATGGCCCAGGTGGCGATGACGGAGCCGGCATTCATGTAAATATGGGCGGCTTCCTCGATTTCCGCACGGGTGAGGCCGGATTGGTCGAGGATGCTGTCCCAGCTCGTCGCTTCGACGGCGGCGCGATAGGCCTCGAACTCCGCCGCATGTTCGGCGAGGAAGTCGTAATCGATGATGGCGGGCTCGCCCGCCGCCCTTGCGGCATCATCGGCGGCGAAGACCGCCTTGCTCATGCCACGCACAGCCGCCATGTCGCCGCCCTGGCGCGGCTGGTAATAATTGGTGGCGATGCGGGTGCTGCCACCGGTGATCATTTCGACCTTGTCCTGCGGATCGGCAAAGCGCTCCAGACCCTTTTCGCGGATGGGATTGAAGACGGCGATGCGGGCGCCGCGAAGGGCGGCGCGGCGCAGGTCGCCCAGCATGCGGGGGTGGTTGGTGCCGGGATTTTGCCCGATGACGAAAATGGCGTCCATCTGTTCGAAATCCTCGAGCAGCACGGTGCCCTTGCCGACGCCGATCGATGCCTTCAGGCCGACGCCGCTCGCTTCGTGGCACATGTTCGAGCAATCGGGGAAATTATTGGTGCCATAGAGGCGCACCATCAATTGATAAAGGAAAGCCGCCTCGTTGGAGGCGCGGCCGGAGGTATAGAACTCCGCCCGGTTCGGGTTGTCGAGGCTCTTGAGGATGCGGCCGATTTCGGCGAAGGCATCGTTCCAGGAGACGGGCAGATATTTGTCGCTCGCCCGGTCATAACGCATCGGATGGGTAAGACGGCCCTGCTTCTCCAGATCATAATCGGACCAGCCGCGCAGTTCGGAGACCGTGTGGCTGGCGAAGAAATCCGGCGGTACGCGAGCTTCCGTCGCTTCCCATGCGACAGCCTTGACGCCATTTTCGCAGAATTCGAAGGAGGAGCCATGTTCCGGGTCGCCCCAGGCGCAACCGGGACAATCGAAACCATCCGGCTGGTTCGTTTTCAGGAGGGTGCGCGCGCCGGAAATCGGGGCCCCGGATTCCAGAAGGCGTTTGCCGACACTTTTGAGTGCGCCCCAGCCGCCTGCGGCGGTCGACGCCTTGCCAATGAAATCCGTCTTGCTCATGGTCCTGATTCCCGGAAACTGTCTTCTCGTGCTTGGCTGTCGGCGTTTGCCGATTGTCAAATGCATCTTCAGAAGCGCCGTTCCAGGCGGCCTGTCAATGTCTTAATTGTGCATTGCGGCGAAACCTTTCTTTGCCCGTTCGACATTTGAAACGGGAACGGCGTAAAGGGGGTGGGCGTTGTCGCAAAGCAGGCTGCAAAGATCGGCTAAACATGCCTATAGCCGCTGGCCGAGGCCCCGCCGGCGAAGAGGAAGAGGAATGTTGAATGGATTTTTCGCCGCAGTCGGAGAGCTTGTTTATTTGCCGCTATCCGGTTGTTGACAATATACCTTTTAACGCCATTCTGCCTGCGCATCCGTGCACTGCGGCATTTGAAATACGAGGGGACGCCAGATGACAGACCGTGACGACGATCCTGTCGCGCCCGAGGACGTGAAGCCGACAGAGGCACCCTCCGATATCTACGCCGAGGATGGGTCCGTCCGCTCCGATTTTCTGACCATGGTGGGGGCGGCGATCGCCGACCGCGACCTGCTCTTCCTGCGCAAGAATGTGGCCCGGCTGCATGAGTCGGAACTCGGCGACGTGCTCGAATCCATCCTTCCGGAACAGCGCCACGCGCTGGTCAGGCTTCTCGGTTCCGATTTCGACATGACGGCGCTGACCGAGGTGGATGAGGGCATCCGCCTCGACATCGTCGACCAGATGTCGAACGAGCAGATCGCCGCCGGTATCGGCGAACTCGATTCGGACGATGCGGTCTATATTCTCGAGGACCTCGACGACGAGGACCGCGAGGATATTCTCTCGCAGCTGCCCTTTACCGAACGCGTGCGGCTCATGCGGGCGCTGGATTATCCCGAAAGCTCGGCCGGTCGCCGCATGCAGACGGAATTCGTCGCCGTGCCGCCGTTCTGGACCGTGGGGCAGACCATCGATTATCTGCGCGAGGAGGAGGAATTGCCCGATTCCTTCACGCAGATTTTCGTCATCGATCCCACCTTCAAGTTGGTCGGTGCGCTCGATCTCGACAAGGTGCTGCGCGCCAAGCGTCAGGTGAAGATCGAAACGATCATGCACGAGACCAACCACTCCATTCCGGCCGAGATGGACCAGGAAGAGGCGGCGCAGCTTTTCGAACAATACGACCTTCTCTCCGCCGCCGTGGTCGACGATAACGGCCGGCTGGTCGGTGTGCTCACCATCGATGACGTGGTCGACGTCATTCAGGAAGAGGCGGAGGAGGATCTGCTGCGTCTCGGCGGTGTGGGTGACGAAGAATTGTCGGACAGTATCGTCAGCACCTCGCGCTCGCGCGTGCCCTGGCTCGCCGTCAACCTCCTTACTGCCTTTCTGTCGGCCTCGGTCATCAGCCTGTTCGATGCGACGATCCAGCAGATTATCGCGCTGGCGATCCTGATGCCGGCTGTTGCCGGCATGGGCGGCAATGCGGGATCGCAGACCATGACCGTCTCGGTGCGGGCGCTCGCCACCAAAAGCCTCGATATTCACAATGCCGCCCGCATCATCCGGCGTGAGGCGGGGGTGGGCATCTTGAACGGCATGCTGTTCGGCTGTGCCATCGGCGTCGTTGCCGGTATCTGGTTTCAGGATATCCATATTGGCGGCATCATCGCCACGGCCATGTGTCTCAATATGCTGGCGGCAGCGCTCGCCGGCATTCTCATTCCGCTGGTTCTCGACAAATTTGGAGCCGACCCCGCCGTTTCATCGGCGGTGTTCGTGACGGCAGTGACCGATATTGTCGGCTTTTTCGCCTTTCTGGGGATCGCCACCTGGTGGTACGGTATTTCAGGATAGGCGAGGCGGGCAAAAATTGACTTTTACGTGAAGGTCAAATAATGTCTTCCGACCATGAATCGGATAGGCCCTTGGACAAGTATTATAGCATAACCGAACTGACACGCGAATTCGGTGTTTCCACCCGCACCTTGCGATTTTACGAGGATGAGGGGCTGATTCACCCTGAGCGTCGCGGGCGCACCCGGCTTTTCAGGGCTGCGGACCGCCGACTCATCCAGGAAATCCTGCGAGGCCGCCGTATCGGTTTTACCATCTCCGAAATTCGCGAAATCATTCACGTCTACAAGGAACCGCCGGGCGAATCGGGCCAGCTGGTGCTGCTGATGAAGAAGGTCGACGAAAAGCGCGCCGAGCTTCGGCAGAAGCGCAAGGACATCGAAGAGACGCTGGCGGAACTCGACAATGTCGAAGAGGCGTGCCTGACGCGGCTTGCCGAGATCGGCGTGGGGACTTGAAAGCAGCTCGCGCTGCTTGATTTTCCATGACTTGATGCCGAAACAGGTCTCAAGCCTTTTATCTTTACCGCATTCCTTTGAGGGGTGATCGCTAGAGCGGCAATGGGTCGCCTTGGAGCGAATGTGCACCGCTTGTTTCTTCTCCCCGGCGGGAGAAGAAAAGGCGGCAAGCCCTGACGTCTCCCTATTGCGCCTCAACCGTACACTGTTGCGCCACTTCGCTGACCTTTGTCTGCTGATCGGCGCTGAGCTTGCCTTCCATCATCGTGTCGAACAGGTTTTCCGCCTGCAGCTTCTCCAGCGTGCAGCCGCAGAAACGCTGGCACAGTTCCAGCCCGTTCGGCTGCTCGACGCAGCTTTTTTCACAGCTCGATTTGTAGAGCTCGACCTGATCGACGGGCGGAGGCGGGGCGAGGACGGACAGGGTGTAGACGAGGCCGATCAGCACCGGCTGGTGGATGAGGTAAAAGGCGAGGCTGTGGCGGCCGGCGCTGGCGACCAGATTGCGCGGCGAGCTTGGATTGCGAAAGCGGTCCAGCCAGCTGCGTGGCGTGACGAATTGCGAAACCGCAAGGCCGGCGAGGAAGGGTGCAAGCCAGGGCAGCAGCGGAACATAGTCGTTCGAACGCGGCGGCATGGTGGAAAAACCGATCCAGGCCAGCCATTTTGCATTGAACAGGTCGGATTGCAGATAGTGCGGCAGGACAAATGCGATGACAGCGAAAAGCAAAGTCACCGGCGCGGGCGCCCGCAGGAACAGCAGTCCCACAAGGCTTGCGGTGGCAATATTGTGCAAGATGCCGAAGAAGATGAAGCTGTCCGGGAACGCGAAATAGGTGGCGACGGTGATGAGCAGCGCAGAGCCTGCCACCATCGCAAAACGTTTGCCGAAGGACGGCCAGTTCAGACCCTTGCCATGGGCGAGGAACAGGCTGAAGCCGGCGAGAAACAGGAATGAACTGGCGATGCCGCGCGCATAGAGCTTCCACAGACCCGTCGTCGCCGTGCCGGGTTCGAGATAGCCGAAATATTCCAGATTCCATGTGAAGTGGTAGGACGCCATGGCGAGGAGGGCGAGCCCTCTCAGCGTATCCAGCACGCCGATGCGGCCTCTGCGGCGGGTTTCATTTGCGGCTGTGTCTGTGTCCATGGTTTCCGCTTTTTCAGCTTTTCGAGGGGCCGGTAATCACTTGAATTGACCTGGGGCTTGGCCCTTGAAGTGCGGCGATTTCAAGGCCTGTTTTCTTCCATGATGGCGAGACGGGCTTCTGAAAAGAACTGGCGGCGCAGGAGTGCGACGATGATGATGACGGTGCTGGCGATGAAGACATAGGGGCTGATGAACCAGCCGAGATAACCGATGGACAGGAAGATCGTCCGCAGGCCGTCATTAAAATTCTTAGCAGCGATGATGTTCATCTTTATGACATTTTCGGCCGCACGTTCCGCCGCCTCGCGGTCCGCACCGACATCGTGGACCATGGGGATGGCGCCGAACAGGATGGTGCAATAGTTGAACAGGCGGTAGGACCAGCCGAATTTGAAGAAGGAATAACCGAACAGGCAGGTGAGCCCGATGACCTTCAGCTCAAACGCCGTGCGCCCGGAATAATGCACGAAAGGCATGTCGCGGAAGACCGATTCGACCTGCTCGGTCGCTCCCAGAAGTGCGAAACATCCGCCGATGGCGAAGATGGAGGTGGAGGCGAAAAAGGCGGTGCCATTCTGAAGGCCGGCCATGATCTGCGTGTCGATCATCTTCAGGTCGCGCTTCAGCGAATTCATAATCCAGTGACGCCGGCGCTCGGCCATGGCCTGATTGAGGCTGGCGCGCGAAAACAGCCGCGATCCCGTCGTGATATGGGTATAGGCGGCCCATAACAGGATGAAAACGATGATCGAGATATAGTCCATGACGGTCATCACGGGCAGGCCACCTTGCTGTTTGCGAATCTTCGAAAGCATATTGATTTGAAGGCTATGGCAAGGCAATGGCGGCGGCTGCCGTCTCCGAATATTCTCTGTTGCGGTTCCATCATTCGGATTTTCGCTAACCTTCCGGTAACCAAGTCGCTTTATCAATCGCTTCGCGGACGAAAGGTCTGCCGGTTCCGGGTAAGGTTTTGCGTACCGGTTCCGCCTGTATCCTGCCGATTGACAGAATTGCCATTCACACCTAGCCTTTCTGGAGGACCGGTGTTTCCGGCATCCGGGGTGGCCAAGGCTTCAATGTCCCGCATCGTGCAGGCAGGTTTTGTTCTCTTCGGCCCGGTATCAGCGGCAGTCCGGCATGAGCAACCGGGGACGCCTTTTTCTACGAATCGTTCCCTTCATGTCCGCCTGTCACCGGCTTGCGACATTGCAAAAGACACCGGTCCGTTTCATTCTCTTCATCCAGGTTTTCCATGACAGATCAAAACCGCTCCGTTTTCATTCTTGGCGGCGCGCGCTCCGGCAAGTCCCGTTTCGCGGAAGAACTTGCGGGGCAGGCCGGTGCGTGCCTGCATTATCTGGCGACCGGCCGGGCATGGGATGACGAGATGCGTGACCGCATCAGCCATCACCGGGAGCGGCGGGGCGGGGAATGGACCACCCATGAGGCGCCGGTCGATATTGCCGCCGTGCTGCAGCGGCTCGATGAGCCGGAGAACGTCATCCTCATCGACTGCCTGACATTGTGGCTCACCAATCTGATGATGGAAAATGCCGATATCGACGCCGCCTTCGTCGCGCTTGAGGCGGCGATCGCATCGACCAGGGCGAAACTCATTCTCGTCTCTAACGAGGTCGGCCTCGGTATCGTGCCGGAAAACCGCATGGCGCGTGAATTCCGCGATCATGCCGGGCGGCTGCACCAGCGCGTTGCCGCCATTGCCGGCGAGGTCTATTTCGTCGCCGCCGGACTGCCGCTGAAGATGAAGGGCTGAAAAAGGGCCTGCGAAAGCGAAATCGCCACCGCCGCCTTTTTGCTCCTGCGCAATTCCTCCGGCGAAGCCGCCGCCCGATTTACGGGGGCTGCGACAGCTTTGCTTTCTTGATCTGGATCAAGGTGGCCTTCCCCGCCCGGTGGCAATGCTCCAACCGACGCAAAGGCGCGTTTCCGCTCTCCTGGGCGCGTGCCGTGTCTTTCGTCGGTCGGCTTGCACGTTGGGGGAAACCAACAATGAATTACACGTTAGAAACCGCGATCGTGGCCCTCGGGGCCTTTCTCGCGTTGCTCGGGGCAGCCTTTGCCCATGACAGTCTTTTCGCCGCCCATATGTGGGTGCTGTTCTTTACGCTTCTGGTCAGTACGGTGCTTCTGCTGCGCCGGGTTTCCTTCGCGCCTGTCGATCCGGCCGCGCGCGCCCGGCTGAAATCCGAATATTTCGACGAAGTGGTGAAATACGGCGTCATCGCCACCGTGTTCTGGGGTGTCGTCGGTTTTCTGGTCGGGGTCGTGGTCGCGCTGCAGCTCGCCTTTCCCGATCTCAACATCGCGCCCTATTTCAATTTCGGCCGCATGCGGCCGCTGCACACCTCTGCGGTGATCTTCGCTTTCGGGGGAAATGCGCTGATCGCCACATCGTTTTATGTGGTGCAGAGAACCTGTCGCGCGCGCCTGTTCGGCGGCAATCTCGGCTGGTTCGTGTTCTGGGGCTATAATCTCTTCATCATCATGGCCGCCACCGGCTATCTGCTCGGCATCACCCAGGGCCGCGAATATGCGGAGCCGGAATGGTATGTCGATATCTGGCTGACCATCGTCTGGGTCGCCTATCTGGTCGCCTTCCTCGGTACGATCCTGATGCGCAAGGAGCCGCATATCTATGTGGCGAACTGGTTCTATCTCGGCTTCATCGTCACCATCGCCATGTTGCACATCGTCAATAACCTGGCGGTTCCGGTTTCCTTCCTCGGGGTCAAGAGCTACTCGGCCTTCTCGGGCGTGCAGGATGCGCTGACGCAATGGTGGTACGGCCATAATGCCGTCGGCTTCTTCCTGACCGCCGGCTTCCTCGGCATGATGTATTATTTCATTCCGAAGCAGGTGAACCGCCCGGTCTATTCCTACCGCCTGTCGATCATCCACTTCTGGGCGCTGATCTTCATGTATATCTGGGCCGGCCCGCACCACCTGCATTACACGGCGCTGCCGGACTGGGCGCAGACGCTCGGCATGGTGTTCTCGGTCATGTTGTGGATGCCTTCCTGGGGCGGCATGATCAACGGCCTGATGACGCTTTCGGGCGCCTGGGACAAGATCCGCACCGATCCCGTCGTGCGCATGATGGTGATGGCGGTGGCCTTCTACGGCATGGCGACCTTCGAAGGTCCGATGATGTCGATCAAGGCCGTCAACTCGCTCAGCCACTATACCGACTGGACCATCGGCCATGTTCATTCCGGCGCTCTCGGCTGGAACGGCATGATCACCTTCGGCGCAATCTATTACCTGACGCCGAAGCTCTGGGGCAGGAAGCGTCTCTACAGCCTGCAACTCGTCAACTGGCACTTCTGGCTCGCCACGCTCGGCATCGTCGTCTACGCCGCCGTCATGTGGGTAGCCGGCATTCAGCAGGCCCTGATGTGGCGCGAATATGATAGCCAGGGCTTCCTCGTCTATTCCTTCGCGGAATCGGTCGCGGCCCTGTTCCCCTATTACGTGATGCGTGCATTGGGCGGCCTGATGTTCCTCAGCGGCGCGCTGATCATGGCCTACAACGTCACGATGACCATCCTCGGTCATCAACGCGACGAGGGCGTCCATACGGATGCCGAAGCTTTGGCGCAGCCCGCCGAAGCCCGTTCGCTACAGCCCGCGGAATAGGAGGGGCAGATGTCCATACTCGACAAACACGCCGTCATCGAACGCAACGCCACGCTGCTTCTGGTCGGCTCCCTGCTGGTCGTCTCGATTGGCGGCATCGTGGAAATCGCACCGCTCTTCTATCTCGAAAACACCATCGAGAAGGTGGAAGGCATGCGCCCCTACACGCCGCTGGAGCTTGCCGGACGCAATATTTACATCCGTGAGGGATGTTATGTCTGCCACAGCCAGATGATCCGTCCGTTCCGCGACGAGGTGGAGCGTTACGGGCATTACAGCCTGGCGGCGGAATCCATGTACGACCATCCGTTCCAGTGGGGTTCCAAGCGCACGGGACCGGACCTTGCCCGTGTCGGCGACCGCTATTCGAACGAATGGCACGTGCAGCATCTGGCCGATCCGCGCTCGGTCGTGCCGGAATCGATCATGCCGTCCTATGCGTTCCTGAAGACCACGCCGCTGAAGATCACGGACGTCTCCATGGAGCTGAAGGCCAACCGCGCCGTGGGTGTGCCCTATAGCGACGAGATGATCGAGAAATCCGCGGCCGATCTTGCCGCCCAGGCCGATCCCAATGCGGATTCCTCGGAACTGCTGGCGCGGTATCCGAAAGCCAAGGTCGGTGATTTCGACGGCGATCCGGCCAAGCTCACCGAAATGGATGCGCTGGTCGCCTATCTGCAGATGCTCGGCACGCTGGTCGATTTCTCGACCTATGACGATGCCGCCGGATACCGGTGAGGAGGCCTGAGCCATGGAAACCTACACGGCCATGCGCCACTTCGCCGATAGCTGGGGCCTGCTTGTCATGACCCTGTTCTTCGCCGGCGTTGTCGTTTTCACCCTTCGCCCCGGCTCGAAGAAGGCCGCGGACGATGCCGCCAGCATTCCGCTCAAGGAGGACTAGGATATGTCCGAAAAACACATTGATGACATCAGCGGCGTCGAAACCACCGGCCATGAATGGGACGGTATCCGAGAGCTGAACAATCCGATGCCGCGCTGGTGGGTCTGGACCTTCTATTTCACGATCCTCTGGGCAATCGGTTACACCATTGCATATCCGGCGTACCCGCTGATCAGCGGCGCAACGAAGGGGTTGCTCGGCTGGAGCAGCCGTGGCGAGATTGCCGCCGATATTGCCGATGCGAAACAGGCGCAGAGCGTTTATGTCGACAGGATCGCCAATTCGTCGCTCGCCGAAATTCAGGCTGATCCGACCCTGATGCAATTTGCCCTTTCCGGCGGTGCTGCCGCCTTCAAGGTCAATTGCATTCAGTGTCACGGTTCGGGTGCCGAAGGCGGGCAGGGTTATCCCAACCTCAATGATGACGACTGGATGTGGGGCGGCAGTGTCGATGATATCTACACGACGGTGAAGCACGGCATTCGTTTTGCCGACGACGCGGATACGCGCGCTTCGGAAATGCCGGCCTTTGGCGACATTCTCAAATCCGACGAAATCCGCGAGGTTGCCGCCTATGTCGTTAGCCTCACCGGAACGCCCTCCAACCCGGCGCTGGTGGAGCCCGGCAAGCAGCTCTTCGCCGACAATTGCGCCTCGTGCCACGGCGAGGATGCCAAGGGTAATCGCGAATTCGGCGCGCCCAATCTGGCCGATGCGATCTGGCTGAAGGCGCATGGGGAGGAAGGGATCGTCGCGCAGATCCGGTCGCCCAAGCATGGTGTCATGCCCGCCTGGGGAGAGCGTCTTGGTGATACGACCGTCAAGCAGCTGGCGATCTTCGTGCATTCGCTCGGTGGGGGCGAATGAGACAGGTAGAATGTAAAGAAGGGGCGCCGGGAGGCGCCCTTTTTTATTGTTCAGATCAGGCGTTTTCCGCCCGTCCATCCGGATATTCGGCTGGTCCCTTCAGCTCGATCTTGTTGCCGAAGGGATCACGGAAATAGAACGAATGTCCCATTCCTCTCGCGCCGCCGTGAAAGGCTTCCTGTTCTATCGTGACGTCAAATTTCGCCAGATGGGCGCGAAGCGCGTCATGGTTCAGAGGACCGGTCGCTATGCAGATGTGATCGACATTACGACCTCCGGCGACGGGCGGAGCGGCCTTTGTGCCGCCGGGGTGCGTGATATCCCACAGCACGATCAAGGCATTTCCGCACCAGACTTGTTCCATCCCGAGAGCAGGGTAAGAGTAACCATCCCTACACCCCAGCACGTTCCGGTAAAAATCGAGCGCCCGCATCATGTCGTCGACGATGAAGACGATATGATCGATACCGACCAACAAAAAAGGCGGCGTTGTCAAAGTCATGGCGGGCTCCTGCCGATCAGTTTTTCGACCAGACGGCCAGTTCATATCCATCCGGATCGGTGAAATGGAAACGCCGACCACCCGGAAATTCGAAAAGCGCGACGCTGATCTGGCCGCCGGCCGCCTCGACGCGGCGCTGGGCATCCTCGATATCGATTGCGTAGAGAATCACCAGCGGTCCGCCCTTGGCCGAAACCGGCGCGGTGGTGGTGAAACCGCCGGTCAGCCGACCATCGGAAAATTCGCAATATTGCGGACCGTAATCCTTGAAGGTCCAGCCGAAGGCACTGCCATAAAACTCCTTGCTGCGCTCGATATCGGCGACGTTGAATTCGACATAGTCGATGCGCCGGTCGTTGGCATTTTCTGTCATCATTTACTCCATCAATCCGCTTCGAGCAGTTCCTTCAACGTTTTCAGATCGGCCGTGACGGCCTTGGCGTCCTGCTCGAAATCCTCATCCGTCATGCCCTGAAGGCGCAGCAGCGTGAAGCTCACCTCCGTGCCGCTGCCATTCGGGGTGACCCGCAGCGCGTTATAGACCTTCAATCCGTCCGGCAAAGTCACGACATGATCTATGACGCCGAATTCGTTGTGGGGCGCGAAATTCACGCGCACTTCGCCGAGCGGCCCGCCCTCGGCGATCCAGTCCTCACCATCGGGTTTCAAGCCGCCCGCAAGGCCCGCGGCCCAGCGAGGCATGTTCTGCGGGTCGGCGGCGAAGTCGTAGACCTGGGCCCAGGGTTTTTCGACAGACAGATGAATGATTCTCGACTGCATGACAGGCATTTCATCCTCCCTTGGCGGTGCGTTCCTCTGACTGCGCCACTTTGTCGTCACTTGATGTAAGTCAAGGATGTTTCACCGGGGAGATGGGAGAAAGCAAGGAGATAAAAACGGACACCTTGCCATGAACATCTATCGCGCCGGACAGGACCGCCCGCAACAGCCCGTCGAAAGGCTGGAGGCGGAAGCCGTCAATTCCGCAAAAACGCGCAAACCTCTTTACGAAGCGCGCAGGAAGATTTTTCCCAAGCGTGCCGAGGGCAGGTTTCGGCGGTTCAAATGGCTGGTGATGCTGGTCACGCTCGGCATCTATTATCTGACGCCGTTCCTGCGCTGGGATCGTGGCCCCTATGCGCCCGATCAGGCGGTATTGATCGATATCGCCAACCGGCGCTTTTATTTCTTCTTCATCGAAATCTGGCCGCAGGAATTCTTCTTCGTTGCCGGCCTGCTGGTGATGGCCGGGCTGGGACTGTTCCTCGTCACCTCCGCCGTCGGGCGCGCATGGTGCGGTTACACCTGTCCGCAGACCGTCTGGGTGGACCTTTTCCTCGTCGTCGAACGGGCCATCGAGGGTGACAGGAACGCCCGCATGAAACTGGACGCTGCGCCCTTTACATTCACCAAATTGCGCAAGCGCGTGCTGAAACATGCGATCTGGCTGGTGATCGGCGTCCTGACCGGCGGCGCCTGGATTTTCTATTTCGCCGATGCGCCGACGCTGGCGATGCAATTCGTGACGGGGCAGGCGCCGATGATCGCCTATTCGACCGTCGCCATCCTCACCGCCACCACCTATGTCTTCGGCGGGCTGATGCGGGAGCAGGTCTGCACCTATATGTGTCCCTGGCCGCGTATCCAGGCGGCGATGCTGGATGAAAATTCGCTGGTCGTCACCTATAATGACTGGCGTGGCGAACCGCGCTCGCGGCACGCCAAGAAGGCTGCGGCCGCAGGCGAGAGCATCGGCGATTGCGTCGATTGCAACGCCTGCGTTGCGGTCTGTCCCATGGGCATCGACATCCGCGACGGGCAGCAACTGGAATGCATCACTTGCGCGCTCTGCATCGATGCCTGTGACGGAGTGATGGACAAGATTGGCAAGCCGCGCGGGCTGATCGCCTATGCGACGCTCGCCGAATACCAGTCCAACATGGCGCTCGCGACTGGCAACGGCCAGCACGCCATCCGTCCCGCTAATGTGCGCGAGGAGGATGGCAGCTTCAAAAAGAGCGTCCGCCACTTCAACTGGCGCATCGTCTTCCGGCCGCGCACGCTGCTTTACACGGCAATATGGGCTGCTGTCGGCATCGGCATGCTGTTTGCGCTGGTGACGCGCGAGCGACTGGCGCTCAACGTCCTGCATGACCGCAATCCTCAATATGTGCTGGAATCCAACGGCTCGATCCGCAACGGCTATACGGTGCGCATTCTCAACATGGTGCCGCAACCGCGCACGATGAGCCTGACGATCGAGGGTATTCCGAATGCGGTGATGAAGATAAACGGCATGCCGGATACGGCTGCGCGCGCCTTCGAAGTGACGGTGGAGCCGGATGAGGCGACGACGCTGAAGGTCTTCGTCACCCTGCCGGGCAAGGATGTCGCACGCACGGCGGAAAATTTCGAATTCATCGTCAGCGATACGGGCGGCCATGAAACGGCCCGTTACGATGCCGTCTTTAATGCTCCGGGAGTGAAAAAATGACAGTGAACAATCAACGCGCCTCCGGCTTCGTTTTCACCGGCTGGCACATGCTCGGCGTCATGCTGCTGTTCTTCGGCACCATCATTACCGTCAACATGATCATGGCGTGGAATGCGGTTCACAGCTGGAGCGGGCTTGTGGTGCCCAACACCTATGTGGCCAGCCAGCAGTTCAACGCCAAGGCGGAGGCCGCCAAGGCAAGGGCTGCAACCGGCATCAAGGGAAGGCTCGTGGTGGATGAAAAGACGGTGCGCTACGAGGTCTTCCATCCGGAAAAAGGCCCCGTCGATACGGATAGCGTGACGGCGCATTTCCGCCGGCCGGTTGGGGAAAACCAGAATTTCGACATGGAGCTGACCCCGGCCTCCACCGGCGTCTTCATCGGCGCGCATGACATGCTGCCGGGCCAGTGGATCGTCGAGGTCACCGCCGTCAAGGACGGGCGGATCATCGTGCATGAGGGCACGCGGATCGCCGTCATCAGGGGGCGCAAATGAGCTGCTGTGCACCGGGAACGGAAGGATCGCTGCAACTTGGCGAACCGGTCAATCCGCCATCGTCGGAGGAATTGCTGCTGGCAAGCCGCGATCTGGGGCAGGGGTTGCGCCAGACCGATCTCAGCGTGCCGGATGTCTATTGCGGCGCCTGCATCACCACCATCGAGACCGCGCTCGGTCGTCTGCGGCAAGTGGAGCGGGCGCGGGTGAACCTGTCGTCGAAACGTGTTGCCATCGTCTGGAAAGAGGAGGTCGATGGGGTCAGGACCGATCCGGCCGATCTAGCCCGTGCCATTCTTGCGACGGGATACCGCACGCATCTTTTCGCCAGTGGTCAGGATGCTTCGGACGCCTTGCGCTCGCAGTTGATCAGGGCCGTGGCGCTGTGCGGTTTTGCCTCGGCCAATATCATGCTTTTGTCCGTCTCCGTCTGGTCGGGGGCGGATGCGGCGACGCGCGACATGTTTCACTGGATTTCGGCGATGATTGCCGCGCCGGCGTTGATCTATGGCGGCCGTTTCTTTTACCAGTCGGCCTGGAATGCGCTGAAACACGGCCGCACTAATATGGATGTGCCGATCGCGCTTGCCATTACGCTCTCCTATGCTGTTTCCCTGTGGGAAACGATCCATCACGGCGAACATGCCTGGTTCGATGCGACCGTGTCGCTGCTGTTCTTCCTGCTGATCGGCCGTACGCTGGATCACATCATGCGCGACAAGGCGCGCTCGGCCATTGCCGGGCTTGCCCGGCTTTCGCCGCGCGGCGCAACGGTGATCGGTGAGGATGGGGTGCGGGACTACCGGTCGCTTGCGGATATCGAACCCGGAATGTCGATTGCGATTGCGGCGGGTGACCGGGTGGCCGTGGATGCCGTGGTCATCTCCGGCAGCAGCGATCTCGACATGTCCATCGTCAATGGTGAAAGCGCGCCGCGCCGTGTTGCAGCCGGTGATAGCCTGCAGGCCGGCACGCTCAATTTGACCGGCTCGCTGATTGCCCGGGTGACCGCCTCGGCAAAGGATTCCTTCCTGTCGGAAGTGATCGGATTGATGGAGGCGGCCGAGGGAGGGCGCGCGCGTTACCGCCGCATTGCCGACCGCGCTGCGAGCTATTATTCGCCCGTGGTGCATCTTCTCGCGCTGGTGACCTTTCTCGGCTGGGGCATTTTCGGCGGCGACTGGAAACAGGCGATGCTGATCGCCATTGCCGTTCTCATCATCACCTGCCCCTGTGCGCTTGGCCTTGCCGTTCCCGTCGTGCAGGTGGTGGCCGCCGGAAGGCTTTTCCGGCACGGCATCATGGTCAAGGAAGGCTCGGCCATGGAGCGTCTGGCCGAAATCGACACCGTGCTGTTCGACAAGACCGGCACATTGACCATCGGCAAACCGAGACTGGTCGATGCCGGCGATATAAAGCCCGCCACCATGGCGATTGCGGCGGGGCTCGCCGCCCATTCGCGTCACCCCCTTTCGAAAGCCCTGTATGCCGCCTATGGCGGGCCCTTGCCGGCCTATGAGGCAGTGCGCGAAATTCCGGGCTCCGGCGTCGAAGCCGAGACGGAAGCGGGAACCTACCGGCTCGGCAATCGCCGTTTCGCCTGCCCTGATGAAGTGATTTTGGAGACTGGCGCGGCACGTTCGGAAGTGGTGCTGTCTCTTGATGGCCGGCCTCTGGCGAGCTTCGGCTTCGAGGATAATCCGCGCGCGGGTGCGGTTGCGGCATTGCGCAGCCTCTCAGTGCGGGGCCTTTTGCAGGAAATCGTCTCGGGTGACTGCGCAGCGGCGGTCAAGGCCATGGCGCAGCGGCTGGGGATCGGCCTGTGGAGTGCGGATCTTTCGCCGAAGGACAAGGCAGCGCGTTGTGCTCAACTGGCCGGCGAGGGGCGCAAGGTGCTGATGGTCGGAGACGGCATCAACGACGCGCCGGCGCTTGCCGCCGCCCATGTGTCGATGGCGCCCGCCACCGCCGCCGATATCGGCCGGCAGGCCGCCGATTTCGTGTTCATGCAGGAGGATCTCGACGCCGTGCCTTTTGCGATCGAGACATCGCAGCGGGCGGGAAGGCTGATCCGGCAGAACTTCGCGCTCGCTATCGGCTACAACGTCATCGCCGTGCCGATCGCGATTGCCGGCTATGCGACGCCGATGATCGCGGCCATCGCCATGTCGACGTCTTCGCTGATCGTCGTCGCCAATGCGTTGCGCCTTGCCGGTGCGGCAGACACCGTCCGTCCTCAAAATGAAGCGAAGGCGGGATTTGTGGGCGAGGGGGCGCAACTGGCATGAATATGTTGATCTATCTTATTCCCGTCGCGCTGTTCCTGGGCGCGCTTGGACTTTTCGCCTTCCTCTGGTCGGTGCGCTCGGGTCAATATGAGGATATGGACGGGGCGGCCTGGCGGGTCATAGACGATGGCGATGACCGGCCCCGGCCGCCATCTTGAGAGCTCGCGCAACTGCTGCTTCGACCTGCTACAAATATGCAAAGCTGATTTGCGTCATCAAAATTTAATCGTTTCAGTCGCCCCCAGCCTTGCCGTTTGGTGATTACAGTGCCACAACACGACCACCAAAAAGCAAGATGGAGGCACATCCCTTGGAACAGGCAGAAATCGGTTTGATCGGTCTCGGCGTCATGGGCTCGAACCTGGCGTTGAACATCGCGGAAAAGGGCAACAAGATTGCCGTATTCAACCGAACCCCTGAAGCGACGAAAAAATTCTACGCCGAGGCGGGTGAGTTGCAGGGACAGTTGATCCCATGCGAAACCATCGAGGAATTTGTCGCCGCCATTCGTCCTCCGCGCCCGATCATCATCATGATCAAGGCTGGTGACCCGGTTGACCAGCAGATGGAAATCCTGAAGCCGCATCTGGCCAACGGCGATATCATGATCGACGCGGGTAATGCGAATTTCCGCGATACGATCCGCCGTTTCGATAACCTCAAGGATAGCGGCCTGACCTTTATCGGTATGGGCGTTTCCGGCGGTGAGGAAGGTGCGCGTCACGGCCCGTCGATCATGGTCGGCGGCACCGAGGACAGCTGGAAGCGTGTCGAGAAGGTGCTGACCTCCATTTCCGCCAAGTATAATGACGATCCGTGCGTGGCATGGCTCGGCAATGACGGTGCGGGCCATTTCGTCAAGACCATCCATAACGGCATCGAATATGCCGACATGCAGATGATCGCCGAAATCTATGGCATCCTGCGTGATGGCCTGAAGATGAGCGCCGTCGAAATCGCCGATGTGTTCGCCGAGTGGAACAAGGGCCGCCTGAATTCCTACCTGATCGAAATCACCGAGAAGGTTCTGCGCGCCGCCGATCCGATCACCGGCAAGCCGATGGTCGATCTGATCCTCGACAAGGCCGGTCAGAAGGGCACCGGCAAGTGGTCGGTCATCGAAGCCCAGAACATGGGTGTCGCCGCAACCGCCATCGAAGCGGCTGTAGCTGCCCGTATCCTGTCTTCGCAGAAGGATGAGCGCGAGGCTGCCGAGAAAATCTTCGGCCTGCCGACGCTTGCAGCAGCACCCGTCGACAAAAAGGCGTTTATCGCCGATCTGGAAAGCGCGCTTCTGGCCGCCAAGGTTGGTGCCTACGCGCAGGGCTTTGCCATCATGTCGGCAGCTTCCAAGGAGTTCAACTGGAACCTGCCGATGCCGACGATCGCCCGCATCTGGCGCGCCGGCTGCATCATCCGTTCGGAATTCCTCGATGAGATCACCTCGGCCTTCACCAAGGACCCGCATGTGGCCAACCTCATCGTAACGCCGGCCTTCTCCAGCATCGTCAAGGACACCGACGCGCCGCTGCGCCGTGTGGTTTCCTACGCCGTGCTGTCGGGCCTGCCGGTTTCGGCGCTGGCTTCGGCGCTTGGTTATTTCGATGCCTATCGCCGTGGCCGCGGCAGCGCCAACCTCATCCAGGCACAGCGCGACTTCTTCGGCGCCCATGGCTTCGAGCGCACCGATGGTGTGGACAAGCCGCACGGCCCCTGGGGCAGCGGCGCCGACATTTTCTGATCGGCTAAACGATAAACGACAAAAGGCCCGCGCAAGCGGGCCTTTTTCATTCGGCTGTGGATTTACTCAGCGAGCGGCGGCGAGGCCGACGATCAGGCCGCTGACGGCATTGATGAGCAGGAACTGGTTGTCGACGCGCACCCAGCGCTGGTCGCGGCGCGGCTCGGCCAGATGGTAACGGCGATAATCACGACGATCCACCATGTTGCGACGTTCACGAGCGGAAAGGCGCTGACCACGATCCCAGCGGTGCTTCTTGACGATGACCTTCTTGGTGACGTGACGTTCGACGGTGACACCGCGATGGCGATCATCGTGTCGGCTTTGCGCCTGCGCCATCGGAGCTGCAAGAACGGTGGCGGCCAGAAGAATGGTGACGAACTTTTTCATGGATGCTTCCTCTCGGGTTTCGATGAGAAGAACCTACGAATAAACGAATGAACGGAAACTGAATTTAAAATTACAATTATGTAATGGTTGTTAACGGTTAGGCACGGTCGTTAATCTTTCAGTTGCGGATTTACGTCGCGCTTTTACAGGTCAAGACCGCCCGGCGAAGGCCGGACGGTCTGTTTAATGCATCAA
Source organism: Rhizobium sp. BR 250 (assembly GCF_047445855.1). Lineage (NCBI taxonomy): Bacteria > Pseudomonadati > Pseudomonadota > Alphaproteobacteria > Hyphomicrobiales > Rhizobiaceae > Rhizobium > Rhizobium sp. BR 250. The sequence goes on from NZ_JARWKW010000001.1 coordinate 298,678, forward strand.
ACGCGCTCGGCGGATTTTGCCCAGAGGTTGATATCCGCGTCCTTGGCGTAACGGTCGATTTCGGCCAGTTCCTCGACGGAGAAATCGGCATTGTCGAGTGCCTTCACGCAATCCTCGACCTGTTCCACACGGCTTGCGCCGATGAGTGCCGAGGTAATGCGGCCGCCGCGCAACACCCAGGCGATCGCCATCTGCGCCAGCGTCTGGCCGCGCCGTTCGGCAATGCTGTTCAGCGCGCGGATGTTCTCGACATTGCGTTCATTGAGAAAGGCGGGGTTCAGCGACTTGCTCTGCGATGCGCGGCTGCCCTGCGGCACGCCGCCCAGGTATTTCGTTGTCAGCATGCCCTGCGCCAGCGGCGAGAAGACGATGGAGCCGATGCCCAGCTCTTCCAGCGTGTCGACGAGACCATCTTCCTCGATCCAGCGGTTGATCATCGAATAGCTCGGCTGGTGGATGATGCAGGGCGTGCCGAGGTCCTTCAGTATGGCTGCGGCCTCACGGGTGCGCTTCGAATTGTAGGACGAGATGCCGACATAAAGCGCCTTGCCCGAGCGCACGATCTGGTCCAGCGCACCGCAGGTTTCCTCAAGCGGCGTATTGGGATCGAAACGGTGGGAATAGAAGATATCGACGTAATCGAGCCCCATGCGCGTCAGGCTCTGGTCACAGGAAGCGATCAGATATTTGCGGCTGCCCCATTCGCCATAGGGACCGGGCCACATGTTGTAACCGGCCTTTGAGGAGATGATCATCTCATCGCGGTAACCTCTGAAATCCGTCTTGAGGATTTCACCGAAAGCGGTTTCGGCACTGCCGGGCGGCGGGCCGTAATTGTTTGCGAGATCGAAATGGGTGATGCCGAGATCGAAGGCACGGCGGCAAATGGCCTGTTTGGTCTGGTGTGGCGTGTCGTTGCCGAAATTGTGCCAGAGCCCCAGCGAAATCGCCGGCAGTTTCAGGCCGGTCTTGCCGCAATGATTGTATTTCATGGATGCGTATCGGTTTTCGGCCGGTTGCCAAACCATGGGTCTTCCTCCACTTGCTGATGACTGGCTGCCGGAGAACCCGGCACCCCTTTGAATAGGCGACGGCAGGCGCGTGGCGCCCACCTTTCTTAAGAGCGATGGTTATGCCTTTCTCCGCATCGTTTCAATGCGAGGATTGGCAGGTATGAAGATCGAAGACGCGGAAATGCGGCTGGGGGCCGGCCGCCTTCGGGGTGAAGATGATGCGGCGGGTCTCGCCAGCGGAAAGATCGAACAGATTGTCCGAATAACGTCCGGGCTGGTCCGCCTCCAGCATGACGAAGAGCGCGAGACCGGTTGCCGTGATGTCGATTTCGAACTGGCCGTTTTTCAAGGTGTTTGTCGTGAAGGTCAGGCCGGCAGGCTGAAGCTCCAGCGCCTTGTAGGTGTCGCGCACATGGTGGCCTTCGCCGGTCATACCGTTGGAAGCAATGAAGTTCCAGGCAAGGATGGCACCATCAGGCAGGCTGTCCATGTCGATATCTGTCAGCGTCGCGGCCTTGTCGCTCGTGCAAGTGCCATTGGCGGATTTCAACGGCACGCGGTTGCCGTTCATGGTCAGCGCAACGATATTCATGTCGATTTCGACGTCCTCCGCCGTGTCGTTGACCATGGAGAAATTCACCCGGCGTCCATCTTGCGAAGGGATGGCCGAGACCGCGACCGGCTGGAAGAAACGGCGGGCAGCATAATGCAGCGCCTTCCAGCCGCCGCCATAATCGAGGCTTGACCACGATGCGACCGGCCAGGTGTCGTTCAGCTGCCAATAAAGCGTGCCCATGCAATGGGGTTTCAGCGAGCGCCAGTAGTCCACGGCGGTGCGGATGGCCAGCGCCTGCTGGACCTGGCTCAGATAGACGAAGTTTTCGAAATCCTTCGGGAAGCGGAAATAGCGGAACATGGTGCCGGCGATGCGTTCATTGCCGCCGACATTCTTCTGGTGCAGCTCGACGACCGGGGAAGCGATGTTCATGTCCTTGTCCTCCGCATAGGTGCGAATGACCGGCATGGATGTATAGGACTGGAAACCGAATTCGGAGCAGAAACGCGGTTTCACCGAACGGTAATTGTCGAACGACTTGTTCTCGTGCCAGACGGACCAGTAATGCATATCGCCGGAGCCATCCGCGTGCCAGGCATCGCCATAATCGAGATAACCCGAGGCAGGGCTCGATGGCCACCAGAGCGCTTCGGGGGCGGCCTTTTTCAGGGCTCTTTCGATGGTGCGGTTCAGGCGGTCGTAAGCCACCAGATAGCGGTCGCGATTGTTTCGGGATTCATCGAACCAGGTCAGCGCGCCGACCAGCTCGTTATCGCCGCACCAGAGCGCGATGGAGGGGTGGGAGGACAGGCGTTTCACCTGATAATCGACCTCGTGTTCGACATTGTCGAGAAAGTCTTCGCTGCAAGGGTATAGATTGCAGGCGAACATGAAATCCTGCCAGACGAGCAGGCCGAGACGGTCGCAGAGATCGTAGAACCAGTCCTCCTCATAAAATCCGCCGCCCCAGACGCGGATCATGTTCATGTTGGCCTCGACGGCGGAGCAGAGGAGATCTTCGGTTTTCTCCCGGCTGGCCAGGGCGTAAAGCGCATCGGCCGGAATCCAGTTGGCGCCACGGCAGAAAATCTCCCGGCCATTGATGCGGAAGGCGAACCGACTGCCCGCTTCATCCTTGTCCGTCAGAAGCTCGATGGTTCTGAAGCCGATCTGGCGGGTGACGGTTTCGTCAGGCAGTTCCACCGTCAGGTTGTAGAGCGTCTGCTCGCCACTGCCGGCCGGCCACCAGAGGTCCGGATTTTCGATGAAAAAGACGTGGTGCACCACCGTTTCGCCCGCGCCGACGCCGCAATCAAGCCGCAGCCTTTCATCGTTGAGTGACAGATAGATCGGCAGGCTTGCCGGACCCTCGGCAAAGAGCGTGATGGCCACATGCAGCTCGACGCCGCCTTCGACATGGTGCTGGGAGGTGACGACATGTTCGATACGGGCCGTATCAAGCCGCTTCAGCAGGATTTTCCCGTAAAGGCCAAGCGGTGCAATCCCGATGTTCCAGTCCCAGCCGAAGTGGCATTGCGGCTTGCGCAGCATGTTGCCATTGGCGATGGGCGAATTGCCTTCGTGATAGGGAATGTAAAAGGGTTGCCGCGCCTGCCGCTCGGCGCCGGCCGTGATGTTGGAATGGAAGTGGATGCGGATGGTGTTTTCACCCGGCCGCACGGCACGGGAAATATCGGGCCGGTAACGGCGGAAGCAATTGTCGGCGCTCAAGATCGGGATATCGTTGACGAAGACGATGGCGACGGTGTCGAGATAATCGATATCGAGGTACCAGCTGGCATCTGCGTCATCGAGGATGAAGGTGCGCTCGATGATCCAGTCCTGCTGCGCCACCCATTGCACGGCCTTCTCATTGGCGCCGTGATAGGGGTCGGGAATGATGGCGGCGTTTTTGAGCGCCGTGTGAATATCGCCCGGAACGGAAAGCGTGGTGGCATGATCTCCTTCCACCGAACTCAGGCGCCAGGGCCCGGCCAGATCGATGACGGTTTCGGGCGAGGAAGAAGAGATCATGATCGGACCCTGCATAATATGAATTCAACGAAGACGAGCTGGCATTATGGTGCCGGCTTGTGTCAGAATCTGGGGAGGATGAATACCCGCACGACGCTTGTCACCAAGCTTATCCGGCTTTGCGATTTCCTCCCTCCGGCAACGTTACCGTAAAACAATCGTGCCGTCATGCCTTTGGTTGGCAAGCGAGGGTGTGAAAAATGTCTCTGGCCGTAGTCTCGGGGTAGTGAGCTGATTGAGTTATAAATAGAAGTATTTTTTTATATATGTATTGCATATTTATAGTTGTTTTTTAATCTAACAAATTAGGATTGAAGCGCCCCGATATCCAGGGCGACTTGCCGATAAAGTGGTGGCGTCAGCGGGCCGTATTTTTTGTAACTATATCGTTATAGCTGAATTGTCGGCTAGGTGGATGAGATCGGCCGGGCGATTGGCGACCTTTGCCTTTGCAATGGAGCAAAAGCTATCTATGATTATCGTTCGGTAAAGTGTGGCGAAATGACATGAACGATACTGGCAAATCCGGCGGGGGCGATACACCTGCAACGACGGGCGAGCGCCCAACCCTGAAGACCATCGCTTATATGACGGGCCTTGGCATCACCACCGTCTCGCGCGCGCTGAAGGATGCGCCGGATATCGGCGCCGAAACCAAGGAGCGTGTGCGGCTCATCGCCCGGCAGATCGGCTACCAGCCGAACCGAGCCGGCGTGCGCCTTCGCACCGGCAAGACCAATGTCATCGCGCTGGTGCTGAGTGTTGACGAGGAGCTGATGGGTTTCACCAGCCAGATGGTGTTCGGCATCACCGAGATTCTCTCCACCACGCAATATCACCTTGTCGTCACGCCCCACATCCATGCCAAGGATTCCATGGTGCCGATCCGCTACATTCTTGAGACCGGCTCGGCGGACGGGGTTATCATTTCGAAGATAGAGCCGAACGATCCGCGCGTGCGTTTCATGACGGAGCGCAACATGCCCTTCGTCACCCATGGGCGCTCGGATATGGGCATCGAACATGCCTTTCACGACTTCGACAATGAGGCCTATGCCTATGAGGCGGTCGAGCGGCTGGCGCAATGCGGGCGCAAGAGGATCGCCGTCATCGTGCCGCCATCGCGCTTTTCGTTTCACGACCATGCTCGCAAGGGTTTCAATCGGGCGATCAGGGATTTTGGGCTCACTGAATTTCCGCTGGATGCCGTCACCATCGAGACGCCGCTTGAGAAAATCCGGGATTTCGGCCGGACGCTGATGCAGTCCGATGATCGCCCTGATGGGATCGTCTCGATCAGCGGCAGCAGCACCATCGCGCTGGTGGCGGGTTTCGAAGCCGCGGGGGTGAAGATCGGCGAGGATGTCGATATCGTCTCGAAACAGTCGGCCGAGTTCCTGAACTGGATCAAGCCGCAGATCCACACCGTCAACGAGGACATCAAGCTGGCGGGCAGGGAGCTTGCCAAGGCGTTGCTGGCCCGCATCAACGGTGAGGCTGCGGAAACGTTGCAAAGCATCAGCAGGCCGGTCTGGTCTTCGATGGCACCGAAGCCGTAGGTCAGGCTCTCCGGTAAGGCGATATGCTGCCTTGGCCGGCGTGGCTGTCTGCCAACCCTTACGTCTCCGTCATGCCGGCCCGGAGCCGGAATGACGGAGACAGAATTTCATGTCAGGACAGGCAGCTCCTGAGCGAACCGGCAATGCCCTGCATCAGCTTGAAATAGAGATCGGGGCCGGGCTCCAGTGTCGCCGCTTCCGGATCGAGCGTCGCCGATTTCGCTGGTGTGCCTTCGGTGATGACCGAGACCAGTTTCGGCTCGAATTGCGGCTCGGCGAAAACGCAGGTCGCACCCAGCTGGCGCACCTTTTCCTGTATCTGTTTGACGCGATCCGCGCCTGGCAGGGTTTCGGGGCTGACGGTGATCGATCCCGCCGTCTTCACGCCATAACGATGCTCGAAATATTGATAGGCATCGTGGAAGACGATGAAGGGCTTGTCCTTCACCGGTTTCACCGTTTCCGCGACTTCGGCGTCGAGCGCATCGAGATCATCCATCAGCTTCTTGGTGTTGGCCTGATAGGTTGCGGCATTGCCGGCATCGGCCGCGATCAGCGCCGTTTCGATCGCCTGGGCCATGGCCTTGGCGTTGGCGGGGTCCAGCCACAGATGAGTGTCATAAGCGCCGTGCTCGTGCTCCTCGGCATCGCCATGGTCGTGTCCGTGATCATGCACAGCTTCGCCTTGGGTGTGGCCGTCATGCGCCTCATGGCCTTCTTCGCCGTCGTCGTGCGCCTCGAAAGGGCCGCCTTCGCGGAAGGGCAGCTTTTCGAGACCCTTCACATCTTCCAGTTCCACTACGGTTGCCTTGCTCGCTAGGGCCTCCAGCGGCTTTTGCAGGAAGGCTTCCAGTCCGGGCCCCACCCAGAACACCACATCCGCCTTTTCGAGCTTGCGTGCATTCGACGGCCGGAGATTATAGGTGTGCGGCGAGGCCGCGCCGTCGACGATGAGCTGCGGTTCGCCCACGCCTTTCATGATGGCGGCAACTAGGGAGTGGACGGGCTTGATCGAGACCACGACATCGGGCGCGGCGGTGGCGCCCGAAGCGGCGGCCGCTATCGCAGCCGACGCCATGAGCGGGATCAGGATCGATTTCATGAAATGCACTCCACTTGAACAAGTATAGTTATGTTATTACATTTATTGCGTAACTCTATAACGTATGCAATAGCGGTAGGCAACATCGCCGAACGGACAATCCCATGCTTCATTCCGCCCACAGGGGCAACGAGATACTGGTTTCCCTCGCCAATGCCGGCGTGCAGCGCAACGGCCGCTGGCTGGTGCGTGGCGTGGAATTTTCCGTCAGCAAGGGCGAGATCGTCACGCTCATCGGCCCGAACGGCTCCGGCAAATCCACCAGCGCAAAAATGGCGATCGGGGTGGTGAAACCGAGCGAGGGCAAGGTCGCGCGCAAGGCCGGCCTGAAGGTTGGCTATGTGCCACAGAAGCTTTCGGTGGACTGGACCATGCCGCTTTCCGTGCGCCGGCTGATGACGCTGACCGGGCCGCTGCCTGCGCGGGAAATCGACGCGGCACTCAATGCGACGGGCATCGCACATCTTGCCAATGCCGAGGTGCAGCATCTTTCCGGCGGCGAGTTCCAGCGGGCGCTTCTGGCCCGCGCCATTGCCCGCAAGCCCGATCTGCTGGTCCTCGATGAACCCGTTCAGGGTGTTGATTTCTCCGGCGAGATCGCGCTCTATGATCTGATAAAAAATATCAGAAATTCAAATGATTGCGGAATTCTGTTAATCTCGCATGACCTGCATGTTGTGATGGCGGAAACCGATACGGTCATCTGCCTGAACGGCCATGTCTGCTGCCGCGGCACGCCGCAGGCGGTGAGCCAGAGCCCGGAATATATGCGGCTGTTCGGCGGCGCGGCGGCCAAGGCACTGGCGGTCTATAGCCACCATCACGATCACACCCATCTGCCCGACGGCCGGGTGCAGCACGCGGATGGAACGGTGACGGACCATTGCCACCCCGAAGACGGGCACCATCACACGCATGATCATCATCATGACCACGGACACCATCAGGATGGCCATGGTGAATACGGCTGCGGCGAAGACCACGACCATGGGGACCATGCACCCCAAGACCAGCGGCAGGGAGAGCGCCATGTTTGACGATTTCTTCACTCGCGCCATGGTCGCCGGCATCGGTGTCGCGCTCACCGCCGGTCCTCTCGGCTGTTTCGTCGTCTGGCGGCGTATGGCCTATTTCGGCGACACCATGGCCCATTCGGCGCTTCTCGGTGTTGCGCTGTCTCTGCTTTTGCAGCTCAACCTCATCGTCAGCGTCTTTCTGGTGGCGTCGGCCGTTTCGATTCTCTTGATCTTCCTGCAACGCCGGCAGGCACTTTCCGCCGATGCGCTGCTGGGCATCCTGTCCCATTCGGCACTGGCGATCGGCCTTGTCATCGTCGCCTTCATGAGTTGGGTGCGTATCGATCTCGTCTCGTTCCTGTTCGGCGATATTCTTGCTGTCACCCGCAGCGATATCGCGCTGATCTGGGGCGGCGGGCTGGTGGTCATTGTCTCCATGGTCTTCCTGTGGCGGTCGCTGCTCGCTTCTACCGTGAATACTGAACTGGCGGAAGCCGAGGGGCTGAACCCGGAGCGGGCGAAGCTCATCTTCACGCTGCTGATGGCGCTGGTGATCGCCATTGCCATGAAGGTGGTCGGCATCATGCTCATCACCTCGCTGCTCATCATACCGGCCGCGACCGCGCGGCGTTTTTCGAGCACGCCGGAGGTGATGGCGATTGTGGCCTCGCTGATCGGCGCGGTTGCTGTTGTCGGCGGCCTGTTCGGTTCGCTCACCTATGATACGCCGTCCGGCCCATCCATCGTGGTTGCTGCGGTGATCCTGTTCGTTATAAGCCTGTTGCCGGCGCCGGGTTTTTCCCGCTCCGCGGATGAAGGAGGCAAATCATGAATGCGCAGACCCAGCCGAACCTCACCAAAAACCAGTCGCTGGTGATGAATGCCCTTTCAAACGCGCATCAGCCGCTCAGCGCCTATATGATCCTCGACAAGCTGCGCGACGACGGGTTTCGCGCACCGCTGCAGGTTTACCGGGCGCTGGAAAAGCTGGTGGAATTCGGCCTTGTGCACCGGCTGGAAAGCCTCAATGCCTTCGTTGCCTGCACCCATACGCAGGCCGAATGCTGCTCGCACCACCATGGAACCGTGGCCTTTGCCATCTGCGAATCCTGCGGGCAGGTGACGGAGTTCCACGATCACGAGATTGACCACCGTCTGGAGCGCTGGGTGAAGGACAGCAAGTTCAAGGCAGAAAAGACCACGATTGAGATTCGCGGTCTCTGCGCCGCCTGCGCGGCATAAGTTGATTTGAAGCAGGCGGGCGCGAGCTGCCCGCCATCCGTCTTTATTCGATGATCGCCAGATCTTTCGAAAAACGCTTCCAGTTCTCGATGTATTTTTCCGCCGAGCGGCGAAGGCCCGCAATGGTTTCGTCATCCAGCGTGCGGATGGCCCGCGCCGGTGACCCGACGATCAGCGAATTGTCCGGAAACTCTTTGCCCTCCGTCACCAGCGCGTTGGCGCCGACGAGGCAGTTGCGGCCGATCTTTGCGCCGTTCAAAATCGTTGCGCCCATGCCAACAAGCGAATTGTCGCCGATGCTGCAGCCATGCACGATGGCGTGGTGGCCAATGGTGCACATTTCACCGATGGTCGCGGCAAAACCGGGATCGCTGTGCACCATAACGCCTTCCTGAATATTGGTGCCGCGGCCGATGCTGATCGGCTCGTTATCGCCGCGCAGCGTCGCACCGAACCAGATGCCGACATCTTCGCCGAGCGTGACCGAACCGATGACATTGGCATCGGGTGCAACCCAGTAATGATCCGGGGCAGGGGTTTGTGGTACCCGATCGGCGAGGCGGTAAAGCGGCATGGCGGTGTCCTCCCTTTGCGTTTCCTGCCGATCAGGCGATTTTGACCGAGAGTGTGCCGACACCGTCGACGCCACAATCTATCCTGTCACCGCGCACGATGGGGCCGACGCCGGCTGGCGTGCCGGTCATGATCACGTCGCCGGCGGCAAGGGTGAACAGCTTGGAAAGCTCGGCAATCACCTCTGGCACCTTCCAGATCATCTGGGCGAGATCGCCCGTCTGCTTGCGTTCGCCGTTGACATCGAGCCAGATCGCGCCTGTTGAGGGATGGCCGATTTTATCGGCGGGAACGATGGCCGAGACCGGTGCGGAATGTTCAAAGGCCTTGGCGCCCTCCCAGGAGCGCCCCATTTTCTTCAACCCGTCCTGCAGGTCGCGGCGGGTCATGTCGATGCCAACGGCATAACCCCAGACATGGCTCAGCGCCTCCGACGCTGGAATATCCGCGCCGCCACTCTTTAGCACCACGACGCACTCGACTTCGTAATGCACGTTGGAGGACAGCGGCGGGTAAGGGAAATCATTGCCTGCGGGCAGAAGATTGTCCGGGTTCTTCTGGAAATAAAAGGGCGGCTCACGCGAGGGATCGTGGCCCATCTCGATGGCGTGATCGGCGTAATTACGGCCGACGCAATAGACCCGCCGCACGGGGAACATGTCTTCCGTGCCCTCGACAGGCAGCAGAACGGGTTTCGGAGCGGGGATGACGGTGGCGGCCATGGGGATTTCCTGTCGTCTCTTTAAGCTGCAAGTCTTGTCCCGCGATTCCGGGGCGATTTCCAGTTGAAAATGACCTTGCCTGCAAAACTGGCTTTTTACGGTCCTTTGCTGTAGAAGCCGGCGCAAAGAGGTTTACCCATGTACAGACAAGCGCTTGCCAGCGGCGAAAAAATCTTCGCCGTGGCCCCTATGATCGATTGGACCGACACGAGGTGCAGATTTCTGCACCGGCAATTGTCGAAGCGCGCTTTGCTGTTCACCGAAATGATCGTTGCCGACGCCATCATTCATGGTCAGCGCGAGAAGCTGCTCGGTTATCATCCGCAGGAACATCCCGTTGCGCTGCAGCTCGGCGGATCGGATCCGGCCAAACTTGCCGAGGCGGTGCGGATCGCCGGTGATTACGGTTATGACGAGATCAACCTCAATGTCGGCTGCCCTTCGGACCGGGTGCAATCCGGTACCTTCGGCGCCTGCCTGATGCGTGAGCCGGATGTCGTGGCGGAATGTGTTTCGGCGATGAAAGCGGTTGCGGCTGTGCCGGTCACGGTCAAATGCCGCATCGGCGTTGATGACCAGGAACCCGAAGCCTTGCTGCCGGATTTTCTGGCGCGGGTGGTTGCGGCCGGTGCGGATGCTGTGTGGGTTCATGCGCGCAAAGCCTGGCTTCAAGGGCTTTCGCCAAAGGAGAACCGCGAGGTTCCACCGCTCGATTATGATCTCGTCCATCGCATGAAGCGGGAAAATCCTGACGTCTTCATAGGCATCAATGGCGGTATTTCCGATCTCGATCAGGCGAGCGAGCACCTGAAACATATGGACGGCGTGATGCTCGGCCGCGCCGCCTATCACAATACCTCGATCCTTGCCGATGTCGATCATCGCATCCATGGCGAGGAAGCCCGCCAATATGACTGGATGGCGCTGCGGGACGTGATGATGGCTTACGCCGCTGATTATATTGCCGCAGGTGGACGTCTCAATCACGTCACCCGCCACATGGTCGGCCTGTTTCAGGGCATGCCGGGCGCGCGCCGTTTCCGGCAAATCCTCTCCAGCGATGCCACCCGGCCGGGTGCTGGGCCGGAGGTGATCGAGGCAGCGTTTGCCGCCATCGATTTCAATCCGACGAAAGAACTGGCGGGCTGAGGGGGCTCAGACCGCTTTTTGCAGTTCCTGCGCACCAACAGGCGCATTGACCTTGCCGCCGGTGATGAAGAAGGCGAAGACGTCGCGCGGGGTCTTTTCGACCTTGCGCTCGGGCGCGATCAGCGCCAGATCGTCAGGCACGCCGCCCGCCGCATAGGTCTTGACCCGTTTGGCCCAGTCGCTGATCCCGGTCTGCGGATAACAGGTCTTGATATCGTCTTCGCCCTTCTGCAGGCGGCAATAGACGAAATCGGCGGTCACATCCGGCAGCATCGGATAATCGTGATGATCGGCGCAGACGACGGCGACCTTGTGTTTGGCGAGGAGATCGATGAATTCCGGCACCTGGAATGTTTCATTGCGAACCTCGACCACATGCCGCAGGGAAATGCCGTCCTGTTTTTCCGGCAGCAGCGCCAGAAAGGCGCCGAAATCATCCGCATCGAATTTTTTCGTGGGCGCGAACTGCCAGAGGATCGGGCCGAGATGGGAGCCAAGTTCCGTCAGCCCCTGCGTCAGGAACTTCGTCATGGATTCACCGGCCTCGGCCAGAACCCTGCGATTTGTGACGAAGCGGCTCGCCTTCAGCGAGAAGATGAAATCCTCCGGCACTTCGGAGGCCCATTTGGCGAAGGTTTCCGGCTTCTGGCTGCTGTAATAGGTGCCGTTCACCTCGATTGCCGTCAATTGCCGGCTGGCATGTTCGAGCTGACGTTTCTTTGTCAGCTTTTCCGGATAAAACGTGCCTTCCCAGGGCTCGAAGGTCCAGCCGCCGATACCGATGCGGATCGTTCCTGATGTCGACATATGCTGTTCCTCCACTGACGCCTCGATGGTTGAATTCTTGCTTGAACAGGCAGCGAATGGCTCCGCAGCCTCAAACCGCTGACACAGCGTATCTCAAAGCCCGCATCATCCCCGGGCCTGTCCCGAGGATTTAACCCGTACCGTCAATCTACCGGTCGCAGATGCTCGGGACAGGCCCGAACATGACGCAGGAGAGGTTTGCAGACTTCGCCACGACCTCAACCCTTGCCGTACTTACTCCGCTGCCTCGCGTTTCCCGGCCGGCCGGCGGTCGAGAAGTTCCTTCAGGAAGTGGCCGGTATAGGAGCGCTCGACCTTGACGATGTCTTCCGGCGTGCCGGTCGCCACCACTTCACCACCGCCCGTGCCACCTTCGGGGCCGATATCGATGATCCAGTCGGCCGTCTTGATGACTTCGAGATTGTGTTCGATCACCACCACGGAATTGCCCTGTTCCACCAGCGCATGCAGCATTTCCAGGAGCTTGTTGACGTCGTGGAAATGCAGGCCGGTCGTCGGCTCGTCGAGGATATAAAGCGTACGGCCCGTCGAGCGTTTCGACAGTTCCTTGGCGAGCTTGACGCGCTGTGCCTCGCCGCCGGAAAGCGTGTTTGCCTGCTGGCCGACCTTGATGTAACCGAGGCCGACATCGAACAGGGATTGCAGCTTGTCACGCACCGCCGGCACGGCGGCGAAGAACTCTACGCCTTCCTCCACCGTCATATCCAGCACGTCAGCGATGGACTTGCCCTTGAAGGTGACATCCAGCGTCTCGCGATTATAGCGCTTGCCGTGGCAGACGTCACAGGTGACGTAAACGTCGGGCAGGAAGTGCATCTCGATCTTGATGACGCCATCGCCCTGGCAGGCCTCGCAGCGGCCGCCCTTGACGTTGAAGGAGAAACGACCCGGCGCATAACCGCGTGCTTTCGCTTCCGGCAGGCCGGCAAACCAGTCACGGATCGGCGTGAAGGCGCCGGTATAGGTGGCGGGGTTGGAGCGCGGCGTGCGGCCGATCGGCGACTGGTCGATGTCGATCACCTTGTCGATGAATTCGAAACCGTCGATGCGGTCGTGTTCGGCCGGGATTTCACGCGCGCCCATTACCCGGCGCGCCGCAGACTTATAGAGCGTCTCGATCAGGAAGGTCGATTTGCCGCCGCCAGATACGCCGGTCACCGCGGTGAAAACGCCGAGCGGCACGGCTGCCGTGACATTCTGGAGATTGTTACCGCGGGCGCCAAAAACCTTGATCTCGCGACCCTTTTTCGGCTTGCGGCGTTCGGCCGGCACGGCAACGCCCAGTTCGCCGGAGAGGTATTTGCCGGTCAGTGATTTCGGATTGGCCATCACATCCTGCGGTGTGCCTTCCGCGATCACCTGACCACCGTGAATGCCGGCGGCCGGGCCGATATCGACCACATAATCCGCCGTCAGAATGGCGTCTTCGTCATGTTCGACAACGATGACGGTATTACCGATATCGCGCAGGTGTTTCAGCGTCTCGAGCAGGCGGGCGTTGTCACGCTGGTGCAGGCCGATCGACGGCTCGTCGAGAACATAGAGAACGCCTGTCAGACCCGAGCCGATCTGCGAGGCCAGACGAATACGCTGGCTCTCACCGCCGGAAAGCGTTCCGGAATTGCGCGACAGGCTGAGATAATCGAGCCCCACATCGTTGAGGAATCGCAGGCGCTCGCGGATTTCCTTGAGAATGCGGACTGCGATCTCGTTCTGCTTGGCGTTGAGATTTTCCGGCAGCACCTCGAACCAGTCGCGTGCCTTGCGGATCGACATTTCGGTGACTTCACCGATATGCAGCTTATTGATCTTGACGGCGAGGGCTTCCGGCTTCAGGCGATAACCGGCGCAGGCCGGGCAGGGGGCCGCCGACATGTAACGCTCGATTTCCTCACGCGCCCAGGCGCTGTCGGTCTCTTTCCAGCGACGCTCCAGATTGGGCACGATGCCTTCGAAGTTCTTCACCGTCTTGTAGGAACGGGCGCCGTCCTGATAATTGAATTCGATCTTGTCGTCCGTGCCCTGAAGGATGGCGTGCTGCGCTTCCTTCGACAGATCGGACCATTTGCTCGACAGCTTGAACCCAAAGGCATTGCCGAGCGCTTCCAGCGTCTGGTTGTAATAGGGCGAGGAAGATTTTGCCCAGGGGGCAATGGCGCCGTCGCGCAGGGTGCGGGCCGGTTCGGGCACGATCAGGTTTTCATCTACCTTCTGCTGCGAACCGAGGCCATCGCAGCTGGGGCAGGCGCCGAAGGGGTTGTTGAAGGAGAACAGCCGTGGCTCGATTTCCGGGATGGTAAAGCCGGAAACGGGGCAGGCGAATTTCTCCGAAAACAGCACACGCTCATGGGTCTCGTTGAGAGACTTGTTGGCCGAGCCGCCGGCGGCGGTTTCTTCGGGTGGCAGAGGCTTGTCGGCGAATTCGGCGATTGCCAGCCCGTCGGCGAGCTTGAGGCAGGTCTCGAGACTGTCGGCAAGGCGTGCGGCCATATCCGGGCGCACGACGGCACGGTCGACCACCACGTCGATATCGTGCTTGTATTTCTTGTCTAGGGCAGGAACGTCGGCGATCTCGTAGAACTGGCCATCCACCTTGACGCGCTGGAAGCCCTTCTTCATCAGCTCCGCCAGCTCCTTCTTGTACTCGCCTTTGCGGCCCCGCACGATCGGCGCGAGAATATAAAGACGCGTGCCTTCCTCGAAAGCGAGGATGCGGTCGACCATCTGGCTGACTGTCTGGCTTTCGATCGGCAGGCCGGTCGCAGGCGAATAGGGCACGCCGACACGCGCGAACAGGAGGCGCATATAGTCGTAAATCTCGGTGACCGTGCCGACTGTGGAGCGCGGATTGCGCGACGTTGTCTTCTGCTCGATGGAAATGGCCGGCGACAGGCCGTCGATCTGGTCGACATCCGGTTTCTGCATCATTTCCAGGAACTGGCGCGCATAGGCCGAAAGGCTTTCGACATAACGGCGCTGACCCTCGGCATAGATCGTATCGAAGGCAAGCGACGACTTACCCGAGCCGGAAAGCCCGGTCATGACGATCAGCTTGTTGCGCGGTAGATCCAGATCGATGCCCTTGAGATTATGCTCGCGGGCGCCACGGATGGAAATCGTCTTCAGTTCACTCATGACAAGGCTCGGACAAAAATAACACACTTGATGGCAGCGCGTCCTTATGTAGTGACGCAGCCGAAGGTGTCGAGGTCTATTTCCTATCGGTCGCAGCTTTTCGGAATGCTTGACTCGAAATCTGCGATTTAATAGAACAAAAAAGGAACGAATTGCAAGCGTGAATGTCTGCTCCCGCAGCTTAAGATTATTCTTTGTGGATAGTTCCCTGGCTGCGGTGCCCTTTGCGGGCAGCGGTGGTTATTGTGTGCGGAATTTTTTGAAATGCAATTGCCGGTCATGAAGGCTGGCGGACAGGATGACGAGATGGCTGGTAGCGTAAATAAGGTAATTCTGATCGGAAACGTGGGCGCCGATCCCGAAATCCGCCGGACGCAGGATGGCCGCCCCATCGCCAACCTGCGTATTGCCACCTCGGAGACCTGGCGGGACCGCAACAGCGGCGAGCGCAAGGAAAAGACCGAATGGCACACCGTCGTGGTTTTCAACGAGGGCCTGTGCAAGGTCGTCGAGCAATATGTGAAAAAGGGCGCCAAGCTCTATATCGAAGGCCAGCTGCAGACGCGGAAATGGCAGGACCAGACCGGCAATGACCGTTACTCCACCGAAATCGTGCTGCAGGGCTTCAACTCCACGCTGACGATGCTTGATGGTCGCGGCGAAGGCGGCGGCGGCCGCAGCGGCGGCGGTGATTTCGGCGGTGGCAATGATTATGGCAGCGGCGGCGGTTCCGGTTACGGCGGCGGCGGTTACGACCAGCAGTCCTCGTCGCGCGGCGGCTCTTCCCGTGGCGGCGGCCAGCCTTCCGGCGGTTTCTCCAACGACATGGACGACGATATCCCGTTCTGAGCGGACGGCGAATACGTAATAGCGTGACAGGAGGCAGGCATGAGTGACGAAACCGCACCGAAACCGCCGGCGACAAAACAACCGGCTACCTGGCGCATCATTCTCGCCTTCTTCCTCGATTTCTGGACGGCGTTTTTCATCGCCGGATTTCTTGTCGCGTCGGTTGCAGGGGGGCGCACGCCACAGGGTTTTACCCTGAATGGCCTGCCCGCCTTTATCGCCTTCGCGCTGATCATCGCTTATTTTGTCGTGCTCGGGCGGTTTTTTGGCGGCACGCTATGGCAGCGTCTCCTTAAGGCGAGGCGCTAACATCCGGTTTTGCCGGCTCTCCCACAGGGAGGTAGTATTTCGGCGTCGCGGCAGACTATGCCGCGACCTTGTCCGCCAGCATCGCGACCATGACATCGGATTGCGACACGATACCCACCATTTTTCCTTTGGCATCGATGACCGGCAGGTAATGCAGCCCTTCCTCCGCAAAGCGGATGATGGCTTCCTCGATCGAGGTTTCCGGTCGCACGGTTTTCACCGGCGAGGTCATGATGTCCTTGACGGTGTCGTTGGGTGCGCTTGCACCTGAGAGGATGAGGCGCAGCCGTTGCAGGAAGCCGATGGAGGGGCGGCCGTTCCTCCAGCTTGCCTTTTCGAGAAAATCCGTCTGGGTGACGATGCCGACGATTTCGGCCCTGTCGTTGGTGACGGGCAGCGCCTTGAAATGATGGCTGTGCATCAACGCATGGGCGTGGCGCAGGCTGTCATCGGGGGCGACGCCGACCACATCCTGCGACATGACGCTGGCGCAATCGAGATGCAACGCGCGGCGGCGATAGGAGCGCAACTCGGTCTTGCGCAGGATGGTCTCCAGCGCATCGCGGTCGATATCGAGGAATTCGTCATATTCCTTCAGCACCTCGTCGAGGTCGGTCGAGGAAAAGCCGATTTTCTGGATGGGAGTGGGATCCGTGGTGCCGTGGGCGGCCTTTCCGAGCTTCAGGCCGTGGGGATAGGCGCGGCCGGTGGCATTGTTATAGGCGAGCGCAAGCGCAAGAAGGATCAGCGAGTTTCCGGCGACCGGCCACAGGAGAAAACCATATCCGAGGCTATGTACGGCGGGGCCACCGAGAACGGCCGTCAGCGCCACCGCTCCGCTTGGCGGGTGCAGGCAGCGCAGCGCCATCATCGCGGCGATGGCGAGGCTGATCGCCAGTGCGCTGGCGAGGAAGAGATCCGGCACCAGCAGCGCCACGGTCACGCCCACGAAGGCCGAAACGAGGTTGCCGCACAGGATTGACCAGGGCTGCGCCAGAGGGCTGGAGGGCACGGCGAATAAAAGCACGGCCGAAGCGCCCATCGGCGCGATCATGGCGGGCAGGGTGGGATCGAAACGCAGAGCCAGACCGCCCAGAAGGCCGGTCAGCAGAATGCCGACAAAGGCGCCGGTTGCGGAGCGCAGCCTTTCCCTGTTGCTGACGGGTGCGGCATCCGGGATGAGGCGGCGCAGCATGGAACGCATGAGGAGAACTTTCGAATCCGGAAAAGATGCGCGTCTTTTAGCCGAAATGGCGGCCGGATTTAAAGGATGGATTTTCCGGAGTTGTTGCCGGATGCGGGATTTTGTTGCGCAGACATGCGATCATGCCGGAGTTCAGAAATCGAAGGCCGATTTTATGCCGTCAACCACGAACTGCACCGAGAGTGCGGCGAGCAGAACGCCGAGAAGCCGGGTAAGGATGGCGCGGCCGGTATTGCCGAGAAAACGGTCCATGCGCTCCGAAACGATCAGTGCAGCATAAACGAGGGCCATGGCGAAAGCGAGGATCAGGATGAGCACTACCATCTCGATGGTGGTTTTCATCGAGCCGGCAAGCAGCACGGTGGCGGAAATGGCGCCCGGCCCCGCGATCAGCGGCAGGGCCAGCGGAAAGACCGCTAGATTGTGCAGGTGGTCCTTGGTGATGGCGATCTCGGAGGTCTTTTCCTTGCGCTCCTGGCGTTTCTCGAAAATCATCTCGAAGGAAATCCAGAACAGCAGAAGGCCGCCGGCGATGCGGAAGGCGCCGAGCGAAATGCCGAGCAGGTTGAGAATGGCAAGACCGAACAGTGCGAAGACGGCAAGAATGCCGAAGGCGATGATGGAACCGCGCAATGCTACCTGGCTGCGCTGGTCACGCGTCATGCCGGCGGTCAGCGCCAGGAAAACGGGGGCGAGACCCGGCGGATCGAGCGTGACCAGAAGTGTGGTAAGCGCATTGATGAGCGTTTCGCTGCTGGCCATTCTTTCCCCGCTTATTGCTTTTTGCGCATGAGCCTACGCAAGTCGTGGCTGCTTTGAAAGGGAGCGGACCCGCTTTTGCCGGGCTAAATCGTGAAAAGCGGCGTTCGTCTTGCAAATGACGCAAAAGCCTGTTCAAAACTCGCCGGGAAATTGGCTTAACGTGGCTGTTTCCGCTATAAAAATCCATCCGATTCTTAACAGAGAATGTGATCCGTTTTGACTGACCAGAGCCCCCCCGGCGGCGGAAAACTTCCGCCAGGCATTGAACCGATTTCCATCATGGAGGAAATGCAGCGGTCGTATCTCGATTACGCCATGAGCGTCATCGTGTCCCGCGCGCTTCCCGATGTGCGAGACGGCCTGAAGCCGGTTCATCGCCGTATCCTCTACGGCATGTCCGAACTCGGCATCGACTGGAACAAGAAATACGTCAAATGCGCCCGTGTTACCGGGGACGTGATGGGTAAATTCCATCCGCACGGCAACATGGCGATCTATGACGCGCTGGCGCGCATGGCGCAGGACTGGTCACTCCGCCTGCCGCTGATCGACGGCCAGGGCAATTTCGGCTCCATCGACGGTGACCCGCCGGCGGCTGAGCGTTACACCGAATGCCGCCTGGAAAAGGCCGCGCATTCGCTGCTCGACGATCTCGACAAGGAAACGGTCGATTTCCGTGACAACTATGACGGCACCTTGCAGGAGCCTGTCGTCATTCCGGCCAAGTTCCCGAACCTTCTGGTCAACGGGGCAGGCGGTATCGCGGTCGGCATGGCCACCAACATTCCGCCGCACAATCTCTCGGAAGTCATCGACGGCTGTATTGCCATGATCGACAATCCGGCGATCGAATTGCCGGAACTGATGCAGATCATTCCCGGTCCGGATTTCCCGACCGGCGCGCTGATCATGGGCCGTTCGGGCATTCGCTCGGCTTATGAGACCGGCCGCGGTTCCGTCATCATGCGCGGCCGCGCCACCATCGAGCCGATGCGCGGCGACCGCGAGCAGATCATCATCACCGAAGTTCCCTATCAGGTGAACAAGGCGAACATGATCGAAAAGATGGCCGAACTGGTCAAGGAAAAGCGCATCGAGGGCATTTCCGACCTGCGCGACGAGTCCGACCGCCAGGGTTACCGCGTCGTCATCGAACTGAAGCGCGATGCCAATGCCGAAGTCATCCTGAACCAGCTTTACCGCTACACGCCGCTGCAGACCTCCTTCGGCTGCAACATGGTGGCGCTGAACGGCGGCAAGCCGGAGCAGATGACACTCATCGACATGCTGCGCGCCTTCGTTTCCTTCCGCGAAGACGTCGTCAGCCGCCGCACGAAGTACCTGCTGCGCAAGGCACGCGAGCGCGCGCATGTGTTGGTGGGTCTCGCGATTGCGGTCGCCAATATCGACGAGGTCATCCGCGTCATCCGTCATGCGCCCGATCCGGCTTCTGCCCGTGAAGAGCTGATGACACGCCGCTGGCCGGCGCAGGACGTGGAAAGCCTGATCCGTCTGATCGACGATCCGCGTCACCGCATCAATGATGACGGCACCTACAATCTTTCCGAGGAACAGGCGCGCGCCATTCTCGAACTGCGCCTTGCCCGCCTCACCGCGCTCGGTCGCGATGAAATCGGCGACGAGCTGAACAAGATCGGCGCGGAGATTTCCGAATACCTCGAAATCCTGTCGTCGCGCCTGCGCATCCAGCAGATCGTCAAGGACGAGCTTGTCTCGATCCGCGACGAATTCGGCACGCCGCGTCGCTCCGAGATCGTCGAGGGCGGTCCTGACATGGACGATGAAGACCTCATCGCCCGCGAGGACATGGTCGTCACCGTCTCGCATCTCGGTTACATCAAGCGTGTGCCGCTGACGACCTACAAGGCGCAGCGCCGCGGCGGCAAGGGCCGTTCCGGAATGGCGACGCGCGACGAGGATTTCGTCAACCGTCTCTTTGTTGCCAACACCCATACGCCGGTGCTGTTCTTCTCCTCGCGTGGCATCGTCTACAAGGAAAAGGTCTGGCGCCTGCCGATTGGCACGCCGCAATCCAAGGGCAAGGCCCTCATCAATATGCTGCCGCTGGAGCCCGGCGAGCGCATCACCACCATCATGCCGTTGCCCGAGGACGAAACGACCTGGGAAACGCTTGATGTGATGTTCTCGACGACGCGCGGCACGGTTCGCCGCAACAAGCTCGGCGATTTCGTGCAGGTCAACCGCAACGGCAAGATCGCCATGAAGCTGGACGAGGAGGGCGATGAAATCCTCTCCGTCGAAACCTGCACGGACCGCGACGACGTGTTGCTGACGACCGCGCTTGGCCAGTGCATCCGCTTCCCCGTGGACGATGTGCGCGTCTTTGCCGGCCGCAACTCCGTCGGTGTGCGTGGCATCAACATGGCCGAAGGCGACCGCATCATCTCCATGACCATTGTTGGCCATGTCGATGCCGAACCGTGGGAGCGTGCCGCCTATCTGAAGCGCTCGGCTGCCGAACGGCGTGCCGCCGGTGTCGATGAGGACGATATCGCGCTTGTTGGCGAGGAAGTGACGGAAGAGGGCGAGCTCAACGAAGAGCGTTATCAGGAGCTGAAGGCACGCGAAGAATTCGTGCTGACGGTTTCCGTGAAGGGCTTCGGCAAGCGTTCGTCTTCTTACGACTTCCGCACCTCGGGCCGCGGCGGCAAGGGCATCCGCGCCACCGATACCTCGAAGACCAACGAGATCGGCGAACTTGTTGCCGCCTTCCCGGTGGAAGAGGGCGACCAGATCATGCTGGTTTCCGATGGTGGCCAGCTGATCCGCGTACCGGTCAACGGTATCCGCATCGCGAGCCGCGCCACCAAGGGCGTCACGATCTTCTCCACCGCCAAGGATGAGAAG
This sequence comes from Rhizobium sp. BR 250, assembly GCF_047445855.1. NCBI lineage: Bacteria > Pseudomonadati > Pseudomonadota > Alphaproteobacteria > Hyphomicrobiales > Rhizobiaceae > Rhizobium > Rhizobium sp. BR 250. The sequence goes on from NZ_JARWKW010000001.1 coordinate 319,620, forward strand.
GTGGTTTCCGTGGAACGCATCAACGAGCCGGAAGGCGACGACGATGCCGAGAACGGCAATGGCGAAGAGGCGGATGGTAATCTGCCGGATACGCCGGAGGCACCGGAGAGCGAGGCGTAAGCCGCCTCGTTTCCCATACCCATTAACGAAAAACCCCGCGGTGCATGCGCTCCGCGGGGTTTTTCTTTGCCTGTTTGGCTAGTCCGGTTCTTATCGAATTCGCATATGCACCGGTGCACGTCCCGAGCGGCGCCCGACATGAAGGTGGATGCTGGCTTCCGGCTGGTTGGCGCGCCAGGCGCGGGCGCCATGCGACAGAAGCAGCGCCACGAGATCGCGTGTCTTTGCCTTGGAACGGTTGAGACCGATATCGGCGATACGCATCGCCGCCTCGTGAATGGGATGCAGGACCGAAAGGCTGCCATGCCCGTTGCCAGACGCAATGTCCGAATAATTCTCGTTGACTGCCATCTTGGAAAGCCTCGCTACTCACTACACAATTCGAGGAGACAGGCGATGTTTCGACAATGAAGCACCGCCTGCGGAAACGTCCGTTACTGGAGTGACGCCCAGCAGCTGACGCCTTTCTTTTTCAATGCATTGCATGCATTTACCGCGGCATTCTGGCCATCGAAGCCGCCGAAACGGGCGCGGTAGATCTGGGAGCCGTCCTTGCTGAAGGCGACCGTGAAGGGCTTTGCGGAGCGCAGTGCCGCGCCGCCTTTTTCCTGCGCGTTCTGCAACAGGCCGCGCGCGGAGTTTTCGTCGGGCGATGCGCCGATCTGGATCACCCAGCCACCCTGCGGAGCCTCTGCCCTGGGGGAGACGGAAGGTGCGGCGGATGCAGATGCTGCCGTCGATGCCGTGACGATATTGTCCACCTTGGTGGAGTTGGTAATCATCTTGCGATCCGGCGCGACGGGGGCCTGGGAAATGGGGTCCTTGCCCTTCTGCCAGGTGGCTGCTTCCATGGCCTTGACGGCGGCATTGGAAGAGGAGCCCGCAAAGGCGGTGACCGGCGCTTCTTCGTAACGGGTCTGCGGAACGGGGCCCGCATGCGGAAGGCCGGCATCGGTGGCTGCGACGGCCACGGAAGGAACGGCTGCCGCCACGGCAACGGGTTCTTCGACCGGAGCAGAGCGCGTCTGAGCAATCAGGTTGCTGTTGCCGCCACGCGATGCCTGCGGCAGATAAGTCGCGACCAGCTTGCGCATGGTGGCGTCACGGGCAGCGCTGGAGCGTCCGCCGAGAACGACGGCGACGATCGAGCGGCCATCGAGCTGCGCGGACGTCGCGAGATTGCTGCCGGCTGCGCGGGTGTAACCGGTCTTGATGCCATCCACGCCCTTCACGGTTCCGACGAGGCGATTGTGGTTGCCGATAACCTGCTTGCCGAAATTGAAGGTACGGGTGGAGAAATAGCCGTAATATTGCGGGAAATGCTGGCGAAGGGCGACGCCGAGGCGGGCTTGGTCGCGTGCCGTCGTCATCTGCGCCGTGTTGGGCAGGCCGTTGGCGTTGCGATAGGTCGTGCGGGTCATGCCGAGTGCGCGGGCCTTTGCCGTCATCATCCGGGCGAAACGGTCTTCCGAGCCGCCGAGATGTTCGCCGAGCGCGGTCGCCATATCGTTTGCGGAACGGGTGACGAGGGCGAGGATCGCCTGCTCAACCGTAACGCTGCCACCGGCGCGCACGCCAAGCTTGGACGGCGGCTCCTTGGCGGCATTGGCCGAAACTGGCACTCGGGAATCAAGCGAAATGCGTCCGCTGTTGAGCGCCTCGAATGTCAGGTAAAGCGTCATCATCTTGGTCAGCGACGCCGGATAACGCAAACCATCAGGATCCTCGCCATAGAGAACCTTGCCGGTCTTGGCATCGATGACGATACCCGCATATTTCGGATCGGCCTTTGCGGTCTGAACGGATGTTGCGGTTATGAACGCCGCAGCAAGGGTTAGCGCAATAAACCTTACGAAAGACGTCGCACCCGCTTTGCGCGAATGTGCCCCAGATAGACTTTTCAACACTGCTGAACTCTTCAATCGCATATTTCTGTTCCGCTCGGACACGCCCCGCCCGATGCTCCGGGAAGAAACTTTATCGGGATGGCGTTACCAAGTGGTTTATGAAAGGTATCCGCCTTCCATAAAATGCGACTTTTCACACGCAATCTGTGCCGTGCCGTGTCAGGGATTTGCGTCTTTTACGAGGCGCTGCGTGACATAGACTTTCACATCCGCATCGAGCTTTTGCCATTGCGGCAGCAGATTGGCGGAAAAGCGGTAGAACAGGCTGAGGTCCTGGCCGATGTGAATATCCCTCTGGCAGTCGCTTCCCGTCGCTTCCTGCGGCGTCTGCGGCAAGAGGCAGCGCGCCACAAAGGCGTCGTTGTTTTCACGTTCCCCGGTCACGATGACTTCCTTGCCATAGCCGGAATCGGCACGCAGGTGGTGTAGGAAGAGGCCGTGCTTCAATGGCACCGGCTCTCCTTCGGTCAGCCGCGAATAGATCGGCCCGAAACGGCCGGACATGTCTTCGGACATGGTGCTTTGCGAGAGCTGGACGAAGATCAGCCCCGCTGACCGGGCGGGATCGTCGAAGATCGCACGATTCGCATCCTCATATCCTTTGAGGTCAGGCCAGGTGAGGTAGAGGTCGACCCGTTCGCTTTCGCCGCCCTGTCGTTCGGAAGGCGTTCGCAGCGTGTTTCTGGCGAGTTTCAGCCGATCGTTGCCGATGGTGATCTCCACCTCATCGGTATCGGTCACATGTCCTGCCTTGAGGATCCGCTCGCCATACCATTTGATGCCGACATTGAGGCCGACGAGAAGGATGAGAAGAATTCCGGCAATGAGGACCGCGCGGCGCAAGAGGGACGATGAAAGCAGGGGTCTTTGGTCGTGCATGGGCTTCCATCTTCGTTCCGGCCGCAGGATGATTTTCCAGACGGAAAATAGCCATGCAAAGCTTTAACCCGAGGCGGACGGCATTGAAATGACGTTTTGCCGCTGCTACCTGATACCAACCAAACAAAGGACGGCAGATGGCAGCGCGCGACAGATATTCCCGAAAGCTCGAATGTTCCAAATGTGGTCATCAGGGTTTTGCCGAAGCGTCGGAATCGGATGACAAGAGCCGTCGGGATGTCGATTTTCGCATCGATGACATGCCGAGGGGGTTTCGCACGGAACGTGCCTCGGGCGATCCGACGGATTTCATGATCCGCTGCGCCCAGTGCGGCAATATATTCCGGTTCCTGCAGAAAACCGCCTATGCGCCCGGAGGCGAACCGCGCGTGAAGGCCTGAAGGAAGGTGCCTGCATGACTCTACCGCAACAGCAGAACGGAGGCCCGCAAAGGCGCAAGCCGATATGGCCCTGGATCGTGCTTCTGGTGCTGACGCTCTCGGCCATCTATTCCTATAATCGTGCCGGCGAGATCATTGCGGAATTCTCCGACAACTTACCGCCGGCGCTGCTCAACCTGTTCGAGGATATTCTCCGGGGCGACGGCCGGCATGGCAATGGCGGACCAGGCATCGGCGTCTGAAGAGCAACCGTGCTGGCGCGCCGTGTCCGGGGCACTCTTCTACCGGCGGACCTATTTTCGGTTCTATAAAAGAAAAAAGCCCCGCAAACAGGCGGGGCAGGTTGATCGCTCGGGGAAAGTTGGGCAATGCCCGGGAGCGATGGCTTGATATAAGTGACAATAGTGCTGACGCGATAGGCCATTTCCGTCCCAAACAGTACGCCTGTGCATAAATTTCGCTCAATTTGGATTTTTTTGAACGACGAGTTGGGTAAATCTGTAAGACAACTTGACAGACTTTCGCGTTATTCTTTGCATTGCCTCGAATTGCACATATTCGCCTTTAACATAACGTGACATGAGCAGACGCATGGATAAATCGGGAATCGTCTTCGTGGCGCTTTTACTGGTGCTTGTCGCAATCGTTTTGAGCCTGACGTTGTTCGATACGGCCCAACAGGTGCCATCGATTCCCTCGGGAGAGGGATCTCTGCTGCCGCCGGCAACCGCACCGGCGCAGTGACATTCCGAGCGGAAAAAGAAGGATGGGCTCCGCTCGTCCAGCGGGATTGACGGCCATTTTCAAACCGCTATAAAGCCTCACCACCGATGGATGGGTGTCCGAGTGGTTTAAGGAACCGGTCTTGAAAACCGGCGTGCGTGAGAGCGTACCGTGGGTTCGAATCCCACCCCATCTGCCATTCAGCCAAAACAATAATGATAATGCGACGACGGGGCGGCGCCTCCGGCGTGTCATCTGGATTGGGCATGTATAAAAATCGGCGCGATAGGAAACCCGCCTTTCGGCGGGTTCCATGCGACTGGTGTCATCAGAGTTCCGGACAGCCCCGTTCGTTCGCAAATGTGATGCGGTCCGGTCCACGGCGGGTATAGCCTTCGACCACGACACGGCCGGGGGTGACGCGCACGACTTCGGGATCGCGCAGGCCGGCCTCGCGGGCGGCGGCGCGGGCTTCGCGTTCGCTGCAGCCGCGCATGCGCGGCGGGCCACGGCGGTCACGGTCACGGTCACGATCGCGGATGACGGGGCGAATGCCGTCCGGTCCGATTCTGAGTTCCATATCCTGCGCCCCCGCGGGGACCGTTGCGGCGAAGGATGCCAGGGCGACGCCGATTGCGAGGCCTGTTATTTTAATAGACTTGATCATGTTTCCTCCTTCAGCCGAGACCGGCGGAAAGCTCGTTTGTTTGCGGAATGGAAACGTGATTACCTTTCGTTTGTTCCTTGCAGGTGCTGCGGGAGACCCGGTTGAGGCGGGTGAATTGCGCCCGGCAGCAGCTTCAAGAGACATAAATCGTTAACCACGTTCGTTACAATTTTATCGAATTTGCAGAAGTCGTTCGCATTTTTGCCACGTTATGCACAAGATTAAGCGACTGTTAGGTGCTTCGATGGCAGGGGCAAATCATCGAGGCAAGTGAGGGTGCGGTTCTCCGAGCCAATAAGCGTGGGGCAGACGATTTGAATTCTACGGTCAAGAAACTCGGCATCAGCACCAGATCGGGTGCGAAGTGGCTTGCAATTTCCGTGCTTTGCGCTGCAACGGCTTCGTGTTCCACCACCTCTGAGACCAAGCCTAAGCCCAAGCGCAGCAAGGAATATTTCTCTGAATCGGAATATGGCGTCAAAGCCAGCCCGCGTGTGGCCGATGGGAAGAGCATTCCCAAGGGCGGCGGGCGAGAGCTGGTCGGCAATGCCTATACGGTCAAGGGCCGTCGTTATTTTCCGAAAGAAGAGCCGGGTTACAACAAGACCGGTCTCGCCTCCTGGTACGGTTCCGCCTTCCACGGCCGCCTGACGGCGAATGGCGAAGTCTACGATAAAGAACATCTTTCCGCCGCACATCCGACATTTCCCCTGCCGAGCTATGCGCGCATCACCAATATGGAAAATGGCGCATCGGTTCTGGTGCGAGTTAACGATCGCGGACCTTTCCATGAGGGTCGCCTGATCGACGTTTCCAGCAAGACGGCCGATCTTCTCGACATGAAGGGCACCGGCACCGCCAATGTCCGCGTGCAATATGCTGGTCGTGCGCCGCTTGATGGTCACGACATGCCCTATCTGATGGCGTCTTATATTCCGAAGGGCTCGCGTTCGCCGGGCGTCGCACCGGAAGGACAGATCGCAACGGGTGTGATGGTGGCTTCGGCTTCTCCGAATTTCGTGCCGGCGCCTGCGTCCAACCCGAATTATGGCGGCTCCACGCAGACGGCGCTGGTCGGTTCCAAGAAAAATGCGGCACTTCAGGCCATGCCGCTGGTCAACGGCGTCCAGCCGGCTTTCGAACAATTTGCAATCCTGCCGGAAATCGGCCCATTCCTGGCCGAGCGGCCGGAGGGCAATTTCATGCGTGAGCCGGCAGCGCCCGGCGGCAATTATCTGCGCGTGCCGACGCCGTCCTCCAAATATTCGGCAGCCTATTCGGAAGAATCAGCTACGGTTTCCAAGACTGTGCGCGCCTTCGACAGCGTGCTCGTCGATCGTGGTGCGCTCAACGAGCAATCGATACTCGCCCATGTGAAGCGTCAGCAGACGAAGTCGCGCTGACGGATTGAAGGATAGGCTGCCTCTCGCTTTCGTCGCGTGCAGCCGGTTGCAGCACGCAGGACTGGGCGGTTTCATGCGCAAGGCCATTCATCGCTCCTATCGGTCGGTCGTTGTGGCGGCCGCCTTTGCGTTTTTCAGTGCAGGCGCGGCGCAATCGCAGACAGCTCCTTTCATCGCCAAGGCTGAACAGGCCTATATGATCGATGCCGAAACCGGCACGGTGCTTCTTTCGCAAAATGAAGATCAGTCCTTTCCGCCCGCATCGCTCGCCAAGCTGATGACGGTGGAAGTGGTGCTCGACGCGCAATCCAAGGGGCAGGTGATGCCGGAGACCGCCTATCCGGTCTCGGAATATGCCTGGCGCACCGGCGGCGCTCCATCGCGCACCTCGACGATGTTCGCGGCGCTGAAATCCTCCGTCGGAATCAACGATCTCCTCACCGGTATCATCGTGCAGAACGCCAATGACGGCTGCATCATCGTGGCTGAGGGCATGGCGGGTTCGGATGCCGCCTTCGCCAAGCGCATGACGGCGCGGGCGGGCGAACTTGGCATGAACCGCAGCATATTCGCCAATTCCACGGGACTTCCCGATCCCGGCAACCAGACGACGGCCAAGGACATGGTGCGTCTTGCCCAGCATCTGCATGACACCTATCCCGATCGTTATGCGCTTTTCACCAAGCCCGATTTCGAGTGGAACCGGATTTTCCAGCGCAACAAGAATTCGCTTCTGATGCCGGGCAGCGGCATCGATGGTCTGGGCCTCGGTTTTGCGGAAGGCAGCGGTTTTGCCGCCGTCGTTTCGGCCGAAAGGGAGGGGCGCCGTGTCTATCTGGCGCTTGCCGGCATCGTTGACGACAAGACGCGGCAGGAGGAGGCCCGCCGGGTGGTGGACTGGGGCCTGACAGCCTTCGAGAAACGCCATCTTTTCAGCAAGGATGAAGCGGTCGGCGCAGTCAGTGTTTATGGCGGCGATGTCTCGCATATCGATCTTTCGCCCAAGGAAGATGTCAGCGTGCTGGTGCCGGTCAATAATCCGGATCGCATTTCCGGCCGCATCGTCTATCGCTGGCCGTTGACTGCGCCGCTGGATGCCGGCGCGAATGCCGGAACGCTCAAGATATTTTCGGGCGAACGGCTGCTGCGCGAAGTGCCGCTTTATACGAAGGCTGCGGTGGGCAAGGGTTCTCTGACCCAGAATGCGACGGGCGCGCTGAAGGAACTGCTGCTTTTCTGGCTGTGAAGGCCATTTTCGCCGGCCTCGTTCCTATGCTTTTGTTCAGGCATCGGATTTTCTGAAAAGCGCTTCACACATTTCGCTTCGATGCTGTAAACAGGCATTTCGAATTTCAGGAAACCCGTGCAGGACGAGACATTGGCCGAAAAGACCGGATTGTTCATCAGCTTCGAGGGCGGCGAGGGCGCCGGCAAGTCGACGCAGATTCGCACGCTTGCCGAGGCGCTTCGCGGCCGTGGTTTCGAGGTGGTCGTAACGCGTGAGCCGGGTGGTTCTCCGGGCGCGGAGGCCGTTCGGCATGTTCTGCTCTCGGGTGCCGCGGAATCCTTCGGCGTGCGCATGGAGGCGATCCTGTTTGCGGCGGCGCGCAACGATCATGTCGAGGAGGTCATTCGCCCGGCGCTTGCGCGTGGTGAGATCGTGCTTTGCGACCGCTTCCTTGATTCTTCGCGTGTCTATCAGGGCACGACCGGCAATCTGGAGCCGGAATTCATCGAGACGCTGCAACGGATCGCCATCGATGGTGTCGTTCCGGAACTGACGCTGATCTTCGATATCGCCGCCGAAAAGGGTCTCGCGCGCGCCAGGAAACGTGCGGATGAGGGGGCAACCCCCGACCGGTTCGAAAAAGAGGAAATCGAGACCCACGAGAAGCGGCGTGAAGCCTATCTGGATATTGCGCTGGCTGAGCCGCGTCGCTGCCGCATCGTCAATGCCGACCAGCCGGAAGACAAGGTTACGGAAGACGTCATGTCCTTCGTAGAGCCTTTGCTCGAGCGCGCGGGAAACGCGACGGACGCGGCGCATGAGTGAGGTTCAGGGCGTTCTCGACGGCGCGATCGCGCCGCAGCAGAACACGAGGCTTTTCGGGCATGAGGAGGCGGAAGCGTTTCTTGCGCAATCCTATCGCTCCGGCAAAGGCCATCACGCCATTCTGATCGAAGGGCCGGAGGGGATCGGCAAGGCGACACTCGCCTTCCGTTTCGCCAATCATGTGCTGAACCATCCCGATCCTGCATCCGCACCGGATTTTCTTGCCGACCCCGATCCGCAATCGCTCGTCAGCCGGCAGATCACCGCCGGTGCCTCGCATAATCTGCTGCATCTGACGCGTCCAGTGGATGAAAAGACCGGTCGCGTCAAATCCGCCATCACCGTGGATGAGGTGCGGCGGGCAGGGCATTTCTTTTCGCAGACATCGGGCACCGGCAACTGGCGTATCGTCATCATTGACCCCGCCGACGATCTAAATCGCAACGCTGCCAATGCCATCCTGAAAATACTGGAGGAGCCGCCGAAACGGGCGATGTTCCTCGTCCTTTCGCATGCGCCGGGAAAATTGCTGCCGACCATTCGCTCGCGCTGCATGCCGCTCCGGCTCCTGCCGCTTTCCGATGCGGCCATGGTGCAAGCGCTCGATCACCTCGACATCAGCCCCGAAGGCGAAAAGCGCGACGACCTGCTTGCGGCATCCAAAGGTAGCGTCGCGCAGGCGCTGAAGCTGATGAATTACGGTGGCTCCGACATTGTCGAGGCCTTTGCAGAAGTCATGTCCGCCGAAGGGCCGGGGGCACGCAAGCGCATGCACAAGCTCGCCGAGGTTCTGGCGCAGAAGGATGGCGACATCGTTCTCGGCTTCTTCATGGAGCATGTGACGGAAGAGCTGATGGCGCGGGCGCGGGCAGCGGCCATGGCGGGCGATATCGCGGCCGCGGAAAAACATGCACGGCTTTCCTCGACGCTTTCGGAACGCATCACCGTGGCGCAGGCTTATAATCTCGACAAGAAACAGATGGTGCTTTCCATTCTGGAAGATATTCGCGGCGTGTGAAGACGGAAAGAGCGGACGTTCAATACTACTGTTTTGGTTACACGTTTCGCCCACTCGGTTCACTCTCGGGCTCAATCCGAGTATCAACAACCCTTTGAAATCTCTAGGGCGTTGGGTTTGCTCAAGGACGACGAGTATGCGCGGCCTAGCAATTTTCAACTTACCAAAATGGTACTCTTCGCTTTCGCTGCTGCGAACAATGGTTTAAGAGCGGTCTATCCAAAAAACAGCCTGTAAAGTCGATCGACCGTCATGACAGACAAGACACCATTCTACATCACCACCGCGATCTCCTATCCTAACGGCAAGCCGCATATCGGCCATGCCTATGAGTTGATTGCGACGGACGCCATGGCACGCTTTCAGCGCCTGGATGGAATGGATGTTTTCTTCCTGACCGGCACGGACGAACACGGCCAGAAGATGCAGCAGACGGCGCGGGCGGAAGGTATTTCGCCGGAAGAGCTGGCGCAGCGCAACTCCGACCAGTTCCGTGAAATGGGCAAGTTGCTCAACGCCTCGAATGACGATTTCATCCGCACCACGGAAGAGCGTCACCACGAGACCTCGCGTAATATCTGGAACCTGATGGCTGATAGCGGCGACATCTACAAGGACAGCTATGCCGGCTGGTATTCCGTGCGCGACGAGGCCTATTACGCCGAGGACGAGACGGAGGTGCGCGCCGATGGCGTTCGTTACGGGCCGCAGGGCACGCCGGTCGAATGGGTGGAGGAGGAAAGCTACTTCTTCAAGCTCTCCGAATATCAGGATAAACTCCTGAAGCTCTACGAGGAGAACCCTGATTTCATCGGTCCGGCCGAGCGTCGCAATGAAATCATTTCCTTCGTGAAATCCGGCCTCAAGGACCTGTCGATTTCCCGCACCACATTCGACTGGGGCATCAAGGTTCCGAACGATCCGAAGCATGTCATGTATGTCTGGGTCGATGCGCTGACCAACTACATCACGGCCACCGGCTATATCGAGGACAAGAACGGCCCGCGCGCCAAATATTGGCCCGCCGATGTGCACATTATCGGCAAGGACATCATTCGTTTCCACGCGGTCTACTGGCCCGCTTTCCTGATGAGCGCCAAGCTGCCGCTGCCCAAGCGGGTCTATGCGCATGGCTTCCTGCTCAACAAGGGCGAGAAGATGTCGAAATCGCTCGGCAATGTCGTCGACCCGGCCAATCTGGTGGCCCATTTCGGCCTCGATCAGGTCCGTTATTTCTTCATGCGCGAAGTCTCCTTCGGCCAGGATGGCAGCTATAGCGAAGAGGGTATCGCCACCCGCATCAATGCCGATCTCGCCAACGGTATCGGCAATCTCGCCAGCCGTTCGCTGTCGATGATCGTCAAGAATTGCGATGGCCAGGTTCCGGCACCCGGCGCATTCACTGACGAAGACAAGGCGATGCTCGCTTCCGCCGACGGGCTACTGGCGCTTTGCCGCGAGGAGATGGGCAAGCAGCTCATCCATCGTGCGCTTGCCGCCATCATCGCCGTCGTTTCGGAAACCGACCGCTATTTCGCGTCGCAGGAACCGTGGGCGCTGAAGAAGACCGATCCCGAGCGTATGGGCACCGTGCTTTACGTGACGGCTGAAGTGGTGCGCCAGATCGGCATCCTGCTGCAGCCCTTTATGCCGGGCTCCTGCGAGAAGCTGCTCGACCTCGTTGCGGCGCCGGCTGACAGGCGTGATTTCGCCGCGCTCGGCGAGGCGGGCCGTCTGGTTCCTGGCACACCGCTCGAAGCGCCGAAGCCGGTCTTCCCGCGTTACGTCGCGCCGGAAGCGTGAAGGCGACCGCTATGCTGATCGATACCCATTGCCATCTGGATTTTCCCGATTTCGAGGCTGAGCGCGACGATATCATCGCGCGTGCCCATGCCTCCGGCGTCAGCCAGATGGTGACGATCTCGACTCGGGTGCGCCGTCTGCCGGAGCTTTTGAAGATCGCGGAGAAATATCCGTCGGTTTTCTGCTCGGTGGGCACGCATCCGAACAATGCCGACGAGGAACTGGATATTTCCGCTGACGAGCTGGTGCGGCTGGCGGAAAGCCACGACAAGATCGTGGCGATCGGCGAGGCGGGTCTGGATTATTTCTACGATACGCAGAAGCCGGAAGACCAGAAGACCGGCCTCATCCGCCATATCGAGGCGGCGCGGAGGACGAAGCTGCCGCTCGTCATCCACAGCCGCAGCGCTGATGACGACATGGCCGCTATATTGCGCGCCGAAAGCGGGAAGGGCGCCTTTCCCTTCATTCTACATTGCTTTTCCGCCGGTCCTGACCTGGCGAAAACCGGTGTCGAGCTTGGCGGTTACGTGTCGTTTTCCGGCATTCTGACCTTTCCGAAATCGCAGGATATCCGCGATATCGCCGCCACCGTGCCGCTGGACCGGCTGCTCGTTGAAACGGATGCGCCCTATCTTGCGCCGAAGCGCTGGCGGGGCAAACGCAACGAGCCGTCCTATGTGGTCAATACCGCCGAGGTTCTGGCTGAAGTTCATGGCGTTTCCTTCGAACGCATGGCCGAAATCACCACCGAAAATGCCTTCCGCTGCTTTTCCAAGATGACAAGGGTGTAGGCGTGGCAAGTTACCGTCGCCGCTTCACGGTTCTCGGATGCGCGTCGTCGCCCGGCGTGCCGCGCATCAACGGCGACTGGGGCGCCTGCGATCCCGAAAACCCGAAGAACCGGCGCACGCGCACGGCCTTCATGGTGGAGCAGATCGGTCCGGATGGCGGCAAGACCACCGTCGTCATCGACACCGGTCCGGATTTTCGCGAACAGATGATCGCCGCAAAGGTGGAGGCGGTGGACGCCGTGCTTTACACCCATGCCCATGCCGACCATCTGCACGGCATCGATGATCTGCGTATCTATTTTGCCCTTCAGCAAGGCCGCATCCCTATCTATGCCGACCCTGTCACCATGGCGCGCATAAAGGACGGTTTCGCCTATTGCCTGGAAACGCCGCCCGGCAGCAGCTATCCGCCCATCGTCGAACCGCGGATCATCGGCGACATCAACGTTCCGGTCGTCATAAACGGGGCGGGCGGGTCGATCCCCTTCAATGTGCATATGCAGCAGCATGGCGACGTGCATTCGCTCGGCTTCCGCATTGGTGACGTCGCCTATTGCACCGATGTCAGCGATTTTCCGGCGGAAAGCCTGCCCAGGCTTGCCGGCCTCGATGTCCTCGTCATCGACGCGCTGCAGCACCGTTACCACCCCAGCCATCTTTCGCTGGAACAGGCGCTCGGCTGGATCGAGACATTCGCCCCCAAACGGGCGATCTTGACCCATATGCATATTCCGCTCGATTATGACACGGTGATGCGTGAGACGCCGGACCACGTTGAGCCGGCTTACGACCAGATGCGTTTCGAAGTCGAGATCGAAACACCCTGAGCCTGTCTTGCGAAAGTGGTTTCCGCTTTTGGGACCAGGACATGCCTTGGAGCAACAAAGGAAAGGCGCGTCGCGCTTTGGCGCCGCCTGAAAAGGAATAGCATGTCGACCAGGCCTTTCCGTGCACCCAGTATGGCGAGCTTCTTCGACAATCTGCGCGCCAGCCGGTTGCGCGCCATGTTCCGGCGCGGCGAACTTGGGCTGGTGGTCCTCGCCGTCTTCATCGGCATTGCGGCGGGCCTTCTAGTGGCGCTGATCGGGGCCTTGAGCACGGCGCTGCATGTGCTGGTCTTCGGCGTCGAGCGGCTGAGCAGCAGCGACCTGTCCGGGTGGATCGTGCTCGCCGGGCCGGTCATCGGCGGCATCGTGCTCGGCCTCATCATCTTCATCCTGTCGAAGACGCGCAAGAAACCCATGGTCGACCCGATCGAGGCGAATGCGCTGCATGGCGGCCGCCTGTCGCTGACGGACAGCATCATCGTCTGCGTGCAGAACATCGTTTCCAATGGTTTCGGCGCCTCCGTCGGGCTGGAGGCGGGTTATACGCAGATCGCCAGCGGCGTCGCCTCCAAGATCGGCATCAAGCTGAAGCTGAGGCGAGGGGACATGCGCATCCTCGTCGGCTGTGGCGCCGCAGGTGCGATCGCGGCGGCCTTCAATGCGCCTCTGACGGGGGCGTTCTACGCCATCGAACTCATCATCGGCACCTATACGGTCGTGACGCTTGCGCCGCTCATCGTCTCTGCATTGGTTGCGACCACCGTCATCGGGCTTATCGGCGGCCACGGCATCTCGATCGATATTGTCGACGCCAGCCGGGTAACGCCGGCGGATTATGTGCCCGCCATTTTCCTCGGCGTCGTTTGCGCCGCCATCGGCATCGTGCTGATGCAGGCGGTATCCTTCATCGAGGAAACGGCGCGCAAGAGTGCCATTCCCGGCTGGCTGCGTCCCACCATCGGCGGTGTGTTTGTCGGCGGGCTGGCGCTGATTTCGCCGCAGGTACTGTCGAGCGGCCATGGCGCGCTGCATCTCAACATCGACACCGAACTGACGATCTACGGGCTGGCCGGGTTGTTCCTTTTGAAGGCGGCGGCCAGCGCCATTTCCATCGGCTCGAATTTCCGCGGCGGCCTGTTTTTCGCTTCGCTGTTCATGGGCTCGCTGCTCGGCAAGATCTTCGCGCTCTGCGCACCCTATATCGGTTACGGTTCGACGGCGCCCATCGTTTATGCCGTGATCGGCATGAGCGCCTTTGCCGCCGCCATCATCGGCGGACCGCTGACAATGACGTTTCTGGCGCTGGAATTGACCGGCGACTTCCAGATCACGGCGCTTGTGCTTGCCGCGGTCATCACCACCTCGCTGGTGGTGCGCACCACCTTCGGTTACTCCTTCGCGACCTGGCGTTTTCACCTGCGCGGCGAGAGCATTCGCAGCGCCCATGATATCGGCTGGATCCGCGACCTGACGGTGGGCAAGATGATGCGCGCCGATATACGCAAGGCCAATGTCAGCATGGGGCTTCCGGCCTTCAAGGAGAAGTTCCCACTCGGTTCGACGCAACGGGTGATCATGACCCATGATGACGGGCGATATGCCGGCATCGTGCTCGTGCCGGAAATCTATGCGGACCCGATGGATCGCGACCCCAGCAAGATCAGCCTCGAAACCTATCTGCACTACAAGAGCGATATATTGCTGCCGAACATGAATGCCCGTCAGGCAGCCGCAGCCTTCGACGCGGCGGAAAGCGAGGCGCTGGTCGTCGTCAATGACAAGATCGAAAACCGTCCCGTCGGCCTTCTTACCGAAAGCCACACGCTGAGGCGTTATAGTGAAGAGCTCGATCTGAGGCGCCGGGAGGCTTCCGGCGAGTTCTAAATCACATTAGAAAACTATCACTATATATTGATTTATATTAATTTATTTAGATTCGTTGTCTCAAGTTCACTCCGAAGTTTTTCAAAGGTAGGGCTTGGTCGTTGACATGCTCAATATATCCACTATTCTAGATATATGGATAATAGTAGTGCAATAACGGCGCTCAGCGCGCTCGCCCAATCCACCCGGCTGGAAACCTTCCGGCGTCTCGTGCAGCACGAGCCAGACGGCATTCCGGCCGGTGAGCTCGCGCGCCTCATCGACGTTCCGCAGAACACGATGTCGGCGCATCTCGCCACGCTTGCGCGGGCAGGGCTGGTCAAGAGCGAGCGGCAAAGCCGGTCAATCATCTATCGCGCCGACCTTGAGGGGCTGCGCGCGCTGACCCTGTTTCTGCTGAAGGATTGCTGCGGCGGAGCGACCGAGCTTTGCGCTCCGTTGATCGCCGAACTCACACCCTGCTGCTGCGCGGAGGCGGAGGCGTGATGAGCGCCATCAGGCCAACGATCTAACCACGGACCAACACCATGACCGAAAAGATCTACAACGTCCTCTTTCTGTGCACCGGCAATTCCGCCCGTTCCATTCTTGCCGAATCCATTCTCGCCAAGGAAGGTGAGGGGCGGTTCAATGCCTATTCGGCCGGCAGCCAGCCGAAGGGAAAAGTGAACCCTCACGCCCTGAAGGAACTGGCGGCGCTGGGTTATCCGTCGAGCGGTTTCGCCTCGAAGAGCTGGGACGAGTTTGCCGGGCCCGATGCGCCGCAGATGGACTTCATCTTCACGGTGTGTGACAGCGCCGCCGGCGAAGCCTGCCCCGTCTGGATCGGCCATCCGATGACGGCCCATTGGGGGATCGAGGATCCCGCCGCCATCGTTGGCTCGGAGGTTGAGATACAACGCGCCTTCGCCCAGGCCGCCCGTTTCCTCAAGAACAGGATCACGGCTTTCGTCAGCCTGCCGCTGCAATCCATCGACCGCATGGCGCTCGAAACGAGGCTGCATAATATCGGTGCCATGGAAGGCGCAACGGTGCCGCAGGGAAACCCCGCCTGATGTCTGTCTTCGAACGTTATCTGACCGTCTGGGTGTTTCTGTGCATTATCGTCGGTGTTGCGCTCGGCCATCTGATGCCCGGCCTCTTTCAGCTCATTGCCGCGGCCGAGATCGCCAGGGTGAATATTCCCGTCGCGGTGTTGATCTGGCTTATGATCATTCCGATGCTGCTGAAAATCGATTTTCGCTCTCTTTCGCAGGTCGGCGCATTCTGGCGCGGCATCGGCGTGACTCTGTTCATCAACTGGGCCGTCAAGCCGTTCTCGATGGCGATATTGGGCTGGTTTTTCATCGGCTGGCTGTTCCGCCCGTATCTTCCGGCACAGCAGATCGATTCCTATATCGCCGGGCTGATCATCCTTGCCGCTGCGCCATGCACCGCCATGGTCTTCGTCTGGAGCAATCTTACACGCGGGGAGCCGCTGTTCACGCTGTCGCAGGTCGCTCTCAACGATGCGATCATGGTCGTGGCGTTTGCGCCGATCGTCGGTCTGCTGCTTGGCCTTTCGGCCATCACCGTTCCGTGGGACACGCTCATTCTTTCCGTGGCGCTTTATATTGTCGTGCCGGTCATCCTCGCGCAGCTCATTAGGAGCCGGCTCATGGCTAACGGCACGTCAGCGACACTGGATCGTTTTCTCGCAAGGCTGCAGCCGGTCTCGCTGGTGTCACTGCTTGCGACGCTGGTTCTTCTTTTCGCCTTTCAGGGTGAGCAGATTATCGCCCAGCCGGCCGTCATCGGCCTGCTCGCCATCCCGATCCTGATTCAGGTCTACCTGAATTCGGGGCTTGCCTATCTTTTCAACCGGATGACCGGTGAAAGGCACTGCGTTGCCGGCCCATCGGCCCTGATCGGCGCCAGCAACTTTTTCGAACTCGCGGTCGCGGCCGCCATCAGCCTGTTCGGCCTTCAATCCGGTGCGGCGCTGGCAACCGTCGTCGGCGTCCTCATCGAAGTCCCGGTCATGCTTTCGGTCGTCTGGATCGTGAACCGCTCGAAGGACTGGTATGAGGCTGCGCCCGCCGTTTCCCGAACGATACTGACAGAAAGGCAATGAGCATGGACGCCACGATCTATCACAATCCGTCCTGCGGGACTTCCCGCAACACGCTGGCGCTGATCCGCGCGGCGGGGATCGAACCGACCGTGATCGAATATCTGCAGCAGCCGCCAACGCGCGAATACCTTGCAAGGATGATCTCCGATGCGGGCCTGAGCGTGCGCGGGGCCATACGGGAGAAGGGGACACCCTATGCCGAACTTGGTCTCGACAATCCGGATCTGAGCGACGACCAGCTGCTCGATGCGATGATCCAAACGCCGATACTCATCAATCGCCCCTTCGTCGTGACGCCGCTTGGCACCAGGCTTGCCCGACCTTCCGAAGCCGTGCTGGATATATTGCCCGACACTTTCAGGGGGCCGTTCTTCAAGGAGGATGGTGAGCAGGTTCTCGACGGGGAAGGAAAACGCATTGCCTGATACGTTCCCCGCATTGCAGGCCCAGCATCTGCAAGACATAGATACTGACGCGCTGCGTCCGGCTTTCTCGACCCACAGGCCGCGCATCCTGATCCTCTATGGCTCGCTGCGCGAGGTTTCCTATAGCCGTCTGCTTGCATTCGAAGCCGGACGGTTGCTCGAACGGCTCGGATGCGAGGTTCGGATATTCGATCCGAAAGGCCTGCCTTTGCCCGATGAAGCGCCAGCCAGCCATGCCAAGGTGCAGGAACTGCGCGATCTCTCACAATGGTCGGAAGGACAGGTGTGGGTAAGCCCGGAACGCCATGGGGCGATGACCGGCATAATGAAAGCGCAGATCGACTGGATTCCGCTGGCAGTCGGATCAGTCCGGCCGACGCAGGGCAAGACGCTCGCCATCATGGAAGTATCCGGCGGCAGCCAGTCCTTCAACGCCGTGAACCAGATGCGTATTCTCGGCAGATGGATGCGGATGATCACCATTCCCAATCAGTCCTCGGTGGCCAGAGCTTATCAGGAATTCGACGTGGACGGTCGGATGAAGCCATCATCCTATTACGACCGCGTGGTGGATGTCTGCGAGGAACTGGTAAAATTCACGCTGCTGACGCGTGACGCTTCAAGCTATCTGACAGACCGATACAGTGAACGTAAAGAACAGGCGGACGAGCTTGAAAAACGTGTTTCGCTGAAATCGATCTGACAAATCGGCCTGGAAAACACATAAAGCTGGCAATCTTCGATGCCCAAAAGCAAAGTCCAGACCACATTTTAGTTCCATAATCTATCTTATGCGATCTTCGTTTGTAAGGGCTATTTAGTAATGCGACAGTTGGGCCAGTTAGAGATGCGACAGTCTAGCCTCTCGACGCACTGGTCAAAGCCAACGTTGGGAGCAAGGATGACGATCTTCAGCCTGGTCGAGACCATGAGCGGTCGGAGTCGTCATGTCCTGTTTGATCACCATGTCGCAGAAAGAATTGCATCGCCTCGAACTTATCCAGAAGATCCGTGACGAACGCCTGAGCGTCGTCCAGGCGGCGGACCGGCTCGACCTCAGTCGAAGTCAGGTCCATCGGCTGCTGCAGGCTTATGACCGGGATGGCCCGGCCGGGCTCGTTTCGAAGAAGCGATCACGGCCGAGCAATCGGCGCCACAGCGAGGAATTTCGCAATGCGGCGCTGGATTTGATCCGCGAACGCTATCTGGATTTCGGCCCAACGCTGGCGCGTGAGAAGCTGATCGAGCTGCACCGGATCTCGGTCGCCAAAGAGACGCTGCGGCAATGGATGACCGAGGCCGGGATCTGGATCTCGCGCCGGGAACGCAAGAAACGGGTTTTCCAGCCACGCGGCCGAAGGGATTGTTTTGGCGAACTGGTGCAGATCGATGGTTCGCATCACTGGTGGTTCGAGAACCGTGGCCCCAAATGCGCCCTCCTCGTCTATATCGACGATGCCACCGGCAAGCTTTTGCATCTACGCTTTGCCGGATCGGAGAACACGTTCGACTATCTGCATGCAACGAAGGCCTATCTACAGCAATGGGGCAAGCCACTGGCATTCTACAGCGACAAGCACGGCGTTTTCCGCTCCCTTCATGCGTCGAGGAATGACCGCACCAGTGGACTGACGCAGTTTGGCCGTGCGCTTTATGAGCTAAACATCGACATCATTTGTGCCAACACTCCGCAGGCCAAAGGCCGGGTGGAGCGTGCCAATCAGACGCTGCAGGATCGGTTGGTGAAAGAGATGCGTCTTCGCGGTATCGACACGATCGAAGCTGCCAATGCCTATGCGCCTGAGTTTATTGCGGATTTTAATACACGTTTCGGAAGGCTACCGCGCAATTCAAAGGACATGCACAGGCCGTTGGCCGATCACGAGAACCTCGATGGCGCCATGTGCCGCAAGGAAGTCCGCACCCTGTCGCAATCTCTGACACTGCGTTACGACAAGGTGCTGTTCATTCTCGATCCGACAGAGATTTCCAGGCCATTGGCGGGCCAGAAGGTGATCGTATGCGATTATCCCGACGGCCGGCTCGAGATCATGCACGAGAGCTTTGCCCTGCCCTATAGAACCTTCGACACGTTACGCTCGGTACATCGCGCCGAAGTCGTAGACAACAAGCGACTGGATGACATGCTGTCGCTGGTTGCCGAGATGCAGGCTGGTCGCGAACAGCAACGCAGCAAGGGCGGCCCTCGCCGCACCGGTCAGACGGATCATATGTTCGCCATTCGCGACGGCAGCACGGCAAACGGGTATCAGAAGCGTGGCCGCAAGCCGGGTCGGCGGACGGATTTCATGAACGATCCAGCGGTGATTGCGAAGCGCGAGAAAGCATTGTCGAAGCAGCCGGCGGCGGAATAAGACGTTTCAATGCACCCCGATGTCGCTTTGTGTATCCGATTCCAGCTGCAGGCAGGCGGACCAAAGTGGCGTCTTGTGGAAGGATCCATCCTGGAGGAGCGTGAGCCCTTCTCGTGCCTCGTAGAGCAGGCCCAGCCAGCACAGGCGCCTCAGCACGCCATATTGGACATCGGATTTCAGTTCCCAGGCTTCCAGTGTCATTTCGGTCTCAGACAGGGGAGCGAAGTGTGGCTTGAGGATTTTTACAATCTGCAATGGCGTGCACCCTTCTCTGGCCTTGATATTGAGAAGATTGAGGAACATGCGCCACCAGCGTAACCGTGCCCGGACCTCCTCTTCCCGTTCGGTGTCGTGGACATAGGAATAGAGATAATCCGTGGCAATCAGATCAAAGAAGGCGTTCGGGTCCAGCAGAAACTCCCGGCCGCGTTTGGTTGGAAGCAGCACATTCTTCTTCCGGCGAAGGAGTTTCAGATGACGGGTCATGTCGCGCACGGCCCAGAGCGGCGGCATGTCGCCTTCGTTCAGCACTTTGTTCATGCTGTATAGGTCTTCGGCCGTAAACCCTGGCCAGAGGAAGTGCACGGCGGCCCAATGCACGAACTTGCGGTTCATGGCGCCGGTCGCCGTCAATCCTATGCCACCTTCGCCATCAGCATAGGCGACGGACAAAAGCATGCCGCGAAGAAGTGGTGACAGCGCGGCGACATCGACGTCACCGTGCAACTTGATTTCCGGAAGCATCATGCCGCTTTGATCCCTACCCGCCCGATGCAGGTGCAAAAACGATTATCAGCTGGCAACGAGATAATTGCTACTGAGGAAGCTAAAGCCGAAGAGGGGATTCTATCACCCGCCCCCTCCCTACCCTTGCAACCCGGCCCAGCCGGTCCGGTCGGGGGCTGATTGTCGGGGCAAGTGTCGCATTTCTAACGGGCCAGCGGCGCCGCATCTCTAATCAGCTTTGACATCGTTTGTAGCCGCAAAGTTAGAATGTCCTGTTTCTGCAAAGTTGGAATGTCACACTCCCCGGGTCTGAATGATGCCTGGGAGTTTGCGGATGGGATTGATAGCGATGAGCGAGCGCGATCTGCAGCGGATCGAGGTTCTATCGAAGGTCGTCGGCGGACGGATGACGACGGTGTCAGCGTCGCATGTGCTTGATCTGAGCGAGCGCCAGGTCCGCCGTCTTCTGGAACGGATGCGCACTGACGGTGCGGCGTCGATCCGTCACAAGGCAATCGGCCGTCCGTCGAACAACCGGATCAGTGACGGCGTTCGCGACTACGCGGTGGCGTTGGTTCGTGAACGTTATGCGGATTTCGGCCCGACGCTTGCGACCGAGAAGCTTGTCGAACGTGATGGCCTGCATGTATCACGCGAGACGGTTCGTACCTGGATGGTCGATGCCGGCTTATGGCTGTCGCGCAAGCAACGACGAACGTTTCATCAGCCGCGACTGCGACGCGAGGCTTATGGTGAGTTGGTGCAGATCGATGGTTCGGAGCATCGCTGGTTCGAAGACCGTGGACCAGCATGTTCACTGCTGGTGTTCGTTGACGATGCGACCGGCAAGCTGATGCAGTTGCGCTTTGTACGTTCCGAAAGTGCCTTCACCTACTTCGAGGCACTGGCGCTTTATCTTGAGCAGCACGGTGCACCGATTGCCTTTTATTCCGACAAGCATTCAGTGTTCCGGGTGGCAAAGAAGGATGCCAAAGGCGGCCAGGGCATGACCCAGTTCGGGCGAGCGCTTTGTGAGCTAAATATCGAGATTCTTTGCGCAAATTCGAGCCAGGCCAAAGGTCGGGTCGAGCGCATGAACCGGACGCTGCAGGACCGTCTGGTCAAGGAACTGCGATTGGCCGGCATCGACAGCATGGAGGCTGGCAATGCGTTCGTGCCCGGTTTCATCGATGACTATAATGCACGGTTTGCGGTTTGCCCTGCCCGATCCGATGACCTGCATCGGTCAATGAACCTGGCGCCGGATCGATTGCGAGAGATCCTGTGCAAGCGAGAACAGCGGTATGTCGGATCGCAGCTGACATTTTCCTATGAGCGCCAGCGGATCATGCTGGACGAGAACGACGTCACGCGCGGCCTGGTTGGCAAATATGTCGAGACCTATGCCTACGCCGATGGTCGCCTCGACGTGCGCTGGAAGGGACATTCCCTGCCCTACACGGTGTTCGACAAGGATCAGCGCGTGACGCATGCGGCGATCACCGAGAACAAGCGGCTTGGCGATGTCCTTGCGTATATCAAGGAGCGCCAGGACGAGCAGGAAAAGCCGACGGTGAAGAGCAACAGCGACAAGAACGGCTACACGCCGCGCGCTCGCAAGCCCGGCCGACGGAAGGACTTCATGAACGATGCGAAGGTTATTGCGCGTCGTCAGAAGGCACTGTCGCGACAGCAGGCTGCGGAGTGAGGTGTCTCAAAGCTAAAGCCGAAGAGGTGTGTTTACCACCCGCCCCGATCTGATCTTGCAACCGGATCAGCCGGTCAGATCGGGGCTGGTCGGTGTGCCGTGTGGCGACCAAAGGACATTTCTACTTGGCAAACCAGCGGACATGCCAACTCACCCGCCACATCGTTTGTGGCGAAAGGCGGCTTTCGGTTCGCCCCTTTTGGCGGGCCGGTATCCCAGCCGTAATTGGAGTTCCCGTGCGCCATCTTCATTTAAGGACCGCACGCGATAGCGACGCTGGCACGCGTACCGGCATGTGCGTGGCTGATCGGGTCTCGGCGATTTAACGTTCGGTCGCCAGTCACATGGATTAAATGGCTCCCCGCGGTGTTCTCTTGGTTACGACCAAGTACTCACAAGGGAGCCCGCACCGTGAAATATTCCTGTTCTATTCCTTTCCTGATGGCGGCATTGGCCTGCACTCCGGTGTCCGCCAGTCCATTCTCGTCTGCCGCCGGGCGCTATCGCATCGATCCCGCATCCCATATCGGATTTTCAATTGCCCAGGTTGCCGGTCCGGGAATAAAGGGCGCCATTCTCGATATATCCGGCCGCTTCGACATCGATCCGGACCAACCGTCCAAGTCTTACGTGGAAATCAGCTTGAAGCCGTCCAGCGTCAAGACCGGGCAAGAGCGGGTGGAAAACTTCCTGAAATCCAGCGCGGTTTTTAATATTGCCGCTTATCCGCAGATCGTGTTTCGCTCCAGCCGGGTCACTCAGGATGGACCGCGCAGCGCGGTGGTCGAAGGCATATTGACGGCCAAAGGCATATCCCGACCCGAAACCTTTCACGCGACATTCGTTGAACAGCAAAAGGGATCGGTCACCTTCCATGTCACCGGCAATGTTCCCCGCATGCCCTATGGCATGGGCGTCGGGGTGCCGCTCTATTCGAATACGGTGGCGTTCGACATCGATCTGAAGGGTGTCAGATAATAAAAAACCGCAGGCGCATCAAAAAATCAGCGAGGCGGGAATAAATTCCGCTGACCGGTGTTCTATCCAATATCGGGCACGTTGTCCGATCGTTTATTTCAAAGGACTATAACATGCGTGCACATCATTTCGTTCTGGTCGGCGCCCTGGCGTTCGCCTCCACTGCCGCCCTCGCCGACCCCTATGCCGGTGGCGCGGTGGTTGAAAAGGCGACGGCCAAGGGCACTATCCTGACCGACGCCAAGGGCATGACGCTTTATACATTCGACAATGACGGCGATTCCTCGTCGGCCTGTTATGATGGCTGCGCGAAAAAGTGGCCGCCCCTCGCCGCCTTGAAAACCGATAAGCCGGACGGTGACTACAAACCGATCGCCCGCAAAGATGGCACGATGCAGTGGTCGCATGACGGAAAGCCGCTTTATCGCTGGCAGATGGACAAGAAACCCGGCGACATCACAGGCGATGGCGTCGGCGGCGTTTGGCACGTTGCCAAGGAGTAACTCCAATGCCGGACTTTCTGGACGAGATGACAAGTTGCATACCGGCGCTCCGACGTTATGCGAATGCGCTGACGCATGATCGCGACACGGCTGACGATCTTGTCCAGGACTGTCTGGAAAGAGCGATCCGCAAAAAGGCGTTGTGGCGACCGCAGGGGCCGTTGCGGCCCTGGTTGTATCGGGTGCTTGTCAATGTCTACCGCAACAATCTGCGCGGCAGCAAACGCCGACCCCAGCAAATTCCGATTGACGACGCTGCGGAACAACTGGTGGTTCCGGCGGCGCAGACGGGTCGGGTCGCCCTTGCGGAAATGGCCCGCGCCATTGAAAAACTGTCCGGCGAACACCGGGAGGCGCTGCTTCTCGTCGTTGTCGAAGGTTTCAGTTATGCGGAAGCCGCAAATATTCTTGAAATTCCCCTTGGCACACTGATGTCCCGTCTGGGGCGAGCCCGAACGGCGCTTGCCCGCATGACCCAGGAAGACCAGCCAAATCTCAAGGTGATAAAATGACCGGTAGCGAGCCACAGATAACCGAAACCGATCTGCTCTCTTATGTCGATGGCCAGCTTGAAGACCAGAGGCTTGATGCCGTTCGCGCCCACCTCGCCTCCAATCCGGCCGACGCACGCAAGGTCAAGATGTGGCAGCAGCAGAATGCGACGTTGACGGCGCTTTATGGTCCTCTCGACACCAATGTTTTGCCCGATCGTCTCGATGTATACCGCATTGAGCGGCGCATGCGATCGGAACGGGCCGACTGGCGCAACATGGCAGCGGCGGCCGTCCTTGTTCTTGCCGTCGGCCTGACAGGCGGCTGGTTCGGGCGTGGGTTTGTATCCGGGGTTGCCGAACCTGCTTCCATCGTGGCGGATGCAGCGCAGGCACATAAGCTGTTTGCGAGCGATGTTCTGCATCCGGTGGAGGTTCGCGTCGATAGCGAAGATGCTCAGAACCTGCCGAAATGGCTATCGAAGCGGCTGGACCGTAAAATCAACATCCCGGATCTCACCCGTCACGGCCTGTCCCTCGTTGGGGGTCGTGTGCTCCCCGGTTCCGAAGGCCCCGCTGCCCAGCTTATGTATGAGGACAAAGGCGGGCAGCGTGTCACGCTTTACATCGTTGCTGCGGCCGACTCGAACGACAGCGCCATGCGGCGCTCCAGTGTCGGTTCGCTGAAAACAGTGTCCTGGGACGACGAAATGATCCGTTGCGCCCTGGTCGGCAATCTGCCGTTCGATCGAATGGACGCCATCGCCAAAGACACCTATCAACAGCTGAGTTGAACGATGCAATATTCTGGCGACAATTCCGAGAGCGCTCCGGCTGTTGGACGCAGCTGGCGCAACGCGCCCTCCTCCTTTGGGCTGGTGGCGATCGCCTTCCATTGGACGATTGCTGTCCTTTTCGTGGCGCAGCTTGCGCTGGGATATCTGATGAGCCGTGACAGCATCGATCCGGTTCTTCAGTTCAATCTTTTTCAGTATCACAAGTCGATTGGATTTCTGGTGCTGGCTCTTGCTGTGCCACGTTGCATCTGGTCGGTTTTCAGCAGGAGGCCGCGGGCTATCGAGGGTGAAAGTCCGGTTTCGAGGTTCGCCGCGCGGGCCGCTCATGCGGCGTTGCTGTTCCTGACCCTGGCCGTTCCCCTCGCCGGGTGGGCGGTGGCGTCGACCTCTCCCTTGCAGATCCCCAGTTACGTCTTTGATCTCGTCGTCATTCCGGGATTGCCCATGGCGATCTCCGATCAGGCCGAGGCCTTCTGGAGTGACGTTCACGCCACCCTCGCCTATCTCGCCGCCCTTATCGTATTCCTGCATGTGATGGCGGCGCTGTGGCACCATTTCATCCGCAGAGATCCGACCCTTCGTCGCATGCTTCCCCTTACAGAAGCCACGGATAACAGCCGCCGGGAAATCTCCTCCGGACAATAGGGAGACGATCGAAGAGTTGCGTAAAAGCTGCAGGCGCAACCTGTTTCAGCCACAGCCTACGGGATGACTCCCTTTTGGGAGCATCATTTGTTATCGTCGCCCGCGAAGAGCATTGGCGCATTGAGGTAGACTTTGCCTAAGTAATCACCGGTCTCAATCCAGTTTCACCCGCATCGCCGGATAGCCGCAGGCTGTCGGCGTATGATCATGTTCATCGGGTGGTGGCAAGAGACCGGTTTGGCATCGTCAAATGTGCCCTGTGCAGCGCCGCTGTCTCAGCTCTTCACCACCCAGAACATCGCCATGCCGTTCCCGCAAGGGTTTCTCCTGCACCATCTTGGTGGACTTCCAGACGGAAGACCAAGACGCTATGTGCAATTTACTTCGGGTCCAATGGACCATCACGCCACGAGTGGCGCCCCAGCCCTGGCTTGCCTGTAACGGATGCGGTGAGCTGAGGGCATTTCAGGCCAGCGGCAAGATCCGGCTCAATGCCAATGGCCGCAAACTCGATGCCTGGCTCATCTACAGATGCCTGACCTGTGACAAAAGCTGGAACCGGCCAATCTTCGAGCGGCAGAATGTTCGCGACATAAGCCCTGCCGTTCTGGAGGCGCTGCAGTCCAACGATCCGCAATGGATAAGAGCCGAGACCTTCAACCTCGAGGCGTTGAGACGCAAGTCGCAGCGTATCGATGAGTTTCCGGAGTTCGATATCGAGAAAAAGATACGGGTCGAACCTCCCGACTGGGCCGCGGCCGAGATCGATCTGACGGTTCCGTTTTCGGCCGGCATACGCCTCGATCGCCTGCTGGCTTCCGAACTGGGGCTTTCACGCTCGCTGCTGCAGAAGCTTCATGATGGCGGCCAGATACGGGCGCAATCCGACCTTTTGCGGCGGCGTCTCAGGAACGGCACACGGATCGTGATCGAGTGCCGCGACGGGCTTGATCGGGAGCGGTTCTGGAAACCCGCGACGACCGGCCTCTAAGGGTAGCGCGGGGGTCTGCATGTTCAGGCCCTCGCCTTGCCGCATCGATGCGGTTCAGCCAGTCAATGGAATAGACCTTTTTCCATTCATCAGGCTTGCGGAACGAAGAGGAATGGTAAAAAAATCGCGCCGTCTAACGAGGGTATTCAGCGGAATGAAAAGCGCTTCTTACATCGCATGGGTGGTCATCGCGGCGATGTCCGCCTCAACGGAAGCAGCTAGCGCCGGGTCGAAGGATCACCATTGGTTGAAGGATCCGGCGAGCCAATGTGCATTCGTCCTGCCGGCCTCGATGACCGAGGGACCGGCCTTCTGGACAGGTGCCTGTATCGACGGAAAGGCGTCCGGCATCGGCATGCTCCGTCGCCGGGATGGCGGTCGCGCCGGGGCAGCTTTCCTCGGTAAAATGAAAAACGGCCTTCCTGATATCGGTGTCGTCGATCTTGGTGACGGATATCGGGCGGGTAGGTTCAGCAACGGCGATATTGGTGGCGAGGCTGAGCTTGAGCCCCAGGTGCGGATCGATGCGTTTCGTATCGCAGCTGACGCTGCAAGGCAGGTCAGCGCCAAATACGCTGCGGAGAAGAATGAAGCCTCCGCTCAGCTCTATGGTACCATGGCGGAAACCCTTGAAACTCAGATCGAATAGACAGCCCCTGCCCGGCGACGTCATCGACAGGTGGTGAAAAGCTCTGGCCATTTCAGGCAAAAACTTTAAGCTCATCCGCCGGACACAGATTGCCGAGAACCATCAGATTTTCAGTTCAAATCATCAGGGAGAAAGCACACTATGAGCCTGCGTATCAACGATATTGCCCCCGACTTCACCGCAGAGACCACCCATGGCCCGGTGCATTTTCACGACTGGATCGGCGACGGCTGGGCGGTGCTGTTTTCGCATCCGAAAAATTTCACGCCGGTCTGCACGACGGAACTGGGTGCCATGGGCGGCCTGCAGCCGGAATTCGAAAAGCGTGGCGTCAAGATCATCGGCATTTCGGTCGATCCGGTCGAAAGCCATGAAAAATGGAAGAACGATATCCGCACCGCGACCGGCTTCAATGTCGACTACCCGCTGATCGGCGACAAGGACCTGAAAGTTGCCAAGCTCTATGACATGCTGCCGGCGGGTGCGGGCGAGAGTTCCGAAGGCCGCACGCCTGCCGATAACGCCACCGTGCGCTCGGTCTTCGTCATCGGTCCGGACAAGAAAATCAAGCTGGTCCTCACCTACCCGATGACCACCGGCCGCAATTTCGAGGAAATTCTTCGCGCCATCGATTCCATCCAGCTCACCTCCAAACATCAGGTGGCGACGCCCGCCAACTGGAAACAGGGCGAGGATGTCATCATCACCGCCGCCGTCTCCAACGAAGACGCGATTGCCCGTTTTGGTTCCTACGACACGGTTCTTCCCTATCTGCGCAAGACGAAGCAGCCCGGCTGATCCGAAACCTGTGATGGGGCGGTGAAAACATCATCGCCCCAGTCACCGCACGTCTCATGGCTTTATGATCCCGCCATGATAGTCAAGTCGGTACGTTTCGACATGTCCCCGGTAGATGCGCTCGACACCGGTGAAGGACTCGAATTCACCAGCATTCGTATCGACATAGATCAGATTCTCCACCGGGTGGGTAAAGCCGCCGAGAAAGCGGCCTTCCCGATAAAGCGTGGAAAGCGACCGCTGAATGACCATGCCGGCCGTCGTGCCGTCGATCATATCAGGCCTGAGAATACGGCCGTAATAACTCATCGCCCACACCGCGGTTCCCTGGTGCCAGACGACCTCCTGGCCGATGAAATCGGTTCCCCCGAAATAGCTGTCGATATAATGCCAGTCTCCGTCGCGATAACCGAGATCGTGCGATCCCTGACGCGTGGGGGTCGCAGATTTATCGCCGCCGCCGACATATGTTGCAGACTTGGCTTGCACGATAAACTCCTCCAACATTGACCCTCTCCACGATCAAGAACATAAAGTGAACATAGACGGTTTTCGCGATCGTCGCAAGCATCCTCCTGCGCGACGTCGAGCCGCTATTTCAGCGCTGACGGGCTTGGTAATTGCGGCGTTTGCGCTTAGAAGCTTGGCAGGAATTATCCCAAAAGAGTGCTCATGCCGCAAAACCCACAAATCTATGTCGATGCCGATGCCTGCCCCGTGAAGCCGGAAATTCTCAAGGTGGCGGAGCGGCATGGGCTGGAAGTGACCTTCGTTGCCAATTCTGGTCTGCGCCCGTCGCGCGATCCTATGGTGAAAAACGTCATAGTATCCGCCGGTTTCGATGCGGCGGATGACTGGATTGCCGATCATGCCGGTGAGAACGATATCGTCATCACCGCCGATGTGCCGCTCGCCGGCCGCTGTGTCGCCAAGGGTGCGCTGGTCACGGGACCGACGGGTCGCGTCTTTGATCAGTCGAATATCGGGATGGCGACGGCGATGCGTGATCTTGGCGCCCATCTGCGCGAAACCGGTGAAAGCAAGGGATATAACGCTGCATTTTCACCGCGCGACCGCTCTGCCTTTCTGGAGACGCTTGACCGTTTTTGTCGCCGTGTCAAAAAGTGATACCGCAAGCAGAAAGGCGCAGCCCATGACCCCGGCCAATCCGAAAAGCCCAACCAGTCCCAGGAAGCCGGCCAGCCGCAGGGGCAATGCCTATCGCCGCCATCGGCCTTTCGTCCTCGCATTTCTCGCCGGTGCCCTTGGTCTTGCGCTGGCGCTTGCCTTTGCGCCCTCCCTGGCAATCGAGATCGCGGCCGTTTTGTTTTTCCTGACGTATCTGACGCTGGTTGCGTTTCGCCTGCCACAGCTGACGGCACAGCATCTGAAGGCCTATGCCGATAGCGACGATCTGCCGGCAATCGCCATCATCGCCGTAACGTTGCTTGCGGTCGGTGTTGCCGTGGTGTCGCTGTTTCAGGCGCTCAACCACACGGGCGAGACGATCT
The DNA here is from genome assembly GCF_047445855.1 of Rhizobium sp. BR 250. Classification (NCBI taxonomy): domain Bacteria; kingdom Pseudomonadati; phylum Pseudomonadota; class Alphaproteobacteria; order Hyphomicrobiales; family Rhizobiaceae; genus Rhizobium; species Rhizobium sp. BR 250. Next base: position 348,809 of record NZ_JARWKW010000001.1, read on the forward strand.
GGACGCTGCTCATCGCCTTCGCCTCGGTGATCTTCGGCTGGCTGACGATCCACACCATGACTGCCCTGCATTATGCCCATCTTTACTGGCGGCCGGCCATGGTGGACGGCAAGCCCTTGCATCGCGGCGGCATGGAGTTTCCCGCGACGAAGGAGCCCTGCGGTTACGACTTCCTCTATTTCGCTGTGGTGATCGGCATGACGGCGCAGACATCGGATGTGGGGATAACCACCACCGCCATGCGCAAGGTCACATTGCTTCACTCCATCGTTTCTTTTTTCTTCAACACGGTTCTGGTGGCAGCGGCGGTCAATGCCGCAGTCTCGCTCGCCGGCTGAACCGGAATTTTTCTTAAGGGAATGGCTTCATGAACATCATTTCGCAGAATACGGCCTTTGGCGGCATGCAGGGCGTATTTTCGCACCAATCCGAAACGCTCAAAAGCGAGATGACCTTTGCGGTCTATGTGCCGCCGAAGGCGATCCATGAGCCCTGCCCGGTTGTCTGGTATCTCTCTGGCCTCACCTGCACCCATGCCAATGTCATGGAAAAGGGCGAATATCGCCGCATGGCATCAGAATTGGGCTTGATCGTCGTCTGCCCGGACACCAGCCCGCGCGGCAACGACGTGCCGGATGAGCTGACCAACTGGCAGATGGGCAAGGGCGCCGGTTTTTATCTCGACGCTACCGAGGAGCCGTGGTCGGAGCACTACCGGATGTACAGCTATGTGACGGAAGAGCTGCCTGCCCTCGTCGGCCAGCATTTCCGCGCGGATATGAGCCGTCAGGCCATTTTCGGCCATTCGATGGGTGGCCATGGTGCGATGACGATCGCGCTGAAGAACCCCGAGCGCTTCAAGAGCTGCTCCGCCTTCGCGCCGATCGTCGCCCCCTCTTCCGCTGACTGGTCGGAACCGGCGCTGGAGAAATATCTTGGTGCGGATCGGGCCGCATGGCGCCAATACGACGCCTGCTCGCTGGTCGAGGATGGCGCACGGTTCCCCGAATTCCTGATCGATCAGGGCAAGGCCGATAGTTTCCTTGAAAAAGGCCTGCGCCCATGGCTGTTCGAAGAGGCGATCAAGGGCACGGATATCGGCCTGACGCTGCGCATGCACGATCGCTACGACCACTCCTATTATTTCATCTCCACCTTCATGGATGACCATCTGAAGTGGCACGCCGAGCGGCTTGGCTGAGGATGGAGAAACAGGCCGGCGGCGCCTTGTCAGCGCCGCCGTTTCCGTCTTGATCCAGCATCACGGGATGCGGGCGATGACCTTGATCTCGAAATCGAAACCGGCGAGCCAGTTGACGCCGATGGCGGTCCAGTTCGGATAAGGCGATTTGCTGAAAATCTCCTGCTTGACGGTCATGATCGTTCCGAACTGGTTTTCCGGGTCCGTATGGAACGTCGTTACATCAACGATGTCGTCGAAGGTGCACCCTGCGGCTGCAAGTGTCGCCTTGAGATTTTCAAAGGCCAGCCGGACCTGCTGTTCAAAATCGGGTTCCGGCGTTCCATCGGCACGGCTGCCGACCTGGCCGGAGACGAAAAGAAGGTCACCGGATCGAATGGCGGCCGAATAGCCGTGTTCTTCGTAAAGCGCGTGCCTGTTGGCCGGGAAAATTGCTTCGCGTTCAGTCATTTCGCATCTCTCTTTATGGCTGAGTGGCAGTGGACGGGCGAAGCATGCTTGCTAGCTTCGGACGTCATTTGACATACGTTACGTATGCGAGATAGTGACGTACGTAGCGTATGTCAATTCAGATACGCAATGTATGTGAATTCCACTGCATCGAGATGCAATTTTCAGAGCGTGCGATTTACAAGATAAATAGGGATGGATGGATGTCGCGCTCCCGCATTCCCTGTTGCTTACGGAAACAATGCCGTCGCAAGCGTGGTCGGGCCGGGCCGGCTGAGCCTGAACTCGCGGATCACCCGTTCGGCGACGCCATAGGCGAGTTCCTGTTCGATCGATTGATTGTCGAAGCTGACGACGGTCGCGGTGAATTTGGCTTCGGCGATCACCTCGCCTGTCGCCACGGCGGCGGCACGAACGATGACCTTTGCGGATGCCCTCTCCCCGAACAGGAAGGGACCACGTGTGACAGATGCGAGACGGATGGTCAGCACCACGCGCGGTCTGGTCTCGCCACGCGCGGTCGTCTTGATCGCATTCTGCACCTGCGCATGGATGGACTGCATCAGTGCCGGCGCGACATCCGGGCGTGCGGCGACAAATGCGCCGCGCACATCGTAAAGCAGCCGGTCGGCATTCGTCGCTTCCGGTTCCAGCCTGAAAGACATGAGCGTGAAACACGCCAGCACAAGAATGCCAAGGCGTTTCAGCATGGTGGTCATGATCAGCGGCTCCCCTAACGTGAGGTAGCCGCATATTCGACGATCAGGGTTAGAAAAGCGTTAAGAGGCGCTCTTCAGTGACTCCAGAACATGGAGTGCTGCACGCATGTCGATGAGCCTGACAGCGCGGCGTTCCAGCGCTTCTTCGTCCTCACCCCATTGCTCGGCGGTCCAGTCCTCGTCCAGGTGGGCGAGCGCCCAGGCCTCTTCCAGCGTCAGCTCGCCTTCCGCCAATGCCAGCGCCAGAATGGCGGAGCCGGTCAGAGACGTCATGGTGTGAAGCGCGGCGAGCGCAATCGGCGTATCGTATTTCTTCAGCGTAACCGCGAAGGCGGCAATCGCCTCACGCGGCTGGTCGCGATGCATGACACCTTCGACGAGGATGAAGCGGGCGCCGAGCACATTGGCGGTCCAGTCCAGCACCGGATCCCAATGGTCCGTCTGCCGCGCAACCAGCGCCTCCGGATCGCCAGCGCGGTAGCACAGGAGATCGGAGGAGGAAAAACGGAGAATATCCTCGAAAACCGCCTGCGTGTCATTGGCAACGCCGTCGATGGCGGTGTTCACGTGCCGAGATACGGGCATGACCACCGGGTTCACCACTTCCTTCTGTGCATCCCACTCATCGCGAAGCAGGTTGGCAAGCGCCTGTGTCGGCACGACCAGCGGCTTCTTGGCGGGGGTGCGCAGCGGCTTGCCGTCGAGCAGGATGGTAAAACCGCCCTCCTCCGCCTCGGCGACGGTCACATCCTTGTAGAACCGTTTCGGCAAGGGCTTCTGCATCTGGATTTGCGCGCGCAGGATCGGATCGGGATGGCTGAGGCCTTCCGAAAGGTCGTTCAGGAGATCACGCATGGCACATCCTCATCAGTCGGATAGAAAGGGTCATTCGGAAGTATCGGCCGGAACATAGGCCGGGATTTCCCGCGGATGGCTGACAACCGCGTCGGCGCCTGCCTTCCAGAGTTCATCGACCGAGGCGTAACCCCAGGCGACGCCGATGGCTTTTGCGCCGGCAGCCTTGGCCATCTGCATGTCATAGATCGCGTCACCGATGACGATAGTATCGGCCGGAACCATGCCGGTTTCATGGCAGCATTCCATCACCATGGCCGGGTGCGGCTTGGAGGGGCAATCATCCGCCGTGCGCGAAACGATGAAGTGCTCGGCAAAGCCGTGGCTTTCGAGAATTTGGGTAAGCCCGCGCCGACCCTTGCCGGTGACTGCGCCGATCAGCACGTCATCCCGTTTCGATAACGTATCGATCAGCGTGGCGATGCCGTCGAAGAGCGGCGTCGTCATCTCGGGACGCTCGCGTATGGGGTGGTAAACCTCCCGGTAACGCTGCGTCATCGCCTGCGCCTCGTCATCCACATGTGTCTTGCCGAGCATGCGGGCGATGGCGATATCGAGCGTCAGTCCGATGATCGCCTTGGTCTGCGCAATATCAGGTCGTGGCTTTCCGAAATAGGCGAAGGTATCGGACATGACGGCATGGATCAGGCCGGCGCTATCGACCAGAGTGCCGTCGCAATCGAAAAGGACGAGTTTCATCGGCTGTCAGTCTTCCCTATCGCCATCGGCCACGTCGAGACCGAGCAGGTTCCAAGTCTGCACCATGTGCGGCGGCAAGGGCGCGCTGACACGAAGCCGTCCGCCGTTGGGATGCGGTATGTCGATATGGCGCGCATGCAGGTGCAGGCGCTTCTGGATACCACCCGGGAAATCCCAGTTCGGGTCGTCGATATAATATTTCGGATCGCCGATGATCGGATGGCCCATATGCAGCGCATGCACGCGAAGCTGGTGGGTGCGGCCGGTATAGGGTTCCATTTCCAGCCAGGCGAGGTTCTGCGCGGCGGTATCGATGACGCGATAATAGGAAACGGCGTGATCGGCCCCCTCCTCGCCGTGCTTGGCGATGCGCATGCGGTCGCCATCCATCGTCTGTTCCTTGACCAGCCAGGTGGAAATCTTGTCCTGATGTTTGCGTGGCACGCCCTTGACCAGAGCCCAATAGGTCTTCTTGGTATCGCGTTCGCGGAAGGCCGCCGTCAATTTCTGCGCGGCACCCCGGGTGCGGGCAACCACCAGCACGCCCGACGTATCCCGGTCGAGGCGATGCACCAGACGCGGCTTTTCGCCCTTCTGGTTGGTCCAGGCCTCCAGCAGCCCGTCAATGTGACGGTTGACGCCGGAACCGCCCTGCACGGCAATGCCGGCCGGCTTGTTGAACACGAAGACCTTGTCGTCCTCATGCAGCAGCATGCGCGCCAGAAGCTCGCCGTCTTCGGAATGTTTGAGATCCTTCGAGCCGATCGGACCGGTTTTGGTCTTCATATCGGAATCGACCGGCGGTACGCGCACCATCTGTCCCGGCTGCACCCGTGCATCCGTCTTCACCCGGCCGCCATCCACACGCACCTGGCCGGAGCGCAGCAGCTTCTGCAACTGCCCGAAACCAAGTCCCGGATAGTGAATCTTGAACCAGCGATCGAGGCGCATACCGGCCTCGTCGGCCTCGACCTTGATATGCTCGATACCTGCCATGAAATTTCCAGTCTCTCTGTATTTGATCGCGCGCTCTGTTCTTCGGCGCGCCGTTTGGATCAAGCCTTTAGAACAAGTTGCGGCCCAAGGCCAGCCCGACAAAAACCGCGGCGATGGAAACCACAAGACTTGCAAGAACGTAAAAGGCCGAAAGGCCAAGCGCACCGCGCTCGAAAAGCGCCACTGCATCGAGCGAGAAGGATGAAAAGGTGGTGAAACCACCGAGCACGCCGGTGACGAGAAACAGGCGCATCTCCATTGACGCGTTCAACCGCCTTGCGACAAGCTCGACCAGCAGGCCGATCAGGAAAGACCCCACCACATTCACCGCGAGCGTTCCCCAGGGAAAATTCGGCCCAGCCAATCGCATGCTCCAGACGCCGACCAGATAGCGGAACACGGAACCGATTGCGCCGCCTGTGGCGACAAGAGCGATATTGATCATGGGGATGTGTCTCCGGGGAAATTGCCGGACCGGGCAGTCCGAGGCATTTCTAGACCATGGGAACCGCTGGCGAAACCCCTTTGGCCGGCCGTTTTGGTCGTTAAAATATGATTAAATTGCATGCCCGCGATTTAGCCTTCCAACAAGGCCTGAATGCTAATCTGTCGTTTTAAGGGTCGGCGAAGATTGCCGGGGGTTGAATGACACAGGTTCTTTCCGTTTCTGCGAATACGGCAGCCTATGCGCTGGAAGCCGTGAAGCCGTCGCAGCGCGTTCCGCGCAAGAGCGAGGTCGAAGATGCCATTCACGAATTGGCGCGCAACGCCGAACGTGGGGATGACTTCCAGCTTCGCGGCATGATGACCGTGATCAAGCCACCGGCCCTGACGCTCTATTTCCTCACCGTTGCCAGCCAGCGCAACGAACCGCAGGCGACACTGGAGCAGGCCGTGGAGGCCTACGAGGAAAACAACTCGACATCGAAATCTAAAAATAATCTTACAGATCAAATTGATATGTAGATATTTTAATTTCGTTTCTCGTTTCTTCACCCTGTCGTTCGGGCGTTCGCGTTCAGCTTGGTGTCAGCTTGGTTTTCTAGATATTTTTGACCGAGTTCCGGAAAATCACGATGGTGGCGCCATCGTCCCCTTTTCCATCACGGCGCTGAAAAACAAATACAATATATCGAAAATCTTGCGGCTACCGGATTTGTGATGCGTTCCGGTAGCCGCTTTTCGTCGATCAATTATGCTGATGGTCGCTGCCGCCCTTGGCTGCGCCCGCAGAGAGCACGATCTCGACCTTGCCGGCCTTTTCGAAGATCAGCGTCACCGGCACCTTGTCGCCCTCGGCAAAGGGCTTCTTTACTTCGAAGAACATCATGTGCAGGCCGCCGGGCTTCAGCTCCACCGTCTGGCCGGCGGGAATGACGATACCCTCATCCAGTTTGCGCATCTTCATGACGTCGTTGACCATGGCCATCTCATGGATTTCGGCACGGCCAGCGGCGGAGGATTCGACGCCAATCAGCTTGTCGTCGCTGGAACCGGTATTCTTGATCGTCACATAACCGCCGCCCACGGGCTGGCCCGGCAGCATGGCCTTGGTCGCGCCGCCCGAAACTTCGAGGCTGCCGGCCTTCACGACATCCATATCCATGCTCATGCTTGAATGATCATGCCCGCCCGCATGTGCCTTGGCAGCGACCTTGATCGTTGGCGCCGGGCTTTTCAGCGAATGCGGATCAACGCCGGCGGCGGCGACCTCATCCCAGGATACCTTGCCCTTGTCGCCGCACAGCTGTGTAACCTTGAAAGGCAGCTCCTGCCCTGCTTCGATGCCGGAAATTTTGCCCTGCACGGCGAAGGTGTCGTAAAATTCGTCCGGCAGGTTGCCGCCCTTCCAGCGGATTTCGACCGGCCCGCTTTTGACGTCTTTGCCGTGGTTCTTATACGCCTTCTGGTAGTCGCCCTTGATGACTTCCAGCTCCCAGCCGGCCTTGGGCTGCGGCTTGGCGGAAATGAAGCCTTCCGGCAGCTTGATCTGCACTTCCGTGGTGGCGAGCCCGCCATCGCAGCCATGCGGCACCTGAAGTGCGGCGACCACCGTGCTGTCCTGTTCGGCCGTGCCGTCAACGAAGGTGGCGTGGGCGAAGACCTGTGCGGTCGAAACCGAGGCGACGAAGAGAGTGCAGGTGATGATCTTGGTGGTTTTCATTTGCTTGTCCCCGTGACTGCGGCCCCTGGGCCCGTGCAGCCGCTCCGTGCCGCCCGCAGGCGGCGTTGATACCGTAAACGAAAGTCAGACGGACAGGGATGGCGGGCCGCGCGCGGCGGGTTTCTGGATCGTCAGGACCGAGCGGAAGCTCCATTCAGCGGACAGGCGATTGTCGAGCCAGGCGAATTCGGTCTTCAGCCAGCTTTTCGTATCGGGCATCGGCAGAAGAATGGACGAGGCCAGCAGGCACGCCTCGCAAAAGAGGATGGCATCGCTCGAATGGGCCGGGCCGTCCTTGGTGTGGGCGGTACCCTCCCCATTGGCGTGGCCGAGGCAGATCTCGGCAAAAGTGCCATCCGGCAGCCGGTAGCTCTCATCAAGGACAACGTCCGGGGTGGTGGCGAGCGCCGGCTTGTGGGCAAAACCGAGCGACAACATCAGGGTCGCGCAGAAAATGCGAAGCATCTTCTCCAGTCCCGTCACCCGTCTGTTTCGATTTGCGTCCATGGCCTCATGCGATACCCCGCTTTCCTGCCGATTTCAAAGGGGAATTTTGCCGCAGGCTTGATAGTTGCAAGGGAACAATCGGCGGAAGGCGGCATTGTCCCGCTGGAACCACCGTTTCAAGGGAGATTCGACATGCCAGCCAAATCGAAAGCCCAGCAGAAAGCCGCCGGTGCTGCACTGGCGGCCAAACGTGGTGAGATGAAGAAATCCAGTTTAAAAGGTGCTTCAAAAAACATGGAGAAGTCCATGACAGAAAAGGAACTTGATGATTTCGCTTCGACGAAACACAAGGGTCTTCCAGAGAAAAAATCCGACTGACGATACCTCTCGATCCTCATTTCCCCGGAACAAGCCCGAGGGTGTATGGAAGCAACCTCGCTAGCGCTCGGGATTCACCATGGCGCAGATGGAGCAAAAATCTGCTCATATGCGTCATTTGGTCCTTGCCAACAGCAGGTCTTCGCAGATAATGAGCGTCGCATCATCGTTGGGAGAAGCCGCTTCACTGCGGTGCCGAAGGAGCAACCGCCCCGGAAACTCTCAGGCAAAAGGACCAGCGATGACGACGGAACTCTGGAGAGAAGCCACCTTTTCAAAGGACGGCTCGCCGAAGGGATAACAATCTCAGGCGACGAGGACAGAGGGGGCTCTTGAACCGGCGCTTTTGCGCCATGACCTGAGCCCGCGCGATCTTTCGCGCAACCCTGGAGGCGTCCTTGGACGATACCGCCGAGCTTCAAATCACGCCGCTGCATTCCCTGCATCTTTCGCTTGGCGCCCGCATGGTGCCGTTTGCCGGTTACGACATGCCGGTGCAATATCCGGCCGGTGTGCTGAAGGAACATCTTCAGACACGCAACTCCGCCGGTCTGTTCGACGTGTCCCATATGGGTCAGGTGATCGTGAAGGCGAAGTCCGGCAAGAATGAAGATGCCGCACTTGCGCTTGAGAAGCTGGTTCCGGTTGACATTCTTGGCCTCAAGGAAGGTCGTCAGCGCTACGGTTTCTTCACCGACGAAAATGGTGGCATCCTTGACGATTTGATGATCACCAATCGAGGCGACCATCTTTTCGTCGTCGTCAACGCCGCCTGCAAGGATGCCGATGTCGCCCATATGAAGGCGCATCTTTCAGACGCTTGCGAGATCACCCTTCTCGATGACCGCGCCCTGATCGCGCTGCAGGGACCGCGTGCCGAAGAGGTGCTGGCCGAGCTGTGGACCGGCGTTTCCGAAATGAAGTTCATGGACGTGCAGGAAGTGCCGCTGCATGATGTGCCCTGTATTGTCTCCCGCTCCGGTTATTCCGGCGAAGACGGTTTTGAAATCTCCGTGCCGGCCGAGAAGGCGGAAGAGATCGCCAGGGCCCTGCTCGAACATCCCGATTGCGAAGCCATCGGGCTTGGCGCACGCGACAGCCTTCGCCTCGAAGCCGGTCTTTGTCTTTATGGCAACGATATCGACACCACGACCTCCCCCATCGAAGCCTCGCTCGAATGGGCGATCCAGAAGGCGCGCCGCGCCGGTGGCGATCGCGAGGGCGGCTTTCCGGGGGCGGAACGCGTTCTGCGCGAACTCAAGGATGGCACATCGCGCCGCCGTGTCGGCCTGAAGCCAGAAGGCAAGGCACCAGTGCGCGGCCATTCGAAGCTTTTCGCGGATGCCGAAGGCAAGACGGAAATCGGTGAAGTGACCTCCGGCGGTTTCGGCCCCTCGGTCGAAGGTCCGGTCGCCATGGGTTATGTGCCTGTTTCCCACGCTGCTCCCGGTACGGCGATCTTCGCGGAAGTGCGCGGCAAATACCTGCCCGTCACCGTCGCCGCCCTGCCCTTCATCAAGCCCACCTACAAACGATAATCCTCATTCCATCTCCGGAGAGAATACGATGCTGAAATTTACCGCAGAACACGAATGGCTGAAGTTCGAAGGCGATGTCGCCACCGTTGGCATCACCAGCCACGCCGCCGAACAGCTTGGCGATCTCGTTTTTGTCGAATTGCCGGAAGTGGGCGCCACCTTCTCCAAGGATGGCGAGGCTGCAACCGTTGAATCCGTCAAGGCGGCTTCCGATGTCTATTGTCCGCTGGATGGCGAAGTGGTCGAGATCAACCAGGCCATCGTCGATGATCCCTCGCTGGTCAATTCCGACCCGCAGGGTGCCGGCTGGTTCTTCAAGCTCAAGCTTTCCAATGCGGCGGATGCCGATACGCTGCTCGATGAAGCAGCCTACAAGGAGCTGATCGCGTAATGACGACGCCCACCGAATTCCATTTCACCGACTACCAGCCCTATGATTTCGCCAACCGGCGTCACATCGGGCCGTCGCCGTCGGAAATGGCGGAGATGCTGAAGGTCGTCGGCTATAAGAGCCTCGACGCCCTGATCGACGCCACCGTCCCCACTTCGATCCGCCAGAAGGTGCCGCTCACCTGGGGTGCGGCGCTGACCGAACGCGAGGCGCTGGATCGTCTGCGCGAGACGGCCAACAAGAACCAGGTCCTGACCTCGCTGATCGGCCAGGGCTATTACGGCACGATCACGCCGCCGGTCATCCAGCGCAACATTCTGGAAAACCCGGCCTGGTACACGGCCTATACGCCCTACCAGCCGGAAATCAGCCAGGGCCGTCTCGAGGCGCTGCTGAACTACCAGACCATGGTCTGCGATCTGACCGGTCTCGATGTCGCCAATGCATCGCTGCTCGATGAAGCAACGGCCGCCGCCGAAGCGATGGCCATGTGCCAGCGCGTCGCCAAGTCAAAGGCGACAACCTTCTTTGTCGATGCCAACTGCCACCCGCAGACCATTGCGTTGATCGAAACCCGCGCGGCCCCGCTCGGCTGGAAAGTGATCGTCGGCAATCCCTTCACCGATCTCGATCCGGTCGACGTGTTCGGCGCGATCTTCCAGTATCCCGGTACCCACGGCCATGTCAGCGATTTCTCCGGCCTGATCTCCCGCCTGCACCAGACAGGCGCGATTGCCGCCGTCGCTGCCGATCTTCTGGCGCTGACGCTCTTAAAGTCTCCCGGTGAAATGGGCGCGGATATCGCCATCGGCACCTCGCAGCGTTTCGGTGTTCCGGTCGGTTACGGCGGTCCGCATGCGGCTTACATGGCCGTGAAGGATGCGCACAAGCGCTCCATGCCCGGCCGTCTCGTTGGCGTTTCCGTCGATGCACGCGGCAACCGCGCCTATCGCCTGTCGCTGCAGACCCGTGAACAGCATATCCGCCGCGAGAAGGCGACGTCGAACATCTGCACCGCGCAGGTGCTGCTCGCCGTCATGGCTTCTATGTATGGCGTTTTCCACGGCCCGCAGGGCATCAAGGCGATTGCCCAGCAGACCCACCAGAAGGCCGTATTGATGGCCAAGGGTCTGGAGAAGCTCGGCTACACCATCGAGCCGGAGACCTTCTTCGACACCATCACCGTCGAAGTCGGCCATATGCAGGGTGTCATCCTGCGTTCGGCCGTGGCGGAAGGCGTGAACCTGCGCAAGGTCGGCGCGACCAAGATCGGCATGAGCCTTGACGAGCGCACCCGCCCGGCAACGCTTGAGGCGGTCTGGCGCGCCTTCGGCGGCAATTTCTCGATCTCGGATTTCGAACCGGAATATCGTCTGCCGAAGGAACTGCTGCGTACCAGCCAGTACATGACGCATCCGATCTTCCACATGAACCGTGCCGAAAGCGAGATGACCCGTTACATCCGCCGCCTTTCGGATCGTGATCTGGCGCTCGACCGTTCGATGATCCCGCTCGGCTCGTGCACCATGAAACTGAACGCGACTGCGGAAATGCTGCCGATCACCTGGCCGGAATTTTCTGACATTCATCCCTTCGTGCCGGCCAACCAGGCGCTCGGTTACAAGGAGATGATCGACGATCTTTCCGAAAAGCTGTGCTCGGTCACCGGTTACGATGCCTTCTCCATGCAGCCGAATTCCGGCGCGCAGGGGGAATATGCGGGCCTTCTGACCATCCGCAACTATCACCTCGCCAATGGTGATACGCATCGCGATATCTGCCTCATTCCGACTTCCGCGCATGGCACCAACCCGGCCTCGGCGCAGATGGCAGGCATGAAGGTAGTACCGGTGAAGGCACGCGATAACGGTGACGTCGATATCGATGATTTCCGTGCAAAAGCAGAGCAGTATGCCGAAAACCTCTCGTGCTGCATGATCACCTATCCGTCCACCCACGGCGTGTTCGAGGAGACGGTTCGCGAGATATGTGAGATCACCCACAAGCATGGCGGACAGGTCTACCTCGACGGTGCCAACATGAACGCCATGGTCGGCCTTGCCCGTCCCGGCGATATCGGCTCCGACGTTTCGCACCTCAACCTGCACAAGACCTTCTGCATTCCGCATGGTGGCGGTGGACCGGGCATGGGCCCGATCGGCGTCAAGGCGCATCTGGCGCCTCACCTTCCCGGCCATCCGGCGACGGACGGTCGTGAGGGTGCGGTTTCGGCAGCACCTTTCGGCTCGCCGTCGATCCTGCCGATCTCCTGGAGCTATTGCCTGATGATGGGTGGCGAAGGGCTGACGCAGGCGACCAAGGTGGCGATCCTCAACGCCAACTACATCGCCGAACGGCTGAAGGGCGCTTACGACGTGCTCTACAAGTCCGAGACCGGTCGTGTGGCGCATGAATGCATCATCGACACCCGACCGCTCGCGGACAGCTGCGGCGTGACGGTGGACGATGTGGCAAAGCGCCTCGTCGATTGCGGCTTCCACGCGCCGACAATGAGCTGGCCGGTGGCCGGCACGCTGATGATCGAGCCGACGGAATCCGAAACCAAGGCGGAAATCGACCGTTTCTGCGATGCCATGCTGGCGATCCGCGAGGAAGCCCGCGACATCGAGGAAGGTCGTGCGGACAAGATCAACAATCCGCTGAAAAACGCGCCCCACACGGTGGAAGACCTGGTCGGCGAATGGGATCGTCCCTATAGCCGCGAAAAGGGCTGCTTCCCGCCCGGCGCCTTCCGCATCGACAAGTACTGGTCTCCGGTCAACCGCATCGACAATGTCTATGGCGACCGCAACCTCATCTGCACCTGCCCGCCGATGGAAGCTTACGCCGAAGCGGCTGAATAAGGCATTCGACTGACGAAACAGACAGAAGAGGCCCGGAGCGATCCGGGCCTTTGTCATTCAAGCGCGATGGGTCGGATATCAAAAACGACGGAACAGGATTGATCGCCATCCGCTCCATGCTAAACCGTGTCATGAGGTCCGTGACAAGGAGTGTAGATGCGTCTGATCTGCCTGAATGGCTGGGGTGGGAATCTCCATGACGAGCTTGTTCCCTATCTCTCCTCATCCGACCCCGATATTCTGTGTCTGCAGGAAGTGGTGCATACGCCAATCGCCAATGAGGATTGGCTGATCTATCGCGACCACGGCATAGACCTGCCGCAAAGAGCGAATTTCCTTCGGGATGTCGCAGATGCCCTGCCCGATCATGTGGCGATATTCTGTCCGGCGGCGCAGGGTGACCTCTGGCACGGCGAAATGCGGTATCCCTCACAATGGGGACTGGCGACCTTCGTGCGCAAATCCATTGCCGTGATTGCGCAGGCACAGGGTTTCGTTCACGGCGCCTTTTCAGCGGATGGATACGGCGATCATCCGAGATCGCGCACTGCCCATGCCATTCGTGTTTTCGATTTCAGTACCGGCCGCCCGACCGTTATCGCCCATATGCATGGCCTGCGGGACATTGAGGGCAAACACGATACGCCTGCGCGGCAGGCGCAGGCAAAACGCCTCGTCCACTTGGTCAGGACCGTTGCGGAAGAAGGTGACCGTGTCATCGTCTGCGGTGATTTCAACGTTCTGCCGGAGAGCGAGACTTTCGCCGTGCTGAAAGAACTCGACCTTGTCGAGCTGGTTACGACGCGCGGCTTTACCGACACACGAACCTCCCATTATGCCAAGCAGAACCGCTATGCGGATTATATGCTGGTCAATCCGTCCGTGCAGATCCACCACTTCGATGTGGTGAGACAGCCGGAAGTCTCGGATCATCGCCCGCTTTTGCTCGAATTCAGTTGAGACGCCGGTTTCCCACCGGCATCATTCAGGTCGGCCGAAGGCCATCAGCGCACCAGACGGATATCGCTCGTCACCACCGTTTTTCCGGTCCTGCCGTCCCTGTCGGTGGTGCGTAGCCGCAAACCGTTGTCACCGACCTTCTCGATGGTCATGGCGGCAACACGGTCACCGTTGACATCTCGGTGCCAGCGGACCGTGAGATTGATCGCATTACCCCGGCGATTGCCGGCGAGCGCTGAAGGGCGGCCGGAAGGGCCCGTATAGGTGCCGCTGTAACGCGCGCCGCTGGCAGCCAGATCGGCGGCGATGGCGCGTTTTACCACGACAAGCCCCCGGCAGGTGCCCGACATGCGCAAGGCTGTCGCCTCTGCGTCGGTACTGAGTGTGCAATTGACCTTGATTGGCGGCATGCCGATGCGGGTAATCACCGTTCCCCTGCCCGTCCATGTACCTTCCAGCGACGAAAGGAACCCGCTCTCGTCGGCAAGTACGGGATTTACGGCAAGCAGGCTTGCGAAAGATAAGATAATGGCGGCCTTCGATTTCATGGCGATCTTCCGGTGCGATTTGGTGGAAGGTAACTCGCAGATTGCGGAAAATGTTCCTGATGCGGTTTTCCGGTCGGTGACACCATTGCCGGGCAATCATTTTGTCTTCGTCGTGCAACCAAATGCCCATAGACATGGTTTGGACGCTTGGCGGCGATTTCATGCCGGTACCAGACATATTGTGAGACATATTTTTCGGAGCTTATTTCATGACGACCATCGGCGTTTCGGCACCACAGGCCAACCTTCCCTCCGGTGGCCTGCCACGCAGCGGTTTTTCCGACCGCACGCTTTTTGCACTGGCGGCGCTGAACTTCTTTCTGGCCGATGCGCGGGACGGGCTTGGGCCGTTTCTCGATGCGTTTTTGGCCACCAATGGCTGGTCGTCACTTTCCCTTGGCCTGATCGCGACGGTCGGCGGTCTGGTCGGTCTTCTGGCGACGCCGCTTTGCGGCGCGCTTGTTGATGGCACGGCATGGAAACGGACGCTGATCGCGGTGCCTGTCGTTCTGGTGACGATCGGCGCGCTGATAACGCTTATCTTTCCCGATGTATGGATCGTCTGGACCGGTCAGATCATGACCGCCGTCGTCGGTGCGGTGGTCGGCCCGGCGCTTGCCGGGCTCACGCTCGGTCTCGTTGGCGAACGGCTGTTTTCCCGGCAGATTTCGCGAAACGAGTTCTGGAACCACGGCGGCAACTTCGCATCGCTCTTCGCGACATATGTCGCCGTTTCCTTCTTCGGCCTCAATGGCGTCATCGGCCTGATGCTGCTTACGGCGGCGGGTGCGCTTGTCGCCACGGCCGCGATCGACCCTGACAGGATCGACCACAAGGTTGCGCGCGGCCTTGCCGAAGACAGGGGCGAACCCGGCCCGTCTGGCATCAATGTGCTGTTTCACGAACGCGGACTGATCCTGCTCGCCGTCATCCTGCTGATATTCCATTTCGGCAATGCGCCGATGGGCAGGCTTCTGGCGCAGGATTTTGCCATTGAATTGCAGACGCCGTTCCGCACGACTGCCATCATCACCGGCGTCGCACAGTTCGCCATGATCTTTGTCGCCGCCATGGCGCCGTGGCTCATCCGCCGCTTCGGCCTTGCCACGGTTTTCCTCGTTGCGCTCGCGGCCTTGCCGATCCGTGGTTTTCTCGCATCCGCCTTCACCGATTTCTGGGTGATTTTTCCGGTGCAGTTTCTCGATGGCATCGGCGCCGGTCTGTTAGGGATCGTGACGCCGGTGGCGGCCGAGCGGATCCTGAAAGGAACCGGGCGCTTCAATGTCGGTCTCGCCAGCGTGATGATGGTACAGGGTATCGGGGCTTCGTTCAGCAACGTCGTTGCGGGCTGGCTGGTGACGAAAGGCGGTTATGCCCTGTCACATCTGGTGGGCGGCGGCATTGCAGCGATCGCGATTGCCCTTTTCCTTGTTTACCGGCACGAGATCGCGCCGAAGCAGAATGATGAAATGGAGGCCTGGACGGCGGGCAAATAAAAAGGAGGCCTTTCGGCCTCCTTCAAAAACGTCCGTGCGGCCTCTTATTCAGCCGACGAAAGCACGTTCGATCACGAATTCGGCGGGCTTGTTGTTGGCGCCCTCGGTCAGGCCGGCTTTTTCAAGCAGCTCCTTGGTGTCCTTCAGCATGGCCGAGGAACCGCAGATCATGCCGCGATCGATGGCGGGATCGAGTGCCGGCACGCCGAGATCGGCAAACAGCTTGCCGTTTTCGATCAGCGTGGTGATGCGGCCCTGGAAGGGGTAATCCTCGCGGGTGACGGTCGCATAATGCTTGAGCTTGTCGCCGACGATCTCGTTCAGGAATTCGTGGTTGCGGATTTCCTCGACCAGATCGAAGCCATATTTCAGCTCGGCCACATCGCGGCAGGTATGGGTGAGGATGACCTCTTCGAACTTTTCATAGGTCTCGGGATCGCGGATCAGGCTCGCGAAGGGCGCGATGCCGGTGCCGGTCGAGAACATGTAAAGCCTTCTGCCGGGCGTCAGCGCATCCAGAACCAGCGTGCCTGTCGGCTTCTTGCGCATCAGGACGGTATCGCCGGGCTTGATCGCCTGGAGATGCGAGGTCAGCGGGCCATTCGGAACCTTGATCGAGAAGAACTCCAGTTCCTCGTCCCAGGCGGGGCTGGCGATGGAATAGGCGCGGTAGATCGGCTTGTCGCCGACCATCAGGCCGATCATGGCGAATTCGCCGGAACGGAAACGGAAGCCGGCCGGACGCGTCATGCGGAAACGGAACAGGTGGTCCGTATAGTGCTCCACCGACAAAACCGTCTCGGCGTAAACACCGTCCGGTATCTTGATCGCGAAATCTTCCGTCTTGGCTGGCGCGTTCATTTCAGGTTCCGTCCATTCTCATCGGTAAGCGACATTCTCCAACCGGGCAATTATACCATTTTTGCCGAAGTTTGAAGGCATGAGAATGTCAATACTGCCATGTGCGTAGGAAATATGTATTTAAAACTCATATTTCCGCGCAACGTGTCATTGCGACGCACGACGACGCCAGCTATAGGCCTCGCCACCCGCCGCCGGTCGGGCCGTCGGCTGGTAATAGACCGGGATTTCTGGCAGGCGATTTTCGGACAGGCGGCGGATCGCCGTGCCGTTCGTCACCGCAAAGCTGGTAAAGCCGGTGCGCAGCATCAGCGGCACCTGGTCGATCAGCACGTCGCCGACCGCCCTCACCTCACCGGCAAAGCCGAGACGGCTGCGCAGCAGCGAAGCGTGGCTGAAACCACGGCCGTCATTGAATGCCGGAAAGCTCACGGCCACAAGGTCGATACGGTCGAGATAAGGCCCGATCCGGGTGACATCGTCAGCCGGCGAAATCAGCACACCAAGGCCGATATCGTTGCTTTCGGCGGCGCGAACCAGGAAATCGGCGAGCGGCAACACCGGCTTCTGATCCGCCCCGGCCTTCACTTCTTCCGTTTCGATGACCCAGGGATCGTTTTCCACGAAGCCGTCGCGGTTCCAGATTTTCGTCATATCCATCTCCTCAGGCGGCTTCAGCGGCGGAACCGTAGAGCGCATCCTTGAAGGGCTGCGGTCCGACGCGGCGATAGGCTTCGAGGAAGTTTTCTTCCTTCGAAAGGCGCAAGCCCAGATAGGTATCGACGATGGTCTCGATGGCGTCGGTGACTTTTTCTGGCTCGAAACCGCGACCGATGATCTCACCGATCGAGGTATTTTCGTCACCCGATCCGCCAAGCGTGATCTGGTAGAGTTCCGCGCCCTTCTTTTCCACGCCCAAGAGGCCGATATGGCCGACATGGTGGTGGCCGCAGGCATTGATGCAGCCGGAAATCTTGATCTTCAGCTCACCGATTTCCGCCTGACGCTCCGGCGCGCCAAAGCGGGTGGAGATTTCCTGCGCCACCGGAATGGAGCGCGCATTGGCAAGCGCGCAATAGTCCAGCCCGGGACAGGCGATGATATCGGTGATCAGCCCGGCATTGGCGGTGGCAAGACCGGCGCCCACCAGCGCACGATAGACCGGTTCGAGATCGGCCAGCGCTACATGCGGCAGGATGATGTTCTGCTCATGGCTGATGCGGATTTCGTCAAAGGCATATTCCGCGGCGATGTCGGCGACGAGTTCCATCTGCTCGTCGGTCGCGTCACCCGGAATGCCGCCGATCGGCTTCAGCGAAATCGTCACCATGCCGTAGTCGGGGTGCTTGTGCGGCTTGACATTCTGCTCGACAAAACGGGCGAAGCCTTCGTCGGCCCGCTTCCAGCGCGCCAGGCTTTCCCAACCTTCCGGCCGGTCCGTCAGCGCCGGCGGGGCGAAATAGGTGGTGATGGCGGCAATATCCGCATCCGGCAGCTTCAATTCGGTGTTCTTCAGCTCGGCGAATTCCACCTCGACCTGACGGGCCAGCTCTTCCGCGCCGGTCTCATGCACGAGGATCTTGATGCGCGCCTTGTATTTGTTATCGCGGCGGCCGTGCAGGTTATAAACGCGCATGACTGCCGTGGTGTAGGACAAAAGGTCCTCTTCCGGCAGGAAGTCGCGGATCTTCTTGGCGATCATTGGCGTGCGCCCCTGCCCGCCGCCGACATAAACGGCAAAACCGATCTCGCCCTTGTCGTTCTTTTTCAGATGCAGGCCGATATCGTGGACCTGAATGGCGGCGCGGTCGCGCTCTGCACCCGTCACCGCGATCTTGAACTTGCGCGGCAGGAAGGAGAACTCGGGATGCACGGAAGACCACTGACGCAGGATTTCCGCATAGGGACGCGGATCGGCGACTTCGTCTGCCGCAGCACCGGCGAAGTGATCGGCGGTCACGTTGCGAATGCAGTTGCCAGACGTCTGCAGCGCATGCATTTCCACGCTTGCCAGTTCGGAAAGGATATCCGGCGTGTCCGAGAGGCGCGGCCAGTTGTACTGGATGTTCTGGCGGGTGGTGAAGTGGCCGTAACCCCGGTCATATTTACGGGCGATATGGGCCAGCATCCGCATCTGCTTGGAATTCAGCGTACCGTAGGGAATGGCGACGCGCAGCATATAGGCATGCAGCTGAAGATAAACGCCATTCATCAGGCGCAGCGGCTTGAACGCGTCCTCGGCCAGCTCGCCGGACAACCGGCGCTCGACCTGATCGCGAAACTGCGCCACGCGGCCTTCAACAAATGCGTGATCGAACTCGTCGTAACGGTACATATTCTTCCTCAGACTGCGATAAATGCTGCATCGGCCGGCTTGTAACCGGCGGCATAGTGCATGGTCGGGCCGGCCGCGCGGATGCGCTCGCGAAGACGCGTCGGCCAGAGCTTGCCATTCTCCTCCACGACGTCGATGAGAGCGACGTCAACGACCTTGTTGGCGGAAAAATCGCGCTTGCCGATTTCCTCGAACGAGGCCACGGCCTCCGCATGGCGGGCGACGATCGCGTCCTGCAGCTTCTCGGTCCATTCGCCATTGGCGTCGAGCCACACGGCAATACCGTCGCTCAGGCGATTGGCGGTCAAAACCTTGTCAACCATTCACATACTCCCGTTTGAGGTTCGCTGGCTTGGCTGCAAGCGCAAGCGCCTCGGATCTGTCGAAATTGGCGCCCGCAACCGCATCACCGATGATGACCATGACCGGGCCGGTCAGTTCATCGCGATGTTCGAGGTCGGGCAGATCGTTCAATGTGCCATGCAGCAGGCGGCGATCCGCGCGGCTGGCATTTTCGATGACGGCGACGGTGGTTTCCACGCCAAGCCCCGCATCGATCAGCCGCTTGGCCACCGAGGCGGCCACGCTGCGGCCCATATAGACGGCAATGGTGGCACCGGAGACGGCAAGACGCGCCCAGTCGGGCAGGACATCGCCGGTCAGGTCGTGGCCGGTGGTGAAAATCAGCGAAGAAGCGACACCGCGCAGCGTCAGAGGCAATTCGAAATCCGCAGCCGCGGCGAAAGCGGAAGTGATGCCCGGCACGATTTCATAAGCGATGCCGGCCTCGCGCAGCGCTGCCATCTCCTCGCCAGCGCGGCCATAAACCAGCGGATCACCGGATTTGAGGCGCACGACACGTTTGCCTTCCTGGCCGAGACCCACCAGCAGGCGATTGATTTCATTCTGCGATTTGCTGTGGCAGCCCTTGCGTTTGCCGACGGAGAGCCTTTCAGCATCGCGGCGGCCCATGTCGACAATCGCCTGCGGCACCAGGGCGTCATAAACGATCACATCGGCTTCCATCAGCACGCGCTGGGCGCGCAGCGTCAGCAGGTCTTCTGCACCGGGGCCAGCACCAACCAGCCAGACGCGGCCTTCGCTGCGTTCGGGAGATTGCAGCAGACGGTCAACTGCCTGACGGGCGGACGGCGTATCGCCAACCGCGACTGCATCCGCAACAGCGCCAGAGAAGAAGCGGCGCCAGAAATTACGCCGCAGGGCGCCCTTCGGCACATTTTCCTCGGCCGCATCACGATATTGCACGGCAAGACGTGCGAGTTTGCCAAGCGACGGCGACAACATCCGGTCGATGCGGGCGCGGATCATCTGAGCAAGAACCGGTCCCGCCCCTTCCGTGCCGATGGCAACGGCGACGGGTGCGCGGGCGACAAGCGCCGGCGTGAAGAAATCGCAGAATTCCGGCTGATCCACCGCATTGGCGGGGATTTTTTTCGAACGCGCAACGGTGACGATCTCACCGTCCAGCGCCTCGTTGCCGGTGGCGGCGAAGACCAGGGTGGCTCCCTCAAGCAAATGACCTGCGAAACCCAAAGCGCGATGATCGATGCCGTTTTCCTGAAGATAACGCGAAAAATCCGCTTCCGGCTGGTCGGCATAGGCAACGATATGGGCGTTGGTATTGGCGAGCAGCCTCACCTTCGCGAAAGCCTCGTCACCGTTACCGAAGACAGCCACCTGCCGTCCTTCGACCCGGAAGAAAGCAGGGAAGGTTGAAAGGCGGTCGCCAGCAGCGGAAAAATCATGTTCGTTGTGCATTGGACATATATCCCGCATTGCGGTTCAAGATTGAAGAAACAGAAATTCAAGCCTTTCCGGGACCTGGATTTTTATTTCTCGAAGACCCCGGTTTTGGAGGAAAACAAACCGGCAATGATTTTCAGGGCCTTGGCAGGGCTTTAGAATCCCCTCGGAATCCCTTGACAAAGCGGGTGCCCGCGCCGAACAAGGAACGACAATCATCTGTCGATTTCTCCATGCGAAGACCGCTTTTGACTGAAGCGGCACGAAGGATCAGACCCTTGACCAGCCAGACGCTCGCCGCCCGCCTCCTCGATGTCATCGAACACGATATTCTGCCGCTGACGGTGCGCGGCGTCAGCCTGGGCAACAAGGTTTTCGGGGCGGCTATCCTGCGTAAATCCGACCTGTCGCTCGTTGTTGCCGAGACCAATAACGAGCTGGAAAATCCGCTCTGGCATGGCGAAGTGCATACGCTGAAGCGGTTCTACGAACTGGGCGAAAAGCCGAACACCAAGGAGCTGATTTTTCTCTCCACCCACGAACCCTGCACCATGTGCATGTCCGCCATCACCTGGGCCGGTTTCGACAATTTCTACTCCTTCTTCAGCCATGAAGATTCCCGTGACGCTTTCGCCATTCCGCATGACCTGAAGATTCTGAAGGAAGTCTTCGGGCTGGAACCGGGCGGTTATCGCCGCAATAATGCCTTCTGGAATTCCTTCTTCATCGCCGATCTGGTGGAAAGCGAAAACGATCCGCTGAAAAGCACATTGAAGGCGCAGACGGCACGCATCAAGGCCGTCTATGACGATCTTTCCACCAGCTACCAGTCATCCAAGAGCGACAACGATATTCCGCTGAATTAGGACATTTCCGGGAAAAGTGCGTAGCGGTTTTCCATCCGGACAATGCGTAAACTAAAAACGAAGGTTTAGACACGATGGAAGCCTCGAAGGATATTTCCCGCCTGATCGAGATCATGGAAGCGCTGCGCCAGCCGGAAACCGGCTGCCCCTGGGATGTCGTGCAGACCTTCGAGACGATCAAGCCCTACACGATCGAAGAGGCTTATGAGGTTGCCGACGCCATCGAGCGCAAGGATATGGACGATCTTTGCGAAGAACTGGGCGATCTTCTCCTGCAGGTGGTTTTCCACGCCCGCATCGCCGAGGAACGGGGCGAGTTCGCCTTTGGGGACGTGGTGCATGCCGTCACCTCGAAGATGATCCGCCGCCATCCGCATGTCTTCGACGTCTCCGATGCCGATACGCCTGACAGCGTCAAGCTGCAATGGGACCAGATCAAGGCTGAGGAAAAACGCGAAAGGGCGGAGCGCCGCGCGCGCCGGGGCATCACCGAAGATTTCAAGGCCGGGTTTCTGGGCGGCGTGCAGCGCAGCCAGCCGGCGCTGACGGAAGCTTTAAAGCTGCAGGAACAGGCCGCCCGCGTCGGTTTCGACTGGTCTGACCCGGCCCCCATCCTCGACAAGATCGAGGAGGAAATCGCTGAACTGCGGGAGGCGCTGGCGGAAGGAAAGCCGGAGAAAGTCTCTGACGAACTCGGCGATCTGATCTTTGCGCTGGTCAATATCGGCCGCCACGTCAAAGCCGATCCGGAAAATGCCCTGCGTGGCACCAATACGAAATTCCGCAGGCGTTTCAATCACATAGAGACGTCGCTCAGCGACAATGGCGAAACGTTGAAAGAGGCGAGTCTCGAGAGGATGGAAGATTTGTGGCAGGCAGCGAAACGGATCGAGCGTTCGCTTGATGCGGTTTCGTCCTGACCACTCGGGATATGCATTAAGACAAGGAGTGCTCAGCGCTTCGAGGATTGTTTATAGAGGTTGAGAACTTCTCCTCCGTCATGCTCGGGCTTGTCCCGAGCATCTGCTGCCTATCGATTTTGAATACCGTGGCAGATCCTCGGGATAAGCCCGAGGATGACGTCGAATGTGACGAAAGCTTGCCATCGTCCGCAGAACGCTCAGCGCTCCCAGTCTTCCCGCTCGCGGATGGTCGTCTTTCCAAGCTTCCGTTCCAGCTCGGCAGCCTGCGCTTCCGAGAGGCGCACATCGAGTGCAACCGATCCGTCCTCGTGATCTTCACGGCCGTCGACGATGGAATTGCTGTAGACCCAGGAGATCAGCGGCAATTGCTCGACGGAAAGCACCACGGTGGTTTCCGTCAGCACACCGGACAGACGCTTTGAAATCTCGTCCATCAGGGCGTCAACGCCCTCGCCCGTGATGGCGGAAACGGCGCGGATATCCGAGCGACCTTCGGCGCGCTGCATGATGGCATCGTGCGCTTCCGGCTCCAGACGGTCGACCTTGTTCCAGACCTCGATGATGCGCTTTTCAGCTTCCTTCTCATCGATACCGAGATCGTTAAGAATGCGCAGCACATCCGCAGACTGGGCGGCATTATCCGGGTCGGACATGTCGCGCACATGCAGGACGAGATCGGCTTCGAGTACTTCTTCCAGCGTCGCGCGGAAGGCGGCGACCAGATGCGTCGGCAGGTCGGAGATGAAACCGACCGTATCCGACAAAATGACGGTTCGGCCATGCGGCAGTTTCATGCGGCGCAGGGTCGGGTCGAGCGTTGCGAACAGCATGTCTTCGGCGAGAACGCCCGCACCGGTGATGCGATTGAACAGCGTCGATTTGCCGGCATTGGTATAACCAACCAGCGCGACGATCGGATGCGGCACCTTGCGGCGCTTGGCGCGATGCAGCTGGCGGGTACGCACCACCTGCTCGAGTTCCTTCTCAAGCTTTACGATGCGATCCTGCAGCAATCGTCTGTCAGCTTCGATCTGCGTTTCACCCGGACCGCCCATGAAACCCGCGCCACCGCGCTGGCGTTCAAGGTGGGTCCAGCTTCGGACGAGACGGCCCTTCTGATAGTTCAGATGCGCGAGATCGACCTGAAGAGTGCCTTCCTTTGTGGAGGCGCGGCGGCCGAAGATTTCAAGGATGAGACCCGTGCGGTCGATGACCTTGGCGTTCCACTGCTTTTCGAGATTACGCTGCTGCACCGGGGTGAGCGGGTGGTCAACAATCACCAGGCCGGAATCGGTCTCATCGAGAAGATGGCCGATTTCCTCTATCTTGCCGGTTCCGAACAGGGTCGCGGGCCGCGGCTGGTTGACGGCGACGATGAGGCCCTGGGTCACCTCGAGATCGATGGCAAGCGCCAGCCCTTTTGCTTCCTCAAGCTTGGCTTCCGTGGAACGGCTGGGAGCAGCCGGGGCTGCCGTGGCGTCACGATTTTCGCGCTGCTGCTTGAGGACAGGCACGAGCACGACCGCGCGCATGTCGTCGCGGCGCTTTTCCTGCTCCGGAATGATCGATTCGTTCGAGGTGTCGCGTGTTGAAATGGGCTCGGCCTTATCCAGAAAGAATGTTACGGCCGACCGCCTCCCGACGGAGAGCCATGGAGATTAACCTGACGGGATCGGAAATGTTCCCGATCCGGATCAGTCTATTTTGAATATCCGTCAGGGAGCCTGATCAGGCCGCGCCTTCTTCGCTCTCGAACATCTGCATCGGCTGGCCGGGCATGATGGTGGAGATAGCATGCTTGTAGACCAGCTGCGAATGACCATCGCGGCGCAGAAGCACGCAGAAATTGTCGAAGGAGGTGACAACGCCCGTCAGCTTGACGCCGTTGATCAGGAAAATCGTGAGCGAAATCTTTTGCTTACGAACGGTATTGAGGAAGAGATCCTGAAGGTTTTGAGAACGTTCCGCCATGGCGCCGCTTCTTTCTTTTTTGCCGGCAGGGATACCGGAAAATAATCAATCAATAATAAGCCGGCCGAGTCTTGTCCCCCGCTTGGCCGACCTCAAACTCTGGTATCAAATCATGTTCCGTTCCGCAACGGCGAAAACAGTGTGACGACTACGAGTATTGACCCACATTTTCAATTCGGGACAGTCAAAAATATTGTATCGAAACACGGAAAAGTTGTTCCACGTCGCGCACCGCATCGGCGGATGCAAACAGCACGACACGGTCCTTCGCCTTGATTTTCGTGCTGCCATCCGGGCGGATCACCACGCCGTCGCGGTAGATCGCGCCAATGCGCACGCCATCCGGCATATCGATATCGCGGAAGGACTGGCCGACCAGCGGCGAAGTCTCCAGCGCTTCCGCCTCGATCACCTCTGCAGAGCCGCGCTGCACGGCGTAGACCGAGCGGATGCGGCCTTTGCGCACATGCTGGAGAACGCGGGAGATTGTCACAGCCCGGGGGTTGATATAGGCATCGAGCCCGAGCGAGCGGGCAACATCATGGAATGACGTACTGTTCAAAAGCGCCAGATTCGATTTGCAGCCAAGCTGCTTGGCGATCACGGCGGCCAGAATATTGGTCTGGTCGTTATTGGTGAGCGTGACGATCAGATCGGCATCCTGGATATCCGCCTGCATCAGAATTTTCTGATCGAGGGCCGAGCCATGCATGACGATGGTGTGGCTGAGCTGTTCGGAAGCGGCAACCGCCCGGTCGCGATCCGCCTCGATAATCTTCACCCGCGTTTTCGGCTGCATCTCCTCGATCTTGCGTGCGACGAAATGGCCGATATTGCCGGCGCCCGCAATCACGATGCGCTGCGCCTCCTGCTCCTCGTGGCCAAAGAGGCTCAATGTGCGGCGGGCGTGCTGGCGCTGGCAGATGACATAGGCAAGGTCACCCACGCGCAACTGCTCGGAGGAATGCGCCACCTTGAGAATGCCGTCACGATAAACACCTACCACCGTGGCGATGAGATCCGGAAACAGGCTGGAGAGCTGCTGCAGCGGCGTGTTGATGACAGGACAATCTTCCATGCACTCGATGGCCAGCATGTAGATCGTATCTTCAGCAAAGCGTACCACGTCGGTAGCGCCCGGAAAGGCGATACGCCGCAGTACCATCTTGCCGACTTCGACTTCCGGGGAAATCGTCACATCGATGGACATGTTCTCGCGGCTGAAGAGATCGGCATATTCCGGTTTCAGATAGCTCTGGTCGCGGATGCGGGCAATCTTGGTAGGTACGCTGAAGAGCGCATGCGCCACCTCGCAGGCGACGATATTGATCTCGTCATGCAGGGTTACGGCGATGATCATGTCGGCCTGATCCGCACCGGCCTTGGCCAGCATGTCGGGATGGGCACCATGGCCGACATAACCGCGTACATCCAGCGTCTCGGTAATGGCGGTGATCAGCGGCGCGGCCGTATCGATCACCGATACCTCATTATCCTCCCGCGACAATTGTTCGGCGATGCCGTAACCCACCTGCCCTGCGCCGCAAATGATGACTTTCATGCTGTCTCTCTGAAGGAATAATCGGTTACGACGACTGGGCCTTCCTCCCTTATACTCCGAGAGATTTCAGTTTGCGATGCAGTGCCGACCGTTCCATGCCGACAAATTCCGCCGTGCGCGAAATATTGCCGCCGAAGCGGTTGATCTGGGCCATCAGATAATCGCGCTCGAACATTTCACGGGCTTCGCGCAGCGGCAGTGTCATGATGTGCTGGTCGCCCTGCGCCGAAATCTTCGGCAGCATGTCGCCGATATCCGAAGGCAGCATGTCGGCCGAGATCGGCGCTTCGCCGCCTTCCGGGCGGGCGAGGATCATCAGCCGCTCGATATTATTGCGCAGCTGGCGGATATTGCCCGGCCAGTCGTGCGTCTGGAGAACGGCCATGGCGTCATCGCCGATCTTGCGCGGGCGAATGCCTGCCTGTTCTGAAATCTGGCGCATGAACATGTCGACAAGGAAGGGAATATCCTCGCGCCGTTCCGAGAGCGCCGGCACCTTGACCGGCACGACGGCGAGACGGTGGTAGAGGTCCTCGCGGAACTGCCCTTCGGCGATCAGGCTTTCGAGGTGATGGGCGGTCGATGAAATGATGCGCACATCCACCTTCACCCGCTTGCCGCCACCGACACGCTCGAACTGTTGGTCGACCAGCACGCGCAGGATCTTGTTCTGCGTTTCGCGCGGCATCTCGCCCACTTCATCGAGGTAGAGAACGCCACGATGGGCTTCTTCCAGAGCGCCCACCTTGCGGGGCTGCCCGGGCAAGCCTTCCGTGCCGAACAGCGCGATTTCCATGCGATCCGGCGTGATTGTCGCGGCGTTCAGCGCCACGAAGGGACCGCTGGCGCGCGAGGACTTCTTGTGCACCATGCGCGCCACCAGCTCCTTGCCGGAACCGGAGGGGCCGAGGATCATGATGCGGCTGTTGGTGGGGGCAACCCTGTCGATGGTCTGGCGCAGCTGCGAAACCGCAAGCGAGGCGCCGACGAGTTCAACCGCGTCACCGGTGCGCTTCTTGAGTTCCTGAACCTCGCGCTTCAGCTTGGAGTTTTCCAGCGCCCGCTCGGCAATCAGTATCAGCCGGTCGGCCTTGAACGGCTTTTCGATGAAATCGAACGCGCCACGCTTGATGGCATTGACGGCGGTTTCGATATTGCCGTGACCGGAAATCATGACGACAGGAATTTCGGGATGGCGGCTCTTGATCTCATCCAGCAACGCCAGACCGTCGAGCTTCGAGCCCTGCATCCAGATGTCCAGAAAGATCAGGCGCGGCACGCGTTCCGAGATGGCGGCCAGAGCGCTGTCGCTGTCGAAGGCCATGCGGGTCTCGTGGCCCTCATCGGAAAGAATACCCGCTACGATTTCGCGAATGTCCGCCTCGTCATCCACGACCAGAATATCAGACGCCATATGCTGCTTCCTTGTTATTTTCGCCGCCGACCGCCTCGATATAGGGCAGCAGCACTCGGATCATGGCGCCATGGCCATGGTCGAATTCGGCAGGGGCATCGTGGAGTTCCAGATACCCGCCATGTTCCTCAATGATCTTCTTGACGATGGCCAGACCAAGGCCCGTGCCCTTGTCCCGCATCGTCATATAGGGTTCGAGAATGCGGTGACGGTTCTCGACGGGAAGGCCGCGGCCATTGTCGATGATGTCAGCCACGAAACGCGAATTGGCCTCATCGAAGGATGCGCGCACCAGGATTTTACCCGGCCGCTTTTCGCCTTCCACCGCCTCAATCGCTTCCGTCGCATTCTTGATGAGATTGCCGAAGGCCTGACCCAGCATGCGGGCATCGAACATGCCCTCCAGCGGGATATCGCCCAGTTCCGTCGCGAACTTCGTGTCGGCGGCGCTGATTTCCCGGAGGAAGGCCGCATCCTTCAGGATCGACCGCAGGTCCGACTTTTCCTTCGTCGGCTTCGGCATGCGCGCAAAGGCGGAGAATTCGTCCACCATCCGGCCGATATCGCCGACCTGGCGGACGATGGTGTCCGTACACTGGTCGAAGACGGCGCGGTCGCTCTCATCGATCTGCTTGCCGAAACGGCGCTTGATGCGCTCGGCGGAAAGCTGGATCGGTGTCAGCGGGTTCTTGATTTCATGCGCGATGCGGCGCGCGACATCCGACCATGCGGTGGAGCGTTGGGCGATGACGAGATCGGTAATGTCGTCAAGGGTGATGACATAAGAATCGCGGCTATCGCGGGCATCCTCACGGGTCACCTGCACATTCAGCGTCCGCTCCTTGCCGCGTCGCATAATGTTGATCTGCTTGCGGAAATTGCCGCGGGACCAGGTGTTGGCCTCGGTCACCACCTGGTCGATCTCAGGCGCGATCTCGGAAAGCTCCGCGCCGATCAGCTGCTCGGAATTCAGCGCCAGGAATTCCTCGCCCGACGGATTGACGATGGTGATCTTGCGGTTCTCATCAACGCCGATGACGGCGGCGGTGACACCTGACAGCACGGCTTCGATGAAGCGGCGACGGTCGTCAATGTCATCCTTGGCCTCGATGATCTGCTCCTGCTGACTGCGCAGCTCCGAGACCATCTTGTTGAAGGTGCGTGACAGGCGCCCGACGTCGCCATCCACGGCGCGAACGGGAACCAGCACATGCATGTTACCGGTGGCGACGCTGTCTGCGGCGCTGATGAGAAGACGGATCGGCCGCACGATCCGGTCGGCGACCGCGATTGCCGTCCAGATGGCGACCAAAAGCACGATCAGCGCAAAACCGAGATAAAGGATCGCAAAGGCGATCTGCAGCGGCGCGCGGCCCGCCTCCATATTCTTGTATTCCGCGCGGTTCTCCTCCATCAGCCGCATCGCGCCCATCACCTTCGGGTCGACGGCGCGCACGGTGTAAAGGAAGGTGCCGCTGATGCCTTCGAGCTTGATGATGGCGCCGACAAGGTTGGTGATACCGGGCGGGATCAAGGTCGGCTGGCCGGCCGCGGCCTTTTCCAGCGCGTCATGCGGGATGGCGGGCAGCGGTTTTTCCGTCTTGAGGTCGGCCTGGGCGACGGCGTCGCCGTCCTCCTGCACCAGAAACGCGCCAAGCAGGCCACGGCCTTTGGCCTGACGGGTCATCAGCTCGACGAAGCCGGTACGGTCGAGATAAAAAAGCGCGCGGTTGCGGTCGAGGTCGGTGGCCATCGACAGGGTCTGGCCCTGCAGATAGCCGGCATTTTCCATCATATAGGCCTGGGCGATATTGCCCGATGATTCGACAATCGATTGGGTGCGGATCGAAAACCAGCGGTCGAGACCGACATTCAGCGTCAGGCTGGCGAAGATCGCCACGAGAACCGCCGGCGTGATCGCCACGATGGAGAAAAGCACTACGATGCGAACATGCAGACGCGCCGCCGCCCTGCCCTTTTTTCGCGCTTTCAGCAGCCGGTTGATTTCGCGGCCAATGAGAACGATCAGGCCGATCACGAAGATCGAATTGATCACCACCGAGGCGATGACGACATTGGTTGTCGGCGCAATCGGCGTCACGCCCATAAGCACGAAGAGGGTGACGATAGCACAGACAAGGGCAACGCCGGCGAGCACCAGCCCCGGCAGGGCGAAAGACATCCTGCGATCGGCAACCACCATTCCCGCTGCCTCGTCGGCAACGTCGTGTTCGGCGGCGGATTTCCGCATGCGCTACTCCCAATCGCTGGCCAGCCAGCACCACAATCTTGAAGTCAGGCAAGACTCGCCCCAATCGGCGAATCTCTCCTTCCTAGTGTTTTCCAAGCAACACAATGTGGCGAAAATGCAACGACAAATGCGACCTTGTCAACATTCTCAGCTGGGGCGGGAACTGCGATAGACGGAAACGCCAAGCTCTCGGATTTTCTTGCGCAGGGTATTGCGGTTGAGACCGAGCAGATCGGCGGCCTTGATCTGGTTACCACGCGTTGCAGTCAGAGCGGCGAGAATCAGCGGATATTCAAGTTCGCGCAGCACACGGTCATAAAGGCCGGGCGGCGGCAGGCCATCACCGAAGCTGGCGAAATAATCCCGCATGTTTTCTTCGACCGCCTGCGAAATGGTGAGCGAACCGGTGCGAACCGCCATCTTGTCCAGCGGGCTGTCGGGGACATCCGACTGCAGTTCCTGCTCGATGATCTCGCGGGTGATGACTTCCTGCGGATAAAGCGCCATCAGGCGACGGATCAGGTTTTCCAGCTCGCGCACGTTGCCCGGCCAGGCATAGGCCTTCATGACTTCCAGCGCCTCGCCCTCGAAACGCTTGCCCTCCAGACCTTCCTTTTCGCCCTGCTGGATGAAATGGCGCACGAGATCGGGAATATCTTCAGCACGGTCACGCAGCGGCGGCAGGCGCAGCGGTACGACGTTGAGGCGGTAATAGAGGTCCTCGCGGAACAGACCCTGGTTGATCGACTGTTTCAGATCCTTGTTGGTGGCGGCGACGATGCGGACATCGGTGCGGATCGGCGTGCGCCCACCCACCGTCGTATATTCGCCCTGCTGCAACACGCGCAGCAGGCGCGTCTGGGCATCCATCGGCATGTCGCCGATTTCATCGAGGAACAGCGTGCCGCCCTCGGCCTGTTCGAAACGGCCAGTGGAGCGATTCTGCGCACCGGTGAAGGCGCCCTTCTCATGGCCGAACAGTTCCGATTCGATGAGATCGCGCGGGATTGCCGCCATGTTGATGGCGACGAAGGGGCCGTTGCGGCGCTTGCCGTAATCATGCAGCGCACGCGCCACCAGCTCCTTGCCCGTACCGGATTCACCCGTGATCATCAGCGTGAGATCGGTCTGCATCAGGCGGGCGAGAACGCGGTAGATTTCCTGCATCGCCGCCGAACGGCCGACGAGCGGCATGCCGTCCTGCATGTCGTCATCGAGCTTGGCCGGCTTGCGCTTTGGCTCCGAGAGCGCGCGGCCGATGATGGCGATCAGCTCCGTCAGGTCGAAGGGCTTGGGCAGGTAGTCGTAGGCGCCCTTTTCCGAGGCCTTGATGGCCGTCATGAAAGTGTTCTGGGCGCTCATGACGAGAACCGGCAGGTCCGGGCGAGCCTTCTTGATGCGCGGCAGAAGGTCGAAGGCATTTTCATCCGGCATCACGACATCGGTCACGACGAGATCGCCCTCACCTGCCGAAACCCAGCGCCAGAGCGTTGCGGCATTGGAGGTGATGCGCACGTCATAACCGGCGCGGCTGAGCGCCTGGTTCAGCACCGTGCGGATTGCGGCATCATCATCGGCGACGAGGATCGTAGCTGTCATCTGTCATTTCCTGTCGTGTTCGGCAAAGAGCTGTCGTCAAGCGCCACTTCCCGCGAGACGGGCATCAATACGCGGAAAGTCGTGCGGTGGTTCTGGCTGTCGCATTCGACAATGCCGCCATGGGCACCGATCAGCTTGGCGACAAGCGCCAGGCCAAGGCCCGAACCATTCGTCTTGGTGGTGATGAAGGGATCGAAAAGATGCGGCAGCAGATCGGAGGGAACCCCCGGGCCATTATCATGCACGCAGAATTCAAGCGGCAGCGAGATACGCTCGCGGCTGCCGGCAACCGAAAGCCGCATGCCGGGACGGTAGGCCGTGGTGAGGATGATCTCGCCATCCGGCTGGTTGCCCACGGCCTCGGCCGCATTCTTCACGAGATTGAGGAAGACCTGCACCAGCTGGTCGCGATTGGCATAGACCGGCGGCAGCGACGGGTCGTAATTCTCGGAAATCTTGATGTTGCGGGCAAAGCCGGCCTTGGCGATGGCCTTCACATGATCGAGCACCGAATGGATGTTGACCGGCACGCGGTCCACCGGCCGCTCGTCGGAAAACACTTCCATGCGGTCAACCAGCGAGACGATGCGGTCGGTTTCGTCACAGATCAGCCGCGTCAGCGCCCGGTCTTCGTCGGCAACGGAGGTCTCCAGAAGCTGGGCAGCGCCGCGAATGCCGGAGAGCGGGTTCTTGATCTCATGCGCGAGCATCGAGGCTAGGCCGGTGACCGAGCGGGCGGCGGCGCGATGGGTCAGCTGGCGGTCGATCTTGTCGGCCATCGACCGTTCCTGGAAGACGACGACAACCGATCCCGGTTCGCTGACGACGGGCGCAACGTAGAGATCGACCAGCTTGTCCTGGCCGAGGCGCGGGGAACTGAGATCGACGCGATATTCGTTGACCGGCGCGCGACGCTCCCGCACCTGATCGATCAGCGCCAAAAGCGGGCTGCCGAAGGGAATGAAGGTGGACACGCGATAGCGGGCAAGATGGGAGGCGCTCGCTCCGAAAAAGGCTTCGGCTTCCCAATTGGCGAATGCGATGAAACCTTCGCCATCCACCAGAATGACCGGGTTCTGCACCGCGTTCAGAACCGCCATGGCGAGCGGGTTCGCATCTGCCGGGCTGTGTTTGTCAGCGCTCATGCGGCCTTCCTTGCGGCGTCTTCGCCCGCATTGTCGCTAAGGGCGGAGCGCAGCAGATCCGCCACCTCCCCCGTGTCACGCGATGTCATGATTTTTGCCTTTTCGGGCGTGGCAATGTCGGACGCGGAACGGTCGAGATACCAGCCCAGATGTTTGCGGGCATGCCGGAGACCGGCTTCCCTTCCGTAAAATTCCAGCATCATCTCGTAATGTTCGATGGCGATGGCGGGAATATCCTCGCGCTGCGGCGCTGCATGTCCGGCGAGCACCGCCGGCAGCCAGGGCTGCCCCTGTGCGCCGCGGCCGACCATGACGGCATCCGCACCGGAACGGCGCAGGATTTCGCGCGCATCATCGGCCGTTTCCACATCGCCATTGGCGATCAGCGGCACGGAAATCACCTCGCGCACAGCACGGATGGCATCCCAGTCTGCCCGCCCCTCATAAAACTGCATGCGGGTGCGACCGTGAATGGTGATGAGCTGAACCCCTGCCGCCTCGGCACGGCGAGCAATCTCCGGTGCATTGATGGTGTTTTCGTCCCAGCCGAGCCGCATCTTAAGCGTTACCGGTACATCAACCGCGCCAACCGTCGCCTCGATCAACGACAGTGCATGGTCGGGATCACGCATCAAAGCCGAGCCGGAATAACCGCCCGTCACCTTCTTTGCCGGACAACCCATATTGATATCGATGATGCCGGCGCCGTTATCGGCGGCAATCTTCGCGGCCTCAGCCATGAAATGTGCCTCGCGCCCGGCAAGCTGCACCATATGCGGAACCATGCCGGCATTTTTCAGCCGTGCCCAGGATTCGCCCCTGTTAGCGACGAGTTCGCGACTTGCGACCATTTCCGTCACGACCAGACCCGCGCCATAACGCCAGGCCAGCTGCCGGAACGGCAAATCCGTCACGCCCGACATGGGCGCCAGCACCGCACGATTACGGATCGTGACTGAGCCGATGCTGAACGGTTCTGACAACTCCGGAAGATGCAATTGATGATCTTTCATGCAGAAGGGTTATTTGCATTATTTTTAGACAGTGTTTGTGCGGTTGCCAAGCACTTTTAGAGGGTTGCACCTTTTATTTGCTGGGCGGCTGCCTGCCTGTTTTGCTGTCGGCAGCAATTTGTGCAGGTTCAAAGGCGCGATGACGCTCGATCCTGCGACATGCAGGGGCGAATGCGCGTCTTATCGGGCTGGCCATCCGGGTTTTGAAACGCTAGAGCAGGACTGTCAACCGCTAAGGGTTGCGCACAAAGCATATGACCAATGCAGGAAAGTACTATGAAATTCGGCATCGTCATCGTCGCCGCCGGACGCGGTGAAAGGGCAGGCTCACCCGAGGAAGGGCCCAAGCAATATCGTCCGATCGGCGGCAGGGCCGTGATCGAGCATACATTGGCGACTTTCCTCGGCTGGAACGACACCTGCCCTATCGTGGTCGTCAGCCATGCCGACGATGCGGCGCTGCTGTCGCCGATCCTTGCGCGGGTTGATGCTGGCGAGCGGATCACCACGGTAACGGGCGGCGCGACACGCCAGCAATCGGTTCTGGCCGGGCTGGAGGCGCTCTCCTCGCACGGCCTCACCCACGTGATGATCCACGATGCCGTGCGGCCTTTCGTCGCCACGGACATGCTGGAGCGTATTGTGGCGCTGCATCGCGCGGGTGCGGGGGGCGTTCTGCCTGCCCTGCCCGTCACCGATACGCTGAAGCGCGGTACGGGCGATCGCGTCGTGGAAACGGTTTCCCGACAGGGGCTTTATGCGGCGCAGACACCGCAGAGCTTTAATTACAGCGATATTCTCGTCGCGCATCGCGCCGCAGCCAGCTCTGGCAAGACGGATTTCACCGATGATGCATCGATTGCCGAATGGGCGGGACTGACGGTGACGCTGACCGAAGGTTCGGTCGACAATGTGAAACTCACTCTCAAGCGGGATATCGCCATGGCCGATGAAAAGCTCTCCCACGCATTGCCCGATGTGCGCACCGGCAATGGTTACGACGTGCACCAGCTGGAGGCCGGCGACGGCGTGACGCTCTGCGGCATCTTCATCGAACACGACCAGAGACTGAAAGGCCATTCGGATGCGGATGTGGCGCTGCATGCGCTGACGGATGCACTTCTCGCCACCTGTGGCGCCGGCGATATCGGCGATCATTTCCCGCCTTCCGATCCGCAATGGAAGGGGGCCGCCTCGCGCATCTTCCTTGAACATGCGGCAAAGGTCGTGCGCGACAATGGCGGCACGATCATGAATGCCGATGTCTCGCTGATTGCCGAAGCGCCGCGCATCGGCCCGCACCGTCAGGCCATGCGGGAGGCGCTCTCCGACATGCTCGGCATTGCGCTGGAGCGCTGCTCGGTGAAGGCGACGACCAATGAGACGATCGGCTTCGTCGGCCGCCGGGAAGGCATAGCCGCAATCGCCACCGCTACCGTTGTCTATCGAGGCAGACCGTTATGAGCCTTTTCCCTGAAGACATCGAAGAACTGGCACGGCGGATCATCACTGATTTCACCGCCCGTGGTTTGATGGTCTCGACGGCGGAAAGCTGTACCGGAGGACTGATCGCCGGCGCACTGACGGAAATTGCCGGCTCCTCCGCCGTCGTCGATCGTGGTTTCGTCACCTATACCAATGACGCCAAGCGGGACATGCTGGGGGTTGGCGCCGAGACGCTGGCGACATTCGGTGCAGTCTCACGACAGACCGCGTTGCAAATGGCGCATGGCGCCCTCTTCCGGTCGCGCGCGGATTTCGCCGTGGCGGTGACCGGCATTGCCGGTCCGGGCGGCGGTTCAGCCGAAAAGCCGGTAGGGCTGGTGCATCTGGCCGCCAAGGCGCGTTCTGGCGGGTGGCAGCATAAGGAGATGCGTTACGGCGAGATTGGCCGCACCGAAATCCGGCTTGCGACGGTGAAAACCGCGCTTGAGATGCTGATTGCCCTCAATCAGGCTGGGTCGGTGTAGATTTTGTCGGCGCGGGTCTCGAAGGCTTCTGCGAACATGCGGAAAGCCCGGTCGAACATCGAGCCCATCACTGCACCCAGCAACCGGCTCTTGAATTCATAATCGATGAAGAAATGAATGGCCGTGCCGCCATCTTCGGCCTCTTCGAAACGCCAGCGATTATCGAGATATCTGAACGGCCCATCGATATATTTCACATCGATGGCGCGCTCGGCCGGATTCAACAGAACCTGTGTGGTGAAGGTTTCGCGAATGGCCTTGTAGCCCACCGTCATATCCGCCACCAGCAGCACCTTGCCATCCCGTTCCTTGCGCGAGCGGACGACGAGCGCTTCGCAAAGGGGCAGAAACTGCGGATAGGTCTCCACATCGGCGACAAGGTCGTACATGCGGTCTGGCGAGTGTTTGACAAAGCGATGCGTTTCGAACTGGGGCATAAGCGGCAGTTAATCCGCGATGCGAAGAAGATCAAGAAGGCGGCGAAACTGTTTTCGGCTTTTCAGCTGGAATACCGGCACACCCTGACCGTAAAGGGCGAAATTCTGCTCGAAGATCGGAGCATGGCGACGTTCGAAATTCCAGATATAGCGCAGGAAATCGACGTCTATCCTTTCCGGGCATCCTTCGGCCATTTCCGGCCGCGCCTTGCCATATCCCCTGATCGCCCGGCTGACGGCGCCCCACAGGCAGAGCCAGCGCGGCATGCGCACCCACACAACGATATGTGACCTCGGCAGGCGCATGTCAAAAGACGATGGATTGCTGCCATCCATCAGCCAGCGCTCCTCGGTGATGATGGCGGCGATCCTCTGCCGTTGCTCCTCACGCGGGCGCGCCTGCCAGCCGGGCAGCCAGAAGACTTCACGGTCCATGGAGATGTAACGAAGTCCGAAATTGCGCGCGAGCTTCTGCGAAAGCGTCGATTTGCCGCCGCCGGAGCAGCCGACGACCAGGATGCGTTGCGCCCCGGCGATGATCGTCGCGGCATCTTCCACCCTGTGAAGATAGTTCGGCATTTCATAAACCTCATCTGACCGCTGGATATATTTCCGCCACGCAATAGCCACCGGGCACGGTGTTGTCGTTGCGCATGGCAGTTACGGAAAATTGACTATTGCAACCCCGTCTCAGGGATTGCTATTTATTTGCGTCTAATATTACACCCACTGGATGCAAACGCGCCGGGCCCTCCCGATTTCCCCGCGCCTCTTCATCCTTGGGTTCAGACCCGATACATAACCGCTTTGAGCCACTGAGTGAGCCGATGGACGATTTTTCCAACATCATCAACCTTCTCGAATCCGCCAAGCAACTCGCATCGATGAACGGCATGCCGGTGCTTGCCTATCTCATCGACGTCGCGAAATGCGAAGCGAGAGAGAACAAGCCGGTTCTGCGCAAGCGCAAACGCGGCGAATCGACCGCCAAGGAAGACTGTTAATTGCCAGCGGCACAGCCGAGCGATAAAGCTGGCTGGCCCAATCTTCAAGACGATGTCATAATCATGCAACGGAACCGGCCGCTTTTTCGAGGCGGCCATTTCTTTGCACAATGGAAACGACAGCGTCATGACATCCGCATCCGCCGATATCAGAACCTACAGGCAGGAAAGACCGAAGGAACGGCATGGCTTCGTGCAAATCGTTCTTCCCGTCTCCGGTAGCCTGCGGATCGATGTGGCCGGGCGGCAGGATGAGCTCTCCACCGGACGCGGCGTCTTCATCCATCGGGATGCGCCGCACACGCAGGAAGCGACGGCGATCAACCATTCGCTGGTGGTCGATCTCGATGAAAGTGCCGTTTCCGAATGCACACTCGAAAAGTTCTCCCGCAGTCCCTTTCTTGATATTGCCCCGGATACACGGCAATTGATTGCCTATATGCGCGGCCTCATCGGAACGGATGGGCGGCGCGACGATGTCGCCGGCCTATGGGCGCCGCTTCTCGTCGACAGCCTCGCAAATGAAAGAACCGATATCCGCGAGCGCCTGCGCTGGCTTGGCGCCGTCGTCCGGGCGGAGCCTTTCTTCCCCTGGACCATCGACATGCTGGCAGCCTGCGCCTCGATCAGCGACAGCCGTCTGCATGCGCTGTTCCTCGAAGAATTCGGTCTCTCGCCTCACCGCTGGCTGGCCGGGCTTCGCATGGACAAGATCTGCGCCCTGCTCACCGATTCCAGCCTGCAGATTGCCGAAATCGCACTCAGGGCCGGTTTTTCGGACCAGACGGCGCTGACGCGCGCCATGCGCAATATTGTGGGCGAAACACCTGCCGCCTATCGCCGCAACCGCGGTATCCACTAGAACCGCCGTTCATTCATCAGGAGTTTTTGTCAAGACAGCCGCAAGGGCCTGTGGCACATCGCAGGCAAATGTGAATGCGGATATGACAGACATGAACAGGACAGGTCTCGGTGTATTTTACGGCATGCTGGCGGGTGCGCTCTGGGGCGGGATATTCCTCGCGCCCAAACTCGTGCCGGATTTTTCCGCGCTGCAACTCTCGACGGCACGTTACCTCACCTACGGGCTGATTTCCCTCATCATCATCGGGCCGCGCCTGAGGCGGGTATCTGCCCATTTCGGCGCGCGGGAATGGTTCGCGCTTGGCTGGCTGAGCATGATCGGCAACATCGCCTATTATGTCTTCATATCGACGGCGGTGAAGCTGAGCGGCGTCGCCTTCACCTCCATCATCATCGGTTTCCTGCCGGTTGCCGTCACCATCATCGGCAGCCGCGACCATGGCGCGGTGTCGCTCCGGCGGCTTTGGCCATCACTCGTTTTCGGGGCAATCGGCATCATCGGCATTTCCTGGCAATCGCTGATGGAAAGCGACGGTGGGCTGGATATGTCCCGCGTCATCGGCCTTGCCTGTGCGCTGGGGGCGCTTGCATCATGGACCGCCTTTGCAGTCGGCAATGCCCGCTGGCTGTCCCGCCTTCATGATGTCAGCGCCGATGACTGGAACATGATGACGGGCGTGGTGACCGGCGCCCTTGCGCTGGCGCTCGCCATCCCGGCCTTTGCCTTTGGCGGAGAAGGCCACAGTTCGGGAGACTGGCTGCACTTCGTGACCGTTGCAGCAGTCCTCGGCTTCACCGCCTCCATTCTCGGCAACGCACTCTGGAACAGGATGAGCCGCCTTCTGCCGCTTACCATGGTCGGGCAGATGATTTTGTTCGAAACGCTGTTTGCGCTGCTTTACGGCTTTCTCTGGGAAGGGCGTGGGCCGACACTCATCGAGGTCGTGGCAATCTGCTCGGTGGTGCTGAGCGTGGTGCTATGCATGCGGGCGCACCGGCCGGAGAAGGTCGTGGCGTGACCGGGTTACACCGCAATCAAGCGGCTGAACCATTTCACAGGCACCGTCACGAACACGGCGCATCCTCGGGCCTGCCCCGAGGATCCAATCACCTATCATAAAATTCATGGGCTGCAGATGCTCGGGACAGGCCCGAGCATGACGGCGGAGAGAGCGATCAAATCGCCCAACCGTAACGCCATGTGTTGCCGGGCTTTTCCGTCCCTTACTCCGCAGCCGCCAGCAGCTTCTTCTCGCGGGCAGCGCGCAGACGCTCGAAATCGTCGCCAGCATGGTGCGAAGAGCGAGTAAGCGGGCTGGAGGAGACCATCAGGAAGCCCTTGGTATAGGCGACCGTCTCATAGGACTTGAATTCCTCCGGCGTCACGAAGGCCTCGACCTTGTGATGCTTGCGGGTCGGCTGCAGATATTGGCCGATGGTCAGGAAATCCACATCGGCGCTGCGCAGATCGTCCATCAGCTGCAGCACTTCGTTACGCTCTTCACCGAGGCCAACCATGATGCCGGACTTGGTGAACATGGTGGGGTCGAGTTCCTTCACCCGCTGCAAGAGACGCACGGAATGGAAATAACGCGCGCCGGGGCGAACCGTGAGGTAATTGCCCGGAACGGTTTCCATGTTGTGGTTGAAGACGTCAGGCTTGGCGGCGACGACACGCTCCAGCGCGCCGGGCTTCTTCAGGAAGTCGGGGGTGAGGATTTCGATGGTCGTCGTCGGAGACGCGGCACGGATCGCCCAGATGACCTTCTCGAAATGTTCAGCACCGCCATCGGCGAGATCGTCACGGTCGACCGAGGTGATGACGACGTGCGAAAGGCCCATCTGCTTGACGGCCTTGGCGACATTCTCAGGCTCGTCCATGTCGAGCGGATTGGGCTTGCCGGTCGCGACGTTGCAGAAGGCGCAGGCGCGGGTGCAGATTTCACCCATGATCATGAAGGTCGCGTGTTTCTTGTCCCAGCATTCGCCGATATTCGGACAGCCGGCTTCTTCGCACACCGTTACCAGCTTGTGCGAACGCACCAGTTCACGCGTCTCGTGGTAACCCTTGGAGGTCGGCGCCTTGACGCGGATCCATTCCGGCTTGCGCATGACCTCGGTATCGGGCCGATGCGCCTTTTCCGGGTGGCGAATGCGCTTTTCTTCGGACGAAGTCCTGTCGAGAATAGTGACCATTAAAAACCTGCTTCCATCGCCTGTAGCGATCTAAACACCTGTTGGCCGGATGCTTTAGAACAATTCCAGAAAAAGCGTAAGCCCCTTCCGGTCATGCAGCCCGTTAGCGCCGCACCAGCTTTGCCACAAACAGCAACAGGCTGGCGCCAAGGAAAGACGTGACGAAGTAACCGAGCCTGCTGTCCTGCACGAAGACATCGAGGGTGCGAAGGACGGCGACCGCGACAACCGAACCGACAATGCCCAATATGATGTTCATGAAGATGCCGAAGCGCATGTCCATGAGTTTGCCCGCAAGCCAGCCGGCGAGACCGCCGATGATGATTGCTGCAATCCAGCCTACACTTTCCATTCCCACGCTCCCTGAAAGAACAGTTCCCCTTGAAGAACCGCCGTTGAGACATATGGGACACCCGGCAAGGTTAGACAATGCCGGGCATCACGCGGCACTTATGCGTTCAGCACACGTCCGTAGGCGTCGAGCACGCTTTCCTTCATCGATTCCGAAATGGTCGGATGCGGGAAGATCGTGTGCATCAAATCCTCTTCCGTCGTCTCGAGATTCATGGCGACAACGAAGCCCTGAATGAGTTCGGTCACTTCCGCACCGACCATATGGGCACCGAGCAACTCACCGGTCTTCTTGTCGAAGATGGTCTTGACCATGCCCTGGTCTTCACCGAGAGCGACCGCCTTGCCATTCGCCGCAAAGGAGAAGCGGCCAACGCGGATATCGCGACCCTGTTCCTTCGCCTTGGCTTCGGTGAGACCAACCGAGGCGACCTGCGGGTTGCAATAGGTGCAGCCGGGAATCTTGAGCTTGTCCATCGGATGCACATTCGGCAGGCCGGCGATCTTTTCAACACAGATGACAGCCTCATGCTCAGCCTTGTGGGCGAGCAGCGGCGCGCCGGCGACATCGCCGATGGCATAGATGCCGGGGACGTTGGTCTTGCCGTAACCGTCAATGACGATGAAGCCGCGATCGGTCTTCACGCCGGCAGCCTCAAGGCCGATGCCTTCGATATTGGCGACAACGCCGACGGCGGAAATCATCCGGTCGGCGGTGATCTTCTCGGACGAACCATCCTTCTTCTCGAGCGTCGCGGTGACAGAGTTCGCGCCCTTCTCGACCTTGGAAACCTTGGTTTCCAGATGGATCTTCATGCCCTGCTTCTCAAGCTGCTTCTTGGCGAAGGTGGAGATTTCCGCATCTTCGACCGGCATGACCTGGCTCATGATCTCGACGACGGTGACGTCGACGCCCATGGTGCGGTAGAAGCTGGCGAATTCGATGCCGATCGCACCCGAGCCCATGACGAGCAGCGACTTCGGCATTTCTTCCGGCTTCATTGCCTCGAAATAGGTCCAGATCAGCTTGCCATCCGGCTCGATGCCAGGCAGCGCACGCGGGCGGGCGCCGGTGGCAACGATGATGTGCTTGGCAGTGTAAGTACCCTCACCCAGCGTGTTCTTCGGCACGGGACCCTGCGGCTGAACCACCGGCTTGGTGGACTTGCCGACAACGATTTCGCCCGGCTTGGTGATCTTGGCTTCACCCCAGATGATATCGACCTTGTTTTTCTTGAACAGGAAACCGACGCCGTTGTTCATGCGCGCAGCGATGCCGCGCGAACGGGCCACGATTGCCTTCACGTCAGGCTTGATCGAACCTTCCAGCGTCAGGCCGTAATCCTTGGCGTGGGTGGCGGTGTGCATGACATCGGCGGTGCGCAGCAGGGCCTTGGTCGGGATGCAGCCCCAGTTGGAGCAGATGCCGGCCAGATGCTCGCGCTCCACGACGGCAACCTTCATGCCGAGCTGGGCTGCGCGGATCGCGGCAATATAACCGCCCGGTCCCGAACCGATGATGATGACGTCATAAGATTGAGCCATTGGAAATCCTGCCTTGTCTTGTTCGGATGACGGTAAACCGCTCCGAAACGAGAATGAGTGTCAAAGTCCGAGCATCATGCGGACGACGGGCTCCAGCCCGCGCCCGATGGCCCGCGTGTTTTCAGCATCGAGATGAACGCCGTCCACCGGCGTCGTGTGGGCGACGGACCCGGCATCGAAAAATCCGCAATCGAGGTCGTCGGCAAGGTCCCGGTAAACGGAAGCCAGCATCGCCGATTCATCGATTGCATCGCGATAGATCGCGCCCATGACGGGGTTCGCCGTTTCGCAAAGCTGCGGCGGCGCGACGATCAGCACGTCAGGCGCTTCCCAATCCGGCACCTGCCAGACATGGTTGCGCGTGAGTTTCACCAGACGCTCGATCCCCTTCATTGCCACCATGGCCGATCCGTGGATCGACGGCTTCATGTCGTTGGTGCCGAGCATGATGATGACGAGGTCAAGCGGCGCATGGCTGTGCAGCAGCGTTGGCAGAAGTCTTGCCCCGTTGCGGTCGCAATCGGCCGTATGGTCGTCATAAGCGGTGGTGCGGCCACCCAGACCCTCGTGGATCACATGCACGTCGGAACCGAGCGCCTTCTGCAAGACGCTCGGCCAAAGATCGTCATGGCTGTGCCGGCCACCCGTTTCCGCGTCATATCCCCAGGTCAGGGAGTCACCAAAGCAGAGGACCGACTTCACCATCTCACTCTCCGATCAAACCAGCATGCCCATCGGGTTTTCGATATAGCGCTTGAAGGCGCCGATCAGTTCGGCTCCGAGCGCACCATCGACACAGCGGTGGTCGGTGGAAAGCGTGACCGTCATGACATTGGCGATCTTGATCTCGCCGTTCTTCACGACAGCGCGCTGTTCGCCCGCGCCGACCGCCAGAATGGTGGCATGCGGCGGGTTGATGACGGCGGAGAAGCTTTTCACGCCCATCATGCCCATGTTGGACACGGCGGTTGTGCCGCCCTGATATTCCTCGGGCTTCAGCTTGCGCTCTTTCGCGCGCTTGCCGTAGTCCTTCATCTCGTTGGAGATGGTGGAGAGCGACTTCTCTTCCGCCTTGCGGATGATCGGCGTGATCAGGCCACCCGGAATGGAAACGGCAACGCCGACATCCGAGTGCTTGTGCTTGACCATGGCGCTTTCCGTCCAGGAGACGTTGGCATCCGGCACATCACGCAGCGCCAGAGCAAGCGCCTTGATGACCATGTCGTTGACCGACAGCTTGTAGACCGGCTTGCCGTCCTTTTCAGGAGCAGCCGCGTTGAGCTGGGCGCGCAGTGCCAGAAGCGTGTCGAGCTCGCAATCCACGGAAACGTAGAAATGC
Organism: Rhizobium sp. BR 250; assembly: GCF_047445855.1. NCBI lineage: Bacteria > Pseudomonadati > Pseudomonadota > Alphaproteobacteria > Hyphomicrobiales > Rhizobiaceae > Rhizobium > Rhizobium sp. BR 250. The sequence goes on from NZ_JARWKW010000001.1 coordinate 391,924, forward strand.
GGAACCGTCTGCTTGGATTCGACCAGACGCTTGGCGATGACCTTACGCATGCCGTCATGCGGCACGAGCTCGTAGGAACCCGGCTCGAACAGCTTGAGAACGGCTTCGTCCGACTGGCCCTTGGCGAGTGCCGGAGCCGGCGCGCCTGCGGATGCTGCGGCGGCCGTAGCAGCCTTCGCACCGCCGGAGGCAGCAGCTTTTTCCACGTCGGTCTTGACGATGCGGCCATGCGGGCCGGAACCGGAGACGGCCGAAAGGTCGAGACCGGCTTCCTTGGCAAGACGGCGGGCAAGCGGCGAAGCGAAGATGCGCTCTCCGGACTTTGCAACCGGCGCGGAAGGTGCCGCTGCCTGATCAACCGCCGGCTTTTCAGCCTTGGCCGGTGCAGCTTCTTCCTTCGGCGTTTCAGCCTTTGCAGCTTCCTGCTTTGGAGCTTCCGCCTTGGCGGGAGCGGCAGCGCCGCCCTTTGCCGCCTCGGCAACATCCTCGCCGTCAGCAGCGAGGATCGCGATCAGGGCATTGACCTTGACGGCTTCGGTGCCGGCCGGAACGACCAGCTTGGCAACGGTGCCTTCGTCGACGGCTTCCACTTCCATGGTCGCCTTGTCGGTCTCGATCTCGGCGATCACGTCACCGGGTGCGACCTTGTCGCCTTCCTTGACCAGCCACTTGGCCAGATTGCCCTCTTCCATCGTTGGAGAAAGGGCAGGCATGGTGATGTTTATCGGCATCGAAACGCCTCCCCTTACTTGTAGCAGACGGTTTTGACAGCCTGAACGACTTCATCGACGTTCGGCAGAGCCAGCTTTTCGAGGTTTGCCGCGTAAGGCATCGGAACATCCTTGCCGGCGATCGTCAGGATCGGCGCATCGAGATAGTCGAAAGCGGCGCGCATGACCTGGTTGGCGATGAAGTCACCTACCGATGACTGCGGGAAACCTTCCTCGACGGTCACCAGACGACCGGTCTTCTTGACCGATTCAATGACGGTGGGCAGATCCATCGGGCGGATGGTGCGCAGGTCGATCAGTTCGACATCGATGCCGAGCTTCTCGAGTTCCGCAACCGCCTTGATCGCATAGGTCATGCCGATGCCGAAGGAAACGATGGTTGCATCCTTGCCCTTGCGGTGAATGCGCGCCTTGCCGATCGGCAGCACGAAATCATCGAGCTTCGGCACTTCGAAGCTCTGACCGTAGAGAATTTCATTTTCCAGGAAAATGACAGGGTTCGGATCGCGGATAGCTGCTTTCAGCAGGCCCTTGGCGTCGGCTGCCGTGTAGGGCATGACGACCTTGAGGCCCGGAATATGGCTGTACCATGCGGCGTAACATTGCGAATGCTGAGCGCCAACGCGGGCAGCAGCGCCCGAGGGACCACGGAACACCATCGGTGCGCCCATCTGGCCACCCGACATGTAAAGCGTCTTTGCCGCCGAGTTGACGATCTGGTCGATCGCCTGCATGGCGAAGTTGAAGGTCATGAATTCGACGATGGGCTTGAGGCCCGTCATTGCAGCGCCGACGCCGATACCGGCAAAACCATGCTCGGTGATCGGGGTGTCGATGACGCGGCGCTCGCCGAATTCCTGCAGCAGGCCTTGAGTGATCTTGTAGGCGCCCTGATATTCGGCGACTTCTTCACCCATGACGAAAACTTTTTCGTCGGAGCGCATTTCTTCGGCCATGGCGTCGCGCAGCGCTTCACGCACCGTCGTCATCACCATTTCCGTGCCGGCCGGAATATCCGGATCGGCAGCAACTTCGATCTTGGGTGCTGCCGGAACCTTGGCGGCTTCCTTGTCAGCGCTCGGCTCTTCGGTCGCTTCGCGGGTCTTGCCGCCGGCGGCATCCGAGCCGGAATTGGCGGCTTCCGCCTTCGGCGCCGAAGCGATATCGTTGGCGCTCTCGCCTTCCTGGATGAGAACGGCAATCGGCGTATTAACCTTGACGCCTTCGGTGCCGGCATCGATCAGCAGCTTGCCGATAACACCTTCATCCACGGCTTCCACTTCCATGGTCGCCTTGTCGGTCTCGATTTCGGCAATCACGTCACCAGAGGTGACCTTGTCGCCTTCCTTTTTAAGCCACTTGGAAAGCGTGCCTTCCTCCATGGTCGGGGAAAGGGCGGGCATAAGAATTTCTACAGGCATGGGTTTCCCTTTCCCGATCAGAGCAGAATGTCGGTGTAGAGCTCGGAGACATCCGGCTCGGGGTCGTTCTGGGCGAAGTCGGCGCTGTCGGCGACGATATCACGGACATCCTTGTCGATGGCCTTCAATTCGTCTTCGCTTGCCCAGCCATGGTCCAGAAGCCGTGCCTTGACCTGCTCGATCGGGTCATGTTCGGAGCGCATCTTCTGCACTTCGTCCTTGGAGCGGTATTTCGCCGGGTCCGACATGGAGTGACCACGGTAACGGTAGGTCAGCATTTCCAGGATGATCGGACCCTTGCCGGAACGGCAATGTTCCAGCGCCTGGTCGGCGGCGGCCTTGACGGCGCGCACATCCATGCCATCCACCTGAACACCGGGGATGCCGAAGGACTGTCCGCGCAGCGAATAGTTCGACTGGGCGGTGGCGCGGGCGGTCGAGGTGCCCATGGCGTAACGGTTGTTCTCGACGATATAGATGATCGGCAGTTTCCAGAGAGCAGCCATGTTGAAGCTCTCGTAGACCTGGCCCTGGTTGGCGGCGCCGTCACCGAAATAGGTCACGGAGACATTGTCGTTACCGCGATACTTGTTGGCGAAGGCGAGACCGGTTCCAAGCGAAACCTGCGCGCCAACGATGCCGTGGCCGCCGTAGAAATGTTTCTCCTTGGAGAACATGTGCATGGAGCCGCCCTTGCCTTTCGACAGGCCGCCCCTGCGGCCGGTCAACTCGGCCATGACGCCACGCGCGCTCATGCCCAAGGCGAGCATGTGGCCGTGGTCACGGTAAGCGGTGATGACCTGATCGCCGTCCTTCTGCGACATCTGCATGCCGACGACAACAGCTTCCTGGCCGATGTAGAGGTGACAGAAACCACCGATGAAGCCCATGCCGTAAAGCTGGCCTGCCTTTTCTTCGAAACGGCGGATCAAAAGCATTTCACGGTAAGCGTGAAGCTCTTCGTCCTTCGAGAAGTCCGGGCTGTTCTTGCCGGTGAATTCGGTTGCGGACTTTGCCGTGGTCTTGCGGCCGGATACGGTCGCTGGTTTTCGCGGCGCCATTCATCCCTCCCTGAGTTGCCGTTTGAATGGATAGAGTGGCGCGTACCATATGCAAGAAAATGCCATGCAGCAATGCTTTAAACGCATGGCACATATTCACGCTAAGATGCTGTGAATAAATCAGAAATGTTAAATTAACTTGATTTCGGTTAATTAGAAATAAGTGTTCATGATGACGATTTCGTCCGTGCGGGACATATTCAGCTGGTAACGGGAAATCTCGTCGATCATGTCGCGCTCGAGCGAACCATCACTCAGCAATTCCACCTGCCGCTCCAGCGCCACACGGGCCTGCGTCAGCTTTGCAAGCTCCGCAGTCCGGGTAATACGCTGCCGCTCCAGCCGCTCCGTCGCCTGAAGGCCGAAGTCGCCATGAATGGAATGATAACCGAAATAGGAAAGAAAAGCGATCGTGATGGCCGGAACGATCAAACGGCCGAATCGTCTCTTTTTATGATGTCTGGTCCACATGCCGGAGAGAAGCCTTAAAACGCACAACGTGATTCTGAGACTAAGCCGGATTGTTTAACTATCCGTTGACCTTAAATTCCAATCCGCGGATGGTCATGAAAAAGCCCGCCTGAAGGCGGGCTGAGAAAGGCAGTGATGTCAGATAAACCTCGTCATGCCGGACTTGATCCGACATCCCGCCACGGCGCGTCTGCGCCGTGAGAGAGTCTTTCGCGATCAAAGACTTGATCGCACGGGATCCCGGATCAAGTCCGGGATGACGGAGCGTGGATGACACCGCTCACTCCGTGAATTAAACCCGCCGGACGGCGGGCCTCATCCGCAAAACCAAACCGAGAATTACCCGCGCAGGATCGAACGGCCGGCGTAGGCAGCCTGCGGGCCCAGCATTTCCTCAATGCGGATCAGCTGGTTGTACTTTGCGAGCCGGTCGGAACGGGCAAGCGAACCGGTCTTGATCTGACCGCAGTTCGTCGCAACTGCGAGATCGGCGATGGTCGAATCTTCCGTCTCGCCCGAACGGTGCGACATGACGGCGGTGTAGCCTGCCTTGTGCGCGGTCTCAACCGCATCCAGCGTCTCGGAAAGCGAACCGATCTGGTTGACCTTGACGAGGATGGAGTTTGCAACGCCCATCTTGATACCGTCGCGAAGGCGGGCGGAGTTGGTGACGAAGAGATCGTCGCCCACCAGCTGGCACTTGTTGCCGATGAGATCGGTCAGCGCCTTCCAGCCGTCCCAGTCGTCTTCAGCCATGCCGTCTTCGACGGAGATGATCGGATACTTGGCAACGAGTTCGGCCAGATATTCGGCCTGCTCGATCGGCGAACGGGTCTTGCCTTCGCCTTCATAAACGTAGTTGCCGTTCTTGAAGAATTCGGTCGCGGCACAGTCAAGACCGATGAACATGTCGTCGCCCGGACGGTAACCGGCCTTTTCGATCGACTTCATGATGAAATCGAGAGCAGCAGGCGCGCTTTCGAGACCCGGTGCAAAACCGCCCTCGTCGCCGACATTGGTGTTGTGGCCCTGTGCGGACAGTTCTTTTTTCAGCGTATGGAACACTTCCGAGCCCATGCGCACGGCTTCACGGATGTTTTCCGCGCCAACGGGCAGGATCATGAATTCCTGGAAATCGATCGGGTTGTCGGCATGCGCGCCGCCATTGATGATGTTCATCATCGGAACCGGCAGCAGATGCGCGTTCGGGCCACCAACGTAACGGTAAAGCGGCAGGCCGGAAGCTTCAGCGGCAGCCTTGGCGACGGCGAGCGAAACGCCGAGGATGGCGTTGGCGCCGATGCGCGACTTGTTCGGCGTGCCGTCAAGCGCGATCATCAGCTGATCGATCTGGATCTGGTTTTCAGCATCGAAACCGCCGATGGCGTCGAAGATTTCCGTATTGACGGCTTCAACCGCCTTTTCCACGCCCTTGCCGAGATAACGCTTGCCGCCATCACGCAGCTCAACCGCCTCATGCGCGCCGGTGGAGGCGCCCGAAGGAACGGCTGCACGGCCCATCGAGCCGTCTTCGAGATAGACATCGACTTCAACGGTCGGGTTGCCGCGGCTGTCGAGGATTTCGCGCGCGATGATATCGGTAATGGCAGTCATGGTCTCTCCCTTGGGAATGGAACAGATATTTTCCGTCGCCTGTCTTAGACGATGGCGAAGAAATTACAATGACGGCGGGCGGCAGAAACGGACCGCCCGCCATTTAAAATCGATTGGCACGAACCGCGCCCGTTCCTCAGGCTTTCGCGATGGCGTCGAAGGCCAGAAGCTTCTCGAGCAGTTTCGGCATATCCTTCAGATGCACCATGTTGGGGCCGTCGGAAGGCGCATTGTCCGGGTCCTCATGGGTCTCGATGAAGAGGCCGGCCACGCCGACAGCCACTGCCGCGCGCGCAAGCGTCTCGACGAATTCGCGCTGGCCGCCGGTGGAACCGCCCTGCCCGCCCGGCTGCTGCACCGAATGGGTGGCGTCGAAAACGACCGGCGCGCCAAGCGAAGCCATGATCGGCAGCGAGCGCATGTCGGAAACCAGCGTGTTGTAACCGAAGGATGCGCCGCGTTCGCACAGGAGCACATTCGGATTGCCGCTGTCATTCAGCTTGGCCAGCACGTTCCTCATGTCCCAGGGTGCCAGGAACTGGCCCTTCTTGACGTTAATGACACGGCCGGTCTTTGCTGCGGCGACAAGAAGATCGGTCTGGCGGCTGAGGAAGGCCGGAATTTGCAGCACATCCACCACTTCGGAGACGACGGCGCATTGTTCTTCGGTGTGAATATCCGTCAACACCGGAAAGCCAAATTCCTTCTTGAGATCGGCGAAGATTTCCATCGCGCTGTCAAGACCGATGCCGCGCTTGCCGGAAAGCGAGGTGCGGTTCGCCTTGTCGAAGGAGGATTTGTAAACGAGGCCGATGCCCAGATTGTCGCACAGCTCCTTGAGCACGCCCGCGATCATGAAGGCATGTTCGCGGCTTTCCATCTGGCAGGGGCCGGCAATCAGCGAAAAACGCTCGGCGTTGGAGAAGGAAACCTTGCTGGCGCCATCGCCGGCGGTGACTTTGAGATTGTTGGTAACGCTCATCATATTTCCTCGAAGGCGAAGGCAACGCCCTGACCGGGCGCGGCGGGAACCACCAGACGGCCACCCGCTTCCATGCTGGAAACGCCATTAGCAGCAAGTACCGCCGCTGTCACGGCAAGATCGTTGACGGAGAAGACGATGCCCGCGCCGCGCAGCCCGCCGTCACCCCGATTTGAAGCATTCAGGTCGACGCTGGCGAAGGCCGGCTTTTCGGTCAATCTGATCCTGACATTGCCGGTTGCGAAAACCGTATCTCCGTCCGGAGACATGGTCGCTTCACAGCCAAAGACCGTTTCGATCAGGCGAGCCGCCTTTGCGTCTCCGCCGGAAAACAGGACAATTTCGCGGAGACCCGTGACAGAATTGGCATGCTTCTCCAGCACCGTGCGATCACCCGGCAAGGCCTTCAACCGCTGGCAGCTGAACAGGAAGAAATCCGCCGGTGCCCCGCTTGCCGCAAAGGCCAGCCGGAATGCCGCCTCGCTGCGCGAGCCGTCCGGCATCTGCACCGGTCGCGAAAAGTCAAAGCGATCACCGGCGGACAGGCCCGCCGCGACGAACCGTTCGTGATCGGCAATAGCGTCGTCTGTTTTGGCGACGAGAGCCGAAAAACCTTCCTGCTCGTGATGTTGTCTGAACGCCCGATCCCTGCCGGTAAAGACGTCACCCTTTTCTATCGAGGCGTTATAATTAGCTGGCTTAGCAATCGCCAGTGGCTCGATGTAGGTGCCATCCTGAAAGAAAACGCAGGCGTTTTGTGTGCCGAATGGATGGAGAGCCGGCGGCGCGACCGTAAAACCAAGAGCTTCAAGTCGATGAGCAGCGACACCGATATCCCGCACGGGCAGGACGAGATGATCGACGCTTCGCTTGTCATCCATGATTTCCGCCCCTTCGGCCTGCCTCCGGCGCTGGACCGGACTGTTGCGGCAGACAAAAGCACGAACGGCGCCAGGAATGCAAATTGGCTATCCCGGATATTGTGCGCATCCCGGGCAAACATTCACGAAGAAATGTTGGACATATCCACCGATACAGGCGTTTGCAGTGGGTAAAGGACGGTGTCTCCACCACTTCCCGTCTGCCACATCGTCATGGCAAATCGGCCGGAAGGCGCAAGCGGTGTCAGCCTGTGGTGCATGACGCCGCAACGATAGGTGACGATCTGGCTCGGGCCTGCCAGAAAGGCCTGGAAGGTGGTTTCATCCGGCATCCCGTCTTCACCGGCCTCGCAGACCACGACCAGAGATGGCGACTTGTCGAGCGGCAGAAAAGTCTGGCTGGAGAATGGATGTATTTCCATTTGCGAAATGACTGGCGAACCCGACATCGCCTTCGCCTGCACGAGTTGAAGCACCGGCGTTCTTGCGTCGCCGGTCCCCTCATAGGCACCCGTCAGCGACACCAGATTTTCAAGTGCGGAGATGTCGGCGACCGAGCCGAATGATGCGAAGGCTTCCGCTGTCAGCGGCTTGGCGACAACGGGCTTCATCAGGCTGCTCCACTGAAGGCAAGCTGCACTTTCATGCTCTTTGCGCGGTCACCGGCAAGATCGAAAGCCTCCCGGGCGCGGTCAAACGGCAATGTGGCGCTGATCAAAGGCTTAACATCAATCAGGCCGCGTCCCATCATGTTCACCGCCTGCGCAAATTCCTCATGGAAGCGGAACGTTCCGCGCAGTTGCAGCTCTTTGGCAACGATGAGGTTCATCGGGATGGTGAAGTCTCCGCCAAGGCCGAGCTGAACGATCACGCCACCCGGTCGGAGCAGATCCAGCGCCGGGACCAGAGCCGCCTGATTGCCGGAGGCTTCGAACAAGACATCGAAGGCGCCTTTTTCAAACCGGTATTTTTCAAGCGTGCCGGCATCGCGCAGGATGTTGACGGCTTCATCCGCGCCGATACGTCGCGCCAGATCGAGCGGCGCATCGGCGACATCGGTAACGACGATATGCGCCGCGCCGGCAAGACGGGCAACGAGCAGGCTCAGCATGCCTATCGGTCCGGCGCCGGTTATCAGCACCGTCTTGCCCAGAAGCGACCCGGCCTGACGCGCGGCATGGAGGCACACGGCCAAAGGTTCGGCCATCGCTGCCTCACCCATGGAAAGCGCGTCGGCAATCGGTACCGGTTGCGTCGAATGGACCGTCACGACTTCACGGAAACCGCCCTGAACATGGGGGGAGCGCATGGCGCTGCCCATGAAACGCATGTCCAGGCACTGGTTCTGCATTCCCTCACCGCAATAGCGGCAGGTGCCGCAAGGCAGGCTCGGATTGACCGCCACGCGCATGCCGGGCACGAGATGCGAGACGGAACTGCCCACCTCAGCCACCGTGCCGGCAAACTCATGACCAAGCGCCATGGGCTCGCGCACGCGCACCGTGCCGAAGCCACCATGGTTATAATAATGCAGATCCGAACCGCAAATTCCGCCGACGGCGACAGCCACCCGCACCTCGTCCGCGGCAAGTGGCTGGCCGGCAACGTCCTCTACCCGCAGGTCTTTTGCTGCATGAATGACGACTCCGCGCATGCGCGTCTCCTCCCGTCAATTTCTGTTGGCATCAAGGATGACGGCGGCCCTAAAGAACCGACAGCATTCCACCATCGACATAGATTATCTGGCCATTGACGTAGTCGGAGGCCGAAGCAGAAAGGAACACAGCGGTTCCGACGAGTTCCTGCGGCTTGCCCCAGCGTTTCGCCGGCGTGCGCGCCTTCACCCAGGCGTCGAATTCCGGATTGTCGATCAGTGCCTGATTCATGTCGGTCAGCATGTAGCCCGGGCCGATGGCATTGGCCTGTATGCCATATTGCGCCCACTCCGCCGCCATGGCGCGGGTCAGCATCTTGATACCGCCTTTGGCCACGGTGTAGGGCGCCACTGTCGCACGCGCCAGTTCGCTGGTCAGCGAGCCGATATTGACGATCTTGCCATATCCCCGCGGGATCATCCGCTTTGCCGCCTCACGGCCAATCATGAAGGCGCTTGTGAGGTTGGTGTCGATCACCCGCTGCCAGTCCGCCGTCTCGAGCTCGACCATCGGCTTGCGGAACTGAATGCCGGCATTGTTGACGAGAATGTCGACCTCTATCCCCTGCCCATCAAGCCTGGCGAACGCCTCAATGATTTCACTTTCGGAGGTGACGTCAAAGGCGACCGCCTCCGCATCATGGCCGGCGCTGCGCAACTCCTGAACCGCTTGGGCGACACGCGACGGATCGGTGCCGTTAATGAGGACGCGTGCCCCCGCGACGGCAAGCCCTTCCGCCATCGCGCGGCCAAGACCGCGTGAGGAGCCGGTAACAAGCGCAGTGCGCCCGCCGAGATCAAAGATGGTCTGATAGGTCATGGCGTCCTCCTCACAGCGTGCTGACACGGACGGTCAGGTCCGGCCGATCGAAGACCTTGGGCAGCAATTCGGTCCCGAGGCCGGGGCCTTCCATCGGCAGCACGAAGCCGTTTTCGATGACGGGCAGATTTGTTACCAGCTCGCTGTACCAGCCGGTATAAAAAGCGCGCACCGACTCCTGGATCATGGTGTTGGTCTGCGAAAAAGAGGAATGAACGGCTGCCGCATAGGCGACAGGCCCGGTGCAATCATGCGGCGCGTAGGGGCGATGATAGGTATCAGCCAGCGCGGCGATCTTGCGGCCTTCGGTCAGACCGCCGGTCCAGACGAGGTCAGTCATGACGATGCCGATCGCACCGGCTTCCAGCATGTCCTTGTAGGGGAAACGGGAACCGAGCGTTTCCGAGGCACAGATCGGCACGCTGGTGGAGGCGGCCAGTTCCGAAAGGGCGGATACCGAATTCATCCTTATCGGGTCCTCGTACCATGTCGGGTCGAAGGCTTCGAGTTCGCGGGCGATCTTCTTGATCGTCGGCAGGTTCCAGAGGCTGTGAAACTCCACCATGATCCGCATACGATCACCCACACGTTTGCGTATCTGCTCGAACGGTAAAAGGGCCACGCGCAGCTGTTCGCTGGTGATGTAACGCCCGTCGTTTTCGATGGCCGCAGGATCGAAGGGCCAGATCTTCATGGCCGAAATGCCCTGCTCCAGCAGGTTTTCGGCAAGCGCGCCCGCATCTGTCATGAAAGCCTTGAGATCTTCATAGGGGCCTTCGGCATCGTCGCGAAAATTCCAGGTATCGACCGGCTTGATCTTGTTGGACCGCACATAACCGTAACCGGCACAGGTGTTGTAGACGGGAATACGATCATGGCAGAGACCGCCCAGCATCTGATGGACCGGCTGGTTGCAGACCTTGCCGAAAATATCCCACAGCGCCAGATCGATCGCCGAAGCCGCGCGATATTCGGCGCCAGTCGAGGCCTGCGCCATCGGCAGATTCACCAGTTCGCGGGAATGAGCCTCAATCCTCATCGGGTCGCGGCCAAGCAGGCGACCGGCGAGCACGTCGTGGATATGAGCCTCGACCGCGCCTGCGCCATAGAATGTCTCACCCAGCCCGATCACCCCGGCATCGGTGTGGATGCGCACCCAAAGCACATTTGAGAATTCCTCGGTCCGCAAAGTTTCGACAGACGTAATCTTCATTAGCTCCTCCGCGCGCCCGGCTCGGTCGCGTCTCCCGATTGACTGACCAGCCTCCCAGCCAGTCTCGATCCGGACAATAATGTTGCTTGTAAAATTTCACAACATGTTTTAAAACAATTCCAGCACAGAGTTTGTAGACCGCGACGGGAGGAGACCGGAGATGGCACGCAAGCAGACGAAGCCCGAACTGGTAACGGACGGCGAAAAGCCGAAGCGCGCGAACCGCGTAAACTTCTTCGACCTAGCCTATGAGCGCATTGAGGAACTGCTGATCAATTGCGAGCTGAAGCCCGGCCGGCAATTGACATTGCAGGAGTTGCAGGACGTGACGGGGTTCGGCCGCACGCCGGTTCATAACGCCGTAAGCCGTCTGGCCGCGGATACGCTGCTGGTCGTGCTGCCCCGCCATGGCCTCAGGGTCGCGCCGATCGATCTGGCGCGTGAGCGCCTTCTGCTGCAGCTGCGCCGGGACATGGAACGCTTCGTCATGCGGCTGGCGGTGGAGCGGGCAAGCCTCTCCCATCGTAATCAGATGCTGCATATCGAACGCGCCCTGCGTGAACGGCGGGAGCAGATCACGCTCAGCGAATTCAACCTGCTCGACCGTCGGATCGACCAGATATTGCTGGCGGCGGCGAACGAACCTTTCCTCGAACATACGCTGCGGCCGCTGCACACGATCTATCGGCGCATCGGCTTCATTCACCACACGGTGACACATGGAAAATCCGACCTGACGCAGACGGTCGACTGCCATCTTTCGGTCTTGAACGCCGTCGCGAACCGCCATCTGGACACGGCACTTGCCGCAACGGACGCATTGGTCGGCTTTGTCGATTCCATGTTCGACGAAATGGAGACGGGCATAGACCCTCGCCTGCTGGATTGCAGCATCGAACCGATTTTCAAGATTTGAAACAGCAGCGCCATTGGATGTCCGACATCCGGCCGCCACGAAGAAAGATTTCTGAAATACATATTTTACAATGACTTATGGCGCTCGGGAGGCGCCACTAAAAAGCTCAGGGAGGAGCATGGATGAGCAATATCGTAAAATCCTTGATTGCGGCCACAATGGCGACGGCGCTTGCATCCTGGGCAGCGCCTGCGCTGGCCAAGGACAAAATCACCTTCGCCGCCGCGGTTTTTGCGGAAGCCGGACGTGGTGACCGGGTCAAGGCCTGGATCCAGAAGTTCAACGAAAGTCAGGACAAGGTCGAAGTTGAACCCATCGCAATTCCGTTTTCCAGCCTCGCCAACACCGTCTTCACCCAGATGGGCGGCGGCGGTGGACCGGACCTCGTGCGCTTCGACCAGACCGATTTCTTCGCTGCTATCCCATCCGGACGCCTGCTGCCGCTCGATGATCTGATCAGCGACAAGGATCACGAATTCCTGGGTCCGGACCGCTTCATGAAGGTAAAGGACGTCCGTTACGGTCTGTTGTTCGACACGACGGGTTATGCGCTGCTGTACAACAAGGACATCCTGCCGGAACCACCGAAGGATTTCGAAAGCTTCCTGGCGGCCGCCAAGGAGAAAACCAAGGACGGCGTGTATGGTTATGCCTACCGCGCCACGATGGCGGAGCGCGCCGGTTTCTGGCAGGATCTCTGCAACTACGTCTTCGGATTTGGCGGTCGCTGGAGCGACAAGGACGGCAAGCTCACGCTCAACAGCCCTGACGTCATCAAGGGCGTCACCGCCTACAAGCAGGTTTATGATGCCGCCGTGACGCCACGCGGCGCGGATGCGGCCACCTATCGCCGCATGTTCTGGGAAGGCAAGATCGCCATGAACGTCGACAATGGCGGCGTGGCGGCAATCTTCAACCAGAATGCCCCGCAGCTCAATTTCGCAGCAGCCCCCTCGCCTTTCCCGGACAAGGCACAGGGCCTCATCATGACCGCGCTCGTGGTCAACGCCAATACGAAGCACAAGGATGCGGCGGGCGCCTTCATAAAATGGGCCTATGCCCCCGAGAACCAGAAAGGCCTTCAAGCCGCGATGGGCACGGGTGTCGGCACCAAGATCGACATGTCTGCCGAAGAGCAGGCGAAGCGGCCATGGCTGAAGGTCTATGAAGGCCAGATGCAGAATGCCCTGCCGCAGCTTGTGATGGGGCATGAGGGCAAGACGCCCGAAATCCAGCAGATCGTGCTCGAGCAGGTGTTGAAGGTGCTTCTCGAAAACGCCGATCCAAAGGACGCCATGGATCGCGCCCAATCGCTGGTGGAGCGACGTGTCCTTCGCTGAGATCAATGCGGAGGCTGCCTGAACAGCCTCCGCAACCACGGCTATTTTCCCATCGAGGTCAGTTATGAAACGTGCCCAGCTCGCAGGAGCAAGGCTCGACGGTCATCCGTTGACTCCTTATCTCTTCGCCGCACCGGTCGGCATCTATCTCCTGCTGTTTCAGTTTTATCCGCTGGTCCAGCAGTTCTTCATGAGCTTCACCGCCACCGACCTGCTGACGCCCAACGTCAACCCGTTCGTCGGCATTGAGAATTATTCGTTCCTGATCGAAGACGGCGAACTGTGGAAGGTGCTGTGGATCACGGCGATCTATACCGTCGCCTGCGTGATCTTTGCGATCGGCACGGGCCTCGGTTCGGCAATGCTGCTCGATTCACCCTTTTTCGGCCGGGGCATTGCCCGGGCGCTGATCACCGTTCCCTGGGCCGCGCCGTCCGTTGCCGTCGCGCTGGTGTTCACCTGGATATTCAATTCGCAATACGGCATTTTCAACCGGGTACTCAGCGGCCTCGGCCTTCCCTTCGGCGGCGAGAACTGGCTGGACGATCCAAACCTCGCCCTTCCAGCCATCCTGCTCACCACCGTCTGGCAGATATTTCCCTTCTCTTCCGTGGTGATCCTCGCGGCCCTGCAGGGCGTACCGCATGAGCTTAAAGAGGCTGCCGTCATCGACGGTGCGGACCGGCTCAACATCTTCAAGACCGCCACATGGCCGACCATCCAGCCGACCGTGCTGATGCTGACGCTGTTCGTCACCATCTGGTCGCTGCGCCGCTTCGACCTCATCTGGCTGATGACGCAGGGCGGCCCTATCGGCGCGACCAACACGCTCGTCATCGAGCTTTATCGCCAGGGTTTCGTCTATCGCGACCTCGGATCGGCGGCCTCCATCGGCATGATCGGCCTGTCGATCGCGCTTCTGGTCACCGTCATCTATTTCAAGGTCACCCGGATGACTGAACAGGCACAGGGGAAGCGTTGATGAACACCACAAGCAACGCCCATTACATCCGTATCCTTGCCGTCCTCTTCATGCTCGGCTTTGCGGCTTTTCCGATCTACTGGATGTTCGTCACCTCCATGACGCCGTCGTCGGAACTCTTCGCGCCCTTTCCGCGGCTCGTACCGGACTGGTCGCAGCTAGGAATCTATCTCGAGGTCTTCGATACCATTCCAGTGACGACGTGGCTGAAGAACAGCTTTCTGGTCGCAGCCGGAACCACCGTTCTCAGCATCCTGCTTGCCGTCCTGCCGGCATACGCACTTTCCCGCTTCCGTTTTGCGGGACTTGCCGTACTGGGCTTTGCATTGTTCGCAACGCAGATGCTGCCGGAAGCCATGCTTGTCGTGCCGCTCTATTCGATATTCGGCGACCTCAACCTGCTCAACACGATTCCCGGCCTGGTGCTGGCAAATACCGCTTTCGTGGTGCCCGTCATCACCTGGATCATCAAGGGCGCGATCGACGGCATTCCGATCGAGATCGAAGAGGCTGCAAGGGTCGATGGCTGCTCGCGTCTCGATATTGTGCTCGGCATCATCATTCCACTGATTGCGCCGACGCTCGCTGCCGCCGCCGTCATCTCCTTCTTCCACGGCTGGAACGAATATGTCTTCGCGCAGACCCTGATCAGCAGTGAAAGCCTCAGGACGGCTTCCGTCGGGCTCGCCAGTTTTGTCGGCGAACTCTCCACGCCCATCCATTCCGTCATGGCAGTGGGGGTGATCTACACCCTGCCCGCCATCGTCTTTTACCTCTTTGCCCAACGCTATGTGGTCGCCGGAATGACCGCCGGCAGCGTCAAAGGCTGACAGGAAAACCAGATGTCCGCTATTGAACTCAACAATATCTCAAAGAAATTCGGCGCGAAGGAAGTCATTCGCGACATCAATGTCTCGATCGAAGAGGGAGATTTCCTCGTCCTTCTCGGTCCTTCTGGCTGTGGTAAATCCACACTTCTGCGTATGCTCGCAGGCCTTGAAAGCATTTCCGGCGGGGAAATCCTGATCGGCGGCAGGCGGGTCGATCAATTGCCGCCCGGTGAGCGCGATATCGCCTTCGTGTTTCAGTCCTACGCGCTTTACCCGCATCTTTCCGTGCGCAGGAACATGTCCTTCCCGCTGTTGATGCAGCAGTTTCGCTGGTGGCACCACCTGCCGGTCATTGGCGGCATGGCGAAACGCCGGATCGAGAAATCACCTGCAGTTGTCGAAAAGGTAGCCAGGATCGCAAAAATCCTCGGACTGACGGAGATGCTCGACCGTTTTCCGCGCACGCTTTCCGGTGGACAGCGCCAGCGTGTCGCCCTCGGGCGGGCCATGGTGCGGGAACCGGAAGTGTTCCTGATGGACGAGCCGCTCTCCAATCTGGACGCCAAGCTTCGGACCTCCATGCGTTCGGAAATTTCACGGCTGCACCAGGAGATCGGCGGCACTTTCGTTTATGTGACGCACGACCAGGTCGAAGCCATGACCATGGGCACAAAAATCGCCCTGATGCGCGACGGCATCATCCAGCAATTCGGAACGGCACGCGAAATCTATACCGATCCGGCCAATACCTATGTCGCCCGCTTCATCGGCACGCCGCCGATGAACCTGATCGTTGCGGACAGAAAGCCGGACGGCCTCTTCGTCGGTTCAACCCCCATTCGCATAGATGCGCCGAAGTCAGAGACGGCTTCCACCGTGCTGTTGGGCGTCCGGCCGAACGCCCTCTCCCTGACGGCAGAGCCGACCGAGGCTTCCCTGCGGGGCGAGGTCGTGATGGTCGAACATATCGGTGCGGATTCGATCATCGCCGTTCGCCTCAAAGACGGCCGCACGGCGCATGACGAAGACGGCGATATGGATGCGGTGATGGTGACCGTTCCCGGATATTGCACGCTTTCACTGCGGCAGGAGGTTTCGCTGACGATCGATCCCGATCAGGCCATCCTGTTTTCGACCGTGACGGGCGAGCGGATCCGGTCGTGATCGTGACCGGATATGCACCAGCGCAACCATTTTTCAATCTCCAGAAATATCCGCAGCGGGGAGAATAAACATGTCAAAACGGATCGTTTTTCACGGCGAAAATGCCGCTTGTTTCAGCGATGATTTCACAAGCCTCGTGGATGGCGGCGCGGAAATCGCTCTGCTGCCGGATCAGCTCGCCACCGAGGAAGACCGCGACGCCTATCGCAACGCCGATATCATCGTCGGCGTCAAATTTGATGCCTCGCTACCGACGCCTGGGAGACTGACGCTGTTTCATGTGCCCGGCGCCGGATATGACGCAGTCAATCTCGATCTGCTGCCGAAAAGTGCTGTCGTATGCAACTGCTTTGGCCATGATCCCGCGATTGCCGAATATGTGTTTTCAGCCATTCTCAACCGCCATGTTCCGCTGCGGGATGCCGACAACAAATTGCGCGCCGGCCAATGGGCCTACTGGTCCGGTTCGACCGAGCGTCTGCATGACGAAATTTCAGGAAAGACTGTCGGTCTTCTCGGATTCGGTCATATCGGGAAGGCCATTGCCATCCGCGCGAAGGCGTTCGGAATGCAGGTCAGTGTCGCCAATCGCAGCCACGTGGAACCGTCGGATCTGGTCGACCGCTCCTTTACACTGGATCAGCTGAACGAATTCTGGCCGACTGCAGATTTCATCGTCGTCTCCGTACCATTCACGGACACGACACGCGGGATCGTCGATGCGGAGGCTTTCGCAGCGATGAAATCCGGTGCCGTCATCATCAATGTCGGGCGCGGCCCGACCATAGACGAACAGGCGCTCTACGACGCGCTGAGGGGCGGAACGATCGCCGGCGCGGTCATCGATACCTGGTACGCCTATCCGTCCCCCGACGCACCGACGAAACAACCCTCCGCACTGCCATTCAATCAACTCGATAACATCATCATGACGCCGCACATGTCCGGCTGGACCAGCGGAACGGTGCGGCGGCGTCAGCAGACAATCGCGGACAACATCAATCGGCGGCTGAAGGGTCAAGACTGCATCAACGTCGTCCGCACCGCGTCTGAATAGCAGATCACCGCATGGCCGGGAGGAGCCGGCCGGAAACCACAGCTCAATCAACCAGGGAGAGAGTGATGAGCATCTTTCAGTCTTTTAAATCCGTCGCTGCCGCTATCGCGGTTTGTGCCGGTATCTTCACCGGTTTTTCGGCAAATGCACAGAGCGTCGATGACATCGTCAAGCGCGGCTCGGTGAAGATCGGCGTGCTGGTCGGTGCACCGCCATTCGGCTCGGTGGACGCGCAGGGAAATCCGGTCGGGTATGATGCCGATGTCGCAACGCTTGTCGGCAAATATCTCGGCGTACCGGTCACGATGGTCCAGCTGACACCGCCATCGCGCATTCCGGCTCTGGAATCCGGCAAGGTGGACTTCCTTGTCGCGACGCTGGCGCCGACGCCGGAGCGCGCCAAGGCGGTGATGTTCACCAACCCCTACAGCGCCTTCCAGGTGGGGATCTATTCCCACAAGGATACCAGGATTGAAAAGTGGGAAGACCTCAAGGGCATGACTGTCGGGGTCAATCGCGGATCGAGCGTCGAGCGCGAATTCGTCAACCGCGAGAAGGAACTTGGCCTGACGATCCTGCGCTTTGATGATGACGCAACGACCATGCAGGCTCTTTTCTCGGGTCAGGTGCAGGCGATCGCGGGGCCGGATGCGCAGGCCAACGCGGCCATCAAGCTGCGCGGCGATACGACGACAGAAGTGAAATTCTTCTTCTCCATGCAGCCGAACTCGATGACCGTTCGCAAGGATGCCACCGACCTGCATCAGTGGCTGAACAATACGATCTATTACATCAAGCAGAATGGAGAGCTGGACGCGATTGCCCGCAAATGGGTCGGTACGCCCCTGCCCGTTCTCCCGACGTTCTGATCGGACGGCAAAACTCCGGCGCGCCCTTCCACAGGCGCGCCGGAACCGCTTATTCGGGAGGAACCAGCATGAATTTTTCACTTCACTTCGAGGCCGTGTTTGCCGAATCGGATCTGATCTGGCGCGGCATCCTGTTGACGATAGGTCTTTCGGCAACCGCTATCGTCCTCGGCACGATGATCGCCGTGGCGCTGGTCGCCATGCGCAGTCTCGGCAATGGAGCCATCCGCTTCGGTGTCGATTCCTATGTCGAACTGCTCAGGAACACGCCGTTTCTCGTCCAGCTCTTCATGGTCTTTTTCGGACTGCCGCTCGTGGGCTTTCGCATGTCCGGAACACAGGCAGCGCTCTTTGCCATGACGCTCAACCTTTCGGCCTATGCGACGGAGATCATTCGCGCCGGGGTGGAGTCCATACACCGCTCACAGGTCGAGGCGGGCCTGTCGCTTTCGCTCAGCCGCCTTCAGGTGTTTCGTTACGTGGTGATGAAGCCGGCCTTTGCAAAAATATGGCCGGCGCTGTCCAGCCAGTTCGTGCTGATGCTTCTGGCATCGAGCATCTGCTCCTTCATCTCGGTGCCGGAGCTCTCCGGTGCGGCTTCGATCATCGAGCAACGGACGTTTCGAAGCTTTGAAACCTACATCGTCGTCACCATCATCTACCTCCTTCTCGCGCTGGCGCTGAAAATCATCCTCGCATGGTTCGGTCACTGGCTGTTCCGCCGCCGCGTCAAGGTCCTGCCCGCAATGACCGTCAAGGAAGGAATTGCCTGATGTCCTCATTCGGTTGGCCTGAATTTCTTTTCCTGCTTCGTGCGGCTGGCTGGTCCATCGTCCTGACCGCCATCGCCTTCAGCATCGGCTCTATCGCCGGCGGCTTCTTCGCCATCATGCGGCTTTCGCAATACGGATCGGTCCGCAGCGTCGCGGCAGGTTACATCACCATCATCCAATCGATACCGGTGCTGATGATCCTGTTCATGTCCTATTACGGGTTGACGCTGTTCGGGTTCGAAATACCGCCCCTGCTCGCCGCATCGGTGTCCCTGTCGGTCTATGTTTCGGCCTATCTGGCGGAAATCTGGCGCGGCTCCATCCAGGCTGTGCCAAAGCAGCAATGGGAAGCCTCGGCCTCGCTGGCGCTCACGCGTTTCCAGCAATACCGTTACGTCATCCTGCCGCAGGCGCTGCGGCTTTCCCTGCCTCCGACGGTGGGGTTCCTTGTCCAGCTCGTCAAGAACACCTCCATCGTATCGGTGGTGGGCTTCGTGGAACTTTCGCGCGCGGGTCAGCTCGTCAACAATGCGACGTTCAGACCCTTCCAGGTGTTCTTCGTCGTCGCCCTTCTTTATTTCGCGATCTGCTTCCCGCTATCGCGCCTCAGCCGTCATCTCGAAAGGGTTCTCCATGTCGGTCGTAACAATTGATCAGGTGCACAAGCGTTATGGCGCCCTTGAAGTTCTGAAGGGCGTATCGCTGAACGTCGAGGCGGGACAGGTTGTCGCCATCATCGGGCGCAGCGGCTCCGGCAAAAGCACGATGCTGCGCTGCATCAATGGTCTCGAAGAGTTTCAGTCCGGCAATATCACAGCCGCGGGACACAGGGTGGAGCAGGACCAGACCAAGCTCAGACAGCTGCGCAAGGACGTCGGCATCGTCTTTCAGAGCTACAATCTCTTTCCGCATCTGACCGTCGGCGAAAACATCATGCTGTCTCCGAAGATAACGCAGGATGTTGCAAAGGCGGAGGCCGATGCGCTGGCGCGCAAGGTGCTGGCGCAGGTGGGTCTGGCGGAAAAATTCGACGCCTATCCGGACATGCTTTCGGGTGGACAACAGCAGCGCGTGGCCATCGCCCGCTCGCTGGCGATGCGGCCGAAAGTCATGCTGTTCGACGAGGTGACCTCCGCTCTCGATCCCGAACTGACGGGAGAAGTGCTTCTTGTCATGGAACAGCTGGCGCGGGAGGGCATGACGATGTTGCTGGTGACACATGAAATGAGCTTTGCCCGCAGTGTCGCAAACGTGACCGTCTTCATGCATCAGGGCAAGATCTGGGAAATGGGTGCTTCGAAACAGCTGTTCGAACAACCGCAAACGCCCGAGCTGCAGGCTTTCCTGTCCAATGGCGTGAAATAGGCAGTCACCGGCTCAGCGCGCATCAATGCGCACAACAGGAAGCAACGCAGACAATGTCACTCTTCTGCGTTGCTTTGGCTTATCCAGACTGTACGAGGTGGGAGGTGAGTTGCGGGCCGCGCCGGTTTATCGCGACC
Organism: Rhizobium sp. BR 250; assembly: GCF_047445855.1. Taxonomy (NCBI): domain Bacteria; kingdom Pseudomonadati; phylum Pseudomonadota; class Alphaproteobacteria; order Hyphomicrobiales; family Rhizobiaceae; genus Rhizobium; species Rhizobium sp. BR 250. Next base: position 412,205 of record NZ_JARWKW010000001.1, read on the forward strand.
GATGCGGCCCCGCCCCGATCCAATCCAAATTCCACTACCGGCAGGCGTCGAGGCGGTTGATGGCCTCCACATTCTGCGCCGAAGATCCTCGCGGATCGAAATCCGAAACCAGCCACGCGTCGACGATGGCTTTTGCGAGTTCCGGGCCGATCACGCGCGCTCCCATGGTAATGATCTGGGCATTGTTGGATTTCGCCGCGCGTTCGGCGGAATAGGTATCATGGGTCAAGGCGGCGCGAATTCCCGGCACCTTGTTGGCCGAGATACAGACGCCGATACCGGTTCCGCAAAAAAGCAGGCCGCGGTCGAATTCGCCGGAAAGAATGCTGCCGGCAACGGCTTCGGCGAGATCGGCATAAAACCCGTCCTGGCTTCGATCCACGACCGTCAGTCCTTCCCTGCCGGAGAGATGGGCGAGCACCGCATCCAGCAGGGGTTTTCCGGCGCTATCGGCGCCCGCGACAATTCTCATTTTGAAATCTCCCGTTGGCTGCGCAAGCCTGACCGGCTGCGACCGATATGTTGTGTTTTCACGATTGCAATCTGGCCTGCGCACCTTCGGCAAGGCTGCGCAAAATGAGCGCACAGGAGGTGGCTCCCGCATCGAGAACGCCCAGCGAGCGGTCGCCGAGGCGACTGGCGCGGCCGATCTTCGCAACCAGATTGATGGTTGAGTCCCTGCCGGTTTCGGCCGCAGCCACAAGTGCCAGAGCGGCATCGTGGAACGACGAGCCGGAAGCGATGGCGACGTCGAATGCCGTAACGGCCGGCACCAGCGTATCCATCAGCGTCTTGTCGCCAACCTTCGCGGAACCGATGGAGGCGACGCCTTCAAGGCCCGCATGCAGCATTCCGCTGAAGGAGGCAGCATCGATCGCCTCGGCATTTTCGATTTTCTCGGCGAATTCCGTAAACATGACGCCATAGAGCGGCCCCATCGAACCACCGATTTCCGTCATCAGAACCGTTCCGAGCGTATCCAGCGCCTCAGCCAGCGAGGCGTCCTGCCCGCGCAGCCGGTCTGCCGCCATGCCGAAACCCTTGGCCATGTTCACGCCATGGTCGCCATCACCGATCTTGCCGTCGATCTCGCTGAGATAGGCGCGGTTTTCGATGATCCTCTCAGCCATGGACAGAACGATGTCTCCGGCCTTTGCGTTCTGAAAAGATTGCATGATTTTTCCCCTCACAGCGTAACGGTGCAAACTGCCTCGGCATCGAGCAAAGGCTTCAACTCGTCATCCAGCGCCATCACGGTCAAAGTCGCGCCGACCATCTCGAGAGACGTGAAATAGTTGCCGACATAGGTTTTGTGGATTTTCAGGCCGCGTGCGGAAATCTCAGCCTCAATCGTGTCGTTGAGGATGTAGAGTTCATTGACCGGCGTTGCGCCCAGGCCGGAAACCAGCACCGCCACCTCGCTGCCGGCGGGCAGGTTGTGATCGTCGAGCACGATCTTGCACATGTCCCTTGCCACGTCGGCGGCGGATTTCAGCTTTTCGACGCGAACGCCGGGTTCGCCGTGGTGGCCTATGCCCACTTCCATGGTGCCGGGCGCGATCTCGAAGTTCGGATGGCCGACCGCCGGCAGAGTGCAGGGACCGAGGCCGACACCAATCGAACGGCAATTGTTGATGGCCTTCTGTGCGGTCGCCCGCACCTCCTCCAGCGAAGCGCCGCTTGCCGCCTTGGCGCCGCCGATCTTCCACATGAAGATTTCGCCTGCGACGCCGCGGCGTTTCTCACGCTCCCCGGGTGCGGCGGAGCATACGTCGTCATTGGCGACGACGGTGGCGATCTCGATACCGTCCTTGGCGGCAAGTTTTGTCGCCATTTTCACATTCATGTTGTCGCCGGCATAGTTGCCATAGAGCACGATCACGCCTCTGCCGCCATCAGCCTCGCGGATGGCGTCGTGAAAGCTCTTGGCCGTGGGTGATGAAAACAATTCGCCAACGGCGACGGCATCCAGCATGTTGCGGCCGGTGTAACCGATAAAGGCGGGCTCATGCCCCGAGCCACCACCCGTGACCACCCCAACCTTGCCGGCAACCGGTGCGCCCCTGGCAACGACGACACGTGGATTTTCCGCAAGACGCACGATCTCACGATGGGCCTTGACAAAGCCTTTCACCGTGTCTTCGACCACCTCGTCGGGGTTATTCACAAATCTCTGCATTACTCTCCTCCTTTATGCCGTCTACGCGCCAGCCTTGCCGCTTCTCAGGCCGCTTCTCAGGCGACAGCGGCCGAGCTTGCAGCTCCGCTCCCGGCCAATCCTCTTTTGACCGCATCAAGCGAAGCCGTCAGCGCCTCCTCTATTTCCCAAAGCGATGCGGGGCTGATACGCCTTACCGGCTGGGCATCCGCGCGGCGATGAAGGCGCGCCGGAAACTCGATGCTGATCGGCATCTCCGGCTTTCGCGCAATCTCGCCGAGCAGCTTGCGGCAATCGATATCGCCCTCGCCCACCGGCACGAAAAACCAGCCTTCCGGTGTGCGTTTCACATCCTTGATATGTGCGTGGACCGAGGCGGGCAGTGCTGCCACCGCGTCGTCGGCAAAGTCCTTGAGTTGCGGACGATGGGACGCGGTATTGGCCGCGTCATAATTCAGCCCAAGCCATGGGGAACCGAAACGCTGCGTGAGCGCGATACCCTCCTGCGCGATATTGAAAAGGTTGTCGCTGCCGTCGCCGGGATTTTCCAGCGCGATCACGATGCCGAAGGCCTCGGCACGGCGCAAAAGCACCTCGATATTACGCAGGAACTGTCCTTCGCGCTGCCGGGCCGATGCATTGGTGGCGATGACCCTCGCGCCGATTCCCGCCGCAAAAGCCATTCTGCCGGTGAAAATTTCAACGGAATTGTCCAGTCCGAGATCGATATGCGACGACATGGCGTGGCAACCAAGCCCGGCATCGCTCAGCGAGCGGCGCCATGATGCCATTTCAGCCGGCAGGAAGGCGCTTTCGTCGAAGGGTTCGGTGTAACCGACGATAAAGGCAGGCTCCACATGGCAAAAACCGACTTTGGCGATGCTCTCCAGCATCTCCTCGCGCCCATAGCCGTCATATGGCGCGCCGGACGCCGATATGATGCGATCTTTCATGCAATCCTCCCTTGAGCCGCAGCTGAAGGGACGATGCCGATCACGCTGCAACCTCATTATTCCGATCGGAAAATGACGGAGAGGTCCGCTCGCGAGCAAGCGGAAAAAATTAACGCGCCAGTGAATTCAATTCATGTAACAGCCACACTCCTATTCGGAGGCGGCATCCTGCGGGTCATCGATCAGCCAGTCGGCGAACCGCCGGGCCAGCCTGCGCTGGCTGCCGGACTTCGGGTAAGCGAGATAATGCCCGACATAGTGAAGATCCTGCGTCACGCCGCTCAAGGGGGCGACCAGCCGCCCGGATTTTATCTCGCGATGGGCAAGCCGCGTCGATTCCAGCGCCACGCCGACGCCATTGGCGGCGGCGTCGATCGCCAGAAAACTGCGGTCGAAACTCATGGCCTGAATGGGCGGCTTGCCGAGCCCATTGGCCTCGAACCAGTCCGGCCATTGCAGACGTTTGTTGTCGCTTCGAATAAGCAATTGCCGGTTCAGATCACGCGGCGTCTGGATCTCTGCCGCAAGCGCCGGTGAGCAAAGCGGGGTGACACGCTCGCTACCGAGAGGAATGGTGATCAGATCGTCTCCCTGCGGTTCACCGTAGATGATATCGGCATCGAATTCACCATCCACGAAACGCACATAGGTGGTGCTCGCGGCAAGCCGCACCTCGATCCCCGGATTGGCGTTTAGAAATTCAGGCAGGCGCGGAGACAGCACCTGTGCCGCATAGCTCGGCGCGCAGTGCAGGCGCAGAAGATGCGAGCGATTGGAGGACACCACCTCGATGCCCTGCCGCAGCTCCTCGAAGGCGTTCGATGCATGGGTCAGAAGCGTCTGCCCCGCCGCCGTCAGGCGCACGGTCCGCGTCGTGCGTTCAAAAAGCGGCGTGCCGAGCACCCTTTCGAGCTTGACGATGGCATGGCTGACGGCGCTGGCCGAAAGGTTGAGCTCATCCGCAGCGGCGCGGAAAGAGCCGAGCCGGGCGGCGGATTCGAAGGCGCGGATGGAGGTGAGTGAAATGCCGTTCAACATTCGATTAGTGAAGCAGATTCATGAGATGATGTAAACTTCGCGTTTGAAGCACCCTCTGCCCATCTGCAATATCGAGGCTGCATTCGTCGCAGGACGGGATGCGGCGGCAGGTCGGGAGCACCGCCGTCAAGCGTATGAAGCCGGCCCGCCTGGCTTGGGAGGATTGCTCATGTTGTTGAATGGAAAGACCGCGGTTATTTCAGGCGCCGCCAGCAAACGCGGCATCGGCCGCGCCACGGCGGAACTTTTCGCCCGCCACGGCGCCCGCGTCGCCATCGTGGATCTCGACGAAGCCGGCAGCATCGAAGCTGCGGCCTCGCTTGAAAAAGTGGCTGGTGGCGAGCATCTCGGCGTCGGCGGCAATGTCGCAGATCGCGCCTCCTGCGAGGCGGCCGCGCAAAAAGTCATCGCCGCTTTCGGCAAGATCGATATCCTCATCAACAATGCCGGCATCACTCAGCCGGTCAAGACGCTCGACATTACCGCCACGGACTGGCAGCGCATCGTCGACGTTAACATGACCGGTGTGCTGAATTTCAGCCAGGCCTTCATCCCCAATATGCGCGATAACGGTGGCGGTTCGATTGCCTGCATGTCGTCGGTTTCCGCGCAGCGCGGCGGCGGCATTTTCGGCGGGCCGCATTATTCGGCGGCCAAGGCAGGTGTTCTCGGTCTCGCAAAGGCCATGGCGCGTGAATTCGGCCCTGACGGCATTCGCGTCAACTCCGTTACCCCCGGCCTGATCCAGACAGACATTACCGGCGGCAAGCTCACCGACGACATGCGCCGCGACATTCTCAAGGGCATTCCGCTCAACCGTCTCGGCGACGCCGTCGATGTGGCCAATATCTATCTTTTCCTCGCCTCGGATCTCTCCTCCTACGTCACCGGTGCGGTTGTCGATGTGAATGGCGGAATGCTCATTCACTGAAAACCATCTTTCGAAGCCGGGAAGCCGGCTTCGATTTTCTGACCGGGAGGAGGAAACCATGGCTCAGGCGTATTCGGATACCGATGCAACGAGGGAAGCGGCACTGGCGAATGTATCGCTGGCGGAACGCGCCTGGCGCATCCGGCGCAACGCCTTGTTGATGGGTGAAGTTCAGGGACAGGGTTATGTCGGTCAGGCGCTCGGCATTGCCGATGTTCTGGCCGTGGCATGGTTTCACACCATGCGCTACCGGGCGGACGATCCGCACTGGGAGGGCCGCGACCGGTTTCTGCTCTCCATCGGCCATTATGCGATTGCACTTTACGCAGCACTCATCGAGGCGGGCGTCATCCCGGAAGACGAGCTGGAGACCTATGGCTGCGACGGTTCGCGCCTGCCCATGTCCGGCATGGCCTCCTATACGCCGGGCATGGAAATCACCGGCGGTTCGCTCGGCCACGGGCTTGGCATTGCCGTTGGCATGGCTCTCGGCCTCAAGCGCAAGAATTCAGACCGGTTCATCATAAACCTGATGTCGGATGGCGAGTTGGGGGAAGGTTCGACCTGGGAGGCCGCCATGGGCGCATCCCATCACAGGCTCGGCAATCTCATCAATCTCGTGGATTTCAACAATCAGCAGGCGGATGGCCCTTCCCGCGAAATGCTGTCCTCCGAACCCGTCGACGCTAAATTCGCGGCCTTCGGCTGGCATGTGCAACGCGTCAACGGCAACGATATCGACAAGGTTCGCGAGGCTTTCGACATCGCCATGTCACTTGCCGATGACAGGCCGCGCGCCATCATCTTCGATACCCAAATGGGCCGTGGCGTGCCCTTTCTCGAAAACCGAGAAATCACCCATTTCATTCGCGTGGAGGCGCATGAATGGAAACTGGCGCTCGACGCCCTTGAGGAAGGACGGCCGTCATGAGTGCAGCAGCCCCGCAGAAGCGCCTCACCACGTCGGCGATGATCGCCTCCATTGCCGCCGAAGGTCAGCCGACACGCCCTGCGCCCTTCGGTCATGCTCTTGTTCAGCTGGCGAAAGAACGCGAGGATATTGTCGGCCTTACCGCCGATCTCGGCAAATATACCGACCTGCATATTTTCGCCAAAGCCTTTCCCGAGCGCTTTTATCAGATGGGCATGGCCGAGCAGCTGCTGATGAGCACTGCGGCCGGTCTGGCGCGCGAGGGCTTCGTGCCCTTCGCGACCACCTATGCGGTCTTCGCCGCCCGCCGCGCCTATGATTTCATCGCGATGGCGATTGCCGAAGAAAACCTGCCGGTGAAGATCGTCTGCGCCCTGCCCGGCCTGACGACGGGTTATGGCCCCAGTCATCAGGCGACCGACGATCTGGCGATCTTCCGCGCGCTGCCGAACATGACGATCATCGACCCATGCGATGCGACCGATATAGAAGGCGCGGTGCCGGCGATTACGGCTTACAACGGCCCGGTCTATATGCGCCTGTTGCGCGGCCAGGTGCCAGTGGTACTCGAAGAATATGGCTACAGGTTCGAACTCGGTAAGGCCAAACTCATTCGTGATGGTGCGCAGGTCCTTTTCATATCGTCCGGCATATTGACGATGCGGGTTCTCGAAGCGGCTGCCCTGCTTGAGAAGGAGGGCGTCGGCTGCGCCGTGCTGCATTCCCCCACCATCAAACCGCTCGATACCGCCTCGATCTTCGCGGAGGTGGACAAGGCCGATCGTCTTGTCATCGTGGCGGAAAACCATAGCGAAATAGGTGGTCTCGGAGAGGCCGTGGCAATGGCGCTGATGAAAAGCGGCCGGGCGCCGCGACTGCAGCATATCGCCCTGCCCGATGCCTTTCTGGATGCGGGTGCGCTGCCCACCCTGCACGACCGCTACGGCATCTCGACGACAACGATCGTGGCGCGCGTTAGAGGTTGGCTGGAGAATGAAGGTTTTGAAGTACCGCGCGGTTCGGTCTAAAGGCTGAGGTGAAAACATCGCGCAGAATCAGCCGGGGGGAGCCGGCGGCTTTAAGGGAGTGGAGCGCGTTATCCGCATGATCGGACAACGCTGAGGGTATTTAAATCCAGGGAGGAAAAAATGAGTATTTCCATCAACAGGCGCATGTTCCTGACCGGTACCGGACTGGCACTGGCGGCACCGGCCATTCTGACGGCAGCCCGCAACGCCCGGGCCGCCACAACGCTGACGCTCGGTCATGGTGCGGCACCGGGCAATCCGCGCACGCTCGCAGCCGCGAAATTCGCGGAACTCGTTGGAGAGAAAACCGAAGGCCGAGTGGCGATCAACGTCGCCGGTTCGGAAACGCTTGGCAGCGACGCCGCCATGCTGACCAGCCTGCGCACCGGGGCACTGGATTTCACCGCCAATAGCCAGGGTCCAGTTTCGAGTGTTGTTCCAGAACTCGCGGCGCTCGGCCTGCCCTTCCTGTTCAGCAATGCCGATCAGGCGATCAAGGTGCTTGAGGGCGATGTCGGCGCATCACTCGATGCGCGCTTCCAGAAAGTCGGCATCGTGCCGCTTGACTGGTGGGATAACGGCATCCGCCATGTTTCCAATTCCAAACACGCCATCACCAGGCCGCAGGATGTTGCAGGCCTGAAAATCCGCACGCCCGCCGACCCGATGACGATGGATATTTTCAAGGCGCTGGATGCGGCGACGGTTCAGATCGCCTTTGGCGAACTTTACATCGCGCTTCAGCAGGGCGTTGTGGACGGGCAGGAAAACCCTCTGGTCAACATCGAAAGCTCCAAGCTTTACGAGGTCAACAAACATATCAGCCTCACCGCTCATAAATGGGAATCCACGCCATTCCTGATGTCCAAATTCGCCGAGGGGCGGCTGGGCAAGGATTTTGAAGCGGTCAAGGCGGCTGCGAAGGAGGCCGGGGCGCTTCAACGCAAACTTTCGGCTGAAAAGGCAAGCGCATCGCTGGCCGCCTTCAAGGCCAATGCCGCTATCGAGGTGGTGGAAGACATCGACCACGCCGCTTTCGCGAAGGCCACCGCGCAGGTTCTGGAGACATGGAAACAGAAGCCCTTCGGCGATTTCGTCGCTGAGCTGGAAAAGGCCGCCAAGGGCTGACGATCAGGATGCCGGGCCGGCTCATGCCGCCCGGCCTCGCCTTCATGTCCACCGACAGGATCGGCGGGAGCCTCGCTCACGCCGACATTCATACGGTTTCAGTTTTCAGGAGATGCGCCAATGCTCGAAGGAGCCTTGTCCGCCGCCAATCGCGTTGACAGTTTCATCGCCATCCTCTGCCGCATCATCATCGTGGCATCCGGCATTCTGCTCACGGTCATCATGACCGCAAACGTCATCGTCCGCTATCTATCGACATCCGGCGGTCTGGATTTTGCGGAAGAACTGCCGACCATGCTATTTCCATGGTTCATCGTCGCCGGCATTACCCTTGCCGCACAGAGCGGCGCGCATATGGCGGTGGAATGGATCTATGACAAGTTCGACGAACGCGGCAAGGTGGGCGTTCTGCTGTTCGCCAATCTCGTCACTGTCGCAAGCTTCATCATTCTCGCGCAGCAGGCGCTTGTCGTCGCCGAGATCGCCGGCGCGGAAATCAGCCCGGTTCTGCAGCTGCCCAACAGCATCGGCTATTATTCCATCGCCTTCGGCGCGGCACTGGTTTCGGTCACCACCGCAACGGCCAGCCTGCGCATTCTCTCCGGCGGCTGGCATGCCCGCCCGCACGGTGCAACCGAGGAGATGCCGCTATGACCATCGTAATGATCATCGCATTTTGTATTCTCATGATGATTGCGGTTCCGGTCGGCTATGCGCTGATCATCTCTGCGGGCGTCGCCGTGCTGTGGAACGGTTACGTGCCGCTTTCGATCGTGGCGCAGCAGGTTTACGACCAGACCCAATCCTTCCCCATGCTGGCGCTGCCATTCTTCATGCTCGCGGGCACGCTGATGCTCGGCGGCAAACTCGGAACCCAGCTTCTGGAACTCGCTTCCAAGGCCATGCAGCGCTGGCGCGGCGGCCCGCTTTCCACGACAGTCATTTCTTCGGTCGTGTTCGGCGGCGTTTCTGGCTCGGCGGTCGCCAATGCCAGTGCGCTCGGTTCAGTGCTTATTCCATGGCAGAAGCGTCAGGGTTACCCTGCCCCTCTGTGTGCGGCGAACAACGCCACCTCGGCGGTCATCGACGTGCTTATCCCACCGTCGATCCCGATGATCCTCTATTCGCTGGTCAGCGGCGTCAGCATCGCCAATCTGTTCATCGCCGGCATTTTGCCGGGCCTGCTCATGGCGGTGGGTTTCATCTTCGTTTGCTGGGCCATCGCTGTGCGGCGGGGCTATGCGGTGCGTGACGAAAGTATCCGCAAGCGCGATCTGGCGCTCCTTGCGTTCCGCAGCCTGCCGGCAATCCTTTTGCCGATCCTGATCATCCTCGGCCTGCGTTTCGGCTTTGCAACGCCAACGGAAGTCGCCGTTCTTTCTGTCGTCTATTCGCTCGTGCTCAGCATCTTCTTTTATCGCGATCTGACGTGGAAGCGTTTCTGCGACAATTTCGTCGAGGCAGGCTCGGCAACCGGCGTCGTCATGCTGGTCATCATGGGAAGTGCCGCGGTGGGCTGGGTCCTCACCTTCGATCAGGCACCCCAGCATTTCGCCACCTGGGTGGCAGAGAATATTTCGAACCCGATCCTGATCATTCTCATGATGAACATCCTGATGCTGATCATCGGCATGCCGCTCGATCTGCCGCCTTCGATCCTGCTGCTCGGACCGATCTTCGTGCCACTGGCCGATATGATAGGGCTCGACCGGGTACAGCTCGGCATGATGATGGTGATCAATCTGGGTATCGGGCTCTACACTCCGCCCATCGGCACCACGCTGTTCATCTCGTCCTCCATTGCCAGAGCACCGCTCGGCGCGACGACGAAGGAATTGTGGCCGTTCTTCACCATGGCGATGCTGCTTCTCATCGCGGTCAGCTTCATTCCTGCGCTCACGATCTACTGAAATTCAGCCCGCAGCAAAACGCTAAGGGAAACCATCGGCCGATTCTCCCCGGCCGGTGGTTTTGGCGTTCGAGACACCTCGCTTAAGTAATCAAATCCGCTTTGTTCACGGTTTCGACGATCAAATCACCATCTGCGATACACCCTTCACGAAATTTTAGGGGATTGCGGAACACATATGGAACATATAGTGTTCGTTCTGTATTTGTTTCGCGACTTCAACGACGATTCTCAAGGGTGTTTTCCTCATGCTCACGCGCAAACAGCAGGAATTGCTTCTCTTCATTCATGAAAGAATGAAAGAGTCCGGCGTGCCGCCCTCCTTCGATGAAATGAAGGACGCACTCGATCTTGCCTCCAAATCCGGCATCCACCGGCTGATCACCGCACTCGAGGAGCGCGGATTTATTCGCCGGCTACCTAACAGGGCGCGAGCGCTGGAAGTGATCAAATTGCCGGAGGCCTACACGCCGGGTGCGAGGCCGCAACGCGGCTTTTCGCCAAGCGTCATCGAAGGCAGCCTCGGCAAGCCGAAGACGCCGGAACCTGCCCCCGCCCCCAAGGCGCCTGCCAACGATCTCGGCGGTGCGGTCACCGTGCCGGTCATGGGCCGCATTGCCGCCGGTGTGCCGATTTCCGCGATCCAGAACAACACCCATGATGTGGCCGTGCCGGTCGACATGCTGGGTTCGGGCGAACATTACGCTCTGGAAGTCAAAGGCGACTCGATGATCGAGGCCGGCATTTTTGATGGCGACACCGTCATCATCCGCAACGGCAACACTGCCAATCCGGGCGATATCGTCGTGGCGCTGGTGGATGATGAAGAAGCGACGTTGAAGCGTTTCCGCCGCAAGGGTGCCTCCATTGCGCTTGAAGCGGCCAACCCCGCTTATGAAACCCGCATTTTCGGGCCGGACCGGGTGAAGATCCAGGGCAAGCTGGTGGGACTGATCCGCCGTTACCATTGAATGGGTGATATCGAGCCCGTCCCTTTCGCGATGGCGAGAGGACGGTCTCTTGTGATGCATGGCCGCCGGTCCGAGGAACGGCGCGTTTACCGCGTTCATGAGGGGACGCACCATCCGTCGGATCGACATGCCGTTTCCTGCGAAGAGCAATTCCAGCTTTCACGCTTGATGTTTCGGTTGCGCTGCAGGCGCAACGGCAAAATGACGCTGGCTGCAATCGCGGAAAAGGCGCATTTCCCTTCTTCGCGAGCCATGGGCAGCCAATCGCCTCGCACCTTTTCGGTCGTCTCCAGGTGGTGATGTGTGTGGAATTCTTTCCCCTGCCCGGCCGCCATTCATCAATCCGGCTTATGGAAGCCATGGATTATTTGCAATATTCCGGACCGCATTGCCGGTATAGAAATGCGCGTCATATCGGGGAGACATGCCATGTACGATCTTTATATCGCCAACAAGAACTATTCCTCATGGTCGCTGCGGCCCTGGATATTGATGCGCACGCTCGGCATCGCCTTTGATGAAAAACTCGTTCCCTTTGGCGAAGACGTCTCATTTTCCAGCTTTTCGCCGACCGGAAAGGTGCCCTGCCTTGTCGATGAGGGCGTGACGATCTGGGAAACGCTGTCGATCGCCGAGTATCTTGCCGAGAGACATCAGGGTGTGTGGGCGAGCGACAAGCAGGCAAGGGCCTGGTCGCGCTCGGCGGCGAGTGAAATGCATGCGGGCTTCTCGTCGCTGCGCAATCTCTATCCCATGTCGGTCGGCATCCGGGTAAAGCCGAAGGGCGGCGACGCCGGGCTTGCGGCCGATATAAAGCGCATCGATGCGCTGTGGAACGAAGGCCTCACGAAATTCGGCGGACCTTTTCTCGCCGGTCAGAAATTCACGGCGGTCGATGCTTTCTTCTGCCCGGTGGCATTCCGTTTCCAGACCTACGGCGCCGACCTCTCGCCGGCGGCCAAAACCTATTGCGACCGGCTGCTCGACCTGCCGGCCATGCGCGAATGGTACGAAGCAGGGTTGAAGGAAATCTGGCGCGATCTGCCCCATGAAGAGGAAGTCGGCGGCATTGGCGAATTGACCGCGGATCTGCGCGTCAAGGCCTGATGGACCACGCTGGCGGCATCATTGTGACGCCGCCAGCAGCCGGGTGACGGCTTCGGGCACCTCATGGTCAAAACGGCCGCTTTTCCAGTCGTAGAAGCGATGTTCGCTCCAAGGCCTGTCGGTTCCCGCGGTTGCCGCGCGCATCCTTCCGACGACCCCGGTTTGATCGCTTCCGGCGAAATTGACCTCCACCGAACCGATGCGCCGTAAAATATCGCGGTTGAGCAGCAAGGCTCCCGAGCGGCATTGCGCAAACGAGGTTCTGCGGGAAACAATGACGATATCGGCAATGTCGCAGGCTTTCCCGGCAAACCGGCCGTCTTCCAGCACAATGATCCACTCGCCGCTTCGCGCGCGCGCCGCACACCAGATGCCTGTCCTGCAGGTAAAGGCTCCCGGCGCAGCGTCCCTCAGGGCAGCCGTCATCTCCCGCGCCACGGCCTTCATCTCTTCCGGCGCAAGCTTCGATTTTGCGCTTAAAGCAACGGTGGTTGCCGGAACTCCCGACTTGAGAAGGACCGGTGAGAGCGGTTTCTCAGGCAATAGCAGCGCCCTCTGCCATTGCTCATAGATGAAGCCCTGCGGCCGCGTTTTTGTGGTATAGACCTTACCCTCGTCCAGAAGGGCGACCAGCCTGCCTTCCTCATGAATAAGCAGATCAGGCAGACCGCGTTGGGCGACCGCTCCGGACAGGCCAAAGGCAAAGAGCAGAAGCGGAATTCCGAGAAGCGCCAGACGGGTGCGCAGCAATGTCAGCAACAGAAAGCCCCCAGAGGCAATGCCGATGAACCAGCCATGCGGCCGCCCGGTCGCAGCGCTGCCGCCCCAGGACGCCACCTCCTGCGCAACCTCGATGACGAGCGCCATGCCAAAACCCATGACCTTCAGGAAAGGCGCATCGAGCCCGAAGGGCATCAGCAGCATGGCGATGAGGCCGAAAGGCATGACGATCAGCGACATCAGCGGCATCGCCGCCAGATTGGCAAAAAGTCCATAGGTGGTGACACGCTGAAAATGTTCAGCCGAATAGATCGCCGTCGAAAGCCCACCGATCAGCGATGTGGTGACGACCCCGCCAACAACGGCGCCTGCCGTTTGCGCAATCGTCATCCACGCCGGTTTGCGACCGATGACGAGACGCTCACGATCTCTGCGCCAGCGGCTCCAGGCGGCATAGGCGGAAACGAGCGCAATTGTCGCGGCAAAGGACATCTGAAAGCTCGGCCCCATGATTTCCGAAGGCGAAAGGGCGAGAATGACCAGCGCGGAAAGCGCAACATTCCTGAGGCTGAGCGAAGGTTGGTCGAACAACACCGCAATCAGCATCACCGACATCATCAGCCAGGCACGTTCGGCGGAGACGGCAAAACCGGAAATCAGATAATAGGCCAGCGTCATCAGGAGCGCTGCGAAGGCGGACATCTTCTTCACCGGCCAGCGCTGCGCGAAAGCCGGAAACAGGCTGAAGGCGAGCCTCAGTCCCACGAAGAATATGCCGGAAGCGAGCGCCATGTTGAGCCCGGATATGGCGACGATATGGGCAAGACCGGAAAGCCGCAACGCTTCCATCGTCCCGGCCGATATGGCCTGTCTCTCATCGGTGACGATGGAGGCGGCGAAAGCGCCGGCATCACCGCCGATCGTGTTGCGGATGCGCTCGGCAATGGCGGTGCGCAGGCCATAAAGCCGCATATCGGCCCATTCCAGCCAGCCAGTTATCGCGTCGATGTCAGGTGGCGCTACGGCTGCGGCGGCTTATAAAAGAAGCCTGTCGCACCTATGCCCCTGAAATAGGAGGCGAAGGCGAAATCGTTGAGACCCGGCAAGGCCGGACCGGATGGTGGAGAAAGCCGCGCCTTGCCGCGGATGGTCGCGCCGAGTGTAACAGGCTCACCCCCGCCGCGGGCAAGCAACGAAACCTTCTGCGGCGGGCGTGACAATGCCGGCGCTTCCGTCGCAGCCAGTTGCACGACATACCGCCAGTCACCACGCGCATCGACCTCCCGACGCATCACCGTGCCGGTGATGGTGGTGGTAACGGGCGTATCCAGCAGCACGGTCCCTGCCCGCCACGTTTCGAACCCAGCGAAAAGCATGCCCAGCAACAGCAGCGCAGCGAGGCTGCAGGCCGTGGCTGCCAGGTGGGCACGATATCTGGTGACGAGCGCCATGCTGGCGGCATGCGAAAATGCGATAGCCAGAAGCAGCAATGAAGGTGTGGCATCCAGCGAAAACCAGAGGACCGCTCCACAGCCAATGAAGACCGGCACGAAAAGAAAATCATGGCCGAATGCGCGTTCTTCGGCAAGGCAGGCGGTGATTTTTTGGAGAACCGCAGTTTGCAGTTTCGGCTTGCTGACAATGGCCGGCAAATCATATGTCGCGACTTCGCCGGTCCGGCGCAGCGGAGACAGGATATCCGCCGTGCGGGGCAAGCCGCCCTGCATCGTTTCGGCATATCCGAAATGCTGTTTTTCCCCTTGATCAAGCAATCTGCGCCGCGCCCCTGCCGCACCGGAAACAGGTTTGCAGATGGACGCGCGGGATTGCAATGCTTTCCTTTAACCCTGCGTTGACCGAGATTGAATTGCTATTGCCGATAAAGCTGAAAGCAACGCGATTGCGTTTGCCGCAATGCACAATTTGACCTTTGGATAGCTTGGCATCGGCGCCAGGATCATATAGCTAATCGGTAGACGCTTAACCGCGAGGCGTGTCTCAACGCCTCCACCCGCATGTTCTCGGAGGATCAGTATGACGGAAAAAAGCGCTACAGTGACACTTGGCGAAAAGCAGGTGGAACTCCCGGTCAGGGAAGGCACGATTGGACCAAGCGTCGTCGATATCGCCACGCTCTACAAGCACACGGGCTCCTTCACCTACGACCCGGGTTTCACGTCGACGGCCTCCTGCGAATCCAAGATCACCTATATCGATGGTGACGAGGGCGTTCTGCTGCATCGCGGCTTCCCGATTGAGCAGCTTGCCGAACAGGGCGACTTCCTGGAAACCTGCTACCTGCTGCTTTACGGCGAACTGCCGACGGCTGCACAGAAGAAGGATTTCGACACCCGCGTCACGCGCCACACCATGGTGCATGAGCAGATGAGCCGCTTCTTCACCGGCTATCGTCGCGATGCGCATCCGATGGCCGTCATGTGCGGCACGGTCGGCGCTCTCTCGGCCTTCTACCACGACTCGACCGACATCACCGATCCGCACCAGCGCATGGTCGCTTCGCTGCGCATGATCGCGAAGATGCCGACGATCGCCGCGATGGCCTACAAGTACCATATCGGCCAGCCCTTCGTTTACCCGAAGAACGATCTGGATTACGCCTCCAACTTCCTGCACATGTGCTTTGCCGTGCCGTGCGAGGACTACAAGGTGGATCCGGTTCTGGCCCGCGCCATGGACCGCATCTTCATCCTGCATGCCGATCACGAGCAGAACGCCTCCACCTCCACGGTGCGTCTTGCCGGTTCGTCGGGTGCAAATCCGTTCGCCTGTATCGCGGCTGGCATCGCCTGCCTCTGGGGCCCGGCTCACGGCGGTGCCAACGAAGCGGCGCTCAACATGCTCAACGAAATCGGCACGGTTGACCGTATTCCGGAATATATCGCCCGCGCCAAGGACAAGAACGACCCGTTCCGCCTGATGGGCTTTGGTCACCGCGTCTACAAGAACTACGACCCGCGCGCCAAGATCATGCAGAAGACGATGTACGAAGTGCTGGAAGCCACCGGCAACTCCGACGATCCGATCATGCAGGTCGCGCTGGAACTGGAAAAGATCGCCCTTTCCGACCCCTACTTCGTCGAAAAGAAGCTCTACCCGAACGTCGACTTCTATTCGGGCATCACGCTGAAGGCGCTCGGCTTCCCCACGACCATGTTCACCGTTCTCTTCGCTCTCGCCCGCACCGTCGGCTGGATCGCACAGTGGAACGAAATGATCGAAGATCCGCAGCAGCGTATCGGCCGTCCGCGCCAGCTCTATACGGGCGCCGGCAAGCGTGACTACGTTCCGGTTTCCAAGCGCTAAGCGACGAAACCCAGCAAGATCAAAGGCCGGCAGGTTTTCACCCGCCGGCCTTTTTGTTGAATGTCGTCCCAATAGCTCTCAATGGCGCGCAGCAACGCCCAGGAACTGCTTGAGTTCGGGCGTGGCCGGATTGGAGAACACCTCTTCCGGCGGGCCGATTTCGTGCACCCTGCCCTCATGCATGAAAACGACGCGGGAGCAGACGTCGCGCGCAAATTTCATTTCATGCGTCACCATCAGCAGCGTCATGCCTTCGCCGGCCAGTTCACGCACCACCGCCAGCACCTCCGAGACCAGCTCGGGATCGAGTGCCGAGGTGATCTCGTCGCAAAGAAGCGCGATCGGCTGCATGGCGAGTGCACGGGCAATCGCAACGCGCTGCTGCTGACCACCGGAAAGTTCATCGGGATAGGCATCGAACTTATGCGCCAGCCCGACCCGTTCCAGCATCTTGCGCGCAACGGCTTCCGCTTCCGGTTTCGGCGTCTTCTTCACAACGGTCTGCGACAGCATGACATTGCCGCCGACCGTCTGGTGCGGGAAGAGATTGAATTGCTGGAAAATCATGCCGACCTTCAGCCGCAGGGCTTTCAGATGCAGATCGTCTTCGAGAAGCTGCGCACCGGCGACCGATATGGAACCGGCCGATATCGTCTCCAGCCCGTTGATGCAGCGAAGCAGGGTCGACTTTCCCGATCCGCTCTTGCCAATGATGGCGATGACCTCACCCGGCTCCACATCAAGGTTGATGCCTTTCAGAACCTCGTTGCTACCATAGCTTTTGCGGACTTCAGTGATTTCGATGAGCGACATTGAGCTTCCTTTCGAGGATCTGGCTGCTCTTCGACAGAGGCCAGCACAGCGCGAAATAGATGAGGGCGACGAGGCCATAAACGGTGAAGGGCTGGAAGGTGGCGTTGGTGACGACCGTGCCGGCCTTGGACAGTTCCACGAAGCCGATGATCGAGGTCACGGCCGTGCCCTTGATGACCTGGACGAAGAAACCGACGGTTGGCGGAATGGCGACCCGCATGGCCTGCGGCAGGATGACGTAACGCATCTGCTGCAGGCGGCCCATGGCAAGGCTTGCCGATGCCTCCCATTGGCCTTTCGCGACGGATTCGACGCAGCCGCGCCAGATTTCGGTGAGAAAGGCAGCGGCCCAGAGGATCAGCGTCAGGCCCGCCGCCAGCCAGGCCGGCACATCGATGCCGAACAGGCCAAGGCCAAAAAAGGCGATGAAGAGCTGCATCAGCAGCGGCGTTCCCTGAAAAAGCTCGACATAATAACGCGCAAAAGCCCGCATCGATTTTTTTCGGGAAATGCGCATGAACAGCAGAAGCAGCGCCACAACGCCACCGCCGGCAAAGGAAACGAGCGAGAGCAGCACGGTCCAGCGCGTGGCGAGCAACAGGTTTCTGAGAATATCCCAGGTGGAGAATTCGATCATCGGACACTCCTGCGCGGAAAGATAAGGTTGCCGCCCATGACAAGCACCTGCCGGAGAAGAATGGCCAGCACGAGATAGATGACGGTGGAGACCATGTAGGCTTCGAAGGCGCGGAAGGTGCGCGACTGGATGAAATTGGCGGCGAAGGTCAGGTCCTCGGCCGCGATCTGCGATACGACCGACGAGCCGAGCATGACGATCACCACCTGCGAGGACAGTGCCGGCCAGATGCGTTGCAGGGACGGCACCAGCACCACATGTCGGAAGGTTTCGAAACGGGTCATGGCAAGGCTTGCCCCCGCTTCGAACTGCCCCTTCGGCGTCGCCTGAATGCCGGCACGGATGATCTCGCAGCTATAGGCTCCGAGATTGACCACCATGGCGATGTTGGCCGCACTCAGTTCCGATAGTTGCAGGCCAAGCGACGGCAGGCCGAAAAAGATAAAAAACAATTGTATGAGAAATGGCGTATTGCGAATGAGCTCCACATAGGTCGCGACCGGCGGCCGTAGCCATTTAGGCCCAAGCGCGCGCACCCAGGCGCAGAATATGCCAAGCGCGATGCCAAGAACGCCGCCGACGGCGATCAATTCCAGCGTGATGACGATGCCCTTGGCGATCTGCGGGTAATAATCGAGAAGCCATCCAAAATCGAATGTATATTTCACCCGATGTTTCCTTTCGGGGAGGACAAACCATGCGCCGGACCGGGATCAGACAGGACCGGCGCGTGGATTTGCCGGGTTGATCAGAGATCCTTCGGAAGATCGGTTTTCAGCCACTTCTGTGCGATTGTGTTCAGCGAACCATCGGTCTTTGCAGTCGCGATTATGGCGTTGACCTTTTCAAGCAGCGCCGGCTGTTCCTTGTTCAGGCCGATATAGCAGGGCGAATTCTTGATCAGGAATTTCAGCTCGGGACGCTTCGGCGGGTTCTTGGCCAGAATGGCGGCAGCCACGACATTGCCGGTGGCCACGGCTTCCACCTGGCCGGCGAGGAAGGCGGAGATCGTGCCGTTATTATCCTCGTAGCGCGTGATGGTCGTGTCGGCCGGAGCGACCTTGGTCAGTTCCAGATCTTCTACCGCGCCACGGGTGACGCCGATGGTCTTGCCCGCCAGATCTTCTGCCTTGGCGACGGTAACCGAGTCCGGAGCAAACACGCCATTGAAGAAAGGTGCATAGGCGGTGGAGAAATCGATGACCTTTTCACGGTCCGGGTTCTTGCCGAGGCTCGAAATCACGAGATCGACCTTGTTGGTTTGCAGATAGGGAACGCGGTTGGCGCTGGTGACCGGCACCAGCTCGACCTTCACGCCCAGCTTCTCGCCGATCAGATTGGCGACATCGATATCATAGCCCTGTGGGGCCATATCCGTACCGACGCTACCGAAGGGCGGAAAATCCTGTGGGACGGCAACGCGGATCGTGCCGCGGGAGGTGATATCGCCGAGCGTATCGGCAAGGGCAGCAGATGAAAAACCAATCGTTGCGGAAATCGCGGCAATGGCAAGCAATGAACGTCTGGACAACATGGGAGACTACTCCTTGGGGCTTGAGAAAAGCGGCTGCAGTGAAAGGGAATTGCGAAGCTCGTAGAGCGGGTCCGGCCTGCGGGTGAGATCGAGACCGGTTTCGACCTCATCGAGGTGGCGGATGGCGAGTTCGGCGGCGGCGTGGAAATCGGCCGCCTGAATCGCCTCGAAGATGCGGCAGTGCCCGTCATGCGATTGCTGCGCATGGAAATCGGACTGATAGAGCATGGAGATGAGGATGGTTCTGGCGGTCAGGTCTCGGAGCGTTTCGACGATGATGTCGTTTCCGGCGATTTCCGCGATGCGGATATGGAAATCACCCATCAGGCAGGTCAGGCGCTGGCGATCACCCTTGGCGATGGCCGCCTTCTCCTCGTCGAGGTGACCGGCAAGGATGGTGATGCCTTCCGGGCTGACAACGGAAAGATTGCGCAGAAGCCCATATTCTATGACGCGGCGCGCCTCATAGACCTTGATGGATTCTTCCGCAGAAGGCTCCACCACGAACCAGCCGCGACGCGGACTGACGGTGACGATGCCACGCGTTTCAAGCCGCATCATCGCCTCGCGGATGCGCGTGCGTGACACGCCGAAAAGACTGGCGAGCTGGTTCTCGCTGAGGCGGGTGCCCGGACGAATGCGCGCGGAGAGAATACCGGAGATGATGGCGTCTTCTACCGCGCTCTGGGCGCTTTCGGATGTATGGCTATCTTGCATACAAGATTGAAAGCAAGAGCCGTGCCAGACGTAAATCTAGAGACTATTGGCCATTTGACGGTGCATCGCCTGCCGCCCTAACGATCAAATGCGTTAAAACAGACCCCTCGCCTGCCTCGATCCGCAGCAGGATGGCCGTAAGCTTCACCTGCCGGCGAACCGCAATTCCGGCACCTCGGACATGATGATATGATTAGGCTGAGCGGCTATCTTTGCTCTTCAGGACATCGAGAAGGATGGCCGCGCCGGTTTCGCCCGGGGGGACGTCCGTGCGCAGACGCTGCTGCACCAACGCATAACCTTCCAGCATCGCACGTCGTTCGATGGTATCGGAAGACAGGCGTTCGGCCCAGCGCAGCATCGAACCTGCCCGGACCACTTCGTTGAAATATTCCGGCACCACGGCATAGTCCGCAATCAGGTTCGGCAGTGCGCCCGTCCAGGTCTTCACCCGCTTGCTCAGCATGGTGAAAATCCAGTCGGTCTTGTAGACGGAAATTGTCGGCACACCGGCCAGCGCCAGTTCGAGAATGACAGTGCCGGAAGCGGCTATGGCCGCATCGGCCTGCGCAAACGCATTCCACTTGAAGGCGGGGTCTATGCCGATCTCGGGCCTGATATCTTCCGGCCATGTCGCGGCCAGTTCACGGAGACGGTTTTCCTGACGCTGAACGGTGGGCAGCACGAAACGGGTCGGGCCGTTGCGTTCCACGAAGGCTCTTGCCGCCTGCTGAAATGGCTCCATCAGCCGTGTCGTTTCGGTGGAGCGTGATCCCGGCAGGAGAAGAATGGTCTTCGACTGGCCCTGTTCCGGCAGAGGCCGCTCCGCTCGCCTCTGCCGCACCGCCAGCACATCGGGATCAACGCTCAGGCGATGGCCAACGAAGGTTGTCGGCGGGCCGCCAAGGCGGCGCATTGCCTCCGGCTCGAAGGGCAGCAGCGCCAGAACGTGATCGACATAGGACAACATCGCGGTGGCGCGATATTCCTTCCACGCCCAGACGCTGGGGCAGACATAATTGACGACCGGCAGAGGCGGCAGTTGCTTGCGGACTTTTTTCGCGACGCGATGGGTGAAATCCGGACTGTCGATGATCAGCAGAACATCCGGCCTTGCGGCAATGATCGCCTGCGCAGTCTGGTTGATCCGCGCAATGAGCTTCGGCAGCTTCTTGAGAACCTGCGTGAAGCCCATGATGGAAAGTTCGGAATAATCGAACAGCGAGGTGAGCCCCTGCGCCTCCAGCGCTTCGCCGCCAACGCCCACCAGTTCCACAGGACCCGGATATTGGACTTTAAGCGACCGGATCAGATCCGCGCCGAGAAGATCGCCGGACACCTCACCGGCAATAACCGCCACTTTGAGTGCCGCCGTCATGCGTTCATGTCTCCGCCAACCATGTCGCCACCGAGTGACGTATCGATGCCGCAGACGAATATGCCCGCCTCATCCGCCGCTTTCAACATCGCCTCGCGATCAAGCACCAATGCTCGCCCGGCTTCGACAGCAATGCCCGCCAGCCCGGCTTTTTTCGCGTTTTCCACGGTTTCGATGCCGATGGTCGGCAGATCGGCGCGCACATCCTGCTGCGGTTTGCAGAGCTTGACCAGCACCCCCTTACGGCGTGGCGATATGCGGCCTTCGGCACGCAACGCCGCGACGCGCGCCAGCATGGCATCCGTACCCTCGACGCCTTCCAGCGCCACGATACGGCCGCCAACGGAGACCGCCCCCTGCCCGACATCGAGCTTGCCAAGCGCAAGCGCCGCCTCGGCAGCCTTGCGAATATCCTTCTGATCCTCCTCGGCAGGCTTCTGCCCGCCGAAAGGGCCTGTCGTTGCCAAAAGGCCGGGTGCAATCTCGTGCGCGCCGATGACCTTTGCGCCGAGCGTGCTGATGATCTTGATCACCATCTGCAGAACCGCATCATCGCCGCCCGAAAGCAGCGTTTTGACGATGGATGGCAATTTCAGCAGGATGCCGGCTGTGGGGCGGATTTCACGCCATTCCGGCCGCCGGGCGACACCGCCGGACAACACGACACGATCTACCTGGTTATCGCGCAGCAGACGACCAAGCCCGGCGACATCGCCAACGCTGATGACGGCATTGTCGAAACCGCTCCAGTCGAAACGGGAGTCATCGCGCAAGCGCACGATGAAGGGGTTCTCACCCATCTCACGGGCGGCGGCCGCCACATAAAGCGGCAACTGGCCACTGCCGGCCACGATGGCGAGACGCCCGCCGCCTGTCACGGCTCACTTGCCCCGGTTGGGCGAAGAAATCGCGCGATCGGTGCCCGCGCCGATGAAATCGATGACTTCAAGCGCCTGCGGGCAATCCAGATAGTCATTGCGGTCGATGGCCGCCGCATTGCCGCGGATCGTACCCTCGGCCTCGAAAATCGCCTTGTAGACGCGTCTGACCTTGTGGATATCCGCGCGCTCGATGCCCGCGCGCGTCATGCCCACGACATTCAGGCCGCCGAGGATGCCGGGATTGCCGTTCAGCATACCGTAAGGGATCACATCGTAATTGACCGCCGACAGCCCGCCGATAAAGGCCTGACGGCCGATGCGGGTGAACTGATGCACAGCGCAACCGCCGCCCAGTATGGCGCGGTCCTCGATGGTGACATGGCCCGCCAGCATCACATTGTTGGACAGGATGATATGGCTGCCGAGGCGGCAATCATGCGCCACATGTGAATTGGCCAGGAAGAGATTGTCGTCGCCAATAATCGTCTTGCCGCCGCCATCGGAACTGCCGGCATTCATCGTCACGCCTTCGCGCATGATGCAACGCTCACCGATCTCGAGCGTCGTTTCCGAACCGTCGTGGCGAACCGCCTGCGGCGTACCGCCGATAACCGCCATGGGATGAATGACCGAACCGCGGCCGATGACGGTGAGGCCGGACACCACGGCGTGGTTGTGCAGCCGGACATCGTCATGCAGCGTTACCTTCGGTCCGACATAGGCAAGCGCACCGACGACAACGTTTTCACCGATGACCGCTCCGTCTTCGATGACGGCCGTCGGGTGAATTCTGGCCGAGGCCGCGATCGTGCTCATTGCTGGTCCTCGGGGATCATCATGGCGCCGACATCTGCCTCCGCCACCAGCGCACCGTCCACCTTCGCTTCGCAATGGAACTTGAAGACATTACCGCGCTGACGCTGCTTGGTGACATGGATTTCCAGACGATCACCGGGGATCACGGGTTTGCGGAAACGCGCATTGTCGATCGTCATGAAGTAAACCAGGTGACCACCCTCGCCCTGGCTGCGAGCGCATATCGCACCTGCTGTCTGGGCCATGGCTTCGACGATCAGAACGCCCGGCATGATCGGCCGGTCCGGGAAATGGCCGGTGAAATGCGGTTCGTTGACCGTCACATTCTTGATGCCGATCGCCGAATTATTACCGTCGATCTCGATGATCTTGTCGATCAGCAGGAACGGGTAACGATGCGGCAAAAGCTTCATGACTTCCAGAATGTCAGCCGCGCCAAGCGTCGTCTTCGTTTCTTCAGTCATTATTTTTCTCTCCTGTTTTTTTATCACGCCCTTCAGCGCGTGCCAGAATTTCGGCCATGTCGCGCAGGAAATATTTCATCGGACGCGCAGGCGTTCCGCCATAACGGGCGCCTGCCGGTACGTCCGCCACAACACCGCTCATCGCCGCGATCTGCACGCCGTCGCCAATGGTGATATGGCCATTGATGCCGGCCGCGCCACCAATCATCACACCGTCGCCGATGCGGGTGCTGCCCGCAATGCCGACCTTGCTGACGATGCCGCAATGGCGGCCGATGCGAACGTTGTGGCCGATCTGGACCTGGTTGTCGATCTTGGTGCCTTCGCCGATGACCGTGTCATCCATGGTGCCGCGATCGATCGTGGTGTTGGCGCCGATCTCGACATTGTCCTGGATGATCACCCGGCCGATCTGCACGATCTTCAGCATGCCGCGCGGACCGGGCGCATAACCGAACCCGTCCTGACCGATGCGCGCACCATTATGGATAATCACATTATTACCGATGAGCGCGGCAAGAACGCTTGCGCCGCCGGCAATGGTGCAATCGCGCCCGATCTGCACATCCTGCCCGATGATGACGCCGGGGCCGATCCGCGTGCCGGCGCCGATATGGGCGCCAGCCCCGATCACCGCGAGCGACTCGACGATGACACCAGCCTCCAGCTTCGCCGATGGATCGACATGTGCCGCATGAGAAATTTCAGCTTCCATCCGCGCTATCGGACCGGGACGCATGGCGGAAGGATGCAGCAAGGCACCAACCTGCGCAAAAAGCGTGTGCGGGTTTTTCGATATCAGCGCAGGGGTGTGAGACGGAAGCATGTCTACAAGCGCCGCGTCACAAATGACGGCGCCAGCTTCGCAGGTTTGCAGTTCATCGCGGCTCTTGCGCGAAAGAATATAACAGAGCTGGTCCGGTTTTGCCCGGTAGACCGGCGCAACGGACCGAATGATCCGCTCCCCCGCCGTTTCATCAGACAGTTCCGCCCCAAAACGGTCTGCGATATCTTTCAATCGCAGTCCCTCGTGGGGCGGAAAAAAGGCATTGTATTCCATCAGCCGGAAACTCCAGAACGTTCAAAGTTGCAGTTCTGGACTGCCGATATCAGAAAGTGTTGGACATGCCAAACCGGAAACGCTGTTCCTCGTCGTAGTCTTCCTTGGCGATCGGTACAGCATAGTCGACGCGGATCGGACCGAAGGGCGACGCCCACATCACGCCAACACCGGCAGAAGCGCGGATGGAGTTATCATCCTTCACACCTGCACTGTTGGCAACCTTGTTGCCATACAACGTACCGGCATCCACGAAGCCAGCAAGACGCAGGCCGAAATCTTCCGGAACACCAGGCATCGGAGCCGTGACTTCAGCAGAGGCCGCGAAATAGGTCGTGCCGCCGATGGAGTCGGAGCCGATACGCGGGCCAATACCGTCGTTCTTGAAGCCACGAACCTGACGACCGCCAAACTTGAACTGATCGAAGACCAGCAGATTGTCGCCCGTCGGCACGACATGACCCGCCTGACCGGTGATCGAGCCGATGACATCGTACTCGTCCGACAGCGTGTAGAAGAAGCGCGCCTTGGCGTAGACCTTGTAATATTCGGAATCGCCGCCGAGACCTGCAAATTCGTTCGTCAGAGCAGCCTGCCAGCCTTCACGCGGCATGTTGCGGTCGTCGAGCGTATTGTAGTTCAGCGTGTTCGAGATGATCGACTGGGTCCAGTCGCCACCGCGAATCAGGTCCTTGTAGGGCTCAGCAAGGTTGCTGCCGGTTTCCCAGTCGCCCTCACCGTCATAGTTGAGCTGCTTGTAGGTATATTTGAACGTCGTCGAGAGGTCCTCGGTGATCGGCGCGGTCACGCGCAACGAGAAGCCCTGCTCGTCGTAGTCGTAATAATCTTCGCTGCGGCTCTGGCTCTTGAACAGGTCGAAACCTGCGGCAAGACGGTAGCCAAGGAAATAAGGCTCGGTGAAGGACAGCGTATAGGTGCGCGCATCGTCTTCACCCGCACCCGCCGCAAGACGGATGTACTGGCCACGGCCGAGGAAGTTCTTTTCTTCGATGGATGCTTCGAGCAGAACGCCGTCGTTCTGCGAGTAACCCGCACCGATACCGAACGAACCCGTCGACTGGTCCTCGACATCGACAACGATCACGACGCGGTCCGGCGCACTGCCGCCGGCGGTCGAGATATTGACCTTGGAGAAATAACCGAGCGCTTCGAGACGGCGCTTTGCAGCGGTGATGACCGTCTGGTTGAACGCATCGCCTTCGGAAATGTCGAACTCGCGACGGATGACGTAGTCACGCGTGCGGGTGTTGCCGCGGATTTCGATACGCTCGACATAAGCGCGCTCGCCCTGATCGACGATGTAGGTCACGCCGATGGTGTTGCCAGCCATGTCGCGGTCGCCGCGCGGCGTAACACGGGCGAAGGGATAACCTTCACCGGCAACGCGCTTGGAAATCGCTTCCATGCTCTGCTGAACTTCCTTGGCGCTGTAGCTCGCACCTTGACGGGTTTCCACGAGGCCCTGCAGCTCCGAACCATCGACACCTGGAACGGTCGATTCGACCGCGACACCGCCGAAGTTGTAACGCTGACCTTCATCGACCGTAACGGTGATGTTGTATTCGTTCTTGGACTCGTCCAGCACAGCCTCGGAACCCACGACCCGGAAGTCGGCGTAACCGCGATTGTAATAGAACTGGCGCAGCGCCTCTTCGTCGGCGCGCAGCTTGTCCTCGTTATAAACGTCCTTACGCGTCAGGAACGACAGCATGTTGGACTTCTTGGTATTGATGACAGCAGCCAGACGACCATCGCTGTAGGCATTGTTGCCAACGAAGTCGATACGGCCAATCTTCGTGCGCTCGCCTTCATTGATGACGAAAGCAATGTTCACGCGGCCCTGACCGACGGAAACGGTCTGCGTGGTGACTTCGACATCACTACGGCCGATGGCGGCGTAGGCTTCCTTGATGCGGGCAATATCCGCCGTCACGATGGCCTGGTTGAACGGGCCGAGCGACTGGGTCTGCACGATGCCGGTGAGCTTGTCGTCCTTGATCTTGCGGTTGCCGTTGAAGACAACCTGATTGACCATCTGATTCTCGTTGACCGTTACGACCAGCGTGCTGCCGGAAACGCGCATGGAGACATTCGAGAAATAACCGGTGGCGTAAAGACGCTTCACCGATTCATCGATGTCCGAATTGGAAAAGTTCTTACCCGGCGCAATGGTGATGTTGGAACGCACGGAGTCCGCACCGGACCGTTCAGCCCCGCGAACATCGATCTTGCTGATGACAGCTGCATTTGCAGCACCAGCAGAGGCAAGCACGCCAAGGCCCGCAACCGAAGAAACACCGGCAGACAGAGCAACCGCCGACACAGCGTTCAAAAATCTTGAACCAGCCTTCATTTCAATTCTTACCTTTTTACGTTGTCCCTCAGCGGGCGGAACCCGACTCCGGCCATGTGCGTCGTTTTACCTGCTTTTCCCCTACAAGCAAGCGTGAACGTTAAATTCTGTTTACTTCGTGCTCCAGAGTGGCTCATTCGCCACTTCGGCATAAAAACACGGTAAACAAATAACTAACAAAACCGTTAAAACACAATCCTCAGCCGATCAAGCTGCTGATATCATTCCATGTTGCAAAAACCATAAGACCCAAAATCATCATCATGCCGATACGGAACGCCACTTCCTGCGCGCCCGCGCCGAGCGGCCTGCCGCGGATGGCCTCAATGGCGTAGAATACCAGATGCCCACCGTCCAGAACCGGCACGGGCATCAGGTTCAACAGACCGATCGAAACGGAAAGAACGGCGGCGAGCTGGATAACGGCGGAAATGCCGAGCGTCGCCATCTGACCGGAGGCCTGCGCCACACGCACCGGGCCGCCCAGCTGATCGGCATTCATGCGCCCCGTCACGAGATTGCCGATATAATTGACGGTACCGGTTATGACGTGGCCCGTTTCGCGCACGCCCTCAACCAGAGCCTCCGACGGCGAATATTCGATATGACGGAAATTGCCACTGGTCTGGTCGGTGACGATGCCGATAATACCCATTTCCAGCTTGTTGCCGAACTGGTCGGTGGTTTCGGTGCGCGTCGGGACCATCGGCAGCTTAAGCGCCTCGCCTGCCCTTTCGACTGTTACCGTAATCGGCGTGCCCGGTCGGATGCCGACATAACGGCGAACATCCTCGAAGGTCGTCACTTTTTCACCGTCGATCGCCACCAGCCGGTCACCCGGGCGCACGCCGGCGGCGGCGGCCGCGCTGTTTTCACGCACCTCGGCCACGACCGGATCGGCGATCATCCGGCCATAGACACCGAAGAGCACCGCGAAGATGAGAATCGCGAGGATGAAATTTGCGATCGGGCCGGCGGCAACCGTGGCCGCCCTTTTCCACAGCTTTGCGCCGGAAAGGGTCTGCGCCCTCTCCTCCAGCGACATATGCGACAGGCCGGAACTGTCCGGCTTGCTTGCCGCATCTTCATCGCCGAAGAACTTGACGTAGCCGCCGAGCGGAATCGCCGAAACCTTCCATCGCGTGCCACGCTTGTCGGTAAAACCGATCAGCTCCGGGCCGAAACCGATGGAGAATGCCGTGGAGCGGATGCCGCACCAGCGGCCGACAAGGTAATGCCCCATTTCATGAACGAAAACGAGCAGGGAAAGCACCAGGATGAAGGGCACGATATAGCCGGTCAGAAAACCCGTCGCCGCCATTACTGTGTTCATGACAATCTGCCCTTTATGTCGTGACCTTTCGCGCCGCCTAGAAGCCCGGCAGCAGACCGCCGCCCGATCCGGGCACGTCGCCAGTTGCCGCTGCATGCACGAAAGCTATGAGGAATACCGTAAAGCAGGCAAAAACAAGACCGTCAACACGGTCCATGAAGCCGCCATGGCCCGGAATGAGATGACTGGAATCCTTGACCTGGAAACGCCGTTTCACGAAGGATTCGAAAAGATCGCCAATCTGGCTGAACACCGAGAGGATGAGGGCGAGCCCGAGCACCAGCAGGCTGATCCTGCCATGATAGGCCATGGAGACCGCCGCACCGCCGATCACCGCCGCCACCGCCCCGCCAATGGCACCGGACCAGGTCTTGCCGGGCGAAATCGAAGGTGCAAGCTTCGGCCCGCCAATGGCGCGTCCAACGAAATAGGCCAGGATATCCGTCGACCAGACGACGGCGAAAATGAACAGGATGGAGACGAAACCCGTCAGTTCATCACCACGAATGGCGGCGAGCGCTATGCCGCTCAGACCGGCGTAGAGAATGCCACCCACCAGCCACCAGTTCTTGCCGCGCAAGACCGGAAACAGCGCCGCGGTCAACGTGAATCCGGATAAAAGCGGCAGATCGAGCGAAGGTTCGCCAAAAATCGTATTGCCGGCGATGACGGCGACCGCGAACCAGCCCCAGGCATTGCCGGTGGAATTGGTTTCGGACAGCCGGGTAATCGTCGACCACTCATAATAGATGAGGATCGCCAGAAGGCCCGCGACGATGCGGAACAAGATGCCGCCATACCAGGTCGCGGCCAGAATGACCGCCGCCATGACGATTGCGGACACGATCCGCAGTCTGAGTTCACGGCTCATCAGGCGCCTGCCACGGCAACCTGCTCCGTGATTGCGCCAAAGCGGCGATCACGCGTTGCATATTGCTCGATTGCGGAGAAGAAGAGCTTCCGGTCGAAGTCCGGCCAATATTCGGGAACGAACAGGAACTCGGAATAGGCAGCCTGCCAGAGCAGGAAGTTCGACAGCCGCTCTTCGCCACTGGTGCGGATAATCAGATCCGGATCCGGCATTCCCGAGGTATCGAGTCTCGCCGAAATCATCTCAGGCGTAATGGCGTCGGCACTGAGCCGGCCTTCGGCGACATCGCGGGCGATTGACGCTGTCGCACGCGCGATCTCGTCACGGCTACCGTAATTGAAGGCGATCACCAGCGTCAGCTTGGTGTTGTCCGCCGTCATATGCTCCGCCTCTTCAAGAAGGGAGCGTATATCGTTCTTAAGTCCCTGCCGGTCGCCGATGATGCGCACACGGACGTTTTCGCGATGCAGTTCCGCCAGGTCACGCCGGATGAAAGCCTTCAGGAGCCCCATCAGGTCGCTCACCTCGGCTTCGGGCCTGCGCCAGTTTTCCGAGGAGAAGGCGAACAGCGTGAGATAGCGTATTCCGCATTCGCCGGCCGCACGCACGGTCTCGCGCACGGCCTCCACCCCGCGGCGATGCCCCATCACGCGCGGAAGACCGCGCTGTTTTGCCCAGCGGCCATTGCCATCCATGATGATGGCAACGTGCTCGGGTATGGAGGAACGTGTCGTCGTCGGCATATCGATCCAGTAACAGGCAGCGCGGAATTAAAACGGATAAAATACAGGTCTATCGCAAGCGATATCAGACCTGCATGATTTCCTTTTCCTTCTCGCCAAGCAAGCGGTCAATTTCCGAAATCGTGTCGTCGGTGATTTTCTGCACCTTTTCCGACTGTCCACGGCTTTCGTCCTGACCGATATCGCCGTCTTTTTCGGCTTTTTTCAGACCGTCCATGCCGTCTCGGCGCACATGGCGAATCGCCACTTTTGCTTTTTCGGAATATTCGTGGGCCACCTTGACGAGCGATTTGCGGCGTTCCTCGTTCAGTTCAGGCAGCGGAATACGCAGGTTCTGACCGTCGACAATGGGGTTGAGACCGAGATTGGATTCGCGGATGGCGCGGTCGACGGCATTGACCATCGACTTGTCCCAGATGTTGACGCCGAGCATGCGCGGCTCCGGAACGGTGATGTTCGCAACCTGGTTGAGCGGCACGCGCGAGCCATAGGCATCGATGGTCACCGGGTCGAGAATATTGGCCGAGGCGCGGCCGGTGCGCAGCGATGCGATATCGCTCTTGAACGCATTGATGGCACCATCCATACGGCGCTTGATATCGTTGAGGTCAATACCACTCATCTTGATACTCCATCTTGTCGGCCATGGCGGCCGTAATTCGCCCGTGGGGCGGCATCGTTTTGATTATTTGTCGTGCACGATGGTCTTGCGGCCGCCGCCGGTCAATATCTGCGTAAAACCACCCTTCTCGTGGATCGAGAAAACAATGATCGGGATGTGGTTTTCGCGCGCAAGCGCGACAGCGGCGACGTCCATGACCGCGAGCCCCTTGCCGAGCACTTCGCTGTGGGTCAGTTCGTCGAAACGGGTGGCCGTCGGATCCTTCTTCGGGTCGGCGGAGTAGATGCCGTCAACCTGGGTACCCTTGAAGATCGCCTCGGCGCCCATTTCCGCGGCGCGGAGTGCTGCGGCGGAATCGGTGGTGAAGAAGGGATTGCCCGTGCCGCCGGCAAAAATCACCACGCGACCCTGCGCGAGATGATGGAGCGCTGCGCGCTGCGAGAAGCTCTCACAGATTTCAGGCATGGCGATTGCCGAAAGAACGACGGTGTCAATGCTGAGCTTGCGCAGCGAGGTGGCAAGCGCCAGCGCGTTGATGACGGTGGCCAGCATGCCCATATGGTCGCCGGTAACGCGATCGCCGCCCTTGGACGCCACGGCTACGCCGCGGAAAATATTACCGCCGCCGACGACAACGCCGACTTCGACGCCCATCGCCCTCGCCTCGGCAATATCGGAGGCGATACGGTCGGCCACCGCCACATCGATACCGAAACCCTGATCGCCCATGAGGGCTTCACCGGAAGCCTTGAGAAGAACACGTTTGTAGATCGGCTTGGAAGACATCATGACTCCTCGGAAATGTAACCGAAACGCGGATACACGAAGGGCACCGCGTTGTCACGCGATGCCCTCCCGTTTTCCCAAGATTGGGTAAATATAATCAGCCCTTGGCGACGGCTGCGACTTCGGCTGCGAAATCGCTTTCTTCCTTCTCAACGCCTTCGCCGAGCAGCAGGCGAACCATGCCCGTCACTTCGATGGAAGCGCCGGCTTCCTTTTCGGCTGCCTTGACGGCGTCGCCGACGGTCAGGTCGGGGTTGATGACGAAAGCCTGCGACAGAAGGGCGACTTCTTCGAAGAACTTGCGCATGCGGCCATCAACCATCTTTTCGATGATGGCTTCCGGCTTGCCGGATTCACGGGCCTGTTCGATGAACACGTTGCGCTCGCGCTCGGCAACGGCGGCGTCAACTTCTTCAGCGCGGATGGCGAGCGGGTTGGTCGCAGCAATGTGCATGGCAACCTGGCGGCCGATGGAGTTCAGAACGGCCTTGTCGCCTTCCGACTTCAGGGCAACGAGAACGCCGAGCTTGCCGATGCCGTCGCCGGCAGCGTTGTGGATGTAGGTCGCAACAACACCATGCGGAACTTCGAGCGCTGCCGAGCGGCGGAGCGTCATGTTTTCGCCGATCGTTGCAATCGCGTCCTTGATGCTGTCGGAAACAGACTTGCCGGTTGCCGGATAGGTGGCAGCGGAAACAGCGTCAACGGTGCCGTTGGTGGTGAGGGCAACCTGGGCGATACCGCGGATGAGGTCCTGGAACGCGTCGTTGCGGGCAACGAAGTCGGTTTCGGAGTTCAGCTCGACAACGACAGCCTTGTGACCCATGGTGGCAACGCCGACCAGACCTTCGGCAGCCGTGCGGCCAGACTTCTTGTCGGCCTTTGCGATGCCCTTGGCGCGCAGCCAGTCGATTGCCGCTTCCATGTCGCCATTGGTTTCAGCAAGAGCCTTCTTGCAGTCCATCATGCCTGCGCCAGACTTCTCGCGCAGTTCCTTCACCATTGCGGCTGTGATTTCGGTCATTGTTTGCCTCTTATCGGTTCGATCGGTCAGCCGGCGGAATTTGCCGTGCCGAAGTTCTGGGTGATGACTGTACCCGGCCGCACACCCTCTGAAACCGGAGAGGATTTCAGGAAAGGGGCATGCGCATTCCCAAGTGCTGCGGCGTCTCCATGCATCGAAATGATGGGTGCCGCTGAAGTGTGACAGCGTTATGAAGACTGCCTTCCGTTTCAACCACATCAGACGCCAGCGGTTTCCTCAAAAACGTGACGGAGCGGTATGAAACGAACAAGGCCGTCAACCCGTGAAAGGTCTTTGACGGCCTTGTCATATCCTGGTCGAGGAGACGGCGACCGAGATCGCCGCCAGACAGGGCCTAAATCAGGCGCCAGCCTCGTCTTCGAGAGCGGGCTCGATCGGAGCTTCTTCAGAAGCGCCGATGTCGCGGCCGGAAGCGCCCTGCTGACGGGCGATACCGTCGATGGCAGCGCGGGCGATCAGGTCGCAGTAGAGCGAGATGGCGCGCGAAGCATCGTCGTTACCCGGGATCGGGTAGTCGATGTGGTCCGGATCGCAGTTGCTGTCGATGATCGCAACGACCGGAATGCCAAGACGCTTGGCTTCTTCGATCGCGATCTTTTCCTTGTTGGTGTCGATGATGAACATCAGGTCCGGAACGCCGCCCATATCGCGGATACCGCCGAGAGCCTTTTCAAGCTTTTCGCGTTCGCGCTCGAGGTTCAGGCGTTCCTTCTTGGAGTAGCCGGAAGCTTCCGAGTTCAGGATCTCGTCAACCTTGCGCAGGCGCTGGATCGAGTTCGAGATGGTCTTCCAGTTGGTCATCATGCCGCCGAGCCAGCGGGAGTTGACGTAGTACTGGGCCGAACGCTTTGCGCTGTCGGCGATGATTTCCGACGCCTGGCGCTTGGTGCCAACGAACAGAACGCGGCCACCACGGGCAACGGTGTCGGACACGACCTGAAGGGCGCGCGACAGCATCGGAACGGTCTGAGCCAGGTCGATGATGTGGATGTTGTTACGGTCGCCGAAGATGTACGGCTTCATCTTCGGGTTCCAGCGGTGCGTCTGGTGGCCGAAGTGAACACCAGCTTCCAGAAGCTGACGCATAGAAAAATCGGGCAATGCCATGCCTTGTTACTCCTTTTCCGGTTTAACCCCCGCGAAGCGAACAGCGCCGATTTTCATCGACACCACCGGGCGGAACAGACCGGATTTCTCCCGGAACATCCCAAGCTTCGCGTGTGGAATGGTGAGCCGCATACAGTCGCCCGCATGAAAATGCAAGCATTTATGCGAAAAAACCGCGAGAACGGCCCGTGTTTCAGCGAACCGGCTTGTTTTCGCAGGTTTCCGGCTTGAGAATATCAAGCTTCGCAAGCTTTCCCGTCAGGACGAAATCGCCGTAATCCATCGTCAGATCGCGGGTGATTCCGTTTTCGTAAAGCTTGAACGACATGCGGTAGATCGGCAGGGCGTCGGTGCCGGTCTTGTCGTTGTAATAGGCGATCGTCACCGGCCAGAACGCGGCTTTGCCGAATTCGCCCGCCTTGCCGGCTTCCGCATCGCCATCCTTCGGCATCTGCGACTTGCCGACCAGCGTCGACGTGATCAGGCTTTCATCGCCGTCATCCGACCCGTCGAAAATGCGCGATTCGAAGATGCGCTTTCCCTGCCTAGCGTTTTCGATGACCTGGAACATGTGCTGGGTTGGAAACTCGCTGGCGACGAGATTGACCTGGCGGGCATCCGGGCGGGTCAGATCGACCTTCACGCCCTCAGTATTGTCGGTCGCAGCCCCCTGCACTTCCTTGTCCAGCTTGTCGTCGGTGTAGGACTTGGTCTCGAAGGTGAATTTCTTCGCCGCAAGATCCTCGAAGGTCGTGGTCTGCTGATCGGTCATGCGCACGGCGTCGCCGGTGTTGATCTGCGTCACGAAACGGAAATCCGTCTTGTAACCCTGGCAGGCCGAGCCGGTGAATTCATAGACCATGCGGCCCGTCATGCCCTCGATGCCGGAGCGATCGGACGCATCCTTGAGCTCGAGGTCGTAGACGGCGCGGTGCGCTACGAGATCCGGAACCGCGACTGGCAAGGCATTGGCGGCGTTCGACAGGCCGGTCATGAGCCCTGTTGCGGCAACGAAACCAAGCGTCCTGACAAACATGCAATATCTCCTGTTGGACTCGCCGCTCATATTGTACAAGCAACCGCCCGGCTTTTGGATCAACATCTTCTGAATGCCGGATTCTTGAAGGATTTACAACAAAACCGGAGACGAAAATGTCGGACGTCATCGAAGGCCGCCTCAAGGAACTTGGCTTTACGCTTCCTGTCGCGGCAGCACCAGCCGCAAACTACGTTCCGTTCACCATCAGCGGCAATCTGCTTTATGTATCGGGTCAACTGCCGATGGAATCGGGCAAGATTGCGGTGACAGGCCTCGTTGGCCGCGATGTAGACGTCGCGGGCGCCCAGCGCGCCGCCGAATTATGCGCCGTTAACATTCTCGCACAGGTCAAGGCCGCTTTGAATGGCGACCTCTCGAAAATCCGCCGCGTCGTCAAGCTGAACGGCTTTGTTGCGTCGGTTCCGGAGTTCGTGGAACAGCACCTCGTCATCAACGGCGCTTCCAATCTCATTGCCAATGTTCTCGGTGAACCCGGCAAACATGCCCGCGCCGCCGTCGGCATGGCCTGCCTGCCCTTCAATGCCGCCGTCGAAATCGACGCCATCGTGGAAATCGACGTATGACGCTGAAACTCTCCTGGCTGACGGCTGAGCCCGTCGCCCATCGCGGTTATCATGATCTCAACAAGGCGGTATGGGAAAACACGCTCTCCGCCTTCTCCCGCGCCATCGAGGCCGGTTTCGCCATTGAATGCGACGTACAGCTGGCAGCGGACAGCGTGCCAGTGGTTTTCCATGACCACGATCTGGAAAGGCTGACCGGCATAAAGGGCGATGTGCGGGAACGCACATCGGCCGAGCTGTCGCTTCTCGCCGTTGGCCAGACCGGCGACCGGGTCCCTACCCTCAAGCAGCTTCTCGCGCTCTGCGCCGGCAAGGTGCCGCTGGTCATCGAGCTGAAGGGCCGTGCCGGCGAAGGTGTCGATGACGGTTTTGCCGAGGCGGTGCTTGAAGACCTCGAGGGCTACAAGGGCCATGTGGCGCTGATGAGCTTCGATCATCATTTGCTGAAGGACCTGAAGGCTGCGGGTTCGCCCTGGCCGCTGGGGCTGACCGCCGAAGGCGACAAGCCGGAAGACTTCTTCAAACATGACGAAGCAATGCAGCTGGGGCTCGATTTCATCTCCTATCATTGGGGGCATCTGCCCAACAGCTTCATCGAAGCGCAAAGAAAACTCGGGCTTCCGGTGATTACCTGGACTGTCAGGGATGAAAATGCGCGTGCGACTACCTATAAATATGCGGACCAGATGACATTCGAAGGTTTCGACCCGAGAGAGAACCCCTCCGCCACGGCATGACAGACGACTATTCCATAAGCATTGCGCAATCCTTCGCGGATATCGATCCGGAAAGCTGGAAACGGCTTTCCGGGACATCACGTAATGCATCAGCAAAATACTACAACCCATTTATTTCTCATGAATTTCTATCCTCCATGGAGGAGTCTGGCTCGGCGACGGCGAAGACCGGCTGGCTTGGACACCACCTGCTGCTCGAAGATGCTGCGGGCACGCTTGTCGGCGCTGTTCCGGCCTATCTGAAGAACCACAGCCAGGGCGAATATGTGTTTGACCATGGCTGGGCGGATGCTTTCGAAAGGGCTGGCGGCCACTATTATCCGAAACTGCAATGTTCGGTTCCCTTCACGCCTGCGACCGGCCCGCGGCTGCTTGTTGCCGAAACGGCCGACGCCACGCGCTTCAAGCCGCTTCTGGCCTCCGGTCTCGCGCAGGTGACGGAAAAGATCGGCGTTTCCTCGGCACATGTCACGTTTTTGCAGGAAGACGACCTCTCGGCTCTTCTGCCGCGCGATTTCCTGCATCGGACCGACCAGCAATTCCACTTCATCAATGACGGTTATCGCGACCATGATGATTTTCTCGAGGCCCTCTCTTCACGCAAGCGCAAGGGGCTGAAAAAGGAACGCCGCGCGGCGCTGGAACACGGCATCGAGATCGACTGGTTGACCGGACGCGATCTGACCGAGGATATCTGGGACCAGTTCTTCGCCTTCTACATGGATACCGGCAGCCGCAAATGGGGCCGGCCCTATCTGACGCGGGCGTTTTATTCGCTGATCGGCGAACGCATGGCCGATGACGTACTGCTGGTCATGGCGAAACGCGAGGGGCGCTATATTGCCGGTGCGATCAACTTCATCGGTTCGGATGCGCTTTATGGCCGTCATTGGGGCTGCATCGAGGACCACCCCTTTCTGCATTTCGAGGTTTGTTACCATCAGGCGATCGATTTCGCGCTTTCCAGGGGATTGAAACGGGTCGAAGCCGGCGCCCAGGGCGAACACAAGCTGGCGCGCGGTTATGTGCCGGTCACCACCCATTCGGCGCATTTCATCGCCCATCCGGGCCTGCGCCGCGCCATTGCCGATTATCTTCAGCGCGAGCGCGAAGAGGTCGAGCATATCGGTGACTATCTGGAAGACCATACGCCCTTCCGCAAGGGCGAGAGACAGGAGCCGGACGTATAGTCCGCATAGAGGAGAGACCACGATGACGGCCAGCGCCTATGACGACAACAATATCTTCGCGAAAATCCTGCGCGGCGAAATTCCGAGCCACAAGCTTTACGAGGACGAACACACGCTGGCCTTCATGGATGTGATGCCGCAGGCCCCCGGCCATCTGCTCGTCGTTCCGAAAACCGGCTCCCGCAACCTGCTGGATGCCGACCCGGAAGTGCTGGCGAGGACCATTCCCGTCGTGCAGAAACTCGCCGTCGCGGCGAAGGAAGCCTTTGATGCAGATGGTGTCTTTGTCGCCCAGTTCAACGAACCGGCGGCCGGCCAGACCGTGTTCCACCTGCATTTCCATGTCATTCCGCGCAAGGAAGGCGAGCCGCTGAAGCCGCATTCCGGCGTGATGGCCGATGGCGAAGTATTGAAAGCCCACGCGGAGAAGATTAGGGCGGCGCTCGCTTCGTGAAGAGCGTCAAGACGCATGGGCGTTTGGCAGCAGGACCACGGCATCCGCAGGCCGTCACCCCGGACCTGATCCGGGGTTCAGCGCGATCAGGTCCTTGATCGCAGGAGACTCTTTCACGGCGCAGACGCGCCGTGGCTGGATACCGGATCTAGTCCGTCATGACGACAATGGTGTTTTTATCACTCGACAGGACGGTACGCGTTCCTCTCCGGCCACGGCCAGCCTTCGAGCACCGTCATATCCGGCCGGAAGATTTCCACCTTCAGCGGATAACAGGCCGCCGTATCGCTCGAATGCGTGGCGCTGCAATCACCGCCCGGGCAGGCGGAAAGCGCGCCGATGAGATCGATTTCCGCAAAAAACTCCAGATAGTCCCCGGGCCGCACCGGGCTTGCCTTCATGAAATATTGATGTGTATCGCGGGTGAAACCCGTGCACATGAAGACATTCAGTACATCATGCGCATGCGGCTCGACCTCGCGGAACGACAGGCCCTTGGCCGAAGCAAGCGCATTCGTAAGGTTCGAATGGCAGCAATGGTGATAATCGCCGCCACTCAACAGCTTGTTGGTATAGGGATCGCAGCGTGTGCCGATCACGTCATGCACACCGCCGCCATCCTCGTCGAAGCCATACCATGACAGCGTATCATGGGTGATGGTCGCCATCGGCCGCAGGGATGGCAGATTGCTCCACAGCCGGTTGCCGACGGATACATGGGTGGCATGCAGCGCGCGGGTCTTGCCGCTGAAAAAGCGCTCGCTCAGATCATGGGCGTTCCACAGGTTCAAATCTCCGACCTGCGGCCCTTCGATGCTGACGATGCGGAAGAAATGCCCCTTCGGCACATGAAAGCTGCGGCCGTCGCGCGGCGGTACGATGACCTCGTCGATCTTTTCCATGCCCTCCCTGGCCCTTTGCAGCCTTGCAAGGTCCGGCACCTCCAGCGTGCCGTTCGGGTAGACAACGACGGGACGGACGGCTCGGCGCGTGGCGGCATCCACGGGTTCGGCATTGGGCATTGGGGGCATGGCGGGCATGAAATCCTCGGAGCGATGAAATATCGCTGCGAAATTGCGGCATGAAGGCCTATCTGACAAGACGGGTTTTTCTTGCGCTCAGCCCAAGCCTCACTTACCCTTGCGATCATGACGCTTCCGCCGCTCGCCACCCTCCGCGCTTTCGAAGCCGCCGCCAGAAGAACGAGTTTTTCTTTGGCCGCGCAGGAACTGGGCATGACGGCGACCGCCGTGAGCCAGCATGTGCGCAATCTGGAAGCATGGCTCGGCGTTCCGCTTTTCGAACGGCACGCGAGAGGCGTGACACTCACCCCGGCCGGAAAGGAATTCGGCGGCACGGTTTCGGCCAGCCTGCGGCAGATCGCTTCCGGCGCGGAACGCATCCGTAAGGGCCGCGAACGCAAGACTGTCCGGCTTGCCAGCCTGCCCTCGGTGGTGACGTATTTTCTCACACCCCGCCTGCCGCGCTTCCGGGCGCTGCATCCCGACATACAGGTATCAATCAGCTATTCCGGGGCGCATCAGGCAAAGTCGGCCGACCTGACCATAGGGCATGGGGTGGCTTCCGGTAAAAATGCCGTGGCGCTTTTCAGTGCCGAGACACGCCCGACCTGCGCACCGGGCTACGCCGCCGAGTTCGGCCCTTTCGATGAGGTTGCCAGCCTGCTGCAGGCGGAACTGCTGCATGACGACACCGAGGCGGCATGGCGGGACTGGTTCGCAGCCGAAGGCCTGTCCCTGCCGGATGGCGCCGGCCCCGTTTTTGCGGATTTCAACCTGCTCGTGACCGCCCTCAAGGCGGGACAAGGAATCGGCCTTTGCCCGACGGCGCTTTTGCGCGATGAAATTGCCAATGGCCAACTGACCGTGCTTTTCGAGCGCGCCGCCGATACGGAAAAATATTACTGGCTGATGGAGGCAGAAGAGATGAGTGCGCCGGCCCGGCTTCTTGCGGATTGGCTGGTGGCGGAGGCACACCGAAGCGATCTCTGACATCGAATCAGCCGGCGTTAGAAACCGAGCCCAAACAGCCCACCGGCCAGGAGCAGGATCGGAACCGCCACCCCGACGATGACGCGCTGGCCCGCCATCAGGAATGCGATGAAACCAAGCGAAGCCGCACCGATGCGCAGCCACATCGGCGAAGCTTCCAGCGTTCCGGTCGGAAAGACGATGAGTTTCGCAGTGACGGCCATGACGAGTGCTGTGGCAACCGCCCGCACCCAATAAAGCGCCTCGGAATCCTCCTTCAGCCGGTTGCCGGCAAGCACACCGAGCCAGCGCCAGAAGTCGGTCGCCAGCCAGCCAGCAATGGCGATGAAGAGATAGGGCGCCCACCAGTTCTCGCTCATCATGGTTCACTCTCCGGTGAAACGGGTTTGATCCTGCGGCGGAAAACGAAGCGGTCAATGAGATAAGCCACCGTCCCGCCGCCGATGCCGGCATAAAGAATGTCGAATTCCGGCGCGATCACCGCAAAGGCCGGTCCGGCGATGACGCCGATGACGAAGGCGACTTTGACAACGGAATGACGGGCCGAGGCCCAGATGGATGCGATGAAATAAACCGGCGTCAGGAAGAACAGCACACCCGCAACGAGCGGCGGAAAGGCAGCGACAACACCGTAACACAGGCCGACAATGATGGCATTAACGACGGTGAGCGTGATGCCGAAACCGGCAAACCAGGCGGCGCGCGCTTCACGCGGCACCTTGGAGAGATTCTGCGTGGCAAAAACCCAGGCCGTGATCGCGACGAAATGAGAGAGAAACAGCAAGATCCATGTCGGCGTCTTCGCACCGCGCATTTCCGGAACGATGGAGGCGACCATCGGCATCATCCGGACCGAAGACAGGGTGACCGCCAAAAAGCAGGCGGCAAGGTTGGCGCCGCCGACCATCGAGCCGATCAGGATCATCTTGGCCGGCAGGGCCCAGATCACCAGCGTCATGAACACCGCTTCGCCACGCGCGACACCCGACTCCAGCGCAAAGGCGCTGAAACCGACAAAAGATGTCATGAGAATGAGCGAGGGTAGCGAAAATATGCCCCGCATTCCCCGGAAGAACCAGCCGCTGAGGGGGATGGTATCGCTATCGGCAGTTTGCATTCGGCTTCCACTATGCATGAAAATGCCGGGCTTTCGCCCGGCATCGGTTTATTGGTGAAACACCAGGGTTATTTCTTCTTCGGCACCTTCGGCACCGTGTTGGTCTTGCGGCGCGGCTTGTCCTCGTCCGCCTTGTCCGCCTCGGCAACAAGAACATCCGCATCCTCATTGGCCTTCGCCGCCTTCGAGGCCGGTTTTGCTTTGGCCTTTGCCTTGCCCGGCGATTTCGCCGCCTTCAGCTCGGCTTCCGGCTGCGGCTTCACGGGTGCGGTCTCCGGCAGAACTTCAAGGATCAAACCGTCGGAGCCGTCATCCTTCTTGCCGACGGTGACGCTGACGACGCCGCCCTTCTTCAGCTTGCCAAAGAGGATTTCATTGGCGAGCGGCTTCTTGATGTTCTCCTGGATCACGCGCGACAGCGGGCGAGCGCCCATCTTTTCGTCGTAACCCTTCTCCGCCAGCCAGGAGATCGCATCTTCATGCAGATCGAAGGTGACGTTGCGCTCGGAGAGCTGGGTTTCCAGCTGCATGACGAACTTCTGCACGACCTTGTGGATAACGGCGGTCGGCAGCGGCGAGAACGGAATGATCGCATCCAGACGGTTGCGGAATTCCGGCGTGAACAGGCGGTTGATCGCCTCTTCATCCTCACCCGTGCGCCGCGAAGAGCCGAAACCGATCGCCGATTTCGCCATTTCGGACGCACCCGCATTGGTCGTCATGATGAGGATGACGTTGCGGAAGTCGATCTTCTTGCCGTTATGGTCGGTCAGCGAGCCGTGGTCCATCACCTGCAACAGGATGTTGTAGATATCCGGATGCGCCTTCTCGATTTCGTCCAGCAGCACCACGGAATGTGGATGCTGGTCGACGCCATCGGTGAGGAGGCCGCCCTGATCGAAGCCGACATAACCGGGAGGTGCGCCGAGCAGGCGCGACACGGTATGCCGTTCCATATATTCCGACATGTCGAAGCGCAGCATCTCGACGCCAAGCGAGGCGGCAAGCTGCTTGGCCACTTCCGTCTTGCCCACGCCCGTGGGGCCGGAGAAGACGTAAGAGCCGATCGGCTTGTTCGGTTCGCGCAGGCCCGCACGCGCCAGCTTGATGGCGGTGGCCAGCGCCTCGATGGCGATGTCCTGACCATAAACGACCGAGCGCAGTTCCTTTTCGAGATTGGCGAGAACCATCTCGTCGTCCTTGGAGACCGTCTTCGGAGGAATGCGGGCCATCGTTGCGATGGTGGCCTCGATTTCCCGTTCGGTGATCAGCTTGCGGCGCTTGGACGCCGGCAGCAGCATCTGCGCCGCACCGGTCTCGTCGATCACGTCGATCGCCTTGTCCGGCAGCTTGCGGTCGGAGATGTAGCGGGCCGACAGCTCGACGGCAGCCTTGATCGCCTCATTGGAATATCTGAGGTGATGGTAATCCTCGAAATAGGGCTTCAGGCCCTTCATGATGGCGATGGCGTCATCGATGGACGGTTCGTTGACGTCGATCTTCTGGAAACGACGCACAAGCGCGCGGTCCTTCTCGAAGAACTGGCGATATTCCTTGTAGGTGGTCGAACCGATGCAGCGGATCGCACCCGAGGACAGCGCCGGCTTCAGGAGGTTCGATGCATCCATTGCGCCGCCGGAGGTGGCGCCGGCACCGATGACGGTGTGGATTTCATCGATGAACAGAACCGCGCCCGGAAACTCCTCGAGTTCCTTGACGACCTGCTTCAGGCGTTCTTCGAAATCACCGCGATAGCGGGTTCCGGCAAGCAGCGTGCCCATATCGAGCGAGAAGATCGTGTCATTGGCGAGAGCCTCCGGCACCTTGCCCTCGACGATGCGCTTGGCCAGACCTTCGGCGATCGCCGTCTTGCCTACGCCAGGATCGCCCACATAAAGCGGGTTATTCTTGGAGCGGCGGCAAAGAATCTGGATCGTGCGGTTGACCTCGTCATGACGGCCGATCAGCGGATCGATCTTGCCGTTTTTCGCCTTTTCATTGAGGTTGACGCAATAGGCTTTCAGCGCATCCTGCTGCTTCTTGGCGGAAGATCCATCTTCCTCGGGATTGCTGCGGCTCGCCTTGTTTTCGCTTTCCGGCTCATCGGCACCCCGCGGCGCACGCGTCTGCGACGTGCCCGGGCGCTTGCCGATGCCGTGGGAGATGTAATTGACCGCGTCATACCGGGTCATTTCCTGTTCCTGCAGGAAATAGGCGGCATGGCTTTCACGCTCGGCGAAAATGGCGACGAGCACGTTCGCGCCGGTCACTTCCTCGCGGCCGGATGACTGAACATGGATGACCGCCCGCTGGATGACGCGCTGGAAGCCGGATGTGGGTTTGGAATCCTCGTCGTAACCGGTGACGAGGTTGGTCAGTTCATTGTCGACATAGTCGCTGACGGTCTTGCGCAGCGCATCGAGATCGACATTGCAGGCAGCCATCACGGCGGCGGCATCCGCGTCGTCGATCAGCGCCAGAAGGAGATGTTCGAGCGTCGCATATTCGTGGTGACGCTCATTTGCAAAGGTCAGTGCCTGGTGCAGCGCCTTCTCGAGACTTGGGGAAAAAGTTGGCACGTTGCGATCCTCATTTCTTTTCCATGACGCATTGCAGCGGATGCTGGTGCTGTCGGGCGAAATCCATGACCTGGCTTACTTTCGTCTCTGCGACCTCATATGTAAACACCCCGCATTCGCCCACGCCGTGCTGGTGCACGTGCAGCATGATGCGGGTTGCCGCTTCGCGATCCTTCTGGAAAAACCGTTCCAGAATATGGATGACGAATTCCATGGGAGTGTAGTCGTCATTCAGTAAAAGAACACGGTACAAATTCGGTCTTTTCGTCTTTGGCTTGACGCGGGTGATAACAGACGTTCCGCGGTTGGTGCCGCCCCCGTCTTCCCCTTCGCCCTCGCCCTGCATGTAGATCGGCTTAGCGATCATCTTTCATCATTCTCCAAACTGTTCTCAAA
Source organism: Rhizobium sp. BR 250 (assembly GCF_047445855.1). Taxonomy (NCBI): domain Bacteria; kingdom Pseudomonadati; phylum Pseudomonadota; class Alphaproteobacteria; order Hyphomicrobiales; family Rhizobiaceae; genus Rhizobium; species Rhizobium sp. BR 250. The sequence continues at coordinate 455,692 of NZ_JARWKW010000001.1, forward strand.
CCGACAGTTCTTTGCCAGGAGGGAGAACTTCGCCTCTTCATATCTAGGTCGTTAAGACGCGATTTTAAGCCCCTTGCGAAACGGTGCAATCACTATTGCGTTTGCGAAGAGGCAAACCTCGGGAAAAGTACGGTTGCGGAGGCTGTACGCGGCGCAAGGAGAGACGAACCGGCAGGAACGGCACATTTCAGCCCGGACATAAACGCAGGGGCAGGTCATGGCGCAGGCGAATCCCGTTCGCCGCCGCCAGCCCTACTCCTTGTCGTCGAGCATTTCGCGAACGGCGATGGCGAGCTGCTTCAGCGAGAACGGTTTTGGCAGGAAGCCGAACTTGGCGTCCGCCGGCAGGTTTTTCGCGAAAGCATCCTCGGCATAACCCGAAACGAAGATGAATTTCAGGTCCGGATAGGACTTGCGCAATTCTCGCAGCAGCGACGGGCCGTCCATTTCCGGCATCACGACGTCGGAGACGACGATATCGACCTTGCCTTCCAGCTCCTCCATTACCTCCAGCGCCTCGGTGCCGGAGCCAGCCTCATGCACGGTGTAGCCGCGGGTTTCCAGCATGCGCTTGCCGCCGCGCCGCACCGCCTCCTCGTCTTCCACAAGGAGCACGACGGCAGATTTGCCGGTGAGGTCCAGCGGTTCTTCCTTCACCGGCTCGGCCGCGACGACCGGAGCAAGCGCCGCCTCGCCGGACTGCTGTCCGTTGGCCTGAACGGCCTCCACGACATGGCGCGGCAGGTAAATACGGAAGGCCGTTCCCTTGCCCATTTCCGATTCGGGATAGATGTAGCCGCCCGACTGCTTGACGATGCCATAGACCATGGACAGACCAAGGCCCGTGCCCTTGCCGACTTCCTTGGTGGTGAAGAAGGGCTCGAAAATCTTGTCCATGATCTCGGGCGGAATGCCGGTGCCGTTATCGGCGACTTCCACCATGACCATGTCTTCGGCCGGGAATTCGGGTCGGCCAAGCGCGGCGACTTCCTCCGCATCGACGTTGCGCGTCCGGATGGTGATCTTGCCACCATCCGGCATGGCGTCACGCGCATTGACGCAGAGATTGATGAGCACCTGCTCGAATTGCGAAAGATCGGTCTTCACCGGCCAGAGATCGCGGCCGTAATCGACCTCCAGCTTGACATTGGTGCCGGAAATCAACCGGTCCACCAGCATGCGCAGATCGCCGATAACATCCGTCAGGTTGAGGACGGCCGGACGCATCGTCTGCTTGCGCGAGAAAGCGAGAAGCTGGCGCACCAGCACGGCGGCGCGGTTGGCGTTGCGCTTGATCTCCATGAGATCGGCAAAGCTCGGATCGGCGGGCCGCGCCTGCAGCAGCAGATGGTCGGACGACAGCAGGATGGCGGTGAGAACGTTGTTGAAGTCATGGGCGATGCCGCCCGCAAGCGTACCCACCGCATTCATCTTCTGGGTCTGCGCCATCTGGGTCTCGAGCGCCTTCTGCTCTGTCACCTCGATGGCATAAACGATCGCCACCTCTTCTGGTGCCTCGTCGTCCTGGTCGATGACGGCGTTGACGTAGAAACGGAAGTGCCGGCCCTCGTCGCTCGGATGGCGGGAATCGAAGGGCGCAATATCGCCCTGGCGATCCTTGGCCTCGGCCAGCGCCTGTTCAAGCCGCGGCTTCTCATTGTCGTGGATAACGGTTTCGAGCGCCACGCCGCGGTCGATATCATCACGCCCGACAACGCCGGAGAACAATTTCAGGAAGGGCGCGTTGATGCGCAGGATGCGGCCTTCGCCGTCAAGCGAGGCGATCGCCATCGGCGTATTGTTGAAGAAGCGCGTGAAGCGCATGGCGGAGGAGGATTCCGTGTCCTCCTGCCCCTTCGGGCGCATCAAGACAATCGTCCGGCTCTCACCCGGCGCACCATCCCTTGCGGTGACCTGATGCACGAGACGGGCCGGCATGCTCTGGCCGTTCACCCGGCGCATGTCGAGATCGAGGATTTCGGTGCGCTTGGCCGTGCCCTGGGGATGCACCGATTCGATCAGCGCCATGCCTTCGCCGGCGACGATATCCGAAATGGTCATCGAGCCCGGCGAAAACTGCGCCAGATCGATGCCGAGCCATTCGGAAAGGGTGGCGTTCAGATAAACGATCTCGCCCTTGCGGCCGGCGGAAAAGAAACCGGCCGGCGCGTGATCGAGATAATCGATGGCATTCTGCAATTCGCGGAAGAAGCGTTCCTGATCCTCGCGCTCCGGCGTGATATCGGCGATCTGGAAAACGTGCAGCCCCTCGCCGCCCGCATCCTTCAGCACCCGGCCCTTCAGCCTGTACCAATGCGGCCCTGTGCCGGAATCCTCTCCGAGCGGCTTCAGCAGCCGGAATTCCTCGTAACCGTCACGGCCCTCGCGCAGCACGTTGATGAGCCGGTACAGCGCTTCGGTCGATTCCCGGCTGCGCGACAAAAGCGTCTCGAGGCTCTGTATGTCGCTCGCCCTGGTGGTGCCGCTCATGCGGCAATAGGTGGCGTTGGCATAGATCATATGCCCCTTGGCGTCGGTGATCAGCGTGCCGTCGGGATGGGCCGAGAGAAACCGGCGGGCAAGCCCGTCCGATTGCGATTGCGGCATGACCTCGATGAAACCGATGATCGACGAGACCAGAAAAAAGATGCCCATCATGGCCAGCACGCCGAGGATGCCGAGCACGATTTCGTTTTCCAGCGAATCCTTGAAATAAACGAAGGCGGCGGCCGCCGCGATCAGCACCAGCGCCAGAAGCAGAATGCGCAAGACCGTGCCGGAACGGGCACGCCTGTCCACCAGCGGAAGGTCGTTGTCGCTTGTCTCGCGCACCCGTGTCATCTTGGCCTCGCAGTCGTGCAGGTCGTCATTCGGTCAGCCTTATTCCGTCGACGGAATCGGGCAGCAGAATTTCTTGTAGCAACTCACTTGACCGTCAAAAAGCTCCGCCACGACACAAAGGCTTAAAAACGCACAGCGAAAACGGCCTGAAAGGTGTATAAAGGCGTTGAAAGATCACTGCCGGGTGCAGGTCAGCTCCTTCACCTGGCATTGAATGCGTGGCGCGGAACAAATGATCTTGCCATCGGTGACGGTGCAAACCGAGCATCCGTCCGTGAAATCAAGGCAGGACGGATTGTCTCGCACGAATTCCGCCATGGTGGCGGCGTTTTGGGGCGCCTTGTCATCTGCCGCAGCCTGATACGGAAAAACGAAAGCCGGCAGCAACAAAAAAACCGCGGCAAAGAGACAGGATGCAGGAGACCTGCCAACACGCAATGCCCTGATCATTTATGAGCGCTCCTGAGGCGAAAGAATTGCAACTTTCCCTGTCTTTCAGCATTGAAGGACGGGATATGGTGTTTTGGTGGCGTCGTCCGGTTGATACGGCGATCCTGTGGGGCGAAATGAATAAACCTTGTATCGCGCCCAAAAAAATCGTCTTTTCCTGCTTGATGTTCACGTTATAGGAACCACGGCAATATTAATTGCCCAAGAAACTAAAAGCCAAAAAATCTGAAGGGATGATCTCCATGATGGAAGATTTTATCGGCACCTATGGAAACAATCTCATCGTCGCCGTCGTCGGTGTGGGTGTGGCGCTTCTCGTTCTGGCGATCGCTTTGTGGCTTCTGCGCAGGCGCAACGGTTCGGCTCCCTTTATTCGCGGCGGCCGCAACCGCCAGCCGCGCCTGCAGGTTCTCGATGCGACGGCCGTGGATGCCCGCCGCCGTCTGGTGTTGGTGCGCCGCGACAATGTCGAACATCTGGTCATGATCGGCGGCCCGACCGATATCGTCATCGAAAGCGGTATCGGTGCGATCCCCATCGTCAGGGACGTGCAGGAGCCGGAATTGAAGGCGCTGCCGCGCCAGGAAAGCGAGCAGAAAAGAGCCGAGCCGCCGATTCACCAGGAACGTCGCGCCGCCCTGCCGCAGCAACAGCCGCCGGTTCCAGCCGCAGCACCCGTTTCCATCGCCGAAGAACCCGTGAAGCAGCCGCAGCGGCCTGAGCCTCCTGCCCCGGCTCCGCGCCCTGCCCCGGTCTCCGCAACGGTTACGCCGCCGCCCCGTCCGTCGACGCCGCCGCAACCCGCCGCTGCGCCCGTAACGGCGCGTGAACCCGTTCCCCCGGCAAGACCGGCGGCACCCGAGCGGGAAACCGCACGCCCCGCGCCGCCACCGATACCGGTGGCTGTCGCCGCCCCGGCTGCCGCCATTTTGCCCGCTGCCGCCGCAACGCTCGACATGGCTGCGGAACGGCCCGAGCTGAAGCGTTCCGAGCCTGCGGCATCCGCCCCGGCGCCCGTGGCGCCGCCCATCGTCCCTGCCCAGACCGTCCAGGCGCCTGTGCAGGCAAGGGCGGCGGAAGAACGGTCGTCCGAGTTTGCGCCGCCGGTCTTTACCGCACGCGAGCCGGTGATCGACCAATCCATCGCTGCCGATTTCCTCGATGCCGCGCGGGAGCGGGTTCTTCCCGGCCTGACGCCCGGACAGAATACGCCGCCCGCCGCCTTCGCGCCGAAGCCTGAAAATCCGGCCATGGCCACCAACGACGCCGAGCCGAAATTTTCCGACGAACTGGCGAGCGATTTCGAAAGCTTTCTTGAGGCGGAGATCGCCAAAAGCAAGGAAGCGGATAATGAGCCGTCAATCGCCCCTGCCGGCGAAAAACAGGCCAAGGCGCAGCCCGTCTCGCCGCCCGTCACCGGCGCCTCACCGGATGGTGACGTACAGAAGGAAATGGCGCGTATTTTCGGAGAGCTTTCCGTCACCCGCGACAGCTAGAGCGTTTCCCCTCGAAATGCGACGACACGCCAACTCCATGTCGTCGCATTTCCGGACGGGAAGCCGGGGGCCACTTTTCCCGGAGACGTTCCAGGGACGTGGGTTCCGGCGACGGGATCAGGACAGCAAAAAGGGCACGGAAATTGTTTCCGCGCCCTTTTTTAAATGGTGATGCGGTTTTCCGGCCTGCTGGCCGAAACGCCTTATTCGTCGCGGTAGACTTTTTCGCGACGCTCGTGACGCTCCTGCGCCTCGATGGAAAGCGTTGCGATCGGGCGGGCGTCCAGACGCTTGAGGCCGATGGGCTCGCCCGTTTCCTCGCAATAACCGTAGGTGCCGTCTTCGATCCGCTGAAGGGCTGCATCGATCTTCGAGATCAGCTTGCGCTGACGGTCGCGGGCGCGCAATTCGATCGCCCGGTCTGTTTCGGAGGAGGCCCGATCGGCGAGATCGGGGTGATTGGCGCTTTCTTCGGCGAGATGTCCGAGGGTCTCGCGCGCTTCTCTCAGGATGTCATTTTTCCAGGCGACCAGCTTCGCGCGGAAGTAGGCACGCTGGCTGGCATTCATGAACTCGTCGTCTTCCGAGAGTACATATTTGCTAAGATCGATCTTCTCACTCAACGCGATTCTCCTCGAAGAACATCTCAATGCGGCGGTGTATACTCCAATGATATAGGCCGGTTCAAGTCTACAGATCAGTTTTCAGGCATTTTTAAAACTGACACAAAAATCATCTAAATGACTAATTTTTATCCGTTATTGGCGTAGGAGCGATCTCTTCTTCGATCACTTAAGTGCGACTTGCCAACAGGAAAGAGGACTTGCGGTCCCGTGATCCTATCCTGTAGCATTCAGGCCGTGCCCTAGAGTTTCGAACGCCGGTCCCTGCCCTTGACAGCTTCTCCCCTCAGCCGAGTTTATCTTCTGCGCCACGCCAAGGCCGCCTGGGCGGCGCCGGGAGAACGCGATTTCGACCGGGGATTGAACGAGGCCGGTTTTGCCGAGGCGGAGATCATCGCCGACCTTGCCGCCGACCGGCGCTACCGCCCCGACGTTCTCCTGTCTTCCACGGCTGCGCGCTGCCGGCAGACGACACAGGCCTGGAAGCGGGCCTTCAACGAAGGCATAGACGTCTTCTACGTCGATGAGATGTATAATGCGCGCAGCGAGACCTATCTTTCCCTCATCGCCGCGCAGACGGACGTGCAATCGGTCATGCTGGTGGGACACAATCCCACCATGGAGGCGACGCTGGAGGCGATGATCGGCGAGGATCTGCTGCACGCCGCCCTGCCCTCGGGTTTCCCCACATCCGGCCTTGCGGTTCTCGACCACGACGACGGCGCCACGAATGGCAAAAACCGCTGGCGGCTGGTCGATTTCCTCGCACCGGGCAAATAATCGCCGCAGCGCTCAACAAGGATGCCGGGCAAGCAGCCACGCTGAAAATCCGCCGGCACGCTTCTTTTTTGGGCAGCCGCAACTTCCTATATGCAGCCGTGACCGTGAAACACAGCCAGGAAACTGCCATTGCCGCCTTCTCTTACGTCCCTGACAGACAGCGCGCTTATCGCTTTCGATAATCTGGCCGACCGTGCGAGCAACCTCACCCATCCGACATTGCGGCTTGGCGTCACCGGCCTTTCGCGGGCGGGCAAGACGGTTTTCATCTCCTCCCTCGTGCATAACCTCCTGAATGGCGGTCGGTTGCCGCTGTTCGAGGCCATGCGATCCGGCCGCGTCTCGAATGTGCGCCTGGAGCCGCAGCCGGACGACGCCATTCCCCGCTTCCAGTATGAAGACCATATCCAGGCACTGGTGCGCGACAGGCTCTGGCCGGATTCGACACGGGCGATCTCGGAACTTCGGATCACGCTGGATTATCAGAGTGCCAGCGGCTGGGGCCGATGGTTTTCGGCCGGCAAGCTTTCCATCGATATCGTCGACTATCCCGGCGAATGGCTGCTCGACCTGCCGCTGCTGTCGCAGGACTACAAGCAGTTCAGCGATGCGACCGTTGCACTGGCCGGAACCGGCATCCGCGCCGAGCTCGCGCAGGAGTGGCTGGCGATCTCCTCTTCGCTCGATATCAATGCACCCGCCGATGAAATGACGGCGCGTCGTCTGGCGGAAAGTTTCGCGGCCTATCTGAAGGCGTGCAAATCCGACGAAAGGTCGCTCTCCACCCTGCCACCGGGGCGCTTCCTGATGCCGGGCGATCTCGAAGGATCACCGGCGCTGACCTTCGCGCCGCTTCCGGACCTGACCGACGAGAAAGCGCCAAAAGGCTCACTTCGCGCCATGATGGAACGGCGATACGACGCCTATAAATCGATCGTGGTGAAACCCTTCTTCCGCGAACATTTTGCCCGGCTCGACCGGCAGATCGTGCTGATAGACACGCTGCAGGCCGTCAATCGCGGCCCGGAGGCCGTGCAGGATCTGGAGCGGGCGCTGGGCGATGTTCTTGCCTGTTTCCGCCCCGGCACCAACAGCCTGCTGTCGTCGCTGATTGGCCGACGCATCGACAAGGTGCTGATCGCCGCCACCAAGGCCGACCACCTGCACCATGAAAGCCATGACCGGCTGGAGCGCCTGACCCGCCGTCTGGTGGACCGCGCCATCACCACCATCGGCATGAATGGCGCCGGCATCGAGGTCATGGCGCTCGCCTCCGTGCGCGCCACCAGAGAGGCCAGCGTGCGCCAGGACGGCCACGAACTGCCGGTTATCGTCGGCACACCGATGGCCGGTGAAACCATCAATGGCGAGACCTTCGACGGCAATCGCAAGACCGCGATCTTCCCCGGTGACCTGCCGGATGATCCGGAACCGCTGTTTCGCAGCATCGACAGGGATGGCGACAAGGCATCGCTGCCCGATGTCAATGTCGTGCGTTTCCGTCCGCCCAATATTGACGAGCCGGGAAGCGGCGGCATCCGGCTTTCCGTTCCCCATATCAGGCTCGACCGCGCCATGCAGTTCCTGTTCGGAGACAAGCTCGCATGAAGGCTCCCACACAAAACGACCCGAAGACGCGCCGTCCCGCGGCTTTCATGCTCGAGACCGAGGAGACGGCACGTCCGTCCGCCACGCAAAAACGTGCGCCGCGCAGCTTCGATGCCGAGATTTCGCTGACGCCCGACGAGGATGATCCGTTTCTGGCGCCTGAAGAGATCGACGCCGCCGCATTACCGGTCGCGACGCCGAAGAAAAGCCGATTCTCTTTCGGCAAGCTCGCGCTCGGCGCATTGGGCGTCCTGTTCTCGCTCGCCTTCGGGCTCTGGGCGGATCAGCTTATCCGCGATCTCTTCTCCCGCTCCGACTGGCTGGGTTACACGGCGACGATCGCGCTCATCGTGGCGCTCTTTGCGGTTCTTGCCCTTGTTGGTCGCGAAGTCTTCGGCATCATGCGGCTCAATGCCGTGCAGTCGCTCAAGGCAGACGCCGAGAAGGCGAGCCTCGACAAGAGCCCGAAACCCGCCCGTGCCATCGTCACCCGCCTCAATGCCGTCCTTTCGCACCAGGCCGAAACGGCCAAGGGCCGCGCGGCGCTGAAGGAAACCGAAAACGACGTCATCGACGGGCCGCATCTGATCGAGCTTGCCGAACGCGAGTTGCTGGTGCCGCTCGACCGGCAGGCCCGTGCCCTCATTCTCAATTCCTCCAAGCGTGTCTCCGTCGTCACTGCGGTGAGCCCGCGCGCGGTGGTCGATCTTGCTTATGTGCTGTTTGAAGTGACGCGGCTGGTGCGCGCCATGGCGGAGCTTTATGGCGGCCGCCCCGGCACGCTCGGCATGCTGAAGCTGCTGCGCGATGTCATTGCCCATCTGGCCGTCACGGGGTCGATTGCCGTCGGCGACGGGCTTGCCCAGCAGGTCCTCGGCCACGGTCTCGCCTCGAAACTCTCCGCCCGTCTCGGCGAAGGTGTCATCAACGGGCTGATGACGGCGCGAATCGGCATTGCGGCGATGGATCTTTGCCGTCCGCTGCCGTTCAGGGCCGTGAAGCGGCCGGGCATCGGCGACTTCATGTCCGATCTCACGCCCGATTTAAGCGGTGGAAAAAGCGATGAGAAAGCCTGATTTGCCGGGCTCGGACGGTTCAAAAGGTTACGGACGAAGCCGCAAATGAGAGTGAAATAAACCAAGCATTAACCATTCCGCCGGTAGATTGCAGCCTATCGAACAGGCTTCTTCGCCGGGGAAAGTATCATGTATTCGCGCTTCTTTTCGCTTGTGGGCGGACTTGCCGCCATTTTGTCCGTCAGCGGCGGCTTCGGCATGTCTGACGTCCATGCCGCATCGCGCGATCGCGACGACGTCTTCTTCCGTTCCGTGGCCGGAGTTTGGAAGGGTCCGGGCGAAATCGTCGCCGGCAAATACAAGGGCACCAAATTCACCTGCGACCTGACGGGCGAACCGCTCGACGACAAGCAGACCGGCATCAAGCTCGGCGGCACCTGCCGCGTCGGTGTCTTCAGTCAACCCATGTCCGCCGTCATCACCCAGAACGGCAGCAGCTACGAAGGCAAGTTCCTCGATGGCGCCGCCGGCAAGGGTCTTGACATCACTTCCGGTCAGGTGAGCGGTGACAAGGTCGTCGTTGGCATCAACCGCGCCAAGCTCAACGGCGCCATGGTTGCCCGCGTTTCGAACGACAATTCCATGAACATCACCATTTCGGTCAAGGTCGCCGATCAGATGATCCCGGTGATCGGCGTCACGCTGGCCCGTGATATCGACCAGATCGCCGTCGGCTCGATCAAACCGTAAAAGCCGTAATCTTCTCAGCCATCACCGAGCGGGAGTGTCCACCACTCCCGCTTTTCATTTGCGCGGACAATGCCGCTCCTGTCCACCTGCTGAAGCCATTCCCGCACGGGCTTACCCTTGACCTCGAGGTCAGGGGCGATGTCGGCGAGCGGCATCAGCACGAACGCCCGTTCCGTCATGCGCGGATGCGGCACTTCGATGCTTTCCGTAACGAGAACCTCATTCCCATAGGTCAACACATCGATATCGATGGTGCGCGGGCCCCAGCGCTCCGTCCGCACCCGCTTCATGCCCTTTTCGATATCGAGGCACAGTTGCAGCAGCGCGGGCGCTGAAAGCGAGGTTTCTACCAGCGCGCAGCAATTGAAGAAATCCGCCTGATCCGTCTTGCCCCAGGGCGGCGTGCGGTAAAGGCCGGAAACGGCCAGCACCCGGCAATCGCCATGCCCGTCGAGTTCGCGCAATGCCCGCGCCATGGCGGCGGCGGGATCGCCGATATTGCCTCCGAGGCCCAACGCGGCGACGGTCATTTTCTCAGGCATGGTGCTCAACGCTCACCTGCGCATAGTCGAGAATGCCCGGAACCGGCGCGGATGGCTTGCGCACCGTGATGCGCAGCCAGACGATCTGCGGATAACGCGCGCGAAGCGCCTTGGCGATATCATTCGCCAGCGCCTCGATGAGATAACGGCGCTGCCCGACAACACTTTTTTCGATGACGGCGAAAGCCACGCCATAATCGACGGTGTTTTCGATATCGTCGGTTTCCAGCGCATCACCGGCCTCGACTTCCATCTCGGCATCGACGAAAAAGCGCTGACCCAGCACCTCCTCCTGCTCGAGAAGGCCATGACGGGCGAAAAAGGAACAGTTTTTCAGGATGATGGTATAGCGGCTCATCGCATCGCCTCCATGGCAGGACTGTTTCGCCTGAAAGCCGCGCCATCTTCAGGACACGGCATTCCGGCACTCGTTGATCTACGCATCGGCCTTTGCCGACGCTTTGGCAAGAACCGCATCGGCAATAGCCAGTGCATCACGGGTCGCGGCGACATTATGCACGCGAAAAATCGAAGCACCCGCGAGCCTCAGGATTGCGGTGGTCGCTGCCGTTCCGATATCGCGTTCCTCCGCAACATCCCTGCCCGTCAGCGACCCGATGAAACGCTTGCGCGACGTGCCGGCAAGAACCGGCAGGCCGAAAGCGGCAAGTTCGCCGAAACGTGCCATCAGCTCGACATTTTCGCTTTCGTCCTTGGCAAAGCCGAAACCGGGATCGAGCACGACGGCATCGCGGGCAATTCCCGCATCCTCGGCGATCTCAAGTGAGCGATTGAGGAATTCGAACTGGTCCTTGATGACATCGGCAAGCTTCTGCCGGTCGCGGCCGGTATGCATGACGCAGACACCCGCGCGGGTGGAGGCGACCACGCCCGCCATTTCCCCATCCTGTTGCAGCCCGAAGACGTCATTGACGATATGGGCGCCGGCACTGATCGCCAGCCTTGCCGTCGAAGCGCGATAGGTATCGACGGAAATCAGCACATCGGTCTCGCGGCGCAATTTTTCAATGACCGGCAGCACCCGGTCCTGCTCCTCCGCACCCGTGACCGCCGCCGCACCCGGCCGCGTGGATTCGCCGCCGATATCGATGATGTCGGCGCCCTCCTCCACGCAGGTCAGCGCATGGGAAAAAGCCGCATCGACGGCAAGATAACGGCCGCCATCGGAAAAGGAATCAGGCGTTGCATTGACGATGGCCATAATACGGCCACGCCCATCAAGTTTCAGGGAGCGGCCATGGGCCGCTTGCCACGCGTTGCTGCCGACTGTTATCACGTAACACGCGCCTTTCGGGAATAACGGAGTGTTATGCCAATTCTTATAAGTTCCGCTCCGCCTATGCAGCAAACCTTTTTCAAGTTCAACCGGAAGGCCGGGTCATGACCAAATCATCACGCGCTCTCTGCGCCGTTTTTGCAGGCGCATTGGCCCTTTCCCTGTCCGGACCGGCTTTTTCCGAAACCATCGTCCGCAAGACCTATTCCTATTTTTCGATCGGCGGCAAAACCGCAGCCGATCTCGACCAGCAGCTTTCCAAGCATGGCCCGCTGACCCGCAATACCGGCGCGCGCCATCCCGGTGCGACCGAAATCAAGTTCGGCGGTGAACTCACCTATGTCGAGAAAAACGGCCTGTGCAGCGTCGGCACGGCCAAGGTGTTGCTCAACACCCGCATTCTCCTGCCGCAATGGAAAAACCGCCGCCGCACCTCGGCGGAACTGGCCTTCATCTGGGATACGCTGCTTGCCGACATCAAGCGCCACGAGGAACGTCACGCGGAAATCGCCCGCACCCATGCCCGCTCGCTCGAAAGGCAGCTAACGGGCCTTCGCCCGCAAAAAAACTGCGAGACGCTGCAGGAAATGGTCGGCAAGATCACCCAGACGGTGATGGATGAGCACGATCGCGATCAGTTGCGCTTCGATGTGGTGGAATCGAGAAACTTCGATACCCGCATGACAAGGCTTTTAAAGAACCGGCTGGAACAGGGTCAGAACCGCCGCTGACGCTTGTTGGCTACCCCTTCCAAATCCCAAGCAACAACAGGGACATGACGTAACGTCATGTCCGATATCACCCGTGAATTCTCGTCATGGTGCGGCCGGCAAGACTCATTGTAGCTTGTTCATACGGTTTGAAATGGTTGCGGCCCACGGCGGGTCCGGCGGTTGCAACCGCCTCCGGTTCTCCCGGTGCGCACTTGAGGGCTCGCAGGTGTTTCCTCCCTCGCCTGCATGCTGCGTACCCGCCTCGCCCCGCTCCCCACTACCAGGTGAGCGGGGCTTTTTCTGCGCGGGACAATGCCGAAAGTTCTCAGCCCTGACGTTCGGGAACATGCACGACGAGGCCGTCCAGCTCGTCATTCATCTTGATCTGACAGGAAAGCCGCGAAGTGGGGCGCACTTCGAAGGCGAAATCCAGCATGTCCTCTTCCATCGGCTCGGGTCCGCCGACGCGCTCTGCCCAGGCATCGTCAACATAGACGTGGCAGGTGGCACAGGCGCAGGCGCCGCCGCATTCCGCATCAATGCCGGGAACGGAGTTGCGCACCGCATTCTCCATGACGGTGGAACCGTTGCTCACGTCGAGTTCATGAGGCGTGCCGTCAAAGGCAACGATGGTGAGTTTTGTCATGCCGGAAATCCAAAATGTGATCTGAGAATTGTTCTAAACACATAGAAAGGCCGACCCGCCTTGGCAACCCGCTTCGGGGACGCACAGGCTGAACCGGCCTTGCAAAATGGCAAATTTGATGGCTTTCGCCTCAGCGGCAGAGCTTGAGGATGAAATTTTCAGCTTCGACTATGGTCGCCGCGAGTTTTGCAATCAGCGCGCTGTCATTGCCCTTCTCCTCCACCGCTGCTGCGGCCGAAGAAACGGCGGAAGCGCCGACGGCCTGTGCCGATCCCTTCAGACGGTGGGCCGTGGCCATGACGGTCTTGTTGTCCGCGCCCGCCATTTCATGCAGGGCTGCGCGGGCGCTGCGGCTGAACAGCTGCAGCACCTCGATTTCCAGATCCTTGTCGCCCATCGTCTGCTGTGCAAGATGATCGAAATCGATTGGCTTCTTGCTGACGGCAGGTGCGCCGCCGTAATTATCGGGAGCTTCGAAAACAATACTGACCGCTGCCATGGCTGGAATCCTGTCTCACCGTTTCCTGTTTCGTGTCACATATGTGTCGTATTCACGCATGCTGGCGGCTGCTATCGGCTTAAATTACGGCGTGACGCAGGCGAAAATCTTCTGCTATGGTTAATTTATGTTAAACTTATGCGAAACAAGGCGTTCAGCGTGAAACTCAGGTTTAAAAACTGTTAAAAAGCCGACACTTCGCTGCCGTCGTAAATCCGCATTAATTGTTTCGAACACCTAAATGTGTCACTACGGTACTGCCGTTCTCGCAGGGCTTAAGCTCAAGCTTTGTTATTGCGGCACAGTGATGTAATTTCGCCCGAAAGCTGGACCACCAGCAATTCGGGATTTGGTAAATGGCGGAACTGTTCTCTCTTGAGGGAAAAGTTTCGTTGGCATGATGGCGGCAGTCCGCTTGCTGATCGCAAGTGGGTCAACGGCATGAAGCCGGGCGTATGTGTAACGAGGCGTAACCGCATGGCGAATAACAAGATCAGCGACTCTGTCGACGAGACTGCATTCCAGGCATTGGAAGATGCCTTGCAGCTTGGCGCTTTCGAAGAAAAGCCGGAATCGCGGAAAACTGCAGCGCCGAAGCAGCCGGAGGCCAGAGTGAAGGAAGCAAGCAGACAGACCCCTGCTCCCGAGGCCGCCCGCGCGCCTGCCGAACAGACGCCCAGATCGCCCAATCTCGAAGCCGCCAATGACGGCTCCAAGCGCAGCCCGGCCATGATCCTGAAATCGCTGGAAGGCGGCTCCATCGGCGGCGCATTGCGCAACGCCACGATCATGTCGGTGATCTGGGCGCTCGGCGGCCTTGGCATCGCACATCTTCTTTACGGCAATGCGCTGTGGAACATCGGCTCGCTCGCCGATCTCACCGCCATCCCCGGGCTGATGGCGATCGTCGTCGGCATCCTCGTTCCCGTCATGCTGTTCTTCGCCTTCGCGATCATGATGGCGCGCGCCCGCGATCTGCGCAATGCCGCCCGCTCCATGGCCGAAGTTGCCCTTCGCCTTGCGGAGCCGGAAACGGTGGCGTCCGACCGCATCATGTCCGTCGGCCAGGCGGTTCGCCGCGAAGTCTCCGCCATGAATGACGGTATCGAGCGCACCATTGCCCGTGCGACGGAACTCGAGACCCTCGTACATTCCGAAGTCAACGCGCTTGAGCGCAGCTACGCCGACAACGAACTGCGCGTGCGCAGCCTCGTGCAGGAACTGACCGCCGAGCGCGACGCCATCGTCAACCATGCCGAGCGCATCCGCTCCTCCATCGTCGGCGCGCAGGAACAGATCAAGGAAGAGCTTTCCATCGTCGGCGAAGAGCTTTCGATGCGGATTGCCACGACAGGCGAGGCTTTTGCCTCGATGATCGACACGCGTTCTGCCGCGCTGCTCGAAAAATCGCGCGCTTCGACCGAAGCAATGGGCAGCCTGATCGCCGCCAAGACAGAAAACCTGCTTCAGGCGCTGAACTCCTCCGGCTCGACGATATCAAACGAATTCGACATGCGCCTGCACAATCTCACCTCGACGCTGGACGAGCGCGGTGAAGTGCTGCTGGAGCGTTTCGCGATCCACGCGTCGACGCTGGATAGCGGCGTGGAAAGCCTCAACAGCGCGCTTGAGGAACGCACCCGCCAGCTTAACGAAACGCTGTCCAACCGCTCGCTGGAACTTAACCGCAATATCGAACGTGGCCAGCAGGTCATCGGCGGCTCGCTGGATACGGTTCTCGACAAGCTTTCGACTACGCTTGAAGAAAAGGGCCTCTCCTTCCGCCAGAGCCTGCAGAGCACGGCCGACGATGCGATCATGGATCTCGATCTTCGCTCCGGCCTCTATGAAGAGCGCATGCAGGCGACGGTCGGGCAGGTCAACTCTGCCTTCGACGAGCATGTGGCGCAGTTTGCCAGCGCCTTCGACCAGCGCGCCGGCAGCCTCGACAGCAAGCTGATGGAGAGCCTCGCCCGCATCAACGAAACCGTTGCCGGCGGCTCCGAAGCGCTCGACACCATGCTGAGCGCCGGTTTGGAGCGCATCGGCACCACCATGACCGATCAGTCGCTGGCGCTCGCAACTGCGCTGGGAACGGGTCAGGAAATGCTGGAAAGTGCGCTTGAAAGCCGGACACAGGCCTTCAGCGACGCCATCGGCCAGCGCACCGCCGAAATCACCGATGCCTTCGCCAACTCGCACGAAAAGATCGACGCCGTGCTGGCGGAACGCAGCAATGCCCTGTTCGGCGCGCTTTCGGCCAGCCAGAACCGTTTCGACGAGGCGCTCGCCAGCCGTTCGATGGCGATTACCGGCTCCGTCTCCGGCACAGCCGAGCGTCTTGCCGCCATGCTCGATGAACGCGCAGCCGCGATCAACAGCGTCGTCGCCGATGTCGAGCGTCGCCTTGCCGAAACGCTCGAAACCCGGGCCGCCGCCATCACCGGCGCGGTATCCGGCATCGAGGACCGTATCTCCGACACGCTGGAAAGCCGCACGGCCGCCCTGCACGACGTCGTCGCCGGTGCAGAGAGCCGTATCGCCGATACGCTTGACGGCCGCACCGCCGCTCTCTCCAGCGCGATTTCCGGCGTCGAGGAACGCATTGCCGACACCATGGACAGCCGCACGCTGTCTCTCGACATGACCTTCGCCAATGTCGAGGAACGCCTTTCCGAGACGCTCGACAACCGCACCTCCGCCCTTACCGGCATTGTTGCAAGTGCCGAAGAAAAGATCGCCGGCGCGCTCGACAGCCGCACGGCCACCTTCGGCGACGTGGTTGCCGGTGCCGAAACCCGTATCGCCGAAACGCTCGATGGCCGCACCGCAGCCCTCAACGCCGTGGTTTCGGGTGCCGAAGAGCGCATTGCCGATGCACTCGACAGCCGCACCATGGCGCTCGACATGGCCTTCTCCGGCGCCGAGGAAAAAATCACCGAAGCGCTCGATACCCGCACCGCAGCCCTTGGCGAGCTGGTTGCAGGCGCCGAGACCCGCATTGCCGGCGCGCTCGACAGCCGTACGGATTCGCTGAAGACCGTCGTTTCCGGCGCGGAAGAGCGGATCACCGATGTGCTGGACAGCCGCACCATGGCGCTCGACATGAGCTTCTCCGGTGTGGAAGAAAAGATCGCCGATATTCTCGACGGTCGCACCGCGGCCCTGCACAGTGCCGTTTCCGGCGTCGAGGACCGCATCGCGAGCGCGCTCGACAGCCGCACTTCGGCCCTTTCGGGCATTGTCTCCAGCGCGGAGGAGCGCATCGCGGACGCACTCGACAGCCGCACCGTGGCGCTCGACATGACGATTTCGGGCGTCGAAGAGCGGATCGCCGAGGCGATGGATGCGAGGGCCTCGTCGCTTTCGCTCGCCGCTGCCGGCGTCGGCCAGCGCCTCGAGGCGACCGCCTTTACGCTTGAAAACGCCCTTGCCAGCGGCCACGAGCGGTTGGAAACCATGCTCGGCTCGCAGGCCGAACGCATTGCCGGTTCGCTGGAACGCAATAGCGGCCTGATCGAGCAGAGCGTTTCGGGTGCCGCCAACCGCATCGAAAGCGTCGTGGAGGACGGCAGCAGCCGTTTTGCCCAGACGGTGGAAGAAGGCGTCTCGCGCCTCGAAAGCAATCTATCGCAGTCTCACGAGGATATCCGCACCACACTCGAACAGCGCCACGCGGACATCGCCACCACGCTCACCTCCGCCACGACCCAGATGGGCGACATGCTCTCCGAGCAGGCGATGATGATCGGCACCACGGTCGCCTCCAGCGCCAGCATGCTCGAATTGTCGCTCGAAACCCAGCAGGACACGTTGCAGAAGGCGATCGACGGCAGTGCCGCAACGCTGGAAGAGCGCCTTCGCAACAGCGCCGGCGACATCGCCGTCAAGATCGGCGAAGCCGCCCGCGAAATCGGCGGCGCGACGGATGCCCTGTCCTCCAAAATCGAGACCTCCATCAGCAATGTCACCGCCCGTCTCGACGAGACCGGCTCCCGTATCGAGACGTCGCTCGATACGCTGCAGGCACGCGTCGGTGGCGATCTGGCCAATGTGAACACCTCGATCGAGGATGCCGGCCGCCGCTTTGCTGACGCACTGGAAGACAAGACGGCCGTGTTCGCCCGCACCAGCGATGAGGCCGCCGAGCGCATCACCGGCATTCTGGACGAGCAGACGACGCGTGTCGCAGACACGTTCGAAAACCGCACCAGCCGTCTGGCCGAAACCTTCGATGCCGGCACGGCCCGTATCGACGAACGCCTCGGCACCATGGACCGGGCGCTGACGATCGGCCTCGACAATGTCAACCGCACCATCGAAGGCAAGGCGAGCGATCTGGCCGTCAGCCTGCGCGGCGCGGTCACCTCCGCCACCCAGAATATCGGCGATGAAGCGGCTCGCTCCTCTGCCCTGCTCGCCAAGTCCGGCTCGGAATTCGCCGAACAGGTGCAGGCGCAGAACGAGGCCTTCACCAAGGCCATCGAGGAACGCTCCGGCGAGATCGTCAACCGCATTTCCGATGCGCAGACACGCCTCTCCGGTCAGGCCGCCGCCGTCGCCCAGACCTTCTCCGAAGCGGGCAACATCATCGTCAACAAGGTGGCCGAAGCCGAAGCCGTCGTGCGCTCTCAGGTCGGCGTCATTTCCGAGACGCTGACGGGTGTGGAATCCGCCCTCGATGCCCGCGGCGAATCCATCCGCTCGGCGCTGGACAACCGCACCCGCGAACTCAACTCGATGCTGGCCAGCCGTTCTGCCGAACTGTCGCGCCTGATCGAAGAAAAGGCGAAACCCGTCGTCGACGAATATGCCAATATCGGCCGGGAAGCCGCCGAAAAGATCGTCTCCGCTGCCCAGCAGAGCGCAGATCTTCTGTCGCAGAGCAATAGCGGCATGGTCGGCATGGTGGAACAGGCGATCAGCGACTACGCCAATGCCGGAACGGATGCGGCAAGCAAGCTCGTTGCCGCCACGCGCCAGAGCACCGACATGTTGTCCGAGACCCATACCGCCATGGCGGATGCCGTCGAACAGGGCATCGACAAATATGCCCGCGCCGGCAGCGATGCGGCCAACAAGCTGGTCGCAGCCACCCGGCAGAGCACGGATATGCTGTCACAGACCCATAACAGCATGGCCGAAATCGTCGAGCAGTCGGCAACCAACTTCAACTCGGCCGTAGAGCGCGCCGCACAGGGCTTCGGCGCGGCCGATGAAGCATTGAACGCCTCTGCGACCCGTTTCTCCGAATCCGCTTCGCAGGCCGCCGACATGGTCTCCAGCTCCAGCCGTCTGCTGGAAGGAAAGATCGACCGCCTGTCGAATATCTCCGGTCAGACGCTGGCCCAGGTTGCCGGCATCGTCGGACGCTTCGAGGAACATTCGAAGGTGCTGAGCCAGGCGTCGGAACTGCTCAATGCCGCGCAGTCGAGCCTCGTCGGCACGCTGGAAGAGCGCCAGGATGCGCTTCGCAGCCTGTCGGTCGGCCTTGTCAAGCGTTCCGAGGAAATCGAAAGCGCCATGCGCAACGTTGTCGGCGTCGTGGAAAACACCCTCAACGAGGCCGAGGAGCGTTCGCAGAATGTCGCGGGTAATCTGCGTGACAATCTGCAGGCCTCCTTCTCCGATATCGGCCGCTCGCTCGACGAGACGGAACAGCGTGCCCGCTCGGCGGCACAGACCATGCGGGGCGCCCTGCTCTCCGCCGGTCAGGATGCCAGCCGCTCGATCGAAAGCACGCTCTCCGACGCGCAGAAATACTCCGACGAGCTGGTCAACCGCCTGCGCGGCGGTGTCGAATCCTCGCTCTCCGAAGTCGACAACCTTCTGGGCAGTGCCTCGGAAAAATCTAACGCCGCGGCAGCCAACCTCAAGGAAACGCTGCGCCAGGCCGTCGAGGAGGCCGTCAGCCGCTTTGCCGGTGCGACGGACGAAATCCGCCGTTCCAGCCACGATATCCGCCGCGAGCTGGATGCGACCCGCGCCGAATTGAAGCGCGGTGCATTCGACCTGCCGGAAGAGGCCAAGGAAAGTGCAGCCGCCATGCGCCGCGCCGTTTCCGAACAGATCAAGGCCCTGCAGGATATTTCCCAGCTCGTCGGTCGCTCGACCCACCAGATGGAAGTGTCCGAACCCGTCGCCCGTGCCATCGCCGCAACCCAGCCCGTCGCAGAACGCCGCGTCGAGCCGCGTCCGCAGCCGGCGGCGGCGGCTCCGGTGCAGCAGCGCCCGGCACAGCCGCAGCCTGCCCCCGCATTGCGTGGTGCGCTGCCGCTTGAGAACCGCCAGGTCGACCGCCAAGTCGAAAATCGTCAGGCACCCGCGCCGGCACAGCCGGTCGCAACCAACCCGGCCGGGCGCCGGGAAGAAGGTGGCGGCTGGATCAGCGATCTCCTGCGCGGTGCATCCCAGGAGACGCCGGCTGCATCCACACCGCGCGCCAGCACTGAGCAGCAGCCCACCCGTGCGGCCGACACCCGCAATCCCCGGCACATGGTGGAATCGCTGAATTCGCTTTCGGTCGATATCGCCCGCGCCATCGATCACGATGCCTCCGTGGAACTGTGGCGCCGCTACCAGCGCGGCGAGCGCGACGTCTTCACCCGTCGTCTCTACACGCTGAAGGGCCAGACGACATTTGACGAGATCAAGCGCAAATACGAGCGCGAAGCGGAATTCCGCACCGCCGTGGACCGCTACATCACCGATTTCGAGAAGCTGCTCGCCGACGTGGCCCGCACCGACCGCGACCGGACCGTCACCCAGTCCTACCTCACCTCCGATACCGGCAAGGTCTATACGATGCTTGCCCATGCGGCGGGCCGGTTTAATTGACCGACAAATGCTGAAATGACAAAACCCCGGTCAAGACCGGGGTTTTTCTTTTAGCTTTCTGGCTTTTCGTCGCGCCTTAACGGCGCGAACTTATCCTGCTCCGTTCACCTCAAATCTCGAACGTGCCCGATGCAACCCGCACCGCGTGGCCGCCGATGCGGGCGCGGGCGATTTCGTTGTCCTTGATGTCCATGCGCAGGTGGATGTGGGATGGTCTTTCCATCTCCACGCCCTGCTCTATCAGGAGCGGATGGTGACCGTCTGTCAGCCCGTCGAAATGGTGGATCGCACCGGAAAGGGCGGCGGCGGCCGAACCGGTTGCGGGGTCTTCCGCAATCCCCATTTCCGGGGAGAACATGCGCGCATGGAATTTTGCCGCGTGATTGACGCCACCGCGACAGTAGATATAGGCCGCCGTCAGCAAACCTTCGACCAAAGGCGCGGTGCGCAGCCAGAGATTGGCGTCGAAATCCATGTCGCGCACGGCGGCGATATTGTGCATCGGCACCAGCAGGAAAGGCACGCCGGCCGTCCAGATCGACGGCAAATGATTCTCGAAGCCTAAATGTCCCTCGCTGACGCCAAGCGCGTCGGCAAGCGCGGTATGATCGAGCGGCAGCTCGACGCGGGAGGATTTGCGCGGCAGGTCGAATTCCGCAAAGCTGACCGCGCCCGCGCGCATCTTCACCGCGCAGCGCACCGGCCCCACCTTTTCCTCCAGCACGCAAACCATGTCGATATCGTCATCACCCTCGCCGCGATTGCGTTCGGCAATGGCGACGGCCGCGCCGACGGTCGGATGTCCGGCGAAGGGCAATTCGCCCGAAGGCGTGAAAATGCGCAGCGAAGCGGCATGAGCCGGATTGGTGGAACGGTTGATGAAAACCGTCTCGGAGAGGTTCATTTCCCGCGCAATCGCCTGCATGGTGTCCTGGGGAAGATCATCGGCGTCATACATGACCGCCAGCGGATTTCCCGCCATTTTCGTCTCGGTAAAGACATCGTAGATATCGTAGTTCAGCGCCACATCCGTCTCCTGCCACTCGTCATTCCGGCTGCCCTGGCAAACTGCATCAGGCCGCCCCGCATCGCAACCCTTGTCGGCGGCCGCAAATCAAGAAGCTGTGGACCGGAACGACAAGACCGATCGCAACGGAACGCCTGCGGGTCCGAAAGGCCTTGTGGCCTGCCGCCCTCTTCATGTACCAAGGGTGCGTCTGGCGGCTTGTTATCGGCCTCTTCATCGGGGTTTGAAGATTTCGAGCCGCTTCAACGGGTTACAGCGTCCTGCGCGGGCCGGGTCCGGTCTGCGCCGTTGTCGAGGGAAGCGGATGTCGCATTCTACCTATTCACTGTCCTTCGTCGCCTCGGCAACTGAGGAGGCTCAAACGGCGCTGAAAGAACTGAAGGACATTTACGGCGATACGCCTTTCGATGAGGCGGACGTGATCGTCGCGCTTGGCGGCGACGGCTTCATGCTGCAAATCCTCAACCAGACAATGAATTCGGGCAAGCGGGTCTATGGCATGAACCGGGGATCCGTCGGCTTCCTGATGAACGACTATCGGGTGGAAGGCCTCATACAGCGCATCGCGGTGGCGAGCGGCAATGATTTCCATCCCCTGCGCATGACGACGACGGATTCCGACGGCGACGAGTTTACCGCCCTTGCCATGAACGAGGTAAGCCTGTTTCGGCAATCGCACCAGGCCGCAAAGCTACGTGTCGAGGTGGATGGCAAGGTGCGGCTGGAGGAGCTTATCTGCGATGGCATGATGGTGGCGACCCCGGCAGGGTCGACAGCCTATAACTTCTCCGCCCATGGGCCGATCCTGCCGCTCGAATCGCCGCTTCTGGCACTCACCCCCGTCAGTGCGTTCCGTCCGCGGCGCTGGCGCGGTGCGCTTTTGCCGAACAAGGTAACGGTCGATATTCATGTCCTGGAGCGCGACAAGCGCCCGGTGAACGCGGTGGCCGACCACACCGAGGTGAAATCCGTTCGTCACGTCAGGATCGCACAATCGCAGGACAGGACGGCGAGAATTCTCTCGGATCCGGATCGTTCATGGTCGGACCGGGTTCTGGCCGAACAGTTCAACAACTAAACCAACCACCACGATAGCCATGTACGCCAAAAAACCCCTCCTAGCTGCCCTGCTTGTTGCCGCGACCGTCTTGCCCGCGCGGGCGCAGACGCAGGCGATCGACACGCTGCCTGTTTCTGCCATATTCGTCGTCAGCAGCGGCATGTGGGAAGATCGGAACCTTGAGCCGGTAAAAGGCCCTGACGGACAATTGCGGCCACCGCCTGCCTCACCCACACGGGGTTATTACAAGGTCATTGCAATCCGCCAGGGCGACGGCACGGCGAAAATCTACCTGCAGCGCATCGTCTTTACCGCCGATGGCCCTAGCCTCCTCGAAAATATCGAGCTGGAAGAATTCAACCAGATGAAGTCCTATGTCACGGATATCCGTCCGGAAAGCTCGAATGGCGCCCCCGCCTCGCCCGGCCTGTTTGTGACGGTTTACCTGAAAACGGACCCGATGGCCAAGGAAGCGGAAAGCTGGACGATCCTGATCGACGAGCTCGGTGAGATGAAGGTCGAAAAAGCCTCGAACTAACCCGGTATTGTGGGTTCACTCTCTTCCGTCATTCCGGCCCTGAGCCGGAAACTAGCCAGCCCAACTCCTTGGGCCGAAGGGACTCTTCCCGCCGCGCCGACGCGTGTCGACTGGATACCGGCTCAAGGCCGACATGACGGAAAAGGAAAATGCCAGTCAAAGTATCGGGTGCATTCGTTGCCTGATCCAAAGCAGTTTCAGTCGTTCAGCTCATGCGGCCCGGCGAGAACCGCTCCGAAATGATGCTTCCATAATCTCGCCCCGAGTTCACCGCTGCGGTCGAGACTGGAGCCCACCGTCAACCACGGCAGAAGCGTAGGATGCAGCCCCGCGTCGAAGAGGGCAAAACCGGCGGCCAGCACGCAGGTATCGGCCTGAATGCCGCAGACCAGCACCCGCTCCGGTTTGAGAGACAGGAGATGGTCGATCGCCACTTTCGGCGGCGCATAACCGTGCTTGATGAAGATGTGGTCCGCCGCGACAAGCGAGCAGTCATCCCTGCCCGGTTTCCAGCCAAGCTGCCGTTCGAAAGGTGTCACGCTTTCATCATGGCGCTCGACGGTGGCAATGCTGGGCATGGTTCCGGCAAGTGCGGAAATCTCCGCCACCAATACAGCCGGCGGATTGAAGCTCGGCTGAACGTCGACGATGTAGAGCACCTGTTTCATGCATCCCTCCAACGAAAAACCCCTCGCAATGGGTTGCGAGGGGCAATTTTCCGATCGACGCATCGGGCGTCTTAATCGATATCCGCGACTTCCACATCCGCGCCGCCGCTGATGCGATGGGCGAGTGCGGCTTCCATGAACTCGTTCAGGTCACCGTCCAGCACGTTGCCGGGCGCGGTGCTTTCCACGCCGGTGCGCAGGTCCTTGACCAGCTGGTAGGGCTGCAGAACGTAGGAACGGATCTGATGGCCCCAGCCGATATCGGTCTTGGATGCAGCCTGGGCGTTTGCCGCCTCTTCGCGCTTCTGCAGTTCCACCTCGTAGAGGCGGGCGCGCAACATGTCCCACGCCTTGGCGCGGTTCTTGTGCTGGGAGCGCTCCTGCTGGCAGGCAACGGCGATGCCGGTCGGAATATGCGTGATACGCACGGCCGAGTCGGTGGTGTTAACGTGCTGGCCGCCTGCACCGGACGAACGGTATGTATCGATGCGGCAATCGCTTTCATTGATGTCGATCTGGATCGAATCATCGACCACCGGATAGACCCAGATGGAAGAAAACGAGGTGTGACGCCGGGCATTGCTGTCATAGGGCGAGATGCGAACGAGGCGGTGAACGCCCGATTCCGTCTTCATCCAGCCGAAGGCGTTATGGCCCTTGACCAGGATCGTGGCCGACTTGATGCCAGCTTCATCGCCGTCATGGATTTCGAGAACTTCGACCTTGAAACCCTGACGCTCGGCCCAGCGGGTGTACATGCGCAGCAGCATGTTCGCCCAATCCTGGCTTTCGGTGCCGCCTGCGCCGGAATGCACTTCCACATAGGTGTCGTTGCTGTCGGCCTCGCCGGAAAGCATGGCTTCCACCTGACGGCGGTTCGCCTCGCTTCTCAGCGCCTTCAGCGCGTCTTCGGCGTCCTTGACGATCTCGTCGTCGCCTTCCATCTCGCCGAGTTCGATCAGCTCGATATTGTCCTTGAGCTGCTGCTCCAGCGCCTTGACGCCGTTGATGCTGTCATCCAGCTGCTGGCGCTCGCGCATCAGCTTCTGGGCTTCGGAGGCATCGTTCCAGAGGGTCGGATCCTCTGCCTTGTTATTCAACCAGTCCAGTCGTCTTATCGCCTGGTCCCAGTCAAAGATGCCTCCTCAGCAGGCTTATGGCCTGCTTGATTTCGTCGACTACATTCACGATTTCATTGCGCATTTCGCTGGTTCTTCGCCTTCATTGAAACTTGCTGCTCAAATAAATGCGGGGGGCGCGGATGTAAAGACCCACGCCCCCCGATGATCCCGGAACTTGAGATCAATAAAGACCGCCGCCACCGCCGGTGATGGCCTGCTGTGCCTGCGGCGAGGTCTTCAGAATGTCTTCCTGCGACATGTAGCCTTCCGCACCGATCACCGAGAAGGTGGAAGCTGGACCCGTGCCGGGCTTGAAGGCTTCCATGATCGTGTCCGGTTCGCCTTCAGCCGCCGCCATGCCCGTCTTGCGGTTGACTGCAACGAAGTTCATGCCAGCAGGCACGATGAACTTGCTCGGCTCCATGTGCTTGGCCGCATCGGCGATGAATTCACCGAAGATCGGCGCCGACAGCGAGCCGCCTGTGCCGCCGCGACCGAGCGGTGCGGGCGAATCGAAACCGATATAGAGGCCGGCGACCATGTCCGGCGTATAACCGACGAACCAGGCGTCCTTTTCATCATTGGTCGTGCCCGTCTTGCCGGCAACCGGCAGATCGACCTTGATCTTGCCCGCCGCCGTACCGCGCTGCACGACGCCTTCCAGCATCGAGGTCGTCTGGTAAGCGGTCATCGGGTCGAGAACCTGCTCGCGATTGTCGACGACGACTGGTTCGTCCTGGTTCTGCCAGCTCGTCGCATTACAGCCTTCGCAGGCGCGCTCCTCGTGGCGGAAGATCGTCTTGCCGTAGCGGTCCTGAATGCGGTCGATCAGCGTCGGCTTGATCTGCTTGCCGCCATTGGCGATGACCGAATAGGCCGAGACCATGCGCATGACGGTGGTTTCACCCGAACCGAGCGACATGGAGAGAAGCGGCGGCATCTTGTCGTAGATGCCGAAGCGTTCGGCATATTCCGCCACCAGGTTCATGCCCATGTCCTGCGCCAGGCGCACGGTCATGAGGTTACGGGATTTTTCGATGCCGAGACGCAGCGTCGACGGACCGGCGGAACCCCCGCCGTAATTCTGCGGCTTCCAGACCTGATTGCCGGAAACCACCTCGATCGGTGCATCGAGAATGACCGACGCCGGCGTGTAGCCGTTATCGAGCGCTGCCGCATAGATGAACGGCTTGAAGGAGGAGCCCGGCTGGCGCATGGCCTGCGTGGAGCGGTTGAATTCCGACTGCGCATAGGAGAAACCGCCGACCATGGCCAGAACACGGCCGGTATGCGGGTCCATCACCACCATGCCGCCCTGCACCTTCGGCGGCTGGCGCAGGCGGTATTCATTGCCGGAATTGGCAAGCGGCTGCGCATAAATGACATCGCCAGCAGCAAGGACGCCGACCGGCGACTTGGCCGTCGCCTTTTTGCCGGTCGCATCGCGATAGGCCCAGCGCATGTTTTCCGCGGAGATATGGCCGCGCGTGCGCGTGTCGCCATCTTCCGTTTCCGTATCTGGCTGCACGCCGATATCGACGCCATCGGCACCAACGGCGAGCACGACCGCTACTTTCCATTCCGGAACGTCGCGCAGGCCCTTGACCTTGGCAAGCGCCGCCGTCCAGTCACCCGTAGTCTCGATCTTTTCAACGGGTCCGCGGAAACCGCGACGCTCGTCATATTGGACAAGCCCGTCCTGAAGCGCCTTGCGCGCCTCCATCTGGATTTGCGGATCGAAAGAGGTGCGGACCGAAAGGCCGCCTTCAAGAAGCGCTTCCTCGCCATATTTCTCGACAATCTGGCGGCGGACTTCCTCGGCGAAATAATCGGATGCAAAAATATGCGCGCCGCCGCGGCGCAGATTGACGCCAAGCGGCTGTTTTTTAGCGTCAGCGGCGTCTGCGACAGTGATGTAGCCGTTCTCGGCCATGCGGTCGATCACCCAGTCACGGCGCTCCAGAGCGGCCTTTTCGCGACGGATCGGATGGTAGTTGGCCGGCCCCTTCGGCAGCGAGGCGAGATAAGCGGTCTCGGCGATGGTCAGTTCCGTCACCGACTTGTTGAAATAGGTAAGTGCCGCACCGGCGATGCCGTAGGAATTCAGGCCGAAAAAGATCTCGTTCAAATAAAGCTCGAGAATCTTGTCCTTGGAATAGGTTTGCTCGATGCGGAAGGAGAGGATGGCTTCCTTGAGCTTGCGGTCGATGGTCTGGTCGTTGGTCAGCAGGAAGTTCTTCGCCACCTGCTGGGTGATGGTGGAAGCGCCGACCGGACGGCGGCCGGAGCCGAAATTCTGGATATTGACGAGGATGGCGCGGCCGAGACCGAAGACATCGACGCCCGGATGATTGTAGAAATTCTTGTCTTCGGCAGAAAGGAAGGCGGCCTTCACGCGGTCGGGAATGGCCTGGATGGGCAGGAACAGGCGCTTTTCATGGGCATATTCGGCCATCAGCGCACCGTTGCCGGCGTGAACGCGGGTCGTCACCGGCGGCTCGTAGGTGCTCAGGACGGCATAATCCGGCAGGTCCTTCGTCACGCCGTGCAAATAAATCGCAGCGACGACGGCGGCGCACAGGAAGAGCACGCTGGCCAAGCCGAAAAAATATCCAATCAGTCTGATCATACCAAGCTACCGATAATTCGAATCGTAACCATCAACGCCCGATGATACGGGCGCATCCTTGCATATCGCGTGCCGTTTTGCACACCATACCTTCGATGACAAGCCGGATACGGCAGCATTCGCCGATATGTTACCGGGCCAACCGTCGCAATCGAGCTTCAGCCGCCATGCGCATCGCCACCGAATCCGCTTTCCGAGTAACGCGGGGAATGTGAGTAAAATAGGGCTCGCGGATGTTAATCAGCCGCAAGCCCCAAGAATTGAACAGCTTTTCGGCGGCCAATGGCAGGGCGGCAACAGTATGGCCACCCTCCGCCCCATGTCTCAGCCGCCGTTCGCCACGGCCTTGGCGCGGTATCGCCCGACGGCGGTTGCCAGCGTATCGGCAACCTTTTTGCGCCATTCCGCATCGAGAAGCAGCTTTTCGTCTTCCGGATTGGAAAGGAAACCGAGTTCCAGCAGCACCGAAGGCACATCATGGGCGCGCAGCACCATGAAACCGGCGTAACGGTGCGGATTGTTGATGAGACCCACCTGCCCCTCGAAGGAAGAGACGATGTTTTCGGCGAGCGTCACCGAAAAGGCCTGGGTTTCGCGGCGGGTGAAATCGAGAAGGATATCGGCCACTTCCGGTGGCTCGCTGGAGACCGCGACACCGGCGATCTGGTCGGATTTGTTTTCGCGCTCGGCGAGCTCCTGCGCCTGCCGGTCCGACGCCCGGTCCGACAATGTATAAACGGTCGCGCCGCGAATGCCCTTCTGCTTCAGTGTATCGGCATGCAGGGATATAAAGAGATTGGCATTGTTCTGGCGGGCGATCGTCACCCGCTCCGACAAAGCAAGGAAAGTATCGGAATCCCGCGTCAGGAACGCTTTTATGCCGGGTTCGCGGTTCAGCCGTTCCACAAGTTCCTTCGCAAAGGTCAGCGTTATGACCTTTTCCTCGGTGCCTGTCGTGCCGCCGGTGGCGCCGGCATCGATGCCGCCATGGCCGGCATCGACCGCGATGACGAATTCCGCCGGGCGCGACGTCTTGTCGTCCGGCGTGATCGCAGCGGTGGTCACCGGCGCCGGCGCCTGCCACTGCTGGTCCTTCACCAGCTCGGCGAACTTACCCTTGGTGGTTATCTCGCTATCCAGAATGAAATGGAAAGATGCGCCGTCATCACCCTTTTTTGTTTCGGCAACCGCCACCTGGACCGGCTTTTTGGCCGTCAACACGATGCGGGCGCTGTTCTGGCCGATACTGCCGAAGCGGATATCTGAAAAAAGGCCGGTCGGTTTAAGGTCGGAGGCGGGGAAGCGGAAATTCACCGCCGGAAAGTCAACGACGATGCGGGCAGGCGAATCGAGATAATGCACATCGAATTCCGGCTCCTCGGCAAAATCGAGAACGATGCGCGTGCGCGCCTCGTCGCCGATGATCCGCGCCTGCTGCGCGACGATCGGTTCGGCGGCATGGGCTGCCGGGATGGCGGAAACGGAGGCGACAAGGCAAAACGCGAAAGCCGCCGCAAGCCGCGCGATTCGCGCACCAAGCCGCCCTGCCCCACCCGATATCGCTGCGCTGCGCGTGAAATTCATGATCTTCAAGAAATTCCGTATTTCAGTCGTTTTCGATAAACGGCGCGGAAAAACACCGGTAACGATGCCTTTTCAACCACGCCGAACGATGGTTTGCGCATTTGCGCCCCACAATCGCAGGCCTTGGTGAACCAATTGTTAACCCGGAAATTCCACCAATAATATGGCATATTTAGCCAGCCTATTGCTATTATGACAGAGAAAACATACAACACGGATGAGGGTTAAAAGTGTTGACGGGATAGATGCCCGCCGGCTGCCAATCGAAAAAGACGCTGGCGCTGCACATCGGGCAATCATCTGCCGTCGTTACATTTATCCTGAAACTGGATCAATTCCGGCTGTGGCCGGAGACCTACCCGGTGGCGCCGCCACCGCCGCTCTGAGGAGAGCAAATTCATCGGACCCCAAGGGGTCTATATATTATTGTCGTTCCGCCTGGCCAATGATGTCGCAGCAGTTTTCACATGAACCGGATACCAGGAGCAGGCCAAGCGCCTCGCCGTCGGTCCGGATGCTGCCAGTTTACAGAGGCCCGGCAGGAGACTTCATTTCCGGCACATCCTTGCACTCATATGAAAGGCTCGTCCGTGTGGCGGGCCTGTTCTCGTATAAAACAAGGCTGCGCCGAGGAGCACAGCTTACATGGCAGACAAAATGCTTATCGACGCCTCCCACGAAGAGGAGACACGCGTAGTCGTTGTCCGTGGGAACCGGATCGAAGAATTCGATTTCGAATCGGAGCACAAGAAACAGATCCGCGGCAATATCTACCTTGCCAAGGTCACGCGCGTTGAGCCCTCACTGCAGGCGGCCTTCGTTGACTATGGTGGAAATCGCCACGGCTTTCTCGCTTTTGCGGAAATCCATCCGGATTATTATCAGATCCCGCTTGCCGACCGTCAGGCCCTCCTGAAGGCGGAAGCCGAAGATCATCGCCGCAGCGACGATTTCGAATCCGCCGACGCACCCGAGCCCGCAGCACCGATGATCGACCTTTCCCAGGTGGATCAGCCGGATGTCGGCATTGTTTCCGCGGATGAAATCACTGAAACCGTCGTCACGGAAGAAGCAGCGCCCGTCGCGGAAGCTGTCTCCGAGGAAGCGGCCGTAGAAGCGGTTGCGGAAGAAGCGCCCGCCGAGGAAGAAAAGCCGAAGAAGCGCACCCGCCGCCCCCGCGCCAAGAAGAAGACCGCGGAAGAAGAAGCCGCAGCGGCCGAGGCTGCCGAAGCGTCTTCCGAAGACGATGGTAGCACCGGTGGCGAAATGGCCGCCATGGTCGATACCGACACGATTTCCGAAGAAGTCGAAGGTCTTCGTCGCGGCAACGACGATGATGACGACGACGATGATGACGATCATCACGAAAAGGAAGTCATCGAATCCGTCGGCGCTGAAGACGCGATGGAGGAAGTTCCCGATCGCGTCGCCCGCAAGCCGCGCAAGCAGTATCGCATTCAGGAAGTCATCAAGCGCCGCCAGATTCTTCTGGTGCAGGTGGCCAAGGAAGAGCGTGGCAACAAGGGTGCCGCACTCACCACCTATCTGTCGCTGGCCGGCCGTTATTCCGTGCTGATGCCGAATACGGCGCGTGGCGGTGGCATTTCCCGCAAGATCACCCAGCCGACCGACCGCAAGCGCCTGAAGGAAATCGCACGCGATCTGGAAGTGCCGCAGGGCATGGGCGTTATTCTGCGCACCGCAGGCGCCAACCGCACCCGCGTCGAAATCAAGCGCGACTTCGAATATCTGATGCGCCTGTGGGAAAATGTCCGCACGCTGACGCTGAATTCCACGGCGCCCTGCCTCGTTTACGAGGAAGGCTCGCTGATCAAGCGTTCGATCCGCGATCTCTATAACAAGGATATCGGCGAGATCATCGTTTCGGGCGAAGACGGCTATCGTGAAGCGAAAGACTTCATGAAGATGCTGATGCCGAGCCATGCCAAGGTGGTTCAGCCCTACCGCGACATTCACCCGATCTTCTCGCGCTCCGGCATCGAAGCCCAGCTCGACCGGATGCTGCAGCCGCAGGTCACGCTGAAGTCGGGCGGTTACCTCATCATCAACCAGACGGAAGCGCTGGTTTCGATCGACGTCAACTCCGGCCGTTCGACGCGCGAGCATTCCATCGAGGAAACCGCGCTGACGACCAACCTCGAGGCTGCGGAAGAAGTGGCGCGCCAGCTGCGCCTGCGCGATCTTGCCGGCCTCGTCGTCATCGACTTCATCGACATGGAAGAAAAGCGCAACAACCGCGCTGTCGAAAAGAAGCTCAAGGATTGCCTGAAGAACGACCGCGCGCGCATTCAGGTCGGCCGCATCTCGCATTTCGGCCTTCTGGAAATGTCGCGCCAGCGCATCCGCGCCTCGGTGCTGGAATCGACCACGCAGGTCTGCCAGCATTGCGGCGGCACGGGCCATGTGCGCTCGGAATCCTCCATCGCCCTGCATGTTCTGCGCGGCATCGAGGAATATCTGCTGCGCAACACCACCCACAACATCACCGTGCGCACCACGCCGGAAACGGCGCTTTACCTGCTCAACCACAAGCGTGGAACGATTGTCGATTATGAAGGCCGCTTCGGCGTGTCGATCATCATCGCCGCCGATTCAGGCGTCGGCGCCCAGCATTTCGCCATCGACCGCGGTGAAGCCGTCGAAAATCCGGTGAAGATCGAAAGCCTCATCCAGATGCTGCCGAACTTCGTCGAAGAGGAAGACGATTTCGTCGCCGAGGTGGAAGAGGACGAAGACGAGGAAGAAATCGTCAAGGCCGAGAGCGCCCAACCACGCCAGCAGCCGCAGGGCGAAAATGGTGAGGATGGCAAGCGTAAACGCAAGCGTCGCCGCCGCCGTCGCGGCAAGGGCGGTCAGGGTGACCAGAACGGCGCGCTCGATGGCCAGTCCGCTGATGCGGAAGGCGATGATGCCGAAGGTGACGACGATGGCGTCGAAGCCGATGAGGCAGGCGCAGACGCCGAAAACGGCACGACGGAAGCGGTAACTTCCGAAGAGGATGGCAAGCGCAAGCGCCGTCGTCGTGGCAAGCGTGGCGGCCGCCGCAACCGTGCGGAAGACGAGGCTCTCGACGCCGCCGATTCCGAAGCCGAGGATGAAGGCGAAAGCGAAGAAGTTTCCGCCGAAGCAGCCGTGAGCGAAGAGCCGGCCGCCGCCGAAGTGGTGGAAAGCGCAGTCGCCAAGGTTGTTGAAGAGGAAGCGCCGAAAAAGCCGCGCCGCACCCGCAAGGCAAAGGCCAAGACGGAAACCGAGGAAGCACCGAAGACCGAAGCCGTCGAAACGGTCGAGCCGGTGATCGTCGAGGAAACCGTCGTTGACGTCGCCGTCGAAGAAGTGAGCGAAGCTCCGGCCGATCTCACTCCGGAAGCGGAAGCACCGGCGAGCGAAGAAAAGGTTCGCGCGAACCGGGGCAGCAACGTCTCGCATTCCGAGCCGGTGGTGACCTCTTCCGGTTCGCCTGCAACACCGGAAGGCGATGAGCCCAAGCCGCGCAAGGGCGGCTGGTGGCAGCGCCGCGGCTTCTTCTGAGAGAAGTGATACTGAATAAAAACGCCCGCAACATGGTTGCGGGCGTTTTGTTTTGTCGGTGCAAGAACGAGCGTTTTCTACGCTGAGACGGCGAAGCGCACCAAGTCGATTGGTTTCCGAAGGACGCACCACGGAAGATCGAACCCATTAATTCGGCGAAAAGCTTGCTTTTTTTGCAATCGCTCCCCTCCCTCATCCCTGCGACAAGCACAGGAATGAGGGGCGATATAACCGTCCGTCAAACAGACCGCGTCAAACCGCCATCAACCCGAATGTTCTGTCCGGTGATATACCCCGCCCCTTCAGACGCAAGAAACGCCACGGTGGCGGCGATTTCCTCGCTCTTCCCGTAACGCTGCATCGGCACGCTTTCACGGCGCTCCTCCGTGGCCGGCAGGCTGTCGATCCAGCCGGGCAGGACATTGTTCATGCGCACATTATCCGCCGCATAGGTATCGGAAAAAATCTTGGTGTAGGAGGCAAGGCCGGCGCGGAACACCGCCGATGTCGGGAACATGGCGCTCGGTTCGAAAGCCCAGGCCGTCGAGATGTTGACGATCGCACCCGCCCTCTGTTTCACCATGATGGGCGCTACGATCCGCGTCGGGCGGATGACGTTCATCAGGTAGACATCAAGGCCGGTGTGCCATTGCTCGTCGGTAATATCGAAAATGGAGGCGCGCGGGCCATGCCCGGCGCTATTAACCAGCACGTCGATGCGGCCGAATTTCTCGAGCGTCTGATCCGTCAGTCGCTGGAGATCGTCATTGGACTGGTTGGAACCGGTGACACCAATACCGCCCAGTTCCTTCGCCAGCGCCTCTCCCTTGCCGGAAGAGGACAGGATCGCGAGGCTGTAACCATCCGCTGCCAGACGTTTCGCCACGGCCGCGCCCATGCCGCTGCCACCTGCCGTTACAATCGCCACTTTTTCTGCCGACATCGCTTTTCTCCATGTCCAATCCGACGGGTGTCCTGCACCATATTGGCCCATCTATAACGGGTTTCAAAGGCGAGTTCGAACCAGAAAGCCTTGCAGCCCATGCAGAAAAACTGATGCTGGAAATCTCAGCCCAAACTGCTCCCCTCTGCCGGGTGGGCGTTCCGGCTGTCGGCTGGCGCCTCCTCCCGTTCCTGCAGACCATAGTCGCGGATCACATGTGCAATACGCAGCCGGTAATCGGAAAAGACGCCGGATCGGCCCAGCGCCTGTGCTGCGCGATGTGGCATGGTGTTGCGCCATGCCCGCACCGCCTCCTCATCCCGGAAGAAGGACAGGGAAAGCATCTTCTCCGGATTGCTGATGCCCTGAAACCGCTCGACGGACAGGAAACCATCAATGGTTTCGAGTTCGGCCCACAGGCCGGCGGCAATATCCAGATAATGCTGTTTCTCGCCCTCCGCCGGCCAGACCTCGAAGATGACGGCGATCATTGCCCGCCTCCCGTCTGCGGGCCGGAAGCGAGGCGCAGGAACAGCCGGTCCTCGCGGCGGATGAATTGTTCCCGGCGGGCGAATTCATAGTTTTCCCGCCCCGCCGGGTCGGCGGCAAGTCGCGCCCGGTAGGCTTCGTAAGCGGCGAGATTTTCAATGTTGTAGACACCATAGGCAATCGTGCTCGATCCCTCCTTCGGCGCGTAATAACCGATGAGATCGGCACCACAGCGCGGTATCGCCTCACCCCAGTTGCGGGCATATCGGTCGAAGGCCTCGACCTTGAAGGGGTCGATCTCGTAGCGGATGAAACAGGTCAGCATCATTGGGCTCCTCGTGTTGTGTCGCTCCCTTTTATACCATTGCCCCGCATCGATGCTTCGGCTATCATCGAAGCATGAAAGACGGACCTCTTATCGCCAATGTCGCCGCCCTGATCGGCGACCCTGCCCGCGCCAACATATTAACGGCGCTGATGGATGGACGTGCGCTGACGGCAAGCGAGCTTGCGGAAGCCGCCGGCGTAACCCTGCAGACTGCCAGCGGGCACCTTTCCAAGCTCTCCGAGGCACAATTGCTGAAGGCGGAAAAACAGGGGCGGCATCGTTATTTTCGTCTCTCCGACGAAGATGTGGCGCAGGTTCTGGAAGCCTTGATGGGGCTTGCACAGCGCACGGGCGCGGTCCGCGTGCGCACCGGGCCCAAGGACAAGGCGCTGCGTGAAGCACGCATCTGTTACGATCACCTGGCAGGGGAAAGCGGTGTGGCACTGCTTGCCGCCATCACCGCGAAGGGGCTAGTGACGCCCGGTGACGACCCGGCGCTGACGGATGATGGGCGCGATTTCTTCTCGAACTTCGGCATCGATCTTTCGCCGCTCGAAAAGGCGCGGCGGCCGGTGTGCCTGCATTGCCTGGACTGGAGCGAACGCCGCCATCACCTCGGCGGCGGGCTCGGCGCATCGCTGCTTGAGGCCATGCAACAGCGCGACTGGCTGCGGCGCGGAAACGGCCGTGTGCTGACCTTTACCGCAAAGGGCGAAAAGGCCTTTGTCAGCACCTTTGGCTGCACGCCCGCCTGATTTCGGAAGGAGGCGGGCATGCTGGCTTATTTCAGCCAGCCGGCAATACGTCCCACCGCCTCGGCAATGTCAGATACCGAACCCGCATAAGAAATACGCAGCGCCCTGTGGCCTTCCTCGGGATCAAAATCCATGCCCGGCGTCGCCGCCACATCGATCTCCGCCAGCATGCGCTTGGCGAAATCCATGCTGTCATTGGAAAAACGGCTGGTATCGACATAGGCGTAAAAAGCCCCGTCCATCGGGGATGCCAGCGGCAGGCCGATTTCCGGCAGGCGCGCCATCAGGAAATCACGGTTGGTACGATAGCTTTCCCGGTAGACATCAAGCTCTTCCGCCGCCGAAAAGGCTGCGGTCGCCGCAAGCTGCGAGAGTTCCGGCGGTGAGATATAGAGGCTCTGGGCCAGGCACTCGACCGGACGGACGAGATTTTCGGGCAGCACCATCCAGCCGATACGCCAGCCGGTCATGCAATAATATTTGGAGAAGGAATTGATGATGATGGCGCTATCGGTGATTTCGAGCGCGCTCGTCTCTTCCCCGACGAAGGTCAGTCCGTGATAGATCTCGTCGGAAATGAAGGCCATGTCGCGGCTTTCGCAGTAGCTCGCCAGCCGCTTTAGCGCCTCGCGGCCAGTAACTGTGCCGGTCGGATTGGCGGGGCTTGCCAGAAGCACGCCCTTCAGCTTGCAGCCGGCTTTCGTTTCCGCGCGTTCGAGACTTGCCGGTGTCAGCGTGTAGCCGGTTTCGGCCGTGACCGGCACTTCCACGACATTGAGGCCGAGCGCTTTCAGAATATTGCGATAGGCCGGGTAACCGGGCCTTGCGATAGCTACATGGTCGCCGGCATCGAACAGGCTGAGGAAGGCAAGATTGAAGGCGGCGGACGAACCTGTTGTCACGGCAATGCGCGCCGGATCGATGGCGACCTGATGGCGCAGCCGGTAATGGCCGGCGATCGCCTCGCGCAGTTCACGCAGGCCGAGCGCGTCAGTATAACCGATGCGCCCGTGTTTCAGCGCTTCCTGAGCCGCTTCCAGCGAGGCTTTCGGTGCGGGATGGGAAGGCTGGCCGACCGCCATGGAAATGACGGGGCGTCCCGCCTGCCTGCGCCTGTTCGCTTCCGCCAGGATATCCATGGCGTGAAAGGGTTCGACTGCGCTCCGCTTCGACATCGTAATCAAGGGCATGCTCTTTCCTGAACCATATTTCAGAGACTTGCCGCAGAATCACAATCTTCACAATCATGCGATCATAATGCGGACAAGTATTTTTGCCGTATGGCATTTGGCTTAAAGTAAGGTAATTGCCTTCATAAGATTTCAAGAGGCTCCGGCCGAACAGAATGAGGACCGATATGGCGCATTTTCTCCGTTCCACCCTTCTCGCCAGCGTGACGGCCCTTTCAACGGTATTCGCTTCCCTGCCCGCCCATGCGCTCGATGAGCAGCAGAAGAAGGAAATGGGCGAGTTCATCAAGCAATATCTGATCGAGAACCCGGAAATCATGCTCGAGGTTCAGGATGCGCTTGAACGTAAGCAATATGCTTCGCGCAACGCCAAGGCCGCAGAAGCGGTTGCCGACAACAAGAAGGCCATCTTCGAATCGAAATACGACATGGCGCTCGGCAATCCCGACGGCGACGTCACGCTGGTCGAATTTTTCGACTATAATTGCGGCTATTGTAAACGCGCCATGGGCGACATGGACAATATCCTGAAGGGCGACAAGAAGGTCCGCGTCGTCCTCAAGGAGTTTCCGATCCTCGGGCCGGAATCGGTCGCCGCACACCGTGTCTCCAACGCCGTGAAGCTTTTGGCGCCCGCCAAATATGCCGAATTCCAGCGCACCCTGCTCGGTGGCCGTGGACGGGCCAACGAGGACAGCGCCATGGAAGTCGCCACCTCGCTTGGCCTCAAGGAAGCCGATATCCGCAAATCGATGGCGGAAAACCCCAATGACGCGCAGGTTCAGGAAACCTACAAGCTGGCAAACAGCCTCGGCATCACCGGAACACCCTCCTACATCGTTGGCAACGAGGCGGTTTTTGGTGCTGTTGGTGCCGACCCGCTGAAGGAAAAAATCGCCAATATGCGCAGCTGCGGTAAAGCCACCTGCTCGTGATTCACGCGCAAGGGCCTCATTGCCTGTGAGATAAGGGCCAGCCCCTGCGCTTTCGGGCTTGCAGGGGCTTTTCCTTGACGGCTGCGCAGTCTATAGGTGTCGCTGATTTTCTTATGGAAACGCGAATGAGCAACATCATCATCGTCATCAACGGCCCCAATCTCAACATGCTGGGAAAACGGGAACCGGGTATCTACGGTGGCAAAACGCTGAAAGACATAGAAAATGATTGCGTGAACGCCGGAGCCGATCTCGGCTTTTCGGTGGAATTTCGCCAATCCAACCACGAGGGCGTGCTCGTGGACTGGCTGCACGAGGCGGGCGAGCGGGCGGCGGGTGTCGTCATCAATCCCGGCGCTTACAGCCACACCTCCATCGCCCTGCACGACGCCATTCGCGCAATTTCGACGCCGGTCGTCGAAGTGCACATCTCCAATATCCATGCACGGGAAGAATTCCGTCACAAATCGATGGTCTCGCCCGCAGCCAAGGGTATGATCTGCGGCTTCGGACCATATGGATACGTCATGGCGCTTCACGCGCTGAAGAACATCACGGCATAAAAAGAAACAAAGAATAGGGTTTGTCATGTCTGAAAAGAAACAGGGTATCGACAAGGAACTGATCCGCGAACTCGCGAATATCCTCAATGATACCGACCTTTCGGAAATCGAAGTGGAGCAGGAAGACCTGCGTATCCGCGTTTCCCGCGCGGCTCCCGCTCCCGCCACGGTCTATGCCGCAGCACCCGCCGCTTATGCGCCCGCGCCGGCAGCAGCAGCGCCTGCAGCCGCACCGGCAGTTGCTGCCCCGGCCGCAGCTGCGGCGTCTGCAGCACCGGCCCGCAACCCGGCCAACACCGTCTCTTCGCCGATGGTCGGCACGGTCTATCTGTCGCCTGCTCCTGGTGCCCGCCCCTTCATCGAAGTCGGCGCAACCGTCAAGGAAGGCCAGACCATCCTCATCGTCGAGGCCATGAAGACCATGAACCAGATTCCGGCACCCAAGTCCGGCAAGGTCGTGGAAATCATCGTCAACGACGCACAGCCCGTGGAGTATGGCGAAGCCCTCGTGGTCATCGAATAAAGGCGGTTCAGCATGGTTTCGAAGATCCTCATAGCCAACCGTGGCGAAATCGCGCTGCGCGTCCTGCGCGCCGCGAAAGAGCTTGGCATTCCCACCGTCGCCGTGCATTCCACGGCCGACGCGGACGCCATGCATGTGCGCCTTGCCGACGAAAGCGTGTGCATCGGCCCGCCGCCCTCGCGTGACAGCTACCTCAACATCCACCAGATCGTTGCGGCCTGCGAAATCACCGGTGCGGACGCCGTTCACCCCGGTTACGGCTTCCTGTCGGAAAACGCCAAGTTTGCCGATATTCTCGACGCGCACGGCATCACCTTCATCGGGCCGACCGCCGAACATATCCGCATCATGGGCGACAAGATCACCGCCAAGCAGACGGCGCAGGAACTCGGCATTCCCGTCGTTCCCGGCTCCGACGGTGAAGTGAAGCCCGAAAACGCGCTTGAAATCGCCCGCACGATCGGCTTCCCGGTCCTCATCAAGGCGACGGCAGGCGGTGGCGGCCGCGGCATGAAGGTGGCCAAGACCGAAGCCGATCTGGAAGAAGCGGTTGCAACCGCCCGTTCCGAAGCGGCAGCAGCCTTCGGCAACGATGCCGTCTACATGGAAAAGTACCTCGGCAAGCCGCGCCATATCGAGGTGCAGGTTTTCGGCGATGGTGAAGGCAATGCCGTTCACCTTGGCGAACGCGATTGCTCGTTGCAGCGCCGTCACCAGAAGGTGCTGGAAGAAGCCAATTCGCCGGCACTGACCGTTGAACAGCGCATGAAGATCGGCGAAATCTGCGCCGACGCCATGCGCAAGCTGAAATATCGCGGCGCCGGCACCATCGAGTTCCTTTATGAAAACGGCGAGTTCTATTTCATCGAAATGAACACCCGTCTGCAGGTGGAGCATCCGGTCACGGAAGCCATCACCGGCATGGATCTCGTGCAGGAACAGATCCGGGTCGCTTCCGGCCAGGGCCTGTCGGTCACGCAGGCGGATATCGAATTCCATGGCCATGCCATCGAATGCCGAATCAATGCCGAAGACCCGCGCACCTTCGTTCCCTCGCCGGGCACGCTGACCTATTTCCACACGCCGGGCGGCCTTGGCGTTCGCGTCGATTCGGGTGCCTATCAGGGCTACAAGATCCCGCCATATTACGACAGCATGATCGGCAAGCTGATCGTTCACGGTCGCGACCGTGACGAATGCATCCGCCGCCTGCGTCGGGCGCTGGACGAGTTTGTCGTTGATGGCATCAAGACCACCCTGCCGCTTTTCCAGGACCTCCTCCAGAACGAGGATATCCTGAAGGGCGATTACGATATTCACTGGCTGGAAAAATACCTGGCCGGTGACGCGTCTCACTAAGACGATATGGTTGGGCGGCGCAGCAGAAATAACGGCATAACGGTCGATATCCTGCTGCGCGCCTATTCCGCCGGCCTGTTTCCCATGGCCGATTCGGCAGACGATCCGGAGCTTTTCTGGGTCGAGCCGGAAATACGCGGTATCATTCCGCTCGATGATTTCCATGTTTCCAAAAGCCTCGCCAAGGCGATACGCAAGAAGCCGTTCGAGATACGCGTCAACACCGCCTTCGAAGCGGTGATTGCGGGCTGCGCGGCGGAAGCGCCGGACCGGCCAAGCACCTGGATCAACGCCACGATCCGCAGGCTTTATACCGAGCTCCACCAGATCGGCCACGCCCACAGCGTCGAGGCGTGGGAGGGTGATGAGCTTGTCGGCGGGCTTTACGGCGTTTCGCTTGGCGCTGCCTTCTTCGGCGAAAGCATGTTTTCCCGCCGCACCAATGCGTCGAAGATTTGCCTCGTGCATCTGGTGGAACGGTTACGAGCGAAGGGATTCGTGCTGCTCGACACGCAATTCACCACAGAACATCTGAAGACATTCGGGGCTATAGACGTGCCGAAGCTGGAATATGCCAAGATGCTCGATCTCGCCGTGAACCGGCCGAGCCTGCAATTCTAGTCTTTACGTTAGGTTATTTGCTTGCCGTGGAGGGAGCCGGAACCTCGGAGTCCTGCTTGCAACCCGTCAGCCACACGTCATAGATCGGGTGTTCGACGGCATTGAGGCCGGGGCTATCGGCAAACATCCAGCCGGTAAAGATACGGCGGATCTTGCGGTCGAGGGTGATTTCATCGACTTCGATGAAGGCGTCGATCTTCTGGGTTTCGGTCTGGTCACGGGAGTAGCAGACCTTCGGCGTCACCTGAAGCGCGCCGAACTGCACCGTCTCGTCGATATAGACATCGAAGGAAGTGATGCGGCCGGTGATCTTGTCGATGCCGGAAAACACCGCAACGCGGTTTTCCAGACGGGCGGCGGAGACGGGTGAGACGAGGAGAACAGCAGAGACAGCCGCAAACAGCGAGACTGTCAGCGCACGCAAAGAACGATCCCGCGTG
The DNA here is from genome assembly GCF_047445855.1 of Rhizobium sp. BR 250. NCBI lineage: Bacteria > Pseudomonadati > Pseudomonadota > Alphaproteobacteria > Hyphomicrobiales > Rhizobiaceae > Rhizobium > Rhizobium sp. BR 250. The sequence goes on from NZ_JARWKW010000001.1 coordinate 496,112, forward strand.
ATTTTCCTCATAAAGTGGTCTCCAAAATTTGCCTGTGTCGCTATTCCGACTGGATCAACGCCTAAGGGCGGAATGTGGCAAAAACCGGTGGGCCGGATGCCGGCGCGGTGTTTTGCACAACACCGCGCATCTGAAATGCTCAGTTGCCGGGGGTCCAGGCGTCGTAGTCGCCGGTCACGCGCGGGCGCTCACCGGCTACCGCCAGCGATCCCTGCGGACGATAGGCCTTGGAGGTGCCGGTGTGGTTGGGCTGGTGCGGCTTCTGCCATTCGCGAGCCGCGTAGCTTTCCTGGCTCGGCGGCACGTCGGTGCGGTAGTGCATCCAGCCATGCCAGCCCGGCGGAATGGCCGACGCTTCGGCATAACCGTTATAGATCACCCAGCGGCGCGGCATGCCCCATGAGGTGGTGCCACCTTCATAATAGGTGTTGCCCAACTCGTCCTGTCCTACCTTCTTGCCGAAACGCCAGGTGTGAAACCGCGTTCCGATCGTCTGGCCGTTCCACCAGGTGAAGATTTGCGTCAGGAGAGTCTTCATTATGCGTTCCTCGGGCTTGAATGCGCCGCAGCGATTTTCCGTGCACGGCACAAGACATGCTTATGCCGCCCCTCACGGCAATTGTCCAGCATTTCGAGATATATCCGCGCTATTTCAGCTTCATCCTGAAGCCCAGATGCCGCTTCTCGAAACCCAGCCGCTCGTAGAAGCGATGCGCGTCCAGCCGGGCCATGTTGGAGGTGAGTTGCGCGGCGTTCAGCCCCTGGCGGCGGGCTTCTTCCAGGCAATGATTGATCATCACCGCGCCGATGCCGCGACCGCGCATATCGGCACGCGTCTGCACCGCTTCGATCACCATCGACTTCGCCCCTCGCCCGACCAGCTTGGTCAGGATCGCCGTCTGAAAGGTGCCGACCACTTCACCATCCAGTTCCGCCACATAAAGCGTTTCGCTGGGCGATGCTTCGATCGCCCGGAAGGCAGCGAGATAGTCCGGCTGCGCCGATTCGTCGGCCGTATCGCCGTGGCCGCCGATCTCGTCGGCGGCAAAGATGGCGGCGAGCGCCGGCAGGTCGTCTTCGCGTGCCGTGCGTATAGTCAGCGTCTGCAATGTCGCATTCATCGTCTCAGGCTCTTTTCCATAACGATGCCGGGCAGACCCTCGATGCCCGCCATGCGCTCGATTCGGTCTACCTCGACAAATCCGACGCCTTCATAAAAGGCGATTGCGACAGTATTTTTAGGCTCGACCTCGAGACGCATGATTTCCGCATCGGGAAAGCAGGTTTCAAGCTCGGCGAAGAGATCGCGGCCCACGCCTTGCCGCTGAAGATCGGGCGCCACATAAAGCTGATGCAGCAGGGCGGTCTTCGCCATCTTGGTGGACATGGAGCCATAGGCCATGCCGCCGATCCGCTTGCCGTCATCGGCCACCAGAAACTCGCCACCCTTTTTCTCGATACGGTCCTTCATGGCCTGCGGCGAATGCCATGCGGCAATCAGCTCGTTTACCTTGTCCGCACCGTAGATCGTGTCATAGGTGGCGTGCCATGTCGTGGCGAGCAGGGTGCGTACCGGCTCGATGTCTCGCAGGCTGGCTGTGCGGATGAAAAACATGATCTGGCTCCGTCTCAGAATAGAAAAAGCCGGGCGTTGATCCCGGCAGCAAGCGATGTCAGCCCCCAATCTCGACGTCATCCTCGGGCTTGTCCCGAGGATGTAATCACGTTTGATCTTGTGGGTCGTTAGATCCTCGGGACAAGCCCGAGGATGACGACGGAGAGGTCTACAGTCTCTCTCAACCTTTTCTGAGAGCCACTCCGGCCCGCAGTTCCTATTCGTCCTCGATGCCGAGCTTGGCCTTGACCAGCGCCTGCACGGCCTGCGGGTTGGCCTTGCCGCCCGTCGCCTTCATCACCTGACCGACGAACCAGCCGGCAAGTGTCGGCTTCGCCTTGACCTTCTCGACCTGATCCGGGTTGGCTGCGATGATTTCGTCCACGGCCTTTTCGATGGCACCGGTATCGGTCACCTGCTTCATGCCGCGGGCCTCGACGATCTCAGCCGGATTGCCGCCTTCGTTCCAGACGATCTCGAACAGGTCCTTGGCGATCTTGCCGGAGATGGTCTCGGCCTTGATGAGATCGATGATATCGCCCAGCTGCTCCGGAGAAACTGGCGTCGTCTCGATATCCTTGCCGAACTTGTTCAGTGCACCGAGCAGATCGTTGATGACCCAGTTGGCGGCGGCCTTCGCATCGCGACCGGCGGCAACGGCTTCGTAATAATCGGCAATCGCCTTTTCCGAAACGAGGATCGAGGCGTCATAGACCGACAGGCCGAGATCTGCCACGAAGCGGGCCTTCTTGTCGTCCGGCAGTTCCGGCAGGTCGACCTTCAGCGCCTCGACGAAGGCATCGTCGAATTCCAGCGGCAACAGGTCCGGATCGGGGAAATAACGATAGTCATGCGCGTCTTCCTTGGAACGCATGGACCGCGTCTCGCCCTTGCCCGGATCGAACAGGCGGGTTTCCTGATCGATGGAACCGCCGTCCTCCAGAATGGCGACCTGACGGCGCGCCTCATATTCGATGGCCTGACCGACGAAGCGGATGGAGTTGACGTTCTTGATTTCGCAGCGCGTGCCGAAACCTTCGCCCGGACGGCGCACGGAAACGTTGACGTCGGCGCGCATCGAACCTTCGTCCATGTTGCCGTCGCAGGTGCCGAGATAACGCACGATGGAGCGCAGCTTGGTGAGATAGGCCTTCGCCTCATCCGACGAACGCATGTCCGGCTTCGACACGATTTCCATCAGCGCCACGCCCGAACGGTTCAGGTCCACGAAGGACATGGTCGGGTGCTGGTCATGCATCGACTTGCCAGCATCCTGCTCCAGATGCAGACGCTCGATGCCGATCTCGATATCCTCGAAATTGCCCTGACGGTCCGGACCGAGAGAAATGGTGATGGTACCTTCGCCGACGATCGGGTCCTTGAACTGCGAAATCTGGTAGCCCTGCGGCAGGTCCGGATAAAAGTAGTTCTTGCGGTCGAAGATCGAGCGGTTGTTGATCTTCGCCTTCAGGCCGAGACCGGTACGCACCGCCTGCTTGACGCATTCCTCGTTGATGACGGGCAGCATGCCGGGCATGGCGGCGTCGACCAGCGACACGTTGGAATTCGGCGCATTGCCGAATGTGGTGGACGCACCGGAAAACAGCTTGGAATTGGAGAGAACCTGCGCATGCACCTCCATGCCGATCACGATTTCCCAATCGCCGGTGGCGCCGGGAATGAAGCGTTTCGGGTCGGGGGTGCGCACGTCTACAAGGGTCATCTGAAGCTCACGATATACGGGTTCTTTGGCCTTGGTGGGTAGAACAAATGGCGCGCGGGCGCAAGACATCTTGCACCCTGTGACACGACGCACCGGCTTTTCGGCGGCGTGGGACACGGGTTTTTTACGCTTCTCGATTTCAATTCAGGTCATGATGACGATCATTCTGTGTTTCCTGATCTATATCGCCTTCAATCTTTTCGTCTTTCTTGTCTATTGGCGGGACAAGCAGGCGGCGGGAAACGGCGGCTGGCGCATTCGCGAAAGCACCCTGCTGTGGCTTGCGCTGGCGGGCGGCAGCATGGGTGCGATTTCGGCGCAACGCCTGCTGCGACATAAAACGCGCAAGGAACCTTTCCGCAGCATCCTGCTACTCATCGTGATGGTGCAGGCAGGCCTCGTTGCATCCCTTGTCATTATGCCGGCGTGGCCGACGCGGCTTGCAAACGACCTTGGGCTTCTCTTTCAGAACTCCGTGCCGTAAAGACCGCTCTCGGCCTCGACCAGTTGCTTCTGCAGGCCGACCGACTGCACGTCCCGATCGAGTTTGGGGGCATAAGAAACCGAAAGCCAGCGAATGCTGTAATCATGATGTCGAAAAAACGCGACGGCGGGCTCGTTCTGGGCATGGGTTTCAAGCAGGATGGCGTCGAACCCCCTTTCCCGGATCAATCGCTCCATATCCGCCAGCAGCAAGGTACCGACGCGTCGCCGCTGAAAATCCGGATCGATCCAGAAATCGGATATCGTCTCGTTGAAATGTTCCCGCGCCGCCCATCCGGCAACCGCGCCACCAAATTCCGCCACGCGGATGGCCAGCCATGACGAGCGGGTGAAATTGGAAAAGGCGCTGGCTGCGTTATCGTAGAGGGTGGGTGTGATGCCAAGCGCCGCAGTTGCCTGCCGCCATGCCCTGAGGCCGATGGCCGCCAGAACCTCCGCTTCCTGCTCATGCGCATTGCGAATGACGATCAAGCCGCGCCCTCCATGGCCGTCGAAAGTAAACCATTGGCAGCGCGATTCGACCAGCAGGGTTTTGTCGCGCTTGCGCGGACTTGACCGCGACGGTTTCGCCCGCTACCCAAAAGGAGCAAGAACGGAGTTTTTATGTTCGCTCAATCGGAGTCCTGGTAAGGGCCCTGCCCGCAAGTTTCTTGCGCGCCGGGCCATATGAAATCGAGCTGGCTGCCCTAACGGCACCCGGGTTTGTTTTCACGCGTCTAGATGACGCCGACCGGACTTCCAAAAATGGACATTTCCCGCGCCGAACAGCGCATTCTTCACCTGCTCGCCCAGGGCGGCAGAATTGAACTCGTTCGAGACGACGCCCACAAAATCGAAAAACTCTCGCTTTTCACGCGTGAGGGCTGGATTTTCAGTGGCCTCGATCTCCTCACCTTCCGCAAGCTGAAGCGAAAGAGGGCCATAGCCTCTTCCGGCGGCAAGCCCTACCGTATCACCACACGCGGGCTGGAACTCGTGCGGGGTGAGCTGGACAACAGATAGAACTGGCCGGGCGGCGGCGGCACACCGTCGCCCGGCATTTACCCAGCGACGGCCACGGCACGAAGAAGGGATTAAGGCGAGAGCCTGCGCTCCAGCTTCACCTTTTCAAGCTCGACTTTCATGATGTCGGACCATTCCATGCCGCGCCAGACGATCTGAAAACCGCAACGCTCGTAAAGACCGATGGCGGCACGGTTTCTGGCGTGGGTGTCGATCGTGGCAAGCGGCAGGCCTTGCGCGCGCATCCTGTCGAAAAAATGGAGGATCAGGGCTTTGCCGATCCCCTTGCCCTGCCAGTTGGGGTCCACCCACAGATCGGAAATATGATGAGGCGCTGTATCGCACGCACCCCAGCCGACAACGAGGCCATCGATTTCGGCGACGACGACATCACCGGTCGGAGACTTGGCGAAATTCTCGAATTCACCCCTCACCCGCTCGATGACATCAGGATCGATATAACTGTCATCGAAGGCCTCACCGGATCGCCAGGCGGCAAAACCAACAAAGCCGACCGCATCGCGATCGGCTTTGTTCATGTCTCTGAGCTTGAGGTCGCTCACCACCACTTGGCGGGAGTGAACTTGCCGGCAGCCTGTTCGATGGCATGGGCTGTCTTGAACAGCGTTTCTTCCTCGAAAGGCTTGCCGATGAGCTGCAGGCCGAGCGGCAGTCCCTTTCCGTCAAGACCGGCCGGAACCGAAAGGCCCGGAAGACCGGCCATGTTGACGGTGATGGTGAAGACGTCCTGCAGGTACATCTTCACCGGATCGGATGCGAGTTCCTCATCACCGACAGCGAAGGCGGAAGACGGGGTGATCGGCGCCAGAATGGCATCAACGCCCTCATGGAAGACGTTTTCGAAGTCGCGCTTGATAAGGGTGCGAACCTTCTGCGCCTTCAGGTAATAGGCATCGTAATAACCGGCCGACAGTACATAGGTGCCGACCATGATGCGGCGCTGCACTTCCTTGCCGAAACCGGCGGCGCGGCTCTTTTCGTACATGTCGGCAATATCCTTGCCGTCGACGCGCAGACCGTAACGAACGCCGTCATAACGGGCAAGGTTGGACGAGGCTTCCGCCGGCGCGACGATGTAATAAGCGGGCAGCGCGTATTTGGTGTGCGGCAGCGAAATATCGACCACTTCGGCACCGGCATCGCGCAGCCACTCGACACCCTTGGCCCAGAGCTTTTCGATCTCTTCAGGCATGCCGTCGACGCGATATTCCTTCGGAATACCGATCTTCAGGCCCTTCAGCGACTGGCCGATGGCCTTTTCATAATCCGGCACCGGCAGGTCGACGGAGGTGGTGTCTTTCGCATCCACACTCGCCATGGTCTTCAGGAGGATGGCGGCGTCGCGCACGTCGCGGGCGATCGGGCCGGCCTGATCGAGCGAAGAAGCATAAGCGACAATGCCGAAGCGCGAGCAGCGGCCATAGGTGGGCTTGATGCCGACGGTGCCGGTGAAGGCTGCCGGCTGGCGGATGGAGCCGCCGGTGTCGGTCGCGGTGGCGCCGGCGCACAGATGGGCGGCAACAGCTGCCGCCGAACCGCCGGAGGAACCGCCGGGCACCAGCTTCTGCTCGGAACCATTGGCGCGCCACGGGTTGATGGCCGGGCCGTACCAGGAGCTTTCATTGGACGAACCCATGGCGAATTCGTCCATGTTGAGCTTGCCGAGCATGACGGCGCCCTGATCCCAGAGGTTCTGGGTGACGGTGGATTCGTATTTCGGCTTGAAACCATCGAGAACATGCGAACACGCCTGTGTGTGCACGTCACGGGTGGCGAAAAGGTCCTTCACACCGAGAGGAACACCTTCCAGCTCACCGGCCTTGCCGGCGGCGATGCGTTCGTCGGAGGCTTTCGCCATGTCGCGCGCCTTTTCCGGCGTCGTCGCCACATAGGCGTTCAAGGCGCCGTTCGCCGCATCGATGGCGGAGAGATAGGCGTCGGTCAGCTCGAGGGCGGAAAATTCTTTGGCCTTCAGCTTTTCGCGGGCTTCGGCAATGGTCAGGCTCGTCAGGTCGGTCATGGTCGGCAACGGCTTTCGAAAATCTCGGAAAAATCGGGCGGCAGAGGCGGTCGCTTATTCGACCACTTTCGGGACCATGAAGAAGTCCCGGTCGGTCGCAGGCGCATTGGCGACAATGTCTTCCGCCTTGTTGCCGTCGGTCACCGCGTCGGCACGTTTTTTCATTTCCACCGGGGTAACGGATGTCATCGGCTCGACGCCGTCGACATTCACTTCCGAAAGCTGCTCCACGAAACCGAGTATGCCGTTCAGCTGGCCGAGCATATTCTGTGCTTCTTCTTCGCTGACAGCGATACGGGCAAGGCGCGCAACGCGCTTTACGGTGGCGAGATCGACGGACATGGTTTTACTCCGGTAGGAATTTTCCTACCCGCTATAATCACCATGTCCGTCCTTCGCAACGGTAGAAAGCATGTCGCGTCAAACTGCGGAGCGGTTTTGCGGCAACGACATGCTCTGGGGGAGCCTCAGAAGGAGAGCGTATCGCCCGTCTTCGGCGTGTGGACACGCGCTTCCGCACCCTCCATGCCGGCCACGAACTTTTCCGGCGTCTGGTCGATGATCGGGAAGGAACCGTAGTGGCAGGGAATAACGTGCTCGAACTTGAAGAAGCGCTGGCAGGCGAGCGCCGCCACGGCACCGCCCATGGTGAAACGATCACCGATCGGCACCAGGCCGATATCCGGCTGGTGCAGTTCGTTGATGAGCTTCATGTCGGAGAATATATCCGTGTCACCCATATGATAGACGGCCGGACCGTCCTCGAAATGCAGCATCAGACCGTTGGCATTGCCGAGCGAATGGGAGACGCCGTCTTCGGTGATCTGGGCCGAGGAATGCAGCGCATTGGTGAAAGTGACGGAAAAACCGTCGAAATGCACGGTCCCGCCGGTATTGCCCATATCGACCTTCGCGACACCCTTTGCGGAAAGCCAGGCGGCAAGATCGGCGTTCGCCAGCACCGTGGCACCCGTTTCGCGGGCCAGCTGGACGGTATCGCCGACATGGTCGCCGTGGCCGTGGGTCAGGAGAATATGGGTGATGCCTTCGGCCGCCGTTTTCGCATCGTGTCCGGCAAAACCGGGGTTGCCGGTGAAGAACGGATCGATGAGGATTTTCGTTCTGCCGTTCTCAAGGCGGAAGGCGGAATGGCCGAGCCAGGTGATTTTCATGGGAAGTTCTCCTTGTATTGCCCTTGTAGTATGACATAGGACGGCTTGAGAAACCGCACTACCGATATTTAGGAGAAGCGACAATGGCCGCTGACAATGACGATTATGTGTATGACGAAGCCACCGGCGAATGGCGGCCGGCTTCCGAACTGGCTGCTGAAGCGGCGCGCTCAAAGGAAGTGCGCGATGCGGCCGGCAATCTGCTGGCGGATGGCGATTCCGTGACGCTGATCAAGGACTTGAAGGTCAAGGGCACCAGCACGGTTATCAAGCAGGGCACCGTCATCAAGTCGATCCGCCTGACCGACAATCCCGAAGAAATCGATTGCAGGCATGATGCGGTCAAGGGTCTGGTGCTGCGCACCGAATTCGTCCGCAAACGATAAGGCAGCGCGCGACATGGCGATACTCAGCATCGAGGAACTGGCGGAAACCCTTCAGCCCGGACAGGCGATTGCCGGCCTCGACCTTGGCACGAAGACCATCGGGCTTGCCATGTCGGACCTGTCGCGGCGTTTCGCGACGCCGCGCCCCGTCATCAAACGGGTGAAATTCACGCAGGACGCGGAAGTGCTGCTGGCTTTTGCCGAAAAGGAAAAAGTCACCGCCTTCATCATCGGGCTGCCGATGAACATGGATGGTTCGGCCGGTCCGCGCGTGCAGGCGACACGCGCTTTCGTGCGCACCATGGGCGAAAAAACCGCCCTGCCCTTCATTTTCTGGGATGAACGGCTTTCCACCGTCGCGGCCGAACGCGCGCTGCTGGAAATGGACGTCTCACGCGCCAAGCGTGCCGAACGCATCGATTCGGCCGCCGCGAGCTTCATTCTTCAGGGTGCGCTGGACAGGCTTTCCGCGCTGACCCGCGCGGCCGACTGACGGCCCTGCCACCAGGCGGCGATCTGCTTTCTCTTGCGGAAGGCGAGGATCGCAAAAACGATCAGGCTGTCGACCGCAATGGCGCGCGCCACCAGCGGCGGCAGGCTTTCCGGCGGCAGGCCGAGAATAGTGCCGTAAATCTCGAATACCAGATCATGTGTCTGGCGCGTCAGCATATAGAAGCCGAAACTCATGTCGTAATAGGAAAGCCAGTACCAGCTGCCAAGCAGCGCGACGGGACCGGCCCAGAGGATCAAAAACCACTTCATGCCGCCTGCCCTCGCGCAAAAATCGTATCGGGAATGCCAGCAAGCACCGCCCAGCGCACCACGGCCATAAGGCACAGGTTCAGCGCCGGCACGTCGATATCCAACGGCAGCATAGCAAAAAACGTCATCATGACGCCCAAGGCTGTCCAGCGGCTCACTTGCGGCTCCCTTATGCGCAGTCATTGCGCATGGTTAACACTTTATTAATACACACTGGACCCGCAGCCGTGGCGAGGCAAATGAAAGCTGTCATTATGGTTAATGCGGCCGGCATGGGTGTGGAAAACCCGTGGCAGAAGCAACGGATGGACCTGCCCTGCGGTTGCCTGCCGATGAAAACATGGCTGATTTTTCTTTAATGCCCCATCGGCCCCGAAGGCCGGCTGACTTCCGCCGGTGAAACCGGCTCAGCCGTAAACGCCGCGCACCAGCCTTTTGACGGCCGTGGCGATCTTGTCCCAGTCCCGGTCCGATTTGAGCGGCACGCCGGCAAACTGGCCGCTTGTGGCAGCGGAGATAACAAGGTGCTGGATGGCGGCGAACAGTACGGCGTTGACGGCAGCGGTATCCACGCCCTTCGGAGCCGCAAGCGAACCGCGCATGCGCTCCAGCCATTTGCCCAGCGACTTGGCGCGGGCTTCGGCCAGTTGGCGCACCTGCGGCGAGCCATCGGACACTTCCCAGGCGATGATCTTGCAGACGAGCGGATCGCTGCGCAGCGCATCCATGAAATAAAGCGCCAGCTTTTCCATGAGGTCGCCATAGGTCAGCAGAAACATGCCGCCGGTATCCTCGGGAATGCGATCCTTCACCCAGGAACCGAGATCCTCGCCGATAGCCTCGATCAGGCCATCAAGGCCGCCGAAATAACGGTAGATCAGTTGCTTGTCACAGCCGGCGCGGCGGGCAACGGCATTGATGCCGAAGCCCTGAAACCCCTCTTCGGCAAGCAGCGACCGCGCCGCATTAAAAATCGCCTTCTCGGTCTGAGCGCGATCCTTGATGCGCTTTTCCGGTCTGTCGGCTGAAATCGCCTCTGCGTTCGCCAGCATGATTCCCTACCCGTTCTCTGAAAGGCCTTTTGAACGGGTTAACAAAGCATGAAGACAAGAACAATGTGGCGGGATGGATGAACGAAAGGTTCCTGTGGATGAAGGGTTGTTGACGTGAACAATCCCGAATCCATGCTTCATGGAATCCGCCAATGTCACTCCAGCCCCATGCCGAACCAGACGCTGCCGGGCGTTTCGTGGCTGTCGAGACGTTTGAAGCCACGGGTTTCCCAGAACCGCATGCCCGCATGGTTGCGTTCACTGGCGCCGAGGTGAATGCCGTAGACGCTGTTCTGTCTTGCCATGTCCAGCCAGCGAGACAGAAGCCGGGTGCCACCGCCCTTGCCCTGCGTGCGCGGCAAAAGGTTCATGTGAATATGGGCCGGAAACGGATCGGTAAGCCAGGACGGCGTGCGGCGCGGATGGTGGATGAAATGGGCACGGCGCTGGTCGGCGTCCCATGTCTGCTGGTCGCCACCCGGATCGGGATAAAGGGCGCGCAGATGCGGCCACCATTCCTGCTCCAGCCGTTCTTCGTGCGAAGCCGTATCGAGCGCGCCGACGATGTAACCGCAGACACCCTCCTCGTCCTCCGCCACGAAAACGGCATCGGGCCAGAGATGAAGATAGGGCGCGGAATAGATGTGCCCGACCATGTGGCCGTCATTGTAAAGCGCCGTAGCATCTTGCCCGGCATCACCGGTGGCAAGGCTTATGGCGTAGAGCGCCTCTTCATCTTCAGAGCGGGCGGAGCGGAAGATCAGCATTTGCAGGAGCCCTCCATCTTCACGCGCGGACACGCGCCAACCGCCTGAAAAACAGGAATACACCCCACACCAACGCTTCGTCTCAAATCCGATACCCCTCCCACAGGGACTGCAACAATTGCTCTCCGCCCTTTATCGGTCAGGATGCGGGCGGATACAATAAATCGATTATATAAGTCGGATCGAAGCGGGAATCGAGCATGCCGTAAGTGTGCCGCCAGCCGCCCGCGAGACGCGTTTCGAGGAAGGCATCGGCGATCTTGCCGGCACCCAGCCGGCAAAGCTCGGCGGCAGCGGCCGCAAGCGCGAACTGTTCCACCAGCAGACGGGCCGCGCCCTCGTCACGTTCCGCAAGCGCGATCGCGGCGCGCAACACGTCGGTAGTCTTCTTGCCGGCAGGTCCGAGATCGCGCTCCAGCGTCTGGAAGACGAGATCGAACAGATCCTTGCCGCGCTGGAGAACCCGCAGCACATCCAGCGCCATGACGTTGCCCGAGCCTTCCCAGATGGCGTTGACGGGCGCTTCGCGATAGTGGCGGGCAATCGGCCGCTCTTCCACGTATCCATTGCCGCCAAGGCATTCCATGGCCTCATAGATGAGCGCCGGCGCGATCTTGCAGCACCAGTATTTGACGATAGGCGTCATGACCCGCGCATAAGCGGCTTCTGCCGGATTGTTGCGGGCAGCATCGAAGGCCGTCGCCAGCCGGAAGGAGAGTGCCGTCGCGGCGGCCACATCCAGCGCCATGTCGGCGAGAACGCGCGTCATGATCGGCTGGCTGACCAGCATCTTGCCGAAAACCGAACGGCCGCGGGCGAAATGCACGGCTTCGGCGAGCGAGGCGCGCATCATGCCTGATGATGCCAGCGCGCAATCGAGCCGCGTCAACGTCACCATATCCAGGATGGTGCGGATGCCGCTGCCGGGATCGCCGAGCAGATAACCGAAGGCATCAGTGAACTCGACTTCGGCCGACGCATTGGAGCGGTTGCCGAGCTTGTCCTTCAGCCGCTGGAAATGCAGGCCGTTCTTCGAACCGTCTTCGAGATAACGCGGTACGAGGAAGCAGCCCATGCCGTCGCCCATCTGGGCCAGCATGACGAAGCCGTCGCTCATCGGCGCGGAGAGGAACCACTTGTGGCCGGACAGGCGATAGATGCCCTCGCCCACCCGCTCGGCCGTGGTGCGGTTGGCACGCACATCCGTGCCGCCCTGCTTTTCCGTCATGCCCATGCCGATGGTGACGGCGGTTTTCTGCAGGGCCGGTTTCTGCGCAGAATCATATTTGCGCGAGAGAATCTTCGGCGCCCATTCCTTCTGTACGCGCGGCGAAGCCATGATGGCGGCAACGGAGGCGCTCGTCATGGTCAGCGGGCAGAGATGCCCCGCCTCCAGCTGCGAAGTCAGGTAGAATTTCGTGGCGCGGGCCTTGTGCTCATTGCCGCGCGTATCGGGAGAGTTCTCCCAGACGCTGGAATGCAGACCTGATGACATCGAACGGCGCATCAGCGCATGCCAGGCGGGATGGAATTCCACCTGGTCGAGACGCTCGCCGCGCGGGCCGTGGGTGTGCAGCTGCGGCACGCCCTGATTGGCCATGCGCGCCAGCTCCTGCGCCTCATGCGAGGTGACGTAACGGCCGAGCTGATCGTACTCGTCCCTCAGATTGCGCGACAGGCCGGAGGTGAGATCGACGATCAGCGGATCGGAACGATAGGCATTGATGCCGGACCAGAGGCTAGGCTGGTTCAGTTCGGCGAGCGATTCTTCTGTCCGGGAATTCTGGGTCATCCGCTGCTTCTAGCTGTTTTGTACTGGCATTGCATAGTGGGGTGATATTGCATAATTCCGCACACAGGAAGCGATTGAGACGATTAAGCCGCCGCTTTCAGCATTTTTCGGGAGTGACCCTGATTTAGGTATCCGGCCTAGAGAATGCCAAACACGTTTCCGGCAAGACCGAGCGAAAGCACCAGGAGGAAGCCCGAAGCGGTGCCGCGCACCAGCCGCGGCGAAGACTGGCCGGCATGGCGGATAAGAAGCGCCCCGGCCGATAGCCATACGAGGGCCGCAAAACCCACCAGCACCGAAAAAAGCAGGATATGCGGCCAGATTTCAGCCAGCGGGGCCTGCGGCAACAGGACGAGGCCGACGATCAGCGCCTTCGGGTTGAGGCAGGTGGTCACGAAAACCCGGCGAAGTGTTATCGCCTCCCCGATCGGCGTGGAGGACGGCAACGTCCATAACCGGGCGGCCAGAAACGCCACCCAGATGGCAGTGCAGAGCTTGATTGCCTGCGCAAGGCCCGCATGCGTTTTCAGAAATTCGGAAAACAGCACGGCAACGGTAAGGATGACGAGCAGGTAGCCGGTGATTTCACCGATCATCAGCGGCAGCGACGCCCGGACGCCACGACCGGCACCGGAAAGGGCCAGAAGCGTGTTCGTCGGGCCGGGCGTCAGAAGCAGGGCCAGAACGGCAAGAGCAAAAACAGAATAGGAATACATTTCGATAGGTCCGATCATCTGCGTCGTAGACAGGAATTTAGCTTTGAACTCCAACCGAAACTGACCGATGCCACGGCGGTGCGCCTTGATATAAGGCAAGTGAAGAAGCATTCCCGACTCTGACCAAACTTCGGGTTCCGCCTATTGCAAGTCCCCGCTTGCAGCCCTCGGACGATCTCGTTTGAACCACCATCATCAACATTCTGCATAATCCTTCGCCCGGCGTGGAACTTGCGACAGGCTTTTTCGGTTCGCGACTTACTGAAAGGCTGCACAGGGAGGAAGCCATGGAGGCCAGCGCAAGAAAGCTCTTCGAACGATATGAGCGGTTTTTCAACAAGTCTCTCAAGGGCGACATGAATATGGAGGAGGTAGCATCCCTCTACGCCTCCGACTTCATCGCCGCATCCCCTGCCGGGGTGATGACCGGAAAGAACGATGACCACCTGAAGCAGGTCATGACGAAGGGTTACGAGCGCTATCGGGCCATAGGAACGAAGGAGATGCGGATACGCCATATCCGTATCTCGCCCATCGATGAACATCATTGCGTCGCCCATGTCGCCTGGACGGCGACCTTCGCCCGCAAGGGCCGACCCGATGTCGCGATCGATTTCGATGTTCACTACTTCGTACAGGAGCTGGAAGGGCCGCCGAAAGTTTTCGGCTGGGCGTCAGGAGACGAGCAGGCGCTTTTAAAGAAGCATGACATCGTCTGACACGCGCTCGTCCCATCACCGCCCGCCGAAATGCCGGTCTAGAGGGTTGGGGAAACATCGTCGTGTTTTCATTTCAGGGGCCGCTGGCGCTTGCTCCTGCGCCGAGCAATCTCTATAGAGCGCAGGACCGAATTCCGCGGCACTCCTGAGGCGTGTTCACAGCGAATGGAGCGCACGGATCAGCATTCGGGCGTTCCGGGCATTTTCACGGGAAAATGCGGCGCCCGTCAGGAGGCAAACCGCATGGTCTTCTTCCCCCATCGCCATCTCCTCGGCATCAAGGGGCTTTCCCATCAGGATATCACCCTGCTTCTCGACAAGGCCGATGAGGCGGTGAAAATCAGCCGCCAGCGCGAGAAAAAGACCTCGACGCTTCGGGGCCTGACGCAGATCAACCTGTTCTTCGAAGCCTCGACGCGCACGCAATCCTCCTTCGAGCTTGCCGGAAAACGCCTCGGCGCAGACGTGATGAACATGTCGGTCGGCAATTCCTCGGTGAAGAAGGGGGAAACGCTGATCGATACGGCGATGACGCTGAACGCCATGCGCCCGGATGTGCTGGTCGTGCGCCATTCCTCCGCAGGGGCCGCAGCGCTTCTCGCGCAGAAGGTCGCCTGCTCCGTGGTGAATGCCGGCGACGGCCAGCATGAGCACCCGACGCAGGCGCTGCTCGATGCGCTGACCATCCGTCGCGCCAAGGGGGAACTTTCCGGCATCACGGTTGCGATCTGCGGTGATGTGCTGCATTCGCGCGTGGCCCGCTCCAATATCATCCTCCTCAACCAAATGGGCGCGCGCGTCCGCGTCGTCGCCCCCGCCACGCTTCTGCCTTCGGGCATTCGCGACATGAGCGTGGAGGTCTTCCACGACATGAAGGAAGGTTTGAAAAACGCCGACGTGGTGATGATGCTGCGCCTGCAGCGTGAGCGCATGTCCGGCTCCTTCGTGCCTTCGGTGCGCGAATATTTCCATTATTACGGCCTCGACGCCGAAAAGCTGAAGGCGGCGAAGGAAGATGCTCTGGTCATGCATCCCGGCCCGATGAACCGCGGCGTGGAAATCGCCTCCGACGTGGCAGACGGTCCGCAGAGCGTCATCGAAAGCCAGGTGGAAATGGGGGTTGCCGTGCGCATGGCCGTCATGGAAACCCTGCTTGTCTCGCAAAATCAGGGTGAGCGCGTATGAGTGCCGTTACCGTTCTCAAGAACCTCCGCATCGTTGATCCCTCCCGCAATCTGGATGAGACCGGCAGCATCGTCATCGGTGCCGATGGCACCATTCTCGCAGCAGGCAAGGATGCGCATAATCAAGGCGCGCCGGAAGGTGCAACAGTGCGCGACTGCAAGGGTATCGTGGCCGTTCCCGGTCTGGTTGATGCCCGCGTCTTTGTCGGCGAACCCGGTGCCGAGCACCGCGAAACCATCGAATCCGCCTCACGCGCGGCAGCGGCCGGCGGTGTCACCAGCATCATCGTGATGCCGGATACCGATCCCGTCATCGATGACATCGCGCTTGTCGAATATGTGAAGAAGACGGCGCGCGACAAGGCAATCGTCAATGTCCATCCGGCAGCGGCCCTGACCAAGGGCCTCAATGGCGAAGAAATGACCGAATTCGGCATGTTGAAGGAAGCCGGTGCGGTTGCCTTCACCAATGGCCGCAAGGCGCTTTCCGACACGCTGGTGCTGCGCCGCGCCATGACCTATGCCCGCGAACTGGGCGCCGTCATCGCGCTCGAGACCCGCGACAAATATATCGGCGGCGGCGACATGAACGAGGGGCTTTTCGCAAGCTGGCTCGGGCTGTCGGGCGTTCCGAAGGAAGCCGAAATCATTCCGCTGGAGCGTGACCTTCGCATTGCCGGCCTGACACAGGCAATCTACCACGCCGCCAAAATTTCCGTTCCGGAATCGGCAGAGGCG
The DNA here is from genome assembly GCF_047445855.1 of Rhizobium sp. BR 250. Classification (NCBI taxonomy): domain Bacteria; kingdom Pseudomonadati; phylum Pseudomonadota; class Alphaproteobacteria; order Hyphomicrobiales; family Rhizobiaceae; genus Rhizobium; species Rhizobium sp. BR 250. Next base: position 512,285 of record NZ_JARWKW010000001.1, read on the forward strand.
ATCCGTGTCGCCCGGCAACGGGGCGTGAAGGCCACCTGTGGCATTTCCATCAACCACCTTACGCTCAACGAGAACGATATCGGCGAATACCGCACCTTCTTCAAGCTTTCCCCGCCGCTGCGCGCCGAAGACGACCGCAAGGCCATGGTGGAAGCCCTGAAGGACGGTACGATCGACATCATCGTCTCCTCCCATGACCCGCAGGATGTCGACACCAAGCGCCTGCCGTTTTCCGATGCGGCGAGCGGCGCGGTGGGGCTGGAAACCATGCTGGCGGCGGCGCTGCGCCTCTACCACAGTGGCGAGGTTCCGCTGATGCGGCTGATCGATGCGCTCTCCACCCGCCCGGCCAAGATTTTCGGTCTCGACGCCGGAACGCTGAAGGCTGGCGCGAAGGCCGATATCACCCTGATCGATCTCGACGAACCGTGGCTCGTGGCGAAGGAACAATTGGTCTCGAAATCCAAGAATACGCCGTTCGAGGATGCCCGTTTCAGCGGCCGTGCCGTCGCCACTTATGTGGCTGGCAAAGCCGTTCATTCCTTGGCATAAGATCACGGCAAGAGATCACGCGGGCAGCGCGACAGAGGGGACGTTTGAATGAGTGCTTTGACTGACTGGCAGACGGCGCCTGCCCTTCTCGCGCTGGCCGCGCTGATCGGCTATCTGCTTGGCTCCATCCCCTTCGGCCTCATCCTCACCCGCATGGCGGGGCTGGGTGACGTGCGCAAGATCGGCTCCGGCAATATCGGCGCCACCAATGTGCTGCGCACCGGTAACAAGAAGCTCGCCGCCGCAACCCTGCTGCTCGACGCGCTGAAGGGTACGGCGGCGGTTCTGGTCGCCAATGCGCTCTGGGGTTACGAGGCCTCGCTGGTTGCCGGTTTCTTCGCCTTTCTCGGTCACCTGTTTCCGGTGTGGCTGGATTTCAAGGGCGGCAAGGGTGTGGCGACCTATATCGGCGTGCTCCTGGGTGCAGCACCGCTGATGATGCTGGCCTTTGCGCTGATCTGGCTCGCGACAGCCTTCATCACCCGTTATTCGTCGCTCTCGGCGCTGCTTGCCATGCTGGTCATTCCCGTGGCGCTCTGGGTGCTTGGTCCGGAAAAGACGGCGCTGCTGGTGACGCTGCTCAGCATGATTTCCTGGTGGAAACACCGCGAGAATATCGCGCGCCTGCTGGCGGGCACCGAAAGCAGGATCGGTCAAAAGGGCTGAGCCCATCTTGAGGACAAGCCATGCCGCATGAGGAAACGACACGGCAGGGCATAGAGCTTTCCGCGCGGCAGCGGGTCGCGTGGCTGAGGCTCATCCGCAGCGACAATATCGGTCCCGTTACCTTCCGCGAACTCATCAATCATTTCGGCAGCGCCGAAAAGGCGCTCGATGCCCTGCCCGAGCTTTCGCGGCGCGGCGGTTCCTCCCGCAGCCCGCGCATCGCCACACAGGCGGAAGCGGAAGGCGAGATCGAAACCGCTGAGAGATTCGGCGCGCGTTTCGTCGGCATTGGCGAACCGGATTACCCACATGCCCTGCGGCAGATGGATGGCGCGCCGCCACTGATCGCCATGAAGGGATCGGCAGATGCAGCGACAAGGCCGTGCGTCGGCATCGTCGGCTCGCGCAATGCCTCCATCAACGGCGCGAAATTCGCCGCCATGCTGGCACGCGATTGTGGGCGCGCCGGTTATACGATCGCATCGGGGCTGGCGCGCGGCATCGATGCGGCCGCGCACAGGGCTAGCCTTGCGACCGGCACGGTTGCGATGCTGGCCGGCGGTCTCGACCGTCCCTACCCGCAGGAAAATTTCGGGCTTTTGCAGGAGATATATGATCAGGGCGGCGCGACGATCAGCGAAATGCCTTTCGGCTGGGAGCCGCGCGCCCGCGATTTCCCCCGCCGCAACCGGTTGATCGCGGGCGTGTCGCTTGGCGTCGTCATCGTGGAGGCGGCGGAGCGCTCGGGTTCGCTGATTACGGCGCGGCTTGCCGGCGAAGCGGGACGGCTGGTTTTTGCCGTGCCCGGCTCCCCGCTCGATCCACGCTGCGAAGGTACCAACCGGCTGATCAAGGAAGGCGCCATGCTGACCACGGGTGCGGCCGATATTCTCGAAGCGCTGCGACCGCTGATGGAGCCGCAATTGCCCTATAACCGCAAGATCGAGGAACCGCGCTCCGACGAGGACATGTCACCGCCCGGAGATTATGAGCGCAGCGTCATCGCTTCCGCCCTCGGCCCCTCGCCCGTGGAGATTGACGACATCATCCGACACACGGGCTTTTCCGCGGCCACCGTTCATCTGGTGCTGCTGGAGCTTGATATAGCGGGACGTCTAAACCGGCATGCCGGGGGACGGGTTTCTCTCCTCGCGGATTGACAGCTTGCGCCGTCCGCTCTGGATATCGCCGACTTCGACATAGGCCATCTCGATCAGATAACACAGCATGTCCGCGCCCTCGCGGCTGGCGACCTGGCGCAACTCCGCCAGCATCTGGCGAATGTAAGCCAAGTTCTCTCTGGTCCCTTCATTATCAGCATTATTGTTTGTCGCGTTCGGGACCATATATTTATCCTGCAATATCCGCCTGAAACGAAGAGCTTAAGTAGATTCAAATGATGTTGCCCAACATAACCAAATTACCAAAGATTGCAATACAACAATAGATTATCCATAGGTTGCAGTCGCCTTGAAGCGATAAAATCGGGCTTGCCTCTTGACCAGCGGGCATTACCTGTCCATGTCGAATTATAAGGAAGGCCAATTGCGGCATCGCGCCGTGACCGGGCCACGTTAACGGACCAGTTCCAGAGAAGAACAATATGAATGTCGTCGTCGTAGAATCTCCTGCCAAAGCCAAGACGATCAACAAGTATCTTGGCTCGGGCTATAAGGTTCTTGCATCCTTTGGCCACGTCAGAGACCTTCCTGCCAAGGACGGATCGGTGCTGCCCGACCAGGATTTCGAAATGTCCTGGGAGGTCGACAGCGCATCCGCCAAGCGCATGAAGGATATTGCCGATGCGGTGAAATCCTCCGACGGCCTCATTCTCGCAACCGACCCGGATCGCGAAGGCGAGGCCATTTCCTGGCACGTTCTCGATCTTTTGAAGAAGAAGCGCGTTCTCGGCGACAAACCGGTGAAGCGCGTGGTCTTCAACGCCATCACCAAGAAGGCGGTGCTGGACGCGATGGCGAACCCGCGCGACATCGACGTGCCGCTGGTCGACGCCTATCTCGCCCGCCGTGCGCTGGATTATCTCGTCGGTTTCAACCTGTCGCCTGTGCTGTGGCGCAAGCTGCCCGGCGCGCGTTCCGCCGGCCGTGTGCAGTCGGTTGCGCTACGTCTCGTCTGCGACCGTGAATCCGAGATCGAGCGTTTCGTCTCCGAGGAATACTGGAACATCAGCGCGCTTTTGAAGACACCGCGCGGTGACGAGTTCGAAGCCAAGCTGGTTTCCGCCGACGGCAAGCGACTGCAAGCCCGCTCGATCAAGACCGGCGAGGATGCGAACCGGCTGAAGGCGCTGCTGGAAGGTGCAAGCTATGTCGTGGAGAGCGTCGAGGCGAAGCCCGTCAAGCGCAACCCCGGCCCGCCCTTCACCACCTCGACACTGCAGCAGGCCGCGTCTTCGCGCATGGGCTTTGGTGCCTCGCGGACGATGCAGGTAGCGCAGAAGCTTTACGAAGGCATCGATATCGGCGGCGAGACCGTCGGTCTGATCACCTATATGCGTACTGACGGCGTGCAGATGGCGCCGGAGGCGATCGACGCTGCGCGGCGCGCCATCGGCGAGCAGTTCGGCGGCCGTTATGTGCCGGAAAAGGCGCGCTTTTATTCCACCAAGGCCAAGAACGCCCAGGAAGCGCACGAAGCGATCCGCCCGACCGATTTCAACCGCACGCCGGATCAGGTGAAGCGTTATCTCGATCCCGACCAGCTGCGTCTTTATGACCTGATCTGGAAGCGCGGTATCGCCAGCCAGATGGCGTCCGCCGAAATCGAGCGCACGACCGTCGAAATCCTCGCCAGCAATGGCGGCGAAAAGGCGGGCCTGCGCGCCGTCGGTTCGGTGATCCGTTTCGACGGCTTCATCGCCGCCTATACCGACCAGAAGGAAGATGGCGAACAGAGCGACGACGGTGATGACGAAGGCCGTCTGCCGCCGATCAATGAGCGCGAGAACCTCGCCAAGCAGAAGATCAACGCCAGCCAGCACTTCACCGAGCCGCCGCCCCGTTATTCGGAAGCCTCGCTGATCAAGAAGATGGAAGAGCTCGGCATCGGCCGTCCTTCCACCTACGCAGCGACGCTGAAGACGCTGAGCGACCGCGAATATATCGTCGTCGACAAACGCAAGCTGATCCCGCATTCGCGCGGCCGGCTGGTGACGGCTTTCCTCGAGAGCTTCTTCACCAAATACGTCGAGTATGATTTCACTGCAGCGCTGGAAGAAAAACTCGACCGCATTTCCGCCGGCGAGCTGGACTGGAAGCAGGTTCTGCGTGATTTCTGGAAGGATTTCTTCGCCCAGATCGAAGACACCAAGGAACTGCGGGTCACCAACGTTCTGGATGCGCTGAACGAGGTTCTGGCGCCGCTGGTCTTCCCGAAGCGCGAAGACGGTTCCGATCCGCGCATCTGCCAGGTTTGCGGCACCGGCAATCTTTCGCTGAAGCTCGGCAAATATGGCGCCTTCGTCGGTTGCTCCAACTATCCGGAGTGCAACTACACGCGCCAGCTCACCTCCGATGGTGCGGAAGCGGAGGCTGCGGCCTCGAACGAGCCGAAAGCACTCGGTTCCGATCCGATGACCGGCGAGGAGCTGACGCTTCGCTCCGGCCGTTTCGGACCCTATATCCAGCGCGGCGATGGCAAGGAAGCCAAGCGTTCCTCGCTGCCCAAGGGCTGGAAGCCTGAGGACATCGACCACGAAAAGGCGCTGGCGCTCATCAATCTGCCGCGCGATATCGGCAAACATCCGGAAACCGGCAAGATGATTTCCGCGGGTCTCGGGCGCTATGGGCCGTTCCTTTTGCATGACGGTTCCTATGCGAACCTCGAAAGCATCGAGGACGTGTTCTCGATCGGCCTGAACCGTGCCGTGACCGTCATTGCCGAAAAGCAGAGCAAGGGACCGGGGCGCGGCCGCAGCGGCACACCGGCTGCTCTGAAGGAACTCGGTGACCATCCCGATGGCGGCGCCATCACCGTCCGCGACGGGCGTTATGGCGCTTACGTCAACTGGGGCAAGGTCAACGCCACCATTCCGAAGGGTCAGGACCCGGCTTCGGTGACGCTGGACGAGGCGCTGGTGCTGATTGCCGAGCGCATCGCCAAGACCGGCACCGGCGGCAAGCCTGCCAAGGGCAGGAAGACGGCTGCCAAGAAGGCCGATGGCGACGCGGCAGCAAAGCCGAAGGCCACCAAGGCCAAGGCGGCAACCAAGAGCAAGGCGGCCGCCAAGCCGAAGGCAGCGGCCAAACCCAAGAAGGCAGCAGAGTGAGCAAAGCGCCGCGTCAGAGACAAGGTTCCGCCAGCGACGGTTTCGGACGCACCGGGCGTGGCAAGCGAGTGAGCGAAGGTGAAGGCATCATCCATGGCGAGGTGCCTTCCCGCGAAGTTTTGCTGAAATTCATCGCGGACCATCCGCAGCAGGCCTCCAAACGCGAGATCGCCAAGGCTTTCGGGCTGAAGGGCGAAAACCGCGTGGTTCTTAAGGCGCTGTTGAAGGAGCTTGAAACCGATGGCATGGTGCAGAAGAGCCGCAAGTCGCTGACGCGGCCGGGCGGCCTGCCGCCCGTCACGGTTCTCGACATCACCACCCGCGACAAGGATGGCGAATTGATCGGCCGTCCGGCGGAATGGCCGGAGGATCAGGGCGCGGCACCGGCCGTGCTGATCCGCCAGTCATCGCAGGATCGCGGCAAGAAGGCCCCGGCTGCCGGTCTCGGCGACCGTATTCTCGCAAAGATATTCCCCTCCAAGGAAAGCTCCGGCCCGGCCTATACGGCCCGCGTCGTCAAGCTGATCGACCGCCGCCAGAATGCGCTGCTCGGCGTGTTCAAGGAAACGGCGGGCGGTGGCGGAAGGCTGATGCCCATCGACCGGCGCGGCGAAGAAATGGTCATCGACCCCGACGGCGTTGGTGACGCCAGGGACGGCGATCTGATCGAGGTGGAAACCTCGCGCAACAGCGGCCGTTACGGGCTGACGCGCGCCAAGGTGCTTTCGGTCATCGGCTCCGTGGCTTCGGAAAAGGCGATCTCAATGATCGCGATCCATTCCCACGGCATTCCCCATATCTTCCCGCAGAATGTTCTGGCCGAAGCGGATGCCGCCAAGGCCGCGACCATGTCGCACCGCGAGGACTGGCTCGATCTGCCGCTCATCACCATCGATCCGGCCGACGCCAAGGACCATGACGATGCGGTCTATGCCGAACCGGACACTTCGCCCGACAATCCGGACGGTGTCATCGTCACCGTCGCCATTGCCGATGTCTCCTGGTATGTGCGGTCCGGTTCTCCGCTCGACCGCGAGGCGCTGAAGCGAGGCAATTCCGTCTATTTCCCCGACCGCGTCGTGCCGATGCTGCCGGAGCGCATCTCCAACGATCTCTGCTCGCTGAAGGAAGGCGTCGACCGCCCTGCCCTTGCTGTGCGGATGACCTTCTCGAAGGAAGGCCGCAAGGCGGGCCATACCTTCCATCGCATCATGATGAAGAGTGCTGCCAAACTCTCCTACCAGCAGGCGCAGGCAGCGATCGACGGCCGTCCGGACGACAAGACCGGACCGCTGCTGGAGCCGATCCTGAAGCCGCTGTGGCACGCCTATGAGGTGATGAAGCGCGGCCGCGACCGTCGCCAGCCGCTGGAGCTCGACATGCCGGAGCGCAAGATCCTGCTTCGGCCTGATGGAACGGTGGACAAGGTCGTCATTCCCGAGCGGCTCGACGCGCATAAGCTGATCGAAGAAATGATGATCCAGGCGAATGTCGCCGCCGCCGAGACGCTGGAAAAGAAAAAGCAGCCGCTGGTCTATCGTGTCCACGATGCTCCCACACTTTCCAAGCAGGAGGTGCTGCGCGAATTCCTCGGCACCATCGGTATTTCCATGGCCAAGGGTGCGGCCATGCGTGCCAATTCCTTCAACGGCATTCTGGCGCGTGCCATTGATACGCCGCACCAGATCATGGTCAACGAGATGGTGCTGCGCAGTCAGAGCCAGGCGATCTATAGCCCGGAAAATATCGGCCATTTCGGCCTAAACCTGATGAAATACGCCCATTTCACCTCGCCGATCCGCCGTTATGCCGATCTGATCGTGCATCGGGCATTAGTGGGCTCGCTGGGGCTCGGCGAAGGCGGCATCACGCCGCAGGAAGAGGCGACGCTCGACGATATCGCCGCCGAAATCTCGACCTTCGAGCGCCGCGCCATGGCAGCCGAGCGCGACACCATCAACCGGCTGATCGCCCATCATCTGTCCGAACGGGTGGGCGAGGAATTCGAAGGCCGCGTCGGCGGTGTCACCAAGGCGGGACTATTTGTCGCGCTGCCGCAGTTTGGTGCTGATGGCTTTGTTCCTATATCTACACTCGGAACCGATTATTTCCTGTATGATGAAGCCCATCAGGCTCTGACCGGGGAAAAGACCGGTCTCGGCTATCAGCTTGGCGACACGGTTCAGGTCCGGCTTGCGGAAGCCGTGCCACTGGCGGGTGCGCTACGGTTCGATATGTTGAGCCCGGGGCGCAAGATGCCGGTCGGCGCGCGCTCTTTCCACAAGGCAGGCCGGCGGACATCGCGTCTTGCCGCCAAGCCAGGAACAAGGCCGCCGAGAAGGCGACGATAACAAAACCGCTTCAGGCGGTTGAAAGCGGGAGAAGGACTTAGGGATGAGTGCACATCAGGGCTCGGAAACGGTCACCTTCGGAGATAGCAGTGCGGAACGGCCGCTTGGCCGCTCGATCATGCGGGGTATGGCCAACCGCTGTCCGGCCTGCGGCAGCGGCCGCCTGTTCCGGGCCTTCCTGAAGCCGGTGGATGCCTGTGCGGCCTGCGGCGAGGAAATGCACCATCACCGTTCGGACGACCTGCCGCCCTATATTTCCATCGTCATCATCGGCCATATCGCCGTTGGCGGCTTCATGATGACAGACATGGTGTTTTCCGTGCCCATGTGGGTGCATTTCGCCATCTGGGTGCCGATCACCATCCTGGCCGCGCTCCTGACGCTGCAGCCCATCAAGGGCGGCGTCATCGGCCTGCAATGGGCGCTAAGGATGCACGGCTTCGACCGAAAACAACCAAAAGCGCAGATAGACGGCTCGTCTCACTGACGGTGCGCGGGACCTTGCAAGAGCCTCAGCGCTCCCGGGAAGCCGAAACGGCAAGCGCGCCCATGCGGCCGCGCGATGCCGCCTCCATCATCCTGTTCGACCGCTCCGGCCCGCAGCTCAGGGTGCTGATGGGCCAACGCAGCAGCGCCCACGTCTTCATGCCCGGTGCTTACGTATTTCCGGGCGGCAAGCGCGATCCACGTGACCATGCGCTGCCCTTTTCCGGCGATCTGCATCCGGCCGTCCTTCACAGCCTCACCGCTTCCGCAGCGCGCCGCCTGAGTGCCGCCGGTGCAAGAGCACTGGCGCTGGCCGCCGCGCGCGAACTTTTCGAGGAAACCGGCATGGATCTGGGACTCAGCGCCGACGGTCCGGATCTTTCCCGTTTTCGTTATGTGGCACGCGCCATCACCCCACCCGGAAATGTTCGACGTTACGACACGCGATTCTTTTGCTGTTATACCGATGAATTGGGGCTCGATACCCGGCTAACACGGGATTCCGACGAGTTGCACGATGTGCAATGGCTTGACATGACAGACCTTTCCGGTCTGAACATGCCCAAAATCACGCGTACGGTTCTCGAAGATGTCACAAAACTCATGATAGGTGATCCCTCATTGCCCTTTGAAAGCCCCGCGCGGCTCTATGTCACGCGCCACGGCCGGTTCATTCGAGACTTTGTATAAAGGCCGTCATGTCACAAATGAAATGCGAAGAAGCGGACGCCATTCACTGGCCCTCACTGATCGCCGCGATTTCTGCCATCAGCGCGGTTGGTGTCGCCATCGGTCTTGGCCTGCCGCTCCTGTCGATCATCCTTGAAAAGCGTGGCATCTCCTCCACCATGATCGGCGTGAACTCGGCCATGGCCGGCGTCGCGGCGATGATGGCGGCACCGGTGACCACCAAGATCGCCCATGATTTCGGCGTGGCGCGAACCATGCTGTTTGCGGTCTTCATTTCGGCGGTCAGCGCACTCGGCTTTTATTTCGCCGAGGCCTTCTGGATGTGGTTTCCGCTCCGAATCGTCTTCCACGGCGCCACCACCACGCTGTTCATTCTCTCCGAATACTGGATCAACATGACCGCGCCGTCGAAGAAACGCGGCATGGTTCTCGGCATCTATGCCACCGGCCTCGCTGTCGGCTTTGCAGTCGGGCCGCTGCTGTTTTCCGTGGTCGGCAGTGAGGGCATCCTGCCGTTTCTGGTGGGTGCGGCGATCATCATGCTAGCGGCGATCCCGATCTTCGTGGCGCGCAGTGAAAGCCCGGAGCTGGACGAGCGGCCCAACCACCATTTCGTGCGTTATGTCTGGCTGGTGCCCATGGCGTCCGCCGCAGCCTTCGTCTTCGGCTCGGTGCAGGCGGGCGGTCTTTCACTCTTTCCGATCTACGCCACCCGTGAGGGCTTCAACGAATCGCAGGCCGCCCTTCTGCTCACCGTGATGGGCATCGGCAACATGGTCTTCCAGATCCCGATCGGCCTGCTTTCCGACCACATGAAGGACCGGCGAACCATGCTGGGGCTGATGGCCTTTGCGGGCGTCTGCGGCACGCTGGCGCTGCCTTTCCTGGTGGAAAGCTGGATGCTGGTGGCGGCCTTGCTGCTGTTCTGGGGCGGGCTTGTTTCCGGCATGTATACGGTCGGCCTCACCCATCTCGGCTCACGCCTGAAGGGTGCTGATCTGGTCGCCGCCAATGCCGCCTTCATCTTCTGTTATGCCGTCGGCACGATTGCCGGTCCGCAGGCTGTCGGCATTTCCATGGACGTTGCCGGAACCGACGGCTTTGCCTGGTCGCTCGCCGTATTTTTCGGGCTTTACGTGGTGCTTTATGTCGTCCGTTTTGTTTTCCGGGCAAAACAGGCTTGACTTTTCGGGCGCGATACGTAGTTTCGCGCCAGATTTAGCCGAGGTGAGAAGCGCCTGGCTTCTCTTTTTTGTTTAAAGGCAGGACGACCATGGCGAAAGCTACAACAATCAAGATCAAGCTGCTGTCGACAGCCGACACCGGTACCTTCTACGTCACCACCAAGAACAGCCGTACGTTCACGGACAAGATGACGAAGACGAAGTACGACCCGGTTGTACGCAAGCACGTTGAATTCAAGGAAACCAAGATCAAGTAATTTGCTTGATCGGTATTCCGGCAAATAGCGCGCCCAATGGGCGCGTTTTTTGTTTGTGCATGTATGGACCGGCTGGCCGCAAATGCGCCCCTCCCAGCCTGAAACAACCCTGCTTTTTTTCGCAGGCCATGGCCCCTGCCCGACCGGCAGATCCAGGAATCATACTCAGCCAACATCGATATTCTGATTCTGCCCCTCCCGAGAGATGCGCCAGCGACGCCAAACAGGCTCACGCGACGGGCGGGAACCCAGTGCGACCGCACATCGAACCTGATCTCTGGAAAGCGCAACAGGCCGCTAAAAAGCACGAGAGCGCCGTTCACCCTCTTAAGGCGGGCAGCGCTGCAACAGGCGAATTTCGGGAAGAAGGCGGTCGGCCAACGATGCGATTACGGCACGAGGAACCGATTCGGACATCGTCAGCCGACCGACCCCACGATTCAGGAGATGCGGCGGACCTGAGCATCATGGGGCATTCAAACTACGCAATACCAGCCCCTGAGCAGCGAAATCACGGGCGGCCAAAGCCACCATCATCTCACCATCACGAGACGGAAAAACCGCCGGAAGAACTGTTACTCTCAATAGGGAGTGTGCGCAGAAGTAAAATAAAAATCAACAAATTCTTAAGCCAGAGATACATCACCTCGGAAACATGGTTAAATATACCAAGCTGGCACACTATAGTTCTCTGAGAGATTGAATTCAATGTATTTTTCAACTTGGACTCTATTAATCTCGTTCAATTTCATCCATTCATTGTAAAATGATAAAATACATCCAAGGTCAACGGCTTGCAGTCTCGCAAGCCCTGCTCTCGATTGTTGAATGACTATTTCGCCGGGAAAAACCGGAGAAAAATGAACTATTTTATTTTATCCGTTGCTGCCGGCTCAGGCCGCCGCCGCCACGACGCGGTTGCGTCCGGCGTGTTTTGCCTCGTAAAGCGCCCTGTCGGCCTGCTTTAATATCTCGTCCGGCGCACCGAAGGCGCCGCTGCTGGTGGCGATGCCGAGGGAAGCGGTGATGCTCAATTCACGGTCGATGGAACGAACATAAAAAGGCTGGTCCTCAACGATCGCCCTCAGGCGCTCGGCAACGCTTGCAGCAAGCTCCATCGGCGTATCGGGCATGACGACGACGAATTCCTCGCCGCCATAACGGCAGGCGAGATCGGCGCCACGCACCGTACTGCGGATGCGCGCCGCAAATTCCCGCAGGACCTCGTCACCCACATCGTGGCCATAGGTGTCATTGACCAGCTTGAAGCGGTCTATATCGGTCATGCAGATGGAGATCGGGCGGCCACGAACGGCGGCGCGATCGAAGAGTATCTTCAGATGATTGTCGAGATAACGGCGATTGTTGAGGCCCGTCAGCCCGTCAACGATGGCAAGCTCCATCGTGTGCTGCAGGTTGAGCCGCAGATGCTCGTTGTAGCGCTTGCGCCTGATCTGCGTCAGCGACCGGGCGACGAGTTCGTTCGGATCGATCGGACGGAGAATATAATCATTCACGCCAAGATCGAGCGCACGCGCCACCATGTCATCCGCCCCCTGCTCCGCCACCAGAAGCAGCGGCAGGAACCGGGTGCGCTCCAGCGAGCGAAGCTGTGAACATAGCCGCAGCGGATCGTAATCCTCGAAATTCGAATTGACGATGACAAGCTCGAACGGGTTACCCGCCGCCTTGAGCAAGGCCGCCTGCGGTTCCGTCACGGCATCGACCTCGGCAACCGGCTTCAGCGCCCGGACGATACGTTCCTGCGAACTGGCGCGGCCATCGGCAACCAGCACGCGGCCCGGCGTCTGCATCAGGCCGTCGCTGCGCAGCATCTCTTCGATGCCGATCTGCCGCGCGGTTTCGGCACGCAGCCGCAATTCGTCACTGACAGCCTTGAGACGGACCAGGCTTTTGACGCGGGCGATCAGCTGGAGGTCGTTGACAGGCTTGGTCAGGAAATCGTCGGCGCCGGCTTTCAGGCCGCGCACGCGGTCCGAGGGCTGATCGAGCGCGGTGACCATCACCACCGGAATATGCGCGGTTTTCGGGTCGGCCTTCAGCCTTTCGCAGACCTCGAAGCCATCCATACCCGGCATCATGATATCGAGCAGGATGATATCCACCTGCTCCTCGTCGCAGATGGCCAGCGCCTTGAATCCATCCTCGGCGGTGACGACATCGAAATATTCCGCCAGAAGCCGCGCTTCGAGAAGCTTCACATTGGCCGGAATATCGTCAACAACCAGAACTCTCGCCGTCATAACCGTTCCCCAGTCGCCTCACGCATCGCCCAGATAAGTCTTGATGACTTCGATGAATTTCGGAACGGAAATCGGCTTCGACACATAAGCCTCGCATCCGCCCTGACGAATACGCTCCTCGTCACCCTTCATGGCAAATGCCGTGACCGCAATGACCGGGATGACGTGCAATTCGTCATCCTCTTTCAGCCACTTCGTCACCTCCAGTCCCGAAACTTCCGGCAACTGGATATCCATCAGAATAAGGTCCGGGCGGTGCTTGCGGGCGAGATCGAGCGCTTCCATGCCATTGCGCGTCTGGATCGTCGTATAACCGGACGCCTCGATCAGGTCGCGAAAGAGCTTCATGTTCAGCTCGTTGTCTTCGACTATCATGACCTGCTTGGGCATGGTGAGCAGTCCCCGTTTCACTTTGAAACCTTCTTCCAGACATATAAGTTGCCAGAGAACCGATTCCATCGTCCATTTTGCGCAAGGCTAGAGGGATTTGGTTTCAAAATAGGTAACTTCGGGGAAGAAATGCTGCGCGATACGAAAAACAAAGGCAAAGCCGGTCAGGATCCGCAAGAAACGGCGGCCGCCATACTTGGCTGGCTGGCAAACGAACCGGACATGCTGGCACGTTTTCTGGCATTGAGCGGGTTGCAGGCCAACATGCTGCGCCAGGCCGCCACCGATCCCGGCTTTCTGGCCGGGCTCACCGATTTCCTGATGAGCCATGAACCGGACCTGATGGCGTTCTGTGCCGCCACCGATACATCCCCCGAAACGGTGGCCGCCGCCTGGCACCATTTTTCCGGGCCGGGGCTGGATTCGGGTGTGTATTGACGGGACGCCCCTTGAGCCATCGCCACGGCCGGAGTATGGTCGGCGACGTTCTGGTTTTGTTTTCAGCTCATGTCCACGTCGCACCGCTATGATCCCGGTTTTTGCCGCGACTGTCTGGCCGGCCAGCCAGAAGGGTTGAGGCGTTGCCGTGCCTGTGGCAGCCCGCGCCTTCTTTATCACTCCGAACTTTATGATCTGACCATCGCCCATATCGATTGCGACGCCTTTTACGCCTCGGTCGAAAAGCGCGACAATCCGGAACTGGCCGATAAGCCGGTCATCGTTGGCGGCGGCAAGCGCGGGGTTGTTTCCACCGCCTGTTATATCGCCCGCATCCACGGCGTGCGGTCCGCCATGCCCATGTTCAAGGCGCTGGAAGCCTGCCCCGACGCAGTCGTCATCAGGCCGGATATGGAAAAATACAGCCGTGTCGGCCGCGAAATCCGGGCCATGATGCAGGAATTGACGCCGCTGGTGCAGCCGCTTTCCATCGACGAGGCGTTTCTCGATCTCTCAGGCACCGAGAAGCTGCATCACGATCCGCCCGCACGGGTGCTGGCGAAATTCGCCCGGCGCGTGGAAAAAGAGGTCGGGGTGAGTGTTTCAGCGGGGCTTTCCTATTGCAAGTTTCTCGCCAAGGTCGCCTCGGACCTGCAAAAGCCGCGCGGCTTTTCGGTTGTCGGCGAAGCGGAAGCGTTGTCCTTTCTCGCGGCGCGGCCGGTTACGACCATCTGGGGCGTCGGCAAGGCCTTTGCCGCGACGCTGGAGGCGGATGGCATCCGCATGATCGCGCAATTGCAGGAGATGGAAGAGAGCGAGTTGATGCGCCGTTACGGCGTGATGGGGCAGCGGCTGTTCCGGCTCTCGCGCGGCATTGACGAACGGCATGTGCATAATAATGATCCGGTCAAAAGCGTCTCGTCCGAAACCACCTTCTTCAACGATATTTCCCGCTATGAGGACCTCGTTCCCATCCTGCGGTCGCTTTCCGAAAAGGTGGCCTGGCGGCTGAAGAAAAGCGGTATTGCCGGCCAGACGGTGGTGCTGAAGATGAAGACGGCCGACTTCAAGAGCCGCACCCGCAACCGCAGGCTGGACGACCCCACCCAGCTTGCCGACCGCATATTCCGCACCGGCCTTGCGCTGCTGGAAAAAGAAACCGATGGCACGAAATTCCGCCTCATCGGCATCGGTGTCAGCGACCTGCGCGACGCCGGCCTCGCCGATCCACCCGATCTGGTCGACCGGCAAGCCGGGCGGCGGGCGGCGGCGGAAGCGGCGATGGACAAGCTGCGCGACAAGTTCGGCAAGGGCAGCGTCGAGACCGGCTATACCTTCGGCACCCGCAAATAGGGACCTTAAGGCGGCCATGCGCGAGACCTGTCCACCCGCATCCACCATCACCTCGTGCCCGAGGTATTTTAGATTTTACACAAATTAGTGATGTCGCGGCCGCGGCTTCCTTAAACTTCATTAAACTTCACATGGTTGAGTGAGGGAAGTTTTGTGCATGTGGTGTATTGCGTCATGTCCCTTCGCCTCAGTCTTCTGACCGGCATGCTGTCGGCCAGCATTCTTGCCTTTCCGGCGCTTGCCGCCGACAGCCGGTCGCTGCAGATCCTGGTGTCCAAAAGCGACCAGTCGCTCTCGCTTTATGAGAATGGCGAGATCATCGCCACCTCGAAAGTCTCCACCGGCAAGCCGGGGCATGAGACGCCGAGCGGCATTTTCTCCATTCTGGAAAAGCGCAAATACCACGAGTCGAATATCTATTCGGCCGCGCCCATGCCTTTCATGCAACGGCTGACATGGTCCGGTATCGCGCTGCACGAAGGCAAGGTGCCGAATTATCCGGCCTCGCATGGCTGCGTGCGCCTGCCCTCGAAATTCGCCAAGTCACTCTTCGGAGACACGCAGACCGGCGTGCATGTCATCATCACCGATCGCCCGGTTTCGCTGCGTTTCGTGCAGCATCCGACGCTGTTTGCGCCGCGCGACGATGCCGATGACGGCAAGCTGCTTCTGTCAGATGTGGAGTTACGCCCGGCGACCTTCGATGCGGCTTTGGGTACGGTCGAGGTTGCCGTCAATGAAAAGACGCAAGCCATCAAACCGGTGGCAAAAACCAAGCTCCCCTCGCCGCTGCGCATTCTCATTACAAGGCGTGGCGAGCGGGAAAAGGTGATGGACGTCCAGACCGTGCTGACGCGCCTCGGCTTCGACGCCGGTTCTGCCGATGGTTACGCCGGTGAGATGACGGTGAGTGCCATTAACGGGTTCAAGCGGTGGAAAGGGCTGAAAACCACCGGGCCGCTTCTGACCGACGCCTTTGTGGCAGCGCTTTACGCTTCCGCCGGTGAAGATCATCCGCCGAACGGACAGATCATGGTGCGACAGGACTTCAAGCCGCTGTTTGAAGCGGCCATCGATATCAAGGACCCGGAAGTGGCGCTCGGAACCCATTTCTTCGAGGCTGTTTCCGTGGATCGCGCAGCCGGAACCGCCGAATGGAACGGCGTGACGCTCGAAAATCATCTTCCGGCCGCTGCCCGCAAGCGGCTTGGCATCACCGTTACCGAAGCGCCCGGCGGTTTCGACCAGTTGAGCGGTGTGCTCAGCCGTCTCGAAATCCCCGCGGAGATACGCAACCGGATCGAGCAGGAGCTTTCAAGCGGCAGCTCGATCACCGTTTCCGATCTCAGTCACCAGCTGGAGACAGGCATGGGAACGGACTTCATCACCGTCACCAAGGAAGGACCGGTGTGAGGGCTTTCGCCCTACACCAGTTCGACATCAACGACCCCGGGTGCAGACCGCAACGCGGCGGCGATTTCAGGTGAAATGCGGTATTTCTCCGTCAATTCCACCTCGATCTCGCGGCTGCCCTCGTCTTTGATAACGATGAAATAGACCGATCCGTCGCCCTTGGTGTTGAGGTGACGGGCCACCGTCTTCAGTGGGCCGGAATCGCGCACATAAACACGAAGCGCCTTCTGCATCTGCACGGATTTCTCTTCCAGAGACTGAGCCGTCTGGATACGCAGGCCGATGCCTTCCGGCCGCTCTTCCGCCTGTACGGTAATGACAAGCGATTTGCCGACTTCCAGCAGATCACGGAACTGGCCGAGCCCCTCGGAAAACAATACGGCCTCATATTGCCCTGAAGCATCCGAGAAGGTGACGATACCCATCTTGTTGCCGGTGCGGGTCTTGCGCTCCTGCTTGCCGGTGACGGTGCCGGCCAGACGCCCGGCGGTGGCGCCCTGTTTCACCGCGGCGGAAAAATCGGCGAAATTCTGCACGCGCAACTTTTCCAAGATCGGACGGTAAGTATCGAGCGGATGGGCAGTAAGGTAAAAACCGAGCACCTGATATTCGCGCAGCAGCTTTTCCGAGGCGAGCCAGGACTGGAAGGCGGGCAGGATAAGCTTTTCCGGGCCATTGCCGCCACCGGAGCCGAACATGTCCGACTGACCAATGGTGCGGTTGTTCTGCGCCATCTGGGCATAACCGATGATGCGGTCCAGCCCGCCGATCAGTTCGGCGCGGTCACGGCCGAAACAATCGAAGGCGCCGGCATTGATCAGGCTTTCCAGCACACGCCGGTTGATCTGCTTGGGATCGATGCGCAGGCAGAAATCCTCCAGGCTGGTGAACGGCTTGTCGCCACGCACTTCAACGATGTGCTCCACCGCCCCCTCACCCACGCCCTTGATGGCGGCGAGCGAATAATAGATGCGGTTTTCACCCGTCTCGAATTGCCGGAAGGAGGTCTGCACCGAGGGTGCGACGACCTCGATACCAAGGCGGCCGGCATCCTGACGGAAATCGTTGAGCTTTTCCGTGTTGGCCATATCGAGTGTCATGGAGGCCGCGAGGAACTCCACCGGATAATGCGCCTTCATATAGGCGGTCTGGTAGGACACGATGGCGTAAGCGGCGGCATGGCTCTTGTTGAAGCCGTAATTGGCGAATTTCGCCAGGAGGTCGAAGATGGTGTCGGCCTGCGGTTTCGAGACGCCGTTCTTGATGGCGCCATCAACGAAACGTTCGCGCTGCTTGTCCATCTCCTCCTTGATCTTCTTACCCATGGCGCGGCGCAGAAGATCGGCTTCGCCGAGCGAATAACCCGAGAGGACCTGGGCGATCTGCATCACCTGTTCCTGATAGACGATAACGCCCTGCGTTTCCTTCAGCAGATGGTCGATGGTGGGATGGATCGATTCCAACTCCTCCTCGCCATGTTTGCGGGCATTATAGACCGGGATGTTTTCCATCGGGCCGGGACGATAAAGCGCCACCAGCGCGATGATGTCCTCGATGCAGTCCGGGCGCATGCCGATCAGTGCCTTGCGCATGCCCGCACTTTCCACCTGGAACACGCCGATGGTCTCGCCGCGCGACAACATCTCGTAGGTTTTGGCGTCTTCGAGCGGGATTGCCGCGAGATCGACCTTGATGCCCCGCTTGGCAACAAAATCGACGGCGACTTTCAGCACCGTCAGTGTCTTCAGGCCGAGAAAGTCGAATTTGACGAGGCCGGCGCTTTCCACCCATTTCATGTTGAACTGGGTGACCGGCATATCGGATCGCGGATCGCGATACATCGGTACGAGTTTGGAGAGCGGGCGGTCACCGATGACGATACCGGCAGCGTGGGTGGAGGCGTGGCGGTAAAGCCCCTCGATCTTCTGAGCGATATCCAACAGGCGGGCGACCACCGGCTCCTTGTCCGCCTCCTCCTGCAGGCGCGGCTCTTCCTCGATCGCCTTCGACAGCGGCGTCGGGTTGGCCGGGTTGTTGGGCACCAGCTTGCAGATCTTGTCCACCTGGCCATAGGGCATTTCCAGCACACGGCCGACATCGCGCAGAGCCGCACGCGCCTGCAACGAACCGAAGGTGATGATCTGCGCCACCTGCTCGCGGCCATATTTGGCCTGCACGTAGCGAATCACCTCTTCGCGGCGATCCTGGCAGAAGTCGATATCGAAGTCGGGCATCGAAACGCGTTCGGGATTAAGGAAGCGTTCGAACAGCAGCGAGAAGCGCAGAGGATCAACATCGGTAATCGTCAGCGCATAAGCAACGAGCGAGCCCGCACCCGAGCCACGGCCCGGCCCGACCGGAATATCATGCTGCTTGGCCCATTTGATGAAGTCGGCAACGATCAGGAAGTAACCGGGAAACTTCATGCGCGAGATGACGCCGAGTTCGAAATCCAGCCTCTCGCGATATTCCTGTTCCGTATAACCGGGCGCCATGCCAAGAGCGGCAAGACGCTGATCCAGCCCCTCCACCGCCTGCCGTCGAAGCTCCTCGGCTTCGGCACGTTCGGCCGCTTCCGGATCTTCGCTGGCGCCGGTGAAACGCGGCAGGATCGGGCCGCGCTTTTTCAGCACATAGGAGCAGCGCAGCGCAATCTCGACGGTATTCTCCAGCGCTTCGGGAAGATCGGCAAACAGCGCCGTCATCTCCGCACGGCTCTTGAGGTAGTGATCGGGTGTCAGGCGGAACCGGCTGTCATCGGACACGATGGCGTTGTGCGCCACCGCCATCAGCGCATCATGTGCCTCGTAATCGGCCTTGGACGGGAAAAACGCCTCGTTGGTGGCAACAAGGGGAATGTCGTGCTCATAAGCAAGGCCAATCAGGCGCCGCTCATGGGAGCGATCGTAACCGGACTGGCGCTGCAATTCGATATAAAGCCTGTCACCGAAGAGTGACTTAAGTGCCAGCAGCCGCTCCTTCGCCTGCGCGGCGTGGCCTTCCTTCAGCGCCATATCGACAGGGCCGCCGGAAGCGCCGGTCAGCGCAATGAGGCCGGCATTGGAAGCTTCCTCCAGCCATGCGCGGGTAATGTGCACGGAATGGCTGCTGCCCTCACCGTCCAGATAGGCGCGGCTGACGAGATCCACCAGCCGCTCATACCCTTCCGCATTGGCGGCAAGGAGAACGATGGCGGGAAGTTTCTGGAGGTGACTATTGTGATTGCGGCGATCCTCCGCCGCATCCTGCATGTCGATGGACAGCTGGCAGCCAATGATGGGCTGCAGACCTTCATCCCGCGCCTTTTCGGAAAATTCCAGCGCGACGAAAAGATTGTTGGTGTCGGTAATGGCAATGGCCGGCTGGCCGTCGCCAACGGCCTTGGTCATGATTTTCTTGAGGGGCAACGCCCCCTCAAGCAGGGAGTATGCGGAATGAACCCGAAGATGGACAAAACCGGGGGTCTTCAGCGTTTCGCCAGAGGTCTCTCCACGCACAACCGTATCGCCCATATCGTCTTCCTGTCATTCTGAATCGAGGGGGCGATTTTCCGATTTCCGGCGCTTAATGTCCACCATTTTGCGGTATCCATACAGGCTTCTGCGCCGGTGTCTTCTTCACAGGGCGGTGAGGATCACCGAAAAGCTGGCAACGAAGACAGCGATGGAGGCGAAAGCGGCAACGTCACGGATGAAATCAGTCATTGGTCTCTCCTTACTCGTTATGTTCCAATTTTGTTCTCATTTTGTTCGATTGTCAACAGGGTTCTGCTGATATTCCTCTTGCTAATGCAGCAGAATCGCCTCCGGTTCCCCGATGAGGTGCAACAAGCCCCTGACTCCAAAGCGAAAAAATCCGGAGGCAAAAACACCTCCGGGTTCGGAAAAAATTCAGATGTGGAGAACAGGCATCCCTTGCAGGGTGCTGACGGGCCGACTCGCCCGCTCGACATGACCCCTTCCAGAACCGTTCCTTCCATGACGGAAGTGATCGTCTCAAATGCTGCGGACGCACGGGATGCACGAGGACCGGTCTCGTGCAATCGACGTCAGAAATCGACTATCTTGCCGTCGGCAAGTGTGACGCGTCGGTCCATGCGGGCAGCGAGTTCGTGATTGTGGGTGGCGATCAGCGCCGCGAGGCCGGACTGGCGCACCAGCGCCTCCAGCGCATCGAAAACATAATGCGCGGTTTCCGGATCGAGATTGCCGGTCGGCTCGTCGGCCAGCAGCAGGAGCGGCGCATTGGCGACGGCGCGGGCGATGGCGACGCGCTGCTGTTCGCCGCCGGAGAGTTCGGCCGGGCGATGTTCGCCGCGATGACCGACCCGCATATAGTCGAGCAGCGCGCTGGCACGCTTGCGGGCTTCCGCCTGCGTGAGACCGGCGATGAGCTGCGGCATCATCACATTTTCCACTGCCGAAAATTCCGGCAGGAGATGATGGAACTGATAAACGAAACCGATATCGCTGCGACGGATCGCGGTACGCGCTTCATCCGGCAGGCCGTTGCAGGGCGCGCCGTTGATGAAGACCTCGCCGGCATCAGGATGTTCGAGAAGCCCAGCCAGATGTAGCAACGTCGATTTGCCGGTGCCCGAAGGGGCGACCAGCGCCACCATCTCACCACTCTTCAATTCAAAATCGGCCTTGCGCAGAATGGAAAGCGATGTCTCGCCCTGACCATAGGTTCTCTCGACACCGGTAAGCCGCAGCACTGTTTTTTTTGCCATATTGCGAAGCGGTCCTTATTCGTAACGCAGGGCCTGCACCGGATCGAGCTTGGAAGCCCGCCAGGCCGGGAAGATCGTTGCCAGGAAAGAGAGCGTGAGCGCCATGATGACAACGGAAATGGTCTCGCTGATATCCATTTCAGCCGGAAGCTGGCTCAGGAAATAAAGCTGCGGATCGAACAGCACCGTGCCGGAAATCCACGAGAAGAACTGGCGGATCGATTCCACATTGAGGCAGACGATGACGCCAAGCGCCACGCCGGCAAAGGTACCGACCATGCCGATGGCTGCCCCGGTCATGAAGAAGATGCGCATCACCGCACCCGAGCTTGCCCCCATGGTGCGCAGAATGGCGATGTCGCTGCCCTTGTCCTTCACCAGCATGATGAGGCCGGAAATGATGTTCAGCGCCGCCACCAGAACGATGAGGGTGAGGATCATGAACATCACGTTTCGTTCCACCTGCAGGGCGGAGAAGAAGGTCTGGTTCCGCTGTCTCCAGTCGGTGATATATATCTGCCTTCCGGCCGCCTGCTCCACCAGCGGACGGATGCCGTCGACATCATCAGGACGACTGACATAAAGCTCGATGGACTGCACGATGCCGTCGGCATTAAAATAGAGCTGCGCCTCGGACAGCGGCATATAGATCATCGAGGCGTCATATTCCGACATGCCGATCTCGAAGACGCCCGATATCTTGTAGGATTTGACGCGTGGATTGACGCCCATCGGCGTCACGTCGCCTTCCGGCGAAATCAGCGTGATATCGTCGCCCGCCGTCACGCCCAGCTGGGCGGCGAGCCGCGAGCCGACGAGAACGCCATCACCCGCCATGAAGCCGACGAGATCGCCGGTCTTGATGTTGGTGGCGACTTCCTTGACCTTGTCGATATCTTCCTGCCGCACGCCGCGCACCAGCGCGCCGGAACCCGCACCGCCACGGCCGGAGGCCAGCGTCTGGCCCTCCACCAGCGGCAGGGCCATGGTGACGCCGGGAACGGCGGCGAATTTCTTCGCCAGTTCATCGTAATTGTTGAAGGGCTGGTCGATCGGCTGCACGATCATATGACCGTTGATGCCGAGAATGCGGGAGATCAGCTCGGTGCGGAAACCGTTCATCACCGCCATGACGATGATGAGCGTCGCCACGCCCAGCATGATGCCGACAAAGGAAAACCCGGCAATGACGGAAATGAAGGCTTCCTTGCGCCGCGAGCGCAGATAGCGCCAGGCCACCATACGTTCAAAAGCGGAAAACGGCCGGGCGGTCTTTGCCCCGGCGGAAACAGCCGCACCCTTTTCAGCCTCGGCTTGTGCCATGTCGTCTCCCTGATCTCACACTGCAAGGCCGGTCTTTTCCGAAAACCGGCCTCTATTTCTGCGGCACCCGCGCTGCGAAAGGGGAGCGGACTTCGCCCGAAGCCGCTCCCATCTTTCCCTGGCGCTTAGCCAAGCACCTTGTTCATCGCCGCTTCGATCGTCACGGTTTCCCGTTCGCCGCTCTTGCGATCCTTCACTTCGACTTCGCCATTCGCAACCGAACGCGGGCCGACAATGATCTGCAGCGGCACGCCAATCAGATCGGCGGTGGCGAATTTCTGGCCCGCACGGTCGTCCGTATCGTCGTAGAGAACATCCTTGCCGGCGTTGGAGAGCGAGGAATACAGCTTTTCACAAGCCGCATCGCAGGCCGCATCGCCAGCCTTCATGTTGATGATCACGACATCGAAAGGAGCGACCGAGGCCGGCCAGATGATTCCGTTCTCATCATGCGATGCTTCAATGATGGCGGGAACAAGGCGTGTCGGCCCGATGCCATAGGAACCCATGTGGACAGGGTGTTCCTTGCCATCCTTGCCCTGCACTTTCGCGCCCATCGGCTCGGAATATTTGGTGCCGAAATAGAAGATGTGGCCAACCTCGATGCCGCGCGCGGAAAGGCGCTCGCCATCGGGAATGGCGTCGTAGGCGGCTTCGTCATGCATTTCTGACGTCGCGGCGTAATCGGCCGTCCATTCGTCGAACACGCCCTGCAGCGCCGCGACATCGTCGAAATCGGTGCTTTCGGCCGGAATGGCACGGTCAAGGAAGCTCTTGTGGCAGAAAACCTCGGATTCGCCGGTATCGGCCAGAATGATGAATTCGTGGCTGTGGTTACCGCCGATCGGGCCGGTATCGGCGCGCATCGGAATGGCGCGCAGGCCAAGACGCTCGAAGGTGCGCAGATAGGCCACGAACATCTTGTTATAGGAATGGATCGCGTCTTCCTTGGTGAGGTCGAAGGAATAGGCGTCCTTCATCAGGAACTCGCGCGAGCGCATGGTGCCGAAACGAGGACGCACCTCGTCGCGGAACTTCAGCTGGATGTGATAGAGGTTCAGCGGCAGGTTCTTGTAGGACTTCACATAGGAACGGAAGATGTCGGTGATCATCTCCTCATTGGTGGGGCCGTAGAGCATCTGGCGGTCCTGGCGGTCCTTGATGCGCAGCATTTCCTTGCCGTAGTCGTCGTAGCGACCGCTTTCCTGCCAGAGCTCAGCCGTTTGCAGCGTCGGCATCAGAAGCTCGATGGCGCCCGCACGGTTCTGCTCCTCGCGTATGATCTTGTTGACCTTGTCCAGCACGCGCTTGCCAAGCGGCAGCCAGGAATAGATGCCAGCCGATTGCTGCCGGATCATGCCGGCGCGCAGCATGAGGCGGTGAGAAACAATCTCGGCTTCCTTGGGATTTTCCTTCAGGATGGGCAGGAAATAACGGCTAAGACGCATGACGGCTTCCATTGATACGGACGATAGCGACCAAAGGCGCGGGAATCGCCCCGAATAGAGGGATATTGGCGCCGGATATAGCCGTTTCCCGCCAAGAAGAAAACCCGGCATGAAAAGAGTGATAAAGGCCATTTCAAGGTATTTTCGCGATAGCTAATTCGCGTCAAAACGCTTTGGCCGGAATAATATTCTTGATCGGGTGCGACATAATGCACCACAGAGAATTTTTTGCCGACTGTAACAAATATGCAAAAAATGAGATGACAAGCATGGGGGTTTGAGCTAGCTTTAGCTTACAAAAGAGGCAGGAAGTTTAAATTCTTGTCATTTTCGCGGTCAGTCTTGGGAGGATCAGATCTTAGGCGCGCTCGTTCGCAGCCCCGGCAACGGTTACAGATCACGCGAAACCTGGAAAACAAGGCTGAAAGGCCTTGTTTTTTTTTGATCTCAGCACACAAAAGCGCCCCGGCCCGTTATTCCGGTAAAATTATGGCGGTGAATCAGCCGCCAGACACGCTTATGCTGTTTGCACGACAGAGATGACATCCATATGACAGTGTTCTGCGCATTCCCAGGCGGAACAGGCCGCGCCGTTAGCGCGTCACAACTCTTTCCCTGCCGGCTTCGGCCACCGTCGTCCGGTTTAGATGTCTCGGTGGGCTGCATCCATTGAAGTCGAAGGCAAAGGGCCGTGCATTCTCTCGGCGTCCTCGCTTTGGTGACGAAGGGCGCCCAGTCAAGGCTGCCGGCGAATACCGATACCTCAGTCGAAAACGGGAATGATCCTCGGAAGATCATCAAGGCTCACGTCGAACCACCAGGTTCCGCCGTACCAGAGCCCACAGATCAGGGCGGAGATCAGGGTCGTCCACAGAACGATCCGCCCGCCCCGGAATCGCGACGGCGCGCTCGCCACCGTGCCCAACGCCACCTCACCCTCCTCCGCCTGCGTGCGCAGGCCGATAGGCAGCACGATGAAAAGCACCGTCCACCACACGATGAAATAAACGGCGAAGAGCGAAAGAAGCGGCATGTGATCCTCCTGCACAATGCGCTCTTGTAACGCATTCATCTGCGAACCGGAATCATTTCTCCGCAAGAAGCACAAAAAGCCTTGGGAGGACGAACAGAACCGATCTTTGCCCAGGCGCCCCCAGATCGCTGACGAAGGCGCGCGACCGCTCCTCCGTCATGCCGGGCTTGATCCGGCATCCAGCCACGGCGCGTCTGCGCCGTGAGACGAGTCTTTACGCGATCAAGGACTTGATCGCGCTGGACCCCGGATCTAGTCCGGGGTGACGGAGTGCGGATGATACTATCGCCCGAAAGCTCCTGCCTCTCCGGCTCAGACTTTCGTGACGAACACGGTCACGATCGGCTTCTTGCCCCAGCTCTGGTTGGCAGCGGCGCGCACGGCGCGGCGCACCGCTTCACGCAGCAGATCCAGATCCTTGCGGCGGGCACGCGGAATGCTTTCGACCGCACCGAGCACGGCGTCATAAAGCGTGTCTTCCATCGCCTCGTCCTCGTCATCGAACTCAGGCAGGCCGAAAGGCACGACATCGGGATCGCCGTGGAAGTCGTAACGGCTGTCCAGCACGACATTAACCGCGACATGGCCGGCGAAGGAGAGCTTGCGGCGGTTGCTGATGCCCATCTCGTCCATATCACCAACGAGATTGCCATCCTTGAAGACGCGGCCATGCGGCACGTCGTCGATGACTTCCGCGGGACCGGGCGCCAGACGCAGAACATTGCCGTTGCGCACCTTCGGCACCTGGGAAATACCGGCCTGTTCGGCCAGCTCCTTCTGCGCCACCAGATGCGCCGCTTCACCATGCACGGGCACGACGATCTGCGGCTTGGTCCATTCATACATCTTCAGAAGTTCATTGCGGCGCGGATGGCCGGAAACGTGAACCAGCGCCTCATTGTCGGTGACGATATGCACGCCCTGCTCGATCAGGCCGTTCTTGATATCGATGATGGCCTTTTCATTGCCGGGAATGGCACGCGAGGAAAACACTACGGTATCGCCGGACGCCAGCGCGACATTGCGCATCTCGTCACGCGAAAGCTTGGCGAGGGCTGCACGCGGCTCGCCCTGCGAACCGGTCAGGATCAGCACGACACGGTCCCGCGGAATATAGCCATATTCGTCTTCGGCCAGGAACGGCTTGATGCCTTCCATGATGCCGAGATCCTGCGAAACGTTGACGACCCGCTTCAGTGACGAGCCAAGCAGCAGCACCTCGCGGCCGGCCGCTTCCGCCGCCTGCGCAATCGAGCGGATGCGCCCGACATTGGAGGAGAAGGTGGTGACGGCCACTCGGCCTTCGGCACTTTCGATGATCTGGCGCAGGCCTTCGGAAACCTCGTGTTCGGAAGGCGACACACCATCGCGCACCGAATTGGTGCTGTCGCACATCAGCGCCAGCACGCCCTCTTCACCGATGGCGCGGAAACGCGCCTCATCCGTCAACGGACCGAGCGACGGCGCCTCGTCGATCTTCCAGTCGCCGGTGTGGATGACGTTGCCGAGCGGCGTGCGGATAACCAGCGACATAGGCTCCGGAATGGAGTGATTGACACCGACCGCCTCGATTTCGAACGGACCGACATTGATGCGGTCGCCGGCCTTGAAGATCGTCACCGGAATTTCGGCACGGGTGCCTTCATAGGCGCGCTTGGCTTCCAGCATGCCGGCGGTGAAAGGCGAGGCATAGACAGGCACGTTGAGGCCGGGCCAGAGATCGTTCAGCGCACCATAATGGTCCTCATGGGCGTGGGTGATGATGATGCCCTTGAGGTTCTTTTTCTGCTCAGCGATGTAACTGATATCCGGCAGCACCAGATCGACGCCCGGCAGGTCCAGGCCGGCGAAGGTCACGCCACAATCCACCATGATCCATTGGCGCTTGCTTTCCGGCCCGTAACCGTAAAGCGCCAGATTCATGCCGATTTCACCCACGCCGCCAAGCGGCACAAAGACCAGTTCGTCCTGTTTAGCCATTGTTTTTCTTATCCATTCACGAAAGCGCACCGGCGCCGGCAATTTGCCGCGCCCGCCACCTCTATCCAGCATCGGACCTGTTGAACCATCTGATCGACCGGGCCGATGCGGAACCGGTTTGTCACCCTGCATTTCATGAGCCGCAGGAAAGCTCCAACCTCCGGGATCCGGTTCGGCGCGGGCTCCTCGGCCGCACCGTTCACCTCATCCGAAAAACACGTCGCCGGCGGCGATGGAGCGCCTTGCGCCCTCGTCCTCGTCCAGCAGCAGATAACCATTATCATCAATTCCGACAAAACGCCCGCCAATCGAACGGTCCGGAAAATTGACGGTGATGTGTTCGCCAATCCCGCAGGCGGCGGCCCGCCAGCCGGCCATGATGCCGGAAACGCCCCTGCCCTCGTCCCAGTCCCGCAGAACCTCCGCCGTTTCGCGGAAGAGATGGGCAAAGAGTTCATCCGGCGAGCAGGACGCGCCATGTTCGGAAAGCATGGTGACGGGATAGAGCGGATTGTCCGGCTTATGGGCAATGTTGATGCCGATGCCGATGACGATGGCACGCCGTCCGTCGGGCAGCAGCTCCGCCTCCATCAGGATGCCGCAGGTCTTGCGGCGGCCGATCAGCACATCGTTCGGCCATTTGATTTCGAGCGGTTCACCACCCGTCGGCAGCACCGCACGAATGGCGCGATAGACCGCAAGCGCGAAAGCAAGCGGCAGGGAGCCGATGCGCTCCATCGGCGCGGGATCGATCAGAAGAAGCGAGGCATAAAGATTGCCGGGTTCGGAGACCCATGGACGGCCACGACGGCCACGACCGCCGGTCTGGCGGATGGCGGTAACCCACAGGTTGCCGCCATCACCTGCCCGCGCCCGGGCGAAACATTCCAGATTGGTCGACGGCGTCTCCGCCATCGCCTCGTGCCGGAAGTCATCGATGGACATCCGGCCCGTATGCCTGTGTGTGCTGCTCAAAAGAAGGTCTTCGCCGCAGCGGTCACCGCATTGCCAAGCGCGCCGCCGAAGACGACGAAGGCAACGACGAACAGGGCTGAAAGCGCATAAACGACCTTCAATTCACCGGCCGGACGTTCGAACTTGTCCTTGGCCTCATCGAACCACATGACCTTGACGACGCGGATATAATAATAGGCGCCGACGACCGAGCCGATAACGCCGATGACGGCGAGCGCATAGAGCTTTGCCTCGATGGCGGCGAGGAAGACGTAATACTTGCCGAAGAAGCCGGCGAGCGGCGGGATGCCGGCAAGCGAGAACATCAGGATCGTCAGCACAACCGCCATGAAGGGATTGGAGGCCGAAAGACCAGCGAGATCCTCGACAGTCTCGACATTGCCGATTTCCTTGCGGCGCATGGAGAGAATGCAGGCGAAGGTGCCGAGCGTCATGACCATATAAACGGTCATGTAGAGAATAACGCCGGCAACACCAGCCTGCGTGCCAGCGGCAAGGCCGACCAGCGCATAACCCATGTGACCGATGGAGGAATAGGCCATCAGACGCTTGATGTTCTTCTGGCCGATTGCGGCAAAGGAGCCGAGCAGCATGGAAGCGATGGAGATGAAGACGACGATCTGCTGCCAGTCGGCAAAGACCGGCTGGAAAGCCTCGACGACGATACGAACGAGGATCGCCATGGCGCCGATCTTCGGTGCGGCAGACAGGAAGGCAGTGACCGGGGTCGGCGCGCCTTCATAAACGTCCGGCGTCCACATGTGGAACGGCACGGCGGAAATCTTGAACGCAAGACCGGCGAGAACGAAGACCAGACCGAAAACGAGGCCGAGCGAGCGGGTTTCCGACGCCAGAACCTGTGCGATTTCAGTAAAGCCGGTATTGCCGGTGAAGCCGTAAACCAGCGACATGCCGTAAAGCAGCATGCCCGAGGAGAGCGCACCAAGAACGAAATACTTCAGGCCCGCTTCCGTGGAGCGCAGGCTTTCGCGGTTGATGGCGCACACGACGTAAAGCGCCAGCGACTGCAGTTCCAGCGCCATGTAGAGCGAGATCAGGTTGTTGGCCGAGATCATCAGCAGGATGCCCAGCGTCGCAAGCACCAGCAGCACCGGATATTCGAAACGGCCGATCGGCTCGAAACGGCCCTGGCCAACGGCCAGGATCATGGCGGTGATGGAGCCGATCAGCGCCAGAACCTTCATGAAGTTGCCGAAGGCATCGGCGATGTAGACACCGCCGAAAGCCACGCCCGATGCGGGGGCGAAGATGATCCAGAGACCGACGACGAGCAGGAGGGCAACGGCAAGGCCGGTGACCGTCGTTGTCGACTTGTCGCCCGAGAAGACGCCAATCATGAGCAGCGCCAGCGCGCCGACCGCAAGGATCAGCTCGGGCGTCGCGATGTGCAGACTGGCAAAAAGGATTTCAGCGGTCATGTCCAACGGGTCCTGTCGTCAATTCATAGTGAGCGCAACATTTTGCGCCGCCTGCAATGCAGCCGTATAGTTGTTTACCAGAAGATCGACCGATGCGGCGGTGGCATCGAACACCGGTGCCGGATAGACGCCGAAGAAGATCGTCAGAGCAACCAGCGGATAAAGGATGACCTTTTCGCGGGTCGACAGATCGAGCATCGATTTCAGGCTTTCCTTCTCCAGCGCACCGAAGATCACGCGGCGGTAAAGCCACAGCGCGTAAGCGGCCGAGAGGATGACGCCGGTTGCCGCAAACAGTGCGACCAGCGTGTTGGCACGGAATACACCGATCAGCGTCAGGAACTCACCGACGAAGCCGGAGGTACCGGGCAGACCGACATTGGCCATGGTGAAGATCATGAAGGCCACGGCATATTTCGGCATGTTGTTCACGAGACCGCCATAGGCGGAAATCTCGCGGGTGTGCAATCGGTCATAGACCACGCCAACGCAGAGGAAGAGCGCGCCGGAGACAATGCCGTGCGACAGCATCTGGAAGATCGCGCCCTGCACGCCCTGAACATTGGCGGCGAAGATGCCCATGGTCACGTAACCCATGTGGGCGACGGAGGAATAGGCGATCAGCTTCTTGATGTCATCCTGCATCATCGCCACCAGCGAGGTGTAGATGATGGCGAGAACCGAGAGCGTGAAGACGAAGGGTGCGAAATAATCCGACGCCAGCGGGAACATGGCGAGCGAGAAACGGATGAAACCGTAACCGCCGAGCTTCAGCATCACACCGGCCAGAATGACCGAACCGGCGGTCGGTGCCTGAACGTGTGCATCCGGCAACCAGGTATGCACCGGCCACATCGGCATCTTGACCGAGAAGGCGGCAAAACAGGCGAGCCACAGCCAGGTCTGCATGCCGGCCGGGAATCCGTATTTCAGGAGTTCGGTGATGTCCGTCGTGCCGGCCTGCCAGTACATCGCCATGATGGCGAGCATGGTGAGAACCGAACCGAGCAGCGTATAAAGGAAGAACTTGTAGGATGCGTAGACGCGATCCTTGCCGCCCCAGACGCCGATGATGATGAACATCGGGATCAGCGTCGCTTCGAAGAAGACGTAGAAGAGAACGGTATCCAGCGCCACGAAGACGCCGATCATGACGACTTCCAGAAGCAGGAAGGCGATCATGTATTCCTTGACGCGCTTTTCGATCGAATCCCAGCTTGCCAGCACGCAGAAGGGCATGAGGAAGGTGGTGAGGATGACGAA
Source organism: Rhizobium sp. BR 250 (assembly GCF_047445855.1). Taxonomy (NCBI): domain Bacteria; kingdom Pseudomonadati; phylum Pseudomonadota; class Alphaproteobacteria; order Hyphomicrobiales; family Rhizobiaceae; genus Rhizobium; species Rhizobium sp. BR 250. The sequence continues at coordinate 542,810 of NZ_JARWKW010000001.1, forward strand.
GAGCATGGAGATGCCGTCGACGCCCAGATGATAGGCGGCGATATTGCCGAACCATGCGTGTTTTTCGACCATCTGGAAACCGGGGTTCGAATTGTCGAAACCGATCCAGACGAACAGCGACACCAGGAAGGTGAAAACGGTCGTCAGCAGCGAGACATTGAGAATGTTGCGGCGACCGTAAGGGCCGTTCTCATTTGTCAGAAGCAGGAGCACCACGCCGACGAGCGGCAGAAAGGTGACCGTTGAAAGAATGGGCCAATCGGTCATCAGAAGGCACTCCCGAGCATCATCCAGGTGACAAGCGCCGCGATGCCGATCAGCATCGCAAAGGCATAATGATAGAGGTAACCGGATTGCAGGCGGACCATGCGGTTGGTCACGTCAACCACACGCGCTGCAATGCCGTTCGGTCCATAGTGGTCGATGACGGCGACGTCGCCCTTCTTCCACAGGAAGCGACCGAGCGCCTTTGCGGAACGTACGAAGAGGAAGTCGTAGAGTTCGTCGAAATACCACTTGTTCAAGAGGAACTGGTAGAGGCCGCGATGGGTCTCGGCCAGACGCTTCGGCGTCTCCGGCGACTTGATATACATGTACCATGCGGTCACGAAACCAAGCGCCATGGCGAAGAACGGGCTCCACTTCACCCACAGCGGCACGTGGTGGAATTCCTCGAGGATTTCGTTTTCCGGAAGTGTGAACAGGGCACCCTTCCAGAATTCGGCATATTCATGACCGAAGAAATAACCTTCGAAGAGCACACCGGCGAAGATCGCGCCGACGGTGAGGATGAAGAGCGGGATCAGCATGACCATCGGCGATTCATGCACATGGTGCATAACGTCGGCGGAAGCGCGCGGCTTGCCGAAGAAGGTCATGAAGGCCAGACGCCAGGAATAGAAGCTGGTGAACAGCGCAGCGATAACCAGCAGTGTGAAAGCGAAACCGGACAGCACCGAATGGGACGCGTAAGCGGATTCGATGATGACGTCCTTGGAGAAGAAGCCGGCAAAACCGATCATCGTGCCCGGGATACCAACGCCGGTCAGCGCCAGCGTGCCAACGGTCATGGTCCAGAAGGTGATGGGGATATGCTTGCGCAGGCCACCCATGTAACGCATGTCCTGTTCGCCATCGACGGCATGGATGACCGAGCCGGCGCACAAGAACAGCAGGGCCTTGAAGAAGGCGTGCGTGAAGAGGTGGAATACGGCGGCACCATAAGCGCCGACGCCGAGCGCCACGAACATGTAACCGAGCTGCGAGCAGGTCGAATAGGCAATCACGCGCTTGATGTCGTTCTGCACGAGACCGACGGTCGCGGCAAAGAAGGCGGTGATCGCGCCGATCAGCGTCACGACGGTCAAGGCATCATGCGACAGTTCGAACAGCGGCGACATGCGGGCGACAAGGAAGACGCCGGCGGTAACCATGGTTGCGGCGTGAATGAGGGCCGAAACCGGGGTCGGGCCTTCCATCGCGTCCGGCAGCCAGGTGTGCAGCAGAAACTGCGCCGACTTACCCATGGCACCCATGAAGAGCAGCAGGCAGACGCCCGTCATCGCATTGGCCTTGTCCAGCTGCATGCCGAACAGGTTGATGACGGTTTCGGTGGAAGCGGCACCTTCGGCCGGCAGATAGGTGCCGGCGGCGGCGAAGATTGTTTCCAAATTGATCGAGCCGAACAGCACGAAGACACCGCCAATGCCGAGGATGAAGCCGAAGTCACCGACACGGTTGACGATGAAGGCCTTCATGGCGGCGGCAGAGGCCGAAGGTTTCTTGAACCAGAAACCGATCAGCAGATAGGACGCCAGACCCACGCCTTCCCAGCCGAAGAACATCTGCAGCAGGTTGTCGGAGGTTACCAGCATCAGCATGGCGAAGGTGAAGAGCGACAGATAGGCGAAGAAGCGCGGACGATGCGGATCGTGGTGCATGTATCCGATCGAATAGAGGTGCACCAAGGTCGAGACCGTGTTGACCACGACGAACATGACGGCCGTCAACGTATCGATGCGGAACGCCCACTCGACATCGATGCCGCCGGACTGGATCCAGCGCAGCACGGTGACCTTGATCACCTCGCCCGGCTCGCCATGGGCGAGTGCAATGTTGAAGAACACGATCCACGACAGGATGGCGACCACGATCATCAGACCGGTGGTGACATATTCCGAGGCCTTGGCGCCGATAGAGCGGCCGAACAGGCCGGCGATCAGGAAGCCGATCAGTGGAAGAAAGACGATAGCCTTGTAGATCATAGCCTTATCAGCCCTTCATCATATTGACGTCTTCCACGGCGATCGATCCGCGGTTGCGGTAGAAGACAACGAGTATTGCAAGACCGATGGCCGCTTCGGCGGCTGCGACGGTCAGAATGAAAAGTGCGAAGACCTGGCCGACGATATCGTTCAGGAAGGCCGAGAAGGCCACCATGTTGATGTTGACGGCGAGCAGGATGAGTTCGATCGACATCAGGATGACGATGACGTTCTTCCGGTTGAGGAAGATGCCGAAGACGCCGATCGTAAAGAGGATGGCGCTGACCGTCAGGTAGTGGGAAAGACCGATTTCCATATTCTGTTTCCTTGGATCCGTTCGCGCCTCAGATGCCCTGGCCCGGCTTGACCTTGACCGTGGTAACGGCGGTCTTCGGGTCGCGGCCAACCTGCGTGGTTATATCCTGCCGCTTGATGTCGGTGCGATGACGCAGCGTCAGCACGATGGCGCCGATCATGGCCACCAGCAGCACGAGGCCGGCGAGCTGGAAGAAATAGACGTAGTTGGTATAGAGCACATCGCCGAGCGCCGCCGTGTTGGTGCGTTCCGTCACCGGCGGGATCGGCATGGTGATCGATTTCGCCGCCTGCGGGTTCAGCACGCTGCCGCCGACAACGACGATCAGTTCAGCCGCGAGGATGATACCGATCAGCGCGCCGACCGGGGCATAATGCAGCACGCCGGAGCGAAGCTCGGCGAAATCCACATCCAGCATCATGACGACGAAGAGGAAGAGCACCGCAACGGCGCCGACATAGACCACCAGCAAGATCATGCCGAGGAATTCGGCCCCCGTCAGCAGGAACAGCGCGGCTGCGTTGAAGAAGGTCAAGATCAGAAACAGCACCGAATGAACAGGGTTCTTCGATGCGATGACCATGAACGCAGACGCCACGGCGACGAAAGCGAATATATAAAAAAATACAGCGTGCAGACCCATCTTGGTGCCTTCTTGTCCTCATCGGGAGAAGATGGCTCGAAGGCCCCTCACCCGTTTCGTCCCCGCCGGCGAAAACCGCGCAGGCATTTTACTTTTCATCGCTCTCCGGGGTCGCCCCCGGAAAGACGGTTGCACCTTAACGGTAAGGTGCATCCAGTGCGAGGTTGCGCGCGATTTCACGCTCCCAGCGGTCGCCATTGTCGAGAAGCTTCTGCTTGTCGAAATAAAGCTCCTCGCGGGTTTCCGTCGCGAATTCGAAATTCGGGCCTTCGACGATGGCATCCACCGGGCAGGCTTCCTGGCAGAAACCGCAATAGATGCACTTCACCATGTCGATGTCGTAACGCACCGTGCGGCGGGTGCCGTCATTGCGGCGCGGGCCGGCTTCGATGGTGATCGCCTGAGCGGGACAGATCGCTTCACACAGCTTGCAGGCGATGCAGCGTTCTTCACCGTTCGGATAACGGCGCAGCGCGTGTTCACCACGGAAGCGCGGCGAAACCGGACCCTTTTCGAAAGGATAGTTGATCGTCGCCTTCTGCTTGAAGAAGTGGCGCATGGTCAGGAAGATCGCGCCTACGAATTCCTTCAGGAACAGCGAGTTGACGGCTTGGGAGAGGCTTGCCATCTCAGTCTCCAGATCTTTGAGCGAGGAGTTCAGACATCAACCGGCCCACCCCGTCAGCTTCAATACGAATGCAACAATAACGACCATGGCGAGCGACAGCGGCAGGAACACCTTCCAGCCAAGGCGCATGAGCTGGTCATAACGATAACGCGGAACGAAAGCCTTGGTGAGCGCGATCATGAAGAAGACCATGCAGCCCTTCAAAGCGAACCAGACAATGCCCGGAACCCAGTTCAGGAACCACACATCCACGATCGGCAGCCAGCCGCCGAGGAACAGGATCGTCGTCAGGCAGCAGATCAGGACGATCGCGGCATATTCGCCGAGCATGAACATCATGTAAGGCGTGGAGCCGTACTCGACCATGTGGCCGGCAACCAGTTCCGATTCCGCTTCCGGAAGGTCGAAGGGCGGGCGGTTGGTTTCGGCAAGGCCCGAGATGAAGAACACGATGAACATCGGGAACAGCGACAGCCAGTGCCAGTCGAGGAACGATGCCGGCAGGCCGAGCATGGTGCCGAGGCCGGTGCGCTGTGCAAGAACGATATCCGTCAGGTTCAGCGAGCCGACGCAGAGCAGAACGGTGACGATGACGAGACCGATCGATACTTCGTAGGACACCATCTGCGCGGCCGAACGCAGCGCGCCGAGGAACGGATACTTCGAGTTCGAAGCCCAGCCGCCCATGATGATGCCGTAGACTTCAAGCGACGAGATCGCGAAGATGTAGAGAATGCCTACATTGATATTGGCGACGACCCAGCCATCGGCGAAGGGAATGACGGCATAGGTGGCGAGCGCCAGCGTCACGGCGACAAGCGGCGCCAAAAGGAAGACGGCCTTATTGGCACCGGCCGGAATGACCGGTTCCTTCAGGATGAACTTCAAGAGGTCGGCGAAGGACTGGAAAAGACCAAAGGGACCAACGACGTTCGGACCACGGCGCAGCTGCACGGCTGCCCAGACCTTACGGTCGGCAAGCAGAAGGAAGGCGATGGCCACGAGAAGGCAAACGAGAAGCAGCAGGGACTGGCCGACCATGATCAGCGCGGGCCAGACGTAGCTCCAGAAAAACTGTTCCATAAATCCCCTACCCTTACTCTGCCGCAGCCTGGAAATTGTTGCGGGCCAATGCGGAGCACTCGGCCATGACGGCAGAGGCGCGCGCAATCGGGTTCGTCAAATAAAAGTCTTTTACCGGCGAGGCAAACGCCGACTTGGTGAGCGAGCCGGTTTTGCCGGCCAGCGCTTCGATATCCTTACCGTTGCCGGCGGCGATCTCGTCGGTTTCCGCCAGATGCGGATGCGCGACATAAAGCTGGCCGCGCAGCGCCGACAGCGAATCGAACGGCAGCTTCTTGCCGAGAACGTCGGACAGAGCACGCAGGATCGCCCAGTCTTCACGGGCTTCGCCCGGTGCGAAACCGGCGCGGTTGCCCACCTGAACGCGACCTTCGGTATTGACCCAGATACCGGATTTCTCGGTATAGGCCGCACCCGGAAGGATGACGTCGGCGTTCATCGCGCCCTGATCGCCATGGCTGCCGATATAGACGGTGAACTTGGCGCCCTTGTTGGACAGGTCGAGTTCATCGGCGCCGAGCAGGAAGAGAACGTCCATCGAAGCGACCATTTCGGCTGCGGCAACACCGCCCTCGCCCGGCACGAAGCCAATATCGAGACCGCCAACGCGGGCGGCGGCAGTGTGCAGCACCGAGAAGCCATTCCACTCTTCGGTAACAGCGCCAACCGAAACGGCAAGCTTTGCAGCAGCCGCGAGAACGGCAGCGCCATCGGCACGCGCCAGAGCGCCCTGGCCGATGATGATCAGCGGGTTCTTGGCGGATTTCAGCTTGTCGATGAAGCTGTGCGAGCCATTGGCCAGATCCGAAAGCGTTTCAGCACCCGAACCGAGATATTCGTAATTGTAGCGCAGTTCACCAGCCTCACCGATCACGCCGATCGGGAAACCGCCGCGACGCCAGCGCTTGCGGATGCGCGCGTTGAGCACGGCCGCTTCGAAGCGCGGGTTGGAACCAACGATCAACAGGGCGTCGGCCTGTTCGATGCCTTCAATGGTGGAATTGAAGATGTAGCTAGCGCGACCCAAAGACGGATCAAGCGCTGCGCCATCCTGGCGGCAATCGACATTGGCCGAGCCGAGCGAAGCGAGAAGCGACTTCAGCGCGAACATTTCTTCGACGGAAGCCAGATCACCGGCGATTGCGCCGATCTTCGAACCAGACGTTGCGGCAACCGCCTGCTTGATGGCGCCAAAGGCTTCACCCCAGCTTGCAGGCTGCAGACGGCCGTCCTTGCGGACGTAAGGCCGGTCGAGACGCTGCGTCTTCAGGCCGTCCCAGATGAAACGGCTCTTGTCGGAAATCCACTCTTCGTTGATCGCCTCGTTGACGCGCGGCATGACGCGCATGACTTCGCGGCCACGGGTATCGACGCGGATGGCTGAACCGAGAGCGTCCATCACGTCGATGGTTTCGGTCTTGTTCAGTTCCCACGGACGGGCGGTGAAGGCGAAAGGCTTGGAGGTGAGCGCGCCGACCGGGCAGAGGTCAACCACGTTGCCCTGAAGCTCGGAGGTCATGGCCTGCTCGAGATAGGTGGTGATTTCGGCATCTTCGCCGCGGCCGATGAGGCCGAGTTCGGCAATGCCGGCAACTTCCGTCGTGAAACGGACGCAGCGCGTGCAGTGGATGCAGCGGTTCATCACCGTCTTGACGAGCGGGCCGATATATTTGTCTTCAACCGCGCGCTTGTTTTCCGCGTAACGCGAACCGGCGATACCGAAGGCCATGGCCTGGTCCTGCAGGTCGCATTCGCCGCCCTGGTCGCAGATCGGGCAATCGAGCGGATGGTTGATGAGCAGGAATTCCATCACGCCTTCGCGGGCCTTCTTGACCATCGGCGTGTTGGTGAAAACTTCCGGCAATTCGCCGTTCGGGCCACCGCGAACGTCGCGAACGCCCATGGCGCAGGATGCGGCAGGCTTGGGCGGTCCGCCCTTCACCTCGATGAGACACATGCGGCAGTTACCCGCGACCGACAAGCGCTCATGAAAACAAAAGCGCGGAACTTCAGCACCCGCCTCTTCGCACGCCTGCAACAGCGTGAAATGATCCGGAACCTCGATCTCTTTACCGTCAACCTTGAGCTTTGCCATGGTTCTACTTACGTCCTGTTACCTGTTCGTCCCATGTCTCACACGGTCCGCAACAAATCCTTAATCGCGCCCGGCATCCGAAAAATCGCCAGACGCTTCATGGTGTCGCGGGGCCGGAAATTTCCGGCTCCGCCTGAAGCCTGAGTGCTTATTCAGCGGCTTCCAGAACAGCGCCATCATCCATGGCCCTGTAGGTATATTGGTCGATCCGCTTTTCGATTTCCGGACGGAAATTGCGGATCAGCGCCTGTACCGGCCATGCGGCGGCATCGCCGAGCGCACAGATGGTATGGCCTTCGATCTGCTTCGTCACTTCGAACAGCATGTCGATTTCACGCTTCTGCGCATTGCCCTTGACCATGCGCTCCAGCACGCGCCACATCCAGCCCGTGCCTTCGCGGCACGGCGTGCACTGGCCGCAGCTTTCGTGCTTGAAGAAGGCTGCGATGCGGGCAATCGCCTTGATGACGTCGGTGGACTTGTCCATGACGATCATGCCGCCGGTGCCGAACGAAGACTTCACTTCGCGCATGCCGTCGAAATCCATGATGGCGTCCTTCATGTCCTCACCGCGAACGATGGGGCAGGATGCGCCGCCGGGGATGACGCCGAGCAGATTGTCCCAGCCGCCGCGAATGCCACCGCAATGGTGTTCGATCAGCTCGCGGAAGGACAGGCCCAGCGCATCTTCGAAGGTGCACGGACGCTCGACGTGGCCGGAGACCATGAACAGTTTGGTGCCGACATTGTTCGGACGGCCAATGGACGAGAACCAGGCAGCGCCACGGCGCAGGATGGTCGGTGCAACGGCGATCGATTCAACGTTGTTGACGGTCGTCGGGCAGCCGTAAAGACCCATATTGGCCGGGAACGGCGGTTTAAGGCGCGGCTGGCCCTTCTTGCCTTCAAGGCTTTCGAGCAGAGCAGTCTCTTCGCCGCAGATATAGGCACCCGCGCCGTGATGGACGTAGATGTCGAAATCCCAGCCATTCTTGTTGTTCTTGCCGAGCAGGCCGGCATCGTAACATTCGTCGATGGCCGCCTGAAGCGCTTCACGCTCGCGCATATATTCGCCGCGAACATAGATATAGGCCGTATGCGCACCCATGGCGAAACCGGCGATCACGCAGCCTTCGATCAGCGTATGCGGATCGTTGCGCAGGATTTCGCGGTCCTTGCAGGTGCCGGGCTCGGATTCGTCGGCATTGACGACGAGATAATGCGGGCGGCCGTCATTTTCCTTCGGCATGAAGGACCATTTCAGACCCGTCGGGAAGCCAGCGCCGCCGCGACCGCGAAGGCCGGAGGCCTTCATCTCGTTGATGATCCAGTCACGGCCCTTTTCGATGATCTGCTTGGTGCCATCCCAGTGGCCGCGCGCTCTCACGCCCTTCAGGGACTTGTCCTTGAGGCCGTAGAGATTGGTAAAGATGCGATCCTGATCTTTTAACATGCTTCACCTCTTACCGCGGCTTCTTGCCGAAGACCCTGATATACTCGGCTTCGCCACCCTTGGCGAGCGCCTCGGCCTGCTTGATCCACTCGTCGCGTTCGATGCGGCCCTTGAAATTCAGATAACCGTCAACCCAGTCGCATTCGGGCTTCTTCCAGCCGGCGATCTGCGCATAGGTGAAAATGCCGAGCTCGTTGAGCGTGCCCTCGATCTTCGGACCGACGCCGGAAATGAGCTTCAGGTCATCGGGCGTTGCCGGCTTTTCGATGCCGGCCGGACGATCCTTGGAATCGAGCGACGGCTTCGCAGAACTCGAAGCTTCCTTTTCGGCGGCCTTCACATTGGCTTCCGCAGCCTTCGGCTCATTGGCCGGCGTCTTCAGCTTCGGATCGGTTTCCGGAGCGTCCGTCTTCGGCTTTGCCGCATTGGACGGCGGAACCGGAGCGGCATCCGCAGCCACTTCGGCCGGCTTGTCGAGATTGGAGCGATCCGGCTTGATCTCTTCCGTCAGCGTCGTCAGGCCACCGACCGGGACCGACTCGTGACGGTCGATCTGCGGACCGGTCTTGACGGTGTCGCCCTTGCCTGCCTCGAACGTGTCGATGATCTCTTCCAGACGCTCGGGCGTCAGATCCTCATAGGCATCCTTGAAGATGATGACCATCGGCGCGTTGACGCAGGCGCCCTGACATTCCACTTCTTCCCAGGAGAGCGTGCCGCTCTCATTGGTGTGCAGTGGATCATGGTGGATCTTCTTGCGGCAGACATCCATCAGCGCTTCCGAGCCGCGCAGCATGCACGGCGTGGTGCCACAGACCTGGACGTGGGCGCGTGTGCCGACCGGCTTCAGCTGGAACTGGGTATAGAAGGTCGCCACTTCCATCACGCGGATATAGGCCATATCCAGCATGTCCGCGACTTTTTCAATGGCGGCGCGGGTAACCCAGCCGTCCTGCTCCTGCGCACGCATGAGCAGCGGGATGACAGCCGATTGCTGGCGTCCCTCGGGATATTTCTTGATCGTCTTTTCCGCCCATGCGGTGTTTTCCGCATTGAAGGCAAATGCCACGGGCTGGAACTGATCTTCGGCTAGTCGACGAACGGACATACTTCCTCACGCCTTTTCAGTTTAACGTCTCACAACGCGATCTCGCCACCGTGACGAATTCGCAGGCGTAAGCCGCCTTGTCTTTCTGCATGAACACGATGAACTTGCTGCCATTGGGAACCGAGGCCTTGATCTCGTATCCCAGGGACAGAAGCTGCTTGATGGTCGAAGAGCCGCCGCTCGACAGCGATACGCCGCCCTCATCCGTCGCCGTCTGGGCGAAAACGGGGGCAGACATCGCAGCAAGAAAAGCCGGAATGGCCAGCGGCAGACGCATCAGCGGTCGACCTCCCCGAACACGATGTCGAGAGAGCCGAGCACGGCTGTAACGTCGGCAAGCTGATGGCCCTTGCACAGGAAATCCATGGCCTGCAGATGCGCATAACCCGGCGCGCGGATCTTGCAGCGGTAGGGCTTGTTGGAACCGTCCGCGACCACGTAGACGCCGAATTCGCCCTTCGGCGCTTCGACGGCGGCGTAAACTTCGCCGGCCGGAACGTGGTAACCTTCGGTATAAAGCTTGAAGTGGTGGATCAGCGCTTCCATCGAACGCTTCATCTCGCCACGCTTGGGCGGAACTACCTTGCCATCCAGCGAGGAGACCGGGCCGATGCGATGCTTGCCGGACAGAAGATCGACGCACTGCTTCATGATCTTTACGGATTCGCGCATTTCCTGCATACGGATCAGGTAACGGTCGTAGCAATCGCCGTTCTTGCCGACGGGAATGTCGAATTCCAGATCGGAATAGCATTCATAGGGCTGCGAACGACGCAGATCCCAGGCAGCGCCGGAACCGCGCACCATCACGCCCGTGAAACCCCAGGCAAACGCATCTTCCAGCGACACGACGCCGATATCGACGTTACGCTGCTTGTAGATGCGGTTGTCGGTCAGAAGACCTTCGATATTGTCGAGAACGGTGAGGAACGGATCGCACCACTTGCCGATATCGTCCACCAGTTCCGGCGGCAGATCCTGATGCACGCCGCCCGGACGAACATAAGCCGAGTGCATGCGGGCGCCACAGGCGCGCTCATAAAACACCATCAGCTTTTCGCGCTCTTCGAAACCCCAGACCGGTGGCGTCATGGCGCCAACGTCCATGGCCTGCGTCGTGACGTTCATGATGTGCGACAGGATACGGCCGATTTCCGAATAAAGAACGCGGATCAGCTGGCCACGCATCGGGATTTCAAGGCCCAGCAGCTTTTCGACGGCGAGCGCGAAAGCATGTTCCTGGTTCATCGGCGCGACATAGTCGAGACGGTCGAAGTAAGGAACGGCCTGCAGATAGGTCTTGGTCTCGATCAGCTTTTCGGTACCGCGATGCAGGAGACCGATATGCGGGTCGACGCGCTCGACGATTTCGCCGTCCAGTTCCAGAACCAGACGCAGCACGCCGTGCGCGGACGGATGTTCCGGACCGAAGTTGATCGTGAAATTGCGGACGTTATGCTCAGTCATTCTAGTGCTCCGCCGAGGTGATCATGGCGATGAATTCGGGGCCGGTCATGTTCTGCGTGGTTTCTGCGAAGGAATAGCTCGAAGGCTTTTCATCCGTGAAAATCTGCGACGCGAACTTGAAGCTGGAAGGGTTGTCGAAAGCCTGCAGCGAAACGGCAAAATGCTTGCCATCCTTGGAACGCCAGACCAGCGTGCTGCCGCAGTTCTTGCAGAAGCAACGCTCACCCCATTCCGACGAGGAATAAACGCCAAGGCTTTCCTCGTTCTCGAAGGTGATACCAGTGCATTCAACAGCCATGAAAGCACCGCCGGACCAGCGGCGGCACATGGAGCAATGGCAAACGCCGAATTCGCGGGCGCCGATCGTGGCCGTGAAGCCAACGGCGCCGCAAAGACATTGTGCATGCTCTGTCGCGGGGGCTTCGCTCATTGCTTGGCCTTTTCATCGCCCGGGAGAACATATTCAGTCCCTTCCCAGGGGGAAAGGAAATCGAAGTTGCGGAATTCCTGCTTCAGTTCGACCGGTTCATAAAGAACCCGTTTCAGAACGTCATCGTAACGCACTTCCACAAAGCCGGTAACCGGAAAATCCTTGCGCAGCGGATGGCCTTCGAAACCATAGTCCGTGAGGATGCGGCGCAGGTCCTTGTGGCCCTCGAAAGGAATGCCATACATGTCCCATGCTTCGCGCTCGAACCATTCCGCGCCCATGTAAACGGAGGTCGCCGAAGGAACGCCCTCGTCCTCTTCCACCTGCAGCTTGACGCGCACGCGCAGGTTCTGGCGCGGCGACAGCAGGTGGTAGACGACGTCAAAGCGCTTTTCGCGCTGCGGCCAGTCGACGCCGCAAATATCGATGATGTTGACGAAACCGCACTGTACGTCGTCCCGCAGGAAGGTCAAAAGCGCGATGACGTTTTCCGGCGTCGTGTTCAGCGTCAGCTCGCCATAGGCGATATCGGCCGACACCACGAGAGAACCGCGCGCTTCCTTAACGTAAGCAGCAAGATCGTTGAGAGCTTCGCTCATTCCTAAATCCGTCCTTTGCCCTTAGCGCTCGATCGTACCGGTACGCCGGATCTTCTTCTGCAGCAGAAGTACGCCGTAAAGCAGCGCCTCCGCCGTGGGGGGACAGCCCGGAACGTAGATATCCACCGGCACGACGCGGTCGCAGCCGCGCACGACAGCGTAGGAATAATGGTAATACCCACCACCGTTGGCGCAGGAGCCCATGGAGATGACGTAACGCGGCTCGGGCATCTGGTCATAGACCTTGCGCAGAGCGGGCGCCATCTTGTTGGTCAGCGTGCCGGCAACGATCATCACGTCAGACTGTCGCGGTGAGGCGCGCGGGGCGACACCGAAGCGCTCCATGTCGTAACGGGGACCGGACGCCTGCATCAGGCCTTCAACGGCGCAGCAGGCGAGACCGAACTGCATCCACATCAGCGAGCCGGTGCGCGCCCAGGTGATCAGCTCGTCGGTGGAGGTGACGAGAAAGCCCTTGTCGGCCAGCTCGTCATTGATTTCCGTGAAGTAGGCGTCGTTGCTGCCAACCGGCTTGCCGGTCGAGGGATCGATGATGCCCTTCGGCTGCGGCGCAACGAGCGTGGTGTTGTTCTGGCTCATGCCCATTCCAGCGCTCCCTTCTTCCACTCATAGATAAAGCCGATGGTGAGAACGATGAGGAACACCATCATCGACCAGAAACCGAACCAGCCCATCTCGCCGAAAGACACCGCCCAGGGAAACAGGAAGGCGACTTCCAGATCGAAGATGATGAACAGGATCGATACCAGATAAAAGCGGATATCGAACTTCATGCGGGCATCGTCGAAGGCGTTGAAACCGCACTCGAAAGCGGAGAGCTTTTCCGGGTCCGGCGCCTTATAGGCGACAGCAAAAGGCGCAATGAGAAGCGCCAGGCCGATGACAAGAGCGATACCGATGAAGATTGCGATCGGAATATAGGAACTGAGGAGTTCAGTCATGGTCTCTTCCCTGCCCGGCCAGGTGCCGGACCTGCCTTTGCGACCCAAGGTCTCAAAGAGCGCACAAATATGTTGCAACGCCAAAGTGGTTAGCGCAGCCGCGCCCTCTCTGCAAGAGTTTAGGCTCCATTTCAAGACACCTGCCGCATTGATTGGCAACAATATTGCCGGAATTGACGCAAATTTGGGCCACAATTCCGGCCTAAGCCCCTCAAATACAATAATAATCGATTGAAGGACGCAACCGCAAAAAAGTCACACGAATTTTACGTCGAAATGGCAGCGAAGTGACGGTTTTTGGAAATCGAAACCTGACTAAAAAAAGCAGGAAAAATCGCGCATAAAAACGCTGGAATCAGCCACCGGAAATGCCAATACCAGAGCGCGTACAGGACACGTCTGTTTCACTTTTGAGGAGACATTTCGGAAGAGAGAAATGGCGCGAGTGACGGGGCTCGAACCCGCGACCTCCGGCGTGACAGGCCGGCACTCTAACCGACTGAGCTACACCCGCGCACCACAGACATTCATCTGTGTTTTCCGAGGAACAGGATGGCGCGAGTGACGGGGCTCGAACCCGCGACCTCCGGCGTGACAGGCCGGCACTCTAACCGACTGAGCTACACCCGCATCTCCTGACGACAGGACCTTGTCCCGCCGCTCGAACCAGCCTCGGCCGTTCGATGAGCGGCTAACTACGGCGTTCGTGCGGGGGTGTCAAGCAGGTTTCACGACAAAAGAATAAGCTTCTTCATTTTGATCGGGAAAAACCGGAGGGCCTTTGACCGCCATTGCGGCAAACGCCCTATTTTGCGGGCTTTTCCCAACGAAAACAAAAAACTTGTCCACAGCCACCGGCTTCCGCGACGGGATTTCCACATGGCCGTCAAGGCGCCATCGTATCGTGTTTCGACCAAAAACCCCGCAGTTCCCGGCTTTTTGCCGACAACCTCCAGCGGAGAAAAAAGCGGCCCGGAAAAAAAACAAAAAAACTTCACAAAAGCCCTTGCGGTTTTTTTCCGATCCGAATACATCACGGCCACCGACGCGGCGGACATGATCCGCAGGACGCGAAGGGCGATTAGCTCAGTTGGTAGAGCGCCTCGTTTACACCGAGGATGTCGGGAGTTCGAGTCTCTCATCGCCCACCATTTTCCCGAATTCCTTAAATCAGATCTTATCGCGCCGGATATTTCTTCCGCATGCTGTGTTCTGTCCGGAATTTACATCGGCAATCAGACATCCCTGCCCCGCCACTCGTCTTCGAAGCACAGGATTTGCGCTCCGAACCGGAGGAATCGTTTTTTCCGGCCCGTTTCTATTTCAAATTGACACTTCTGTTCCAGATTCCAACAGTTCCGTCGAATCTCTGTGTCACTCCGTAACATACCGAAAAATAAGCAAATTCAGACTTTTTAAAGAGATTTCAGGCATTGTTTCCATACCGTTTCATGATGAACGGTTGAACTGATGGATGAAACCATGTCGATCGACGCGTTTGTAACACTCGCGCTTATTGCGCTGCCTATTTATATTTTTTTTCGCTGGGTCCAGCAGGATTCGGAAAAATCAGATACTCCCAAAAGCAGGAATTCCATGGGGCGCTGACCCGCACAAGATCCCAGGCATTTGCACGGACAGCCCTCGAACAATCCCCCCGACAATCCGACACAGAAGCGCCAAAACCGATTCTAGCGGCTTTGGCCCACTGATGGCGCAAAATCGGTGATCCCTCCCCCGGGAAACTCCTCGCCACAAAAAAGCCGGGCACAGCCCGGCTTTTCTATTTGCGATACAATCGAGCGATCAGTTGATCGCCTTCAGATTGACGGTGAAGAACAGCGTCTCGCCGGAAGAATCGTCAACGCCGTCATTGTCGGTCACGGCATAGGCGGTTCCTGCCTTGTCGAAGGTGAAGCCTTCCAGCTTGTCGACGACATAACCATTGGTCTGGGCCTTGAGGTCGGGCAGGAAATCATGCGCTTCCTGCTTGGCCACCAGCGGCAGCTCGCCGCCGATCTTGCCCGGCTTCAGGTCGGCGATAGCGACGCGGTAGAGCTTCTTGAGCTTGGCCTTGTCGCCGATCTGGTTGTCGCGTTCGACGATATAGACATATTCGCCCTGCGCAGTGATTTCAGACAGACCAACCCAGCCTGCTTCGGTCTTGTCGAGCGGGTAACGCACGGCGCCCCACTCCTTGGACTTCGGATTGTAGGAGACGAGCTTGACGAAGCCCTTCTCATCCGTGCCCCATTCGCGCTGCACGGCCATCCACAGCGTGGCGTCATCGCCCTTACCGATCATGGTCACGCCTTCGAAACCGAAACGGGTGTCGCCGGAAAGCAGTTCCTTCGGCAGTGCGATCTCAGCCTTGATCTCGCCCTTGGCATTGACGTTGTAAAGCGCGTGCGGAACGAGCTTGGCACTGTCGCCTTCCGACGCCAGCCAGAAGCCACCCTTGCCGTCGAGCGTGATACCTTCGATGTCGAGTTTCTGGGCAGCGATACCGTCACGCTTCACCCGCAATACGCTGGTGATGGTGGCGGGCTTCTTCGTGGCGTCGATGGTGTAGATCGACGGCTGGTTGCCATAGACCGAGTCGGAAACGGCATAGAGGATGCCGGGCTTTTCGGCGTCACCAACCAGGCCGGAGAGCGCACCCCAGCCGATCGGCGCGCCGTCGACGGTGGCGGAAACGAGCTGCGGATAGGCCGGCTGGCCTTCGGCGCGCTCATAGAGCATGACATGCGAGCGGACGCCGCCGTCTTCGATCAGATCCACCTCATTGGCGGTGGCGAGAAGGTTGCGCGACGGGATGGCAACCGCACCTTCCGGGGAAACGCCCGAAGGCAGGAGCTGCGTCAGCTGCGGCTCTGCGCCGGTATCCTTGTAGACGGCAACGACGGAGGCGCGCTCGGCAAGGACGAAGAAATACTTCTGGCCATCGAAGGTCGCGGCCTCAAGACCTTCCGGCTCGATACCCTTGGCCTTGGAACGCTTTTCCGGATAGTGGCCGATGGCGGCAACGGCGTGCTCGAGCGAAGCACCCGATTCGTAGACGAGCTTGCCCGTCTTGTCGAAGATGGTGAAGCCGCGCGAACCGCCCTGCCAGTCGCCCTCATTGGCGACGACGATGCGGTCATTATCCAGCCACTTCACCGCATCCGGCTCGCGCTTGCGGCCTTCCTGCTTGTCGGTGAACTTCAGCTGGCCGTCGGTCTTGGTGTCGATGCCTTCCAGATTGACGGTGCCGGCGGAGAAATGCGTCTTCACCGTGCCGGTTTTTCCGTCGAGAATGACGATGTGGTTGTTTTCCTGCAGCGTCAGCGCGATCTCGCCATTGGCGTTGATCGAGACGAATTCCGGCTCCGGATCTTCCGGGGAGATTTCGGCAAGGCCGGTCAGCTCGATCTTCTTCAGCGTTGCGCAATCGGCAACACCGTCCTTCAGGCCGACAGTGACCAGGTAACCGGCAGGCATCTGCGGCAATGCGCCTTCGTTCACTTCTTCATCGCGCTCATTTTCGATGGCGATGGCGGCAAAGGTCTTGTCCGGGGAAATGGCGACGGAATCGGGCTGACCGCCGAGATCGCAGCTCGTGTCGATCTTCTTGGTGGCGATATCGACCGTCACCAGCTTGCCGGAGGGCTTGGCGCGGTTTTCGGACGTGTTGACACCGGCCAGAACCTTTGCGCCGATGGCGGCAACGGAGGTAGGCTCGCCCTGCAGCAGCAATGCGCCGCCGGCCTTGGGAGCCTTTGCGTCCGTAATGTCGATGAAGCCGATGCCGCCGAGGGGGCTGTCCGAATAGATCAGCGTCTTGCCGTCTTCGCTGGCGGTGATGATTTCAGCCGAGGTGACGGATTTGGCGTCCTTGTCGGCGGGAAGGTTCTTCGCCACCGGGAAAGACGCGATGCGGTTGAAAACCGGCTCGGCAGCGGCCGGGAAGGCAGCGGATGCGAGCAGTGCCGCGGTCAAAGCCATTTGAGAAAATCGGAACGCCATTTTAATCCCCCTTGGGTCCAGAAATACCCCAAGGCTTCTGCGTCAAAGACATGACAGTGGCATGACATTTCATTGCAGGAATCAAAAAGCCCGGCCGTAAAGGCCGGGCTTTCGTGTTTCTGCGCACATTCCGCGTTTCGAAACGCCGTGTGTCCGGATGGAAAGCTACACAGGCGCAGGCGCCGAGACCTTCAATCCATACCATACCGGATGAAACCGGGCCGCCCGAAAGAGCTTTCGAAGGCCGCCCCTTTATGCCGGTTGATGGCATGAGCGCGTCACAACATGCTTCCTCGTGAACCTGAAAAGCCGCCCGCCCGCCGCCGGGCGTTGCGGCTTTCCGGAAAACTTACGAGTTAACGGCGTCCTTCAGGCCCTTGCCTGCGGAAAACTTCGGTACGTTGCGAGCCGGAATATCGACTTCAGCACCCGTGGAAGGGTTACGACCCTTGGAGGCTTCACGACGGCTGACGGAGAAGCTGCCGAAGCCAGCGAGACGGATGTCGCCACCGCTCTTCAGTTCGTTCTGTACGGTTTCGAATACGGCATCAACAGCGGAAGCAGCATCTGCCTTCGTGAGACCAGCCTTTTCGGCAACAGCAGAGACGAGCTCGTTCTTGTTCATGTTTCCACCCCTTTCAATGGTTTGAAACGACTAGGAATTAAGCCGGCGCAGAATACGTTTGCATCCGCGCACAGCAACTCAAAAGCGCTGGAATCGCCTGAAAAACAAGGGGTCTGCGATTTTTTTCACAAAAAAGGCCGACATTTCTGCCGGCCTTCCACATATTCGTGCCAATTTGGCATCAGTTGCGCGGAGCGGAGCACCGCGCGCGCCCTCTGACACCTAACGCATTGATTCTATGCATTGCCCGTCGCGAAAGGCGATTCCCGCCCTCGCGACGATGCCATCCATCAATGCGCGATCGTCTGGCTGCCGTCGTCGACGCCTTCGACCGTTGCGATCACCGGCGTCTCGATGCTGCCGTCCCACTCGATGGGCTCCGGCGTGCGGATGAGGGCGTGCCTGATGACCTCGCCCATGCGCGAAACCGGGATGATCTCCATCTCGTTCTTCACATTGTCCGGAATCTCCGCCAGATCCTTGGCGTTTTCTTCCGGAATCAGCACCTTCTTGATGCCGCCGCGCAGAGCCGCAAGCAGCTTTTCCTTCAGGCCGCCGATCGGCAGCACGCGACCGCGCAGCGTGATCTCGCCCGTCATCGCCACGTCCTTCGAGACCGGAATACCGGTCATGATGGAGACGATGGCGGTGGCCATGGCAACACCGGCAGACGGACCGTCCTTCGGGGTTGCCCCTTCCGGAACGTGGACGTGGATGTCGCTCTTGTCGAAGCGCGGCGGTTCGATGCCGAAGTCCACGGCGCGCGAACGGACATAGGATGCCGCCGCCGAAATGGATTCCTTCATCACTTCCTTGAGGTTGCCGGTGACCGTCATGCGGCCCTTGCCCGGCATCATCACGCCTTCGATGGTGAGCAGCTCACCGCCGACTTCCGTCCAGGCCAGACCCGTGACGACACCGACCTGATCCTCGCGCTCGGCCTCGCCGTGGCGGAACCGCGGAACGCCCAGATAATCCGGAACGTTGGCAGCGGTGACTTCCACGGACTTGACCTTGCCCTTGATGATCTCGGTGACAGCCTTGCGCGCCAGCTTCATCAGCTCGCGCTCGAAGCTGCGCACGCCCGCCTCGCGGGTGTACTGCTGGATCACGACCATCAAAGCTTCATCCGTAACCGAGAACTCTTCCGGACGCAGGGCATGTTCCTTGATCGCCTTCGGCAACAGGTGACGCTTGGCGATTTCGCGCTTTTCGTCTTCCGTGTAACCGGCGATGCGGATCACTTCCATACGGTCCATCAGAGGACCCGGAATGTTCAGCGTGTTGGCCGTGGTCACGAACATCACGTCCGACAGATCGTATTCCACTTCAAGGTAGTGATCCATGAAGGTGGAGTTCTGTTCCGGATCGAGCACCTCAAGCAGAGCAGACGACGGATCGCCACGGAAATCCATGCCCATTTTGTCGATTTCGTCGAGCAGGAAGAGCGGGTTCGCCTTCTTGGCCTTCTTCATCGACTGGACGATCTTGCCCGGCATGGAGCCGATATAGGTGCGGCGGTGACCGCGGATTTCCGCCTCGTCACGAACGCCACCAAGCGCCATGCGCACATATTCGCGGCCGGTCGCCTTGGCGATCGACTTGGCGAGCGAGGTCTTGCCGACGCCGGGAGGACCGACGAGGCACAGGATGGGTCCGCGGATCTTCGAAGCGCGCGCCTGTACGGCGAGATATTCGACGATGCGTTCCTTGACCTTGTCGAGACCGAAATGATCCTGGTCGAGGATTGTCTCGGCAGCATTGAGATCGGTCTTGATCTTCGACTTCTTGCCCCAGGGCAGGCCCAGCAGCCAGTCCAGATAGTTGCGCACGACGGTCGCTTCCGCGGACATCGGGCTCATCTGGCGAAGCTTTTTCATTTCCGCCTCGGCCTTTTCCTTGGCCTCCTTGGAAAGCTTGGTCTTGGCGATGCGCTCTTCCAGCTCGGCCATCTCGTCACGGCCGTCCTCGCCGTCGCCGAGCTCCTTCTGGATCGCCTTCATCTGCTCGTTCAGGTAATATTCGCGCTGGGTCTTCTCCATCTGGCGCTTGACGCGCGAGCGGATGCGCTTTTCGACCTGCAGCACGGAAATTTCGCCTTCCATGAAGCCGAGGGCCTTTTCAAGCCGCTGCTTCACGCTGACGGTTTCCAGCATTTCCTGCTTTTCAGTGATCTTGATCGACAGGTGCGAAGCAACCGTATCGGCCAGCTTCGAATAATCGTCGATCTGACCGGCAGCGCCGACAACCTCGGGCGAAATCTTCTTGTTGAGCTTCACATAGCTCTCGAATTCGGACACGACCGAACGCGACAGCGCCTCGATCTCGACCGGATCTTCGGCGGGTTCCTGCAACGGCGTCGCGGAGGCTTCGTAGAAATCCTCGCGGCCGGTATAGCTGTCGATCTGGGCGCGACCCTTGCCTTCCACCAGCACCTTCACGGTGCCGTCGGGAAGCTTCAGAAGCTGCAGGACGTTGGCGACCGTGCCGACCTTGTGGATGGCCTCCGGGGTCGGGTCGTCATCGCTGGCGTTGATCTGGGTGACAAGCATGATCTGCTTGTCCGAGCCCATGACTTCCTCGAGCGCACGAATGGATTTTTCCCGCCCGACGAACAGGGGAACGATCATATGCGGGAAAACGACAATGTCGCGCAGGGGAAGTACCGGGTAGGTACCGCCAGATGCCGCAGACGTGATGTTCGTCATATCATTTCCTTTCCTGGTCCCTTTCGGGACACTTTGCCGGACAGCTTGGGGCATCCGGCACATTCATTTCTCGAGACTGAAAGTGGAGTTTCGAAACGCCGATTTCAAGTCGCCGGAACAGACAGTCTCGCGCAGCGGCAAGACCGTGAAATTCAACAAAACCCAGCGCCGGCTCATACTCCCGACATTTCCGGTTATCCCTGAGGACATGGGAACCGGGTCGCCGACGGGAATTCACATTTCCGTCATATCGCGCTGCAAATCAGTTGTAAGACTTTATCAGCAAAGCGCAATCCGCTCCAAACGCAAAATCGGGCTTCGCCAAGTTAGGCGCAAGTTTCATGCGCCGCAGACAACGGAAAAGGCCCGCATGAATGCGGGCCTTCTGATTTCATTACAGTACCGGACCAGCCGATCAGGCCGAAACGTTGGTCTTTTCTTCCTGACGATCCGCATAGATGTAGAGCGGACGCGCGACGCCACTGACGACATCGTTGGAGATAACAACTTCACGTACACCTTCCAGGGTCGGCAGTTCGAACATGGTATCCAGCAGGATCTTTTCCATGATCGAGCGCAGGCCGCGGGCGCCGGTCTTGCGGGTGATCGCCTTGCGGGCAATCTCGCGCAGCGCGTCCTCGTGGAAGGTCAGCTCCACGTCTTCCATCTCGAACAGGCGCTGATACTGCTTGACCAGCGCGTTCTTCGGCTCGGACAGGATCTGGATCAGCGCATCCTCGTCGAGGTCTTCCAGCGTCGCCAGAACGGGCAGACGGCCGATGAATTCCGGGATGAGGCCGAACTTCACCAGGTCTTCCGGCTCCAGCTCGCGCAGCACTTCGCCCACACGGCGATCGTCTTCCGCCTTGACGGTCGCACCGAAGCCGATCGAGGTTTTTTCACCACGGGCCGAGATGATCTTGTCGAGGCCGGCAAAGGCGCCACCGCAGATGAACAGGATGTTGGTCGTATCCACCTGCAGGAATTCCTGCTGCGGATGCTTGCGGCCGCCCTGCGGCGGAACGGAAGCGACCGTGCCTTCCATGATCTTCAGAAGCGCCTGCTGAACGCCCTCGCCCGACACGTCACGCGTGATGGACGGGTTATCCGACTTGCGGGAAATCTTGTCGACTTCATCGATATAGACGATACCGCGCTGGGCGCGCTCGACATTGTAATCCGCAGCCTGAAGCAGCTTCAGGATGATGTTTTCCACGTCCTCACCGACATAGCCGGCTTCGGTCAGCGTCGTTGCATCCGCCATGGTGAAGGGAACGTCGATGATACGGGCGAGCGTCTGGGCAAGATAGGTCTTGCCGCAACCCGTCGGACCGACGAGCATGATGTTCGACTTCGCCAGCTCGACATCGCCGTTCTTGGAGGCGTGCGCGAGGCGCTTGTAGAGGTTGTGAACGGCCACCGACAGGATCTTCTTCGCCTGCTTCTGACCGATGACATATTCGTCGAGGATCTTGATGATGTCCTGCGGGGTGGGAACACCCTCACGCGACTTCACCATCGACGTCTTGTTCTCCTCGCGGATGATGTCCATGCACAATTCGACGCATTCATCGCAGATGAATACCGTCGGTCCGGCAATGAGTTTCCGGACTTCGTGCTGGCTCTTGCCGCAGAATGAACAATAGAGTGTATTCTTAGAGTCGCCGCCGTTGCTGCCGCTGACTTTGCTCATATCTCTTTCCTTCCAGCACGCCGCAGGTCCGCCAAACGGATCGCGGTCAACTTACCGCCCGCAGATACGGCCCGCCTTGGGGTGCATTGCCGTATCCGCCTCGTTTCCCGGGGTACTAGCCGTATCAGATACAGGAGCTGACAACCGGCTGCAACGAATTCCCCACAAACCAAAGGCCACGTCATAAAAACTCAACATAGCCTTTATATATACTAATATCGCTTTCTGTTGCGGTTGAAAGCCCCGAAATTACTTTTGCGGGGTCAAACAAACGTCAGAAAGCGGCGCGCCTCAATTCGCGGCGGCGCCCTCGATTTCCTGGCGCGAGGTCAGGATCTTGTCGATCACGCCCCAGTCCTTCGCCTCGTCTGCATCCATGAAGTGGTCGCGATCAAGGGTTTTTTCAACCTCTTCGAGCGTGCGGCCGGTGTGCTTCACGTAGACTTCATTGAGGCGGCGCTTCATCTTGATGATGTCGCGGGCGTGACGCTCGATATCCGATGCCTGGCCCTGGAAACCGCCGGAAGGCTGGTGCACCATGATGCGGGCGTTCGGGGTTGCGAAACGCATTCCTTTCTCACCGGCAGCCAGAAGCAGCGAGCCCATGGATGCGGCCTGGCCGACGCAGAGCGTCGAAACGGCAGGGCGAATGAACTGCATCGTATCGTAGATCGCCATACCGGCGGTCACGACGCCACCCGGCGAATTGATGTAGAGCGCGATTTCCTTCTTCGGGTTTTCAGCCTCGAGGAAAAGGAGCTGCGCGCAGACGAGCGACGCCATCTGGTCTTCCACCGGGCCGGTGAGGAAAATGATGCGTTCCTTGAGAAGACGGGAAAATATGTCGTAGGAGCGTTCGCCGCGATTGGTCTGCTCAACGACCATCGGCACCAGAGCCATGGCGGTATCAACTGGATTTTTCATGTCCGTCCTTTGTCAAACTCTGCCCTTCGCGGAAAACCGCTCCGGAATCACTTCTAACCTTCATACTCCCTACATAGAGTGTCCCTGCCCCGCACTTCAAGACACGAAGCCGCATATCCTTAACGGCTCAACAGCGTTTGCAGGCCGTTGGGGCCCGGCCTGGCAGGGGTTTCGAACCGGACGGGGCCGGCCGCCCCCCTTTCACCCGCCGCCACCAATTTTTTACTATGGCTGGCGACGGAGGTAAAAATTGCTTGCCATGCACAGATATAACTTCTCACCGGCAAGAACTCGTTAGGTATTTGCTGCTGATACTGCCCAGCGAATTTCCGGTTCCCATCAGGGAATGGGCCCTTCCGGGCAAAATGGCAGCTCAACAATTCCAGCGGGCATAACGCACCTCGTGCGAAAGGGCCCGCTTTTTACCGCATTATGGCGCAGATAGGATTTTGCAATGCTGGATGCAAAGACGAGCACGCTACTATGGGCGGCGGAGACGTTCACCCTGGCCGTGCTTTTGGGAATGCTGTGGCTGCACCGCCCTTCCCGCTGGCATAATCTCTATTTCGCCACCGGTTTCCTCGCCACAGGCTTCGGCACCGTCATGGTGGCGCTTCGCGGGGATATTCCCAGCTTTCTGTCCATTCAGGTCGGCAATACGCTGGCACTTTCCGCCTTCGGCTTCTGGCTCGCGGGCCTCTTGTGCTTCGAGCAGCGTAAGCTCGGCGGCTGGATCGCCATTCCGGCCCTGTTGTGGATCGCCGGAATGTTCGTGCCTTCAGTGCGTGAAGACATGGTTGCTCGCATCCTGCTTTATCATGCCAGCGCGGCCACGGGTTATTTCATGCTCGCCGGCGTGCTTTTCGCCAGCAGGGCGCGCGCATCACGCAGCCGAAAGGTACTGGCCACGATCCTAATCCTGCAGGCTTTTGCCGGAGCGATCGTCGCCTCCATCGTCATCCCGGCCAATGCCGCGGTTCCCAATGCCATTCCCATGACATCGGCGCTCTCCATTTCCGGCATGCTCGGCTTTACGGCCATCATCATGATCAGCGCGAAGATCATCATGGAGGATACGGAGATTCGTCTCCACCGGCTCGCCATGACCGATCATCTGACCGGCGTCCTCAACCGGCGTGGCCTGCTGGAGGAGTTCGAACGCATCAAGAAGCGCTCACACGGCTCCGACCGCTACGTGGCGCTGGTTCTCTTCGATATCGACCATTTCAAGAAGATCAATGACAGATACGGGCATCAGTCCGGCGATGCCGTACTCGTGCATTTCTGCAATATCGCACAACGCATGATCGGCGATCGCGGCCTTTTCGTCCGGATGGGCGGCGAGGAATTCGCGCTGGTGGCTGAAGTCGAGAGCCCTTCCAGCACCGTGACACTTGCGGAGTCCATCCGTAGCAATCTGCGCCTTTCGAAGATCACCGCCCGCAACGAAGCCATCAAGGTGACAACCAGCGTCGGCATATCCGAAGCCCTGATCAAGGATGCCGAGCTGAGCGTGATGATGACCGAGGCCGACCGTGCGCTTTATGCCGCCAAGAAGGCCGGGCGCAACCGGACTGTCATCCACGTGAACTCCGCCAATGTCGTCGTGCCCGCCCCGGACCGGGACGAAAGCCCGATGGACAACAATGCCGACCGGCAGGTCGCGGCGCTGAACCGGATTTCGGCCATCGCCGGCCGGTGACGATGTAACCATACGGTGACAGTCGGGAGGCACCCAAGAGGCATTCCCGCCCTTTCCAAAGCGCCGCGCGCAGAATAGACCTTGGGCATGACAACGACATTTCCCTTTCTCAAAATCGACCCCACGACCCGCCGCGTTTCGCTCGATGCCCGCGATCCGGCCTTCTATAACGATCCGAATCCGGTCTATGCCGCCCTGCATGCGCAATGTCCGACCTTTTATTGGGAAGAGCAGCGGCAATGGTTCTTCACCGGCTATGACCATGTCAGCGCGCTTCTGCGCGACCGCCGCTTCGGCCGGCAGATCCTGCATGTGGCGAGCCGCGAAGAGATCGGCCTGCCCCAGCCGCTCGAGCATGTAAGACATTTCGACCTGGCAGAGCAGCATTCGCTTCTGGAGCTGGAGCCGCCGGAACACACGCGGCTGCGCACCCTCATCAACCGCGCCTTCGTTTCGCGGCATGTCGACAAGATGAAGCCGGAAATCGAGGATCTCGCCAACCGCCTGATCGACGCCTTCGAACGGAACGGCGAGACGGAACTGCTCTCCTCCTATGCCGACATCATTCCGGTGACGATGATTGCCCGCATGATTGGCATTCCCGAGGAGATGGGGCCGCAGCTTCTGAAATGGTCACATGCCTATGTCGGCATGTACATGTTCAAGCGCACCGCCGAGGACGAGCTTCTGGCCGACAGGGCCGCACGGGAATTTTCAGACTATGTGCGCAGCGTGATCGCCGAGCGGCGGGCCGAGCCGAAGGACGACCTGCTGAGCCACATGATCCACACCGAGCACAAGGGGCAATATCTGACCGATGACGAGCTGGTCTCCACCACCATCGTGCTCCTGAATGCCGGGCACGAGGCGACCGTGCACCAGATCGGCAATTCCGTGCGCATCATTCTCGAAAGCGGCATCGCCCCCGAAACCCTGTTCAACGACGAGATGGCCACGGAACGCACGGTGGAGGAAACGCTGCGCATTTGCGCACCCGTCCACATCTTCCAGCGCTGGGTTCTGGAACCGGTCGAAATCGACGGCGTGCAATTCAAGCGTGGCGACAAGGTCAGCCTCATTCTGGCCGCCGCCAACCTCGATCCGGCGAAGTTTACCGATCCGCTGGCCTTCCAGCCGGACCGCAATGAAGGTGCCAATGTCTCTTTCGGCGCCGGCATCCATTTCTGCATCGGCGCGCCGCTTGCAAGGCTGGAGCTCAATCTCGCCCTGCCCCTGCTTTTCAAGCGCCTGCCGGGCTTGAAGATTGCCGAGCCGCCCAAGGTGAAGGACGTCTATCACTTCCATGGTCTGGAGCGGCTCGATCTCAGTTGGTAATCAAGGGGCGAAGCGCCCTTAGATCTGCGCCAATCCGCCGTCCACGGAGAGTTCCACACCCGTTATGTAGCTGGCCTTGGAAGAGGCCAGAAACAGCACTGCCTCGGCAATTTCGTCGGGGTCGGCCATACGGCCGATCGGCGCGGCATCCTTCAGATAGGCCTTGAAACCGGCGATCTTTTCATCGTCCATCTTCAGGCCATTTTCCATGATCGGCGTGCGGGTGACACCCGGGCTGACCGTATTGACGCGGATTCCGCGCCCCTTCAGGTCATTGGCAAAGCTGCGAGCGAATGATCGGACCGCCGCTTTCGAGGCATTGTAAGCGCTCAGTCTTTCCATGCCCTTGTTGCCGACGATCGAACCCGTCAATACGATCGAACCGCCGTCGCGCAGCACGGGCAACAGCGTCTGCACCGTGTAGAATACGCCCTTCACGTTGATATCGAAAATCCGGTCGTAAAGTGCCTCGTGGGTCTCGCCAAGATCGTTATTCTCCGCGATGCCGGCATTGGCGACCAGCACATCCACTTTCCGCCCGTCTGCCTCTATGCGGCTCTTGAGCTGCTCGAGGTCCGAGAGCTTCGCAACGTCAGAAACGAAGCCGATTGCCCCCTTCCCGAGTTTGGCGATGGCGGCATCGAGATTGGCCGAATTGCGGCCCGTCACATAGACCGCAGACGCCCCACCTTCCAGAAACAATTTGGCGACTGAAAAGCCGATGCCGGTCGATCCGCCCGTGACGACGACCACTTGCCCGCTGAATATTCCAGACATTGCAAACTCCATATCTAAATTTCCGAATAACCGTAATTCTGTATTTCGGTTTTATTGAAATATTGAAGCCTGTCAATCCATATGCTAGAGCCGATCCATGGTTCAGTTTTTTCATCCCGCTCGCGAGGACATATCGCTCACGGCCGTGCTGGCTGCCCTCGGCGAACCCGCACGAATGGGCATCATCCGCAAATTATGGGGGTCCGAGTCCGGGCAAAATTGCGGCGCGGCAGCGCCCTGTCAGGATATGCCGCGCTCAACCCTTTCCAGCCATATGCGAATCCTGCGCGAGGCCGGATTGATCCGCACCCATAAACAGGGCGTCGAAAATATCAGCGTCGTCCGTCTCGAGGATATGGAAGCCCGCTTTCCCGGGCTCCTGCCATCGATTCTTGAATTCGATGGGCAACAGCAGCTTTAAGCCGTCCTCCGGCCTCAAAGCCGGATGACGTAGTCCTTGCGCGTGGTTTCCACGACTTCCCAGGTACCGGTAAAGCCCGGGCGCAGGACCACGCGATCACCCGGCCTCAGATCACGCGGTGTGCCGCCGTCTTCGGTCAGGATGGAATGGCCTTCGAGAATGCTGAAATACTCCCACTCATCATAGACCACCCGCCATTTGCCGGGCGTGGACTGCCAGATGCCGGCATAGATGCCGCCGGGAGCCTCTTCGAGATTCCATGTCGTGAATCTGGGATCACCGGATATCAGCCTTTCCGGCGCGGGCGCGCCATGCTCCACTTCGGTGACATCATCAAAAGACAGAAAATTCGTCATGGCATCCCGGTCCGTCAAATGTGGTTGGTACCATAGCTTTGCGCGATTGTGAGTGCGCCGTCAAACATCTTCAACCACAACAACAACTTAAAATTGATTGCTGATCCAGCCACGATGAATACTTGCTCGTTTCTTTCGGAAAGGCGCGACTTACTCGATCTTGGTCCAGCCAAAAACCAGCCACTTGTATCTCGACTTCTTGTCGGGTTCGGCGGTGTAGGTCATCTGCATATCGCCGTCCTTCGCATAGATATCGAGCCTCGGCGCCGTATCCAGCTTGAGCCATAACGAGCTCTTGTTGAACGACCATGTTCCGCACCAGACGCAAGCGGACGGCGGATCACCGGCTTGATGGAAATTGTAGCGTCCGTCAGCCGTGATCTCCAGATAATCGAAGGCGGAATAAAAAGTCGTCACCGTTTCCTGGAACAGTGTCGCATCCGTTTCCTGCTGGGCGGTCGGCTCGGTCTTCATATCCCGCGGCGAGCGGCTGGTCGCACCGGTGAGCTTCCATTTTCCGACAAAATCCTGCTGCGTCGGGAAATATTCCGCCTCGGCCTGTGCCTTCTGGACCGGAGCAACGCCCGGTACATCGGCCATGACTGCAATTACGAACGCAAGGAAAAAGCTGACGATTCGAAGCAGTCCGGTTCGGTTTTCCATCTGACACGTCTTTCGTGGTGGGAGCGCTGGAGTGTCTGTCTTAGGCGGATTCGGCGCCGGAAGCGACGGTGCACAACCTCAATTTCCCGCCAATTTCGCAAGCGCAATGAACAGGAAGAGCACCGCCAGGAATTCGATGGGAAGCCGCCAGCGGCTCAATCGGACCCATTTCGTTGCAGCCTTATGGGCCGTCGCAATGTCACCGGCCGGTTCAGTCTCAAACCGGAGCGCCATGGGGATGAAATAGGCAAAGGACCAGATCCGCGTGGCAAGATGCGCCGCAAGCGCCAGCCATATCCAGATGCGAATGCCGGGCTGAGCCCATGTCAGCCAGACAGCCAGAAGCAACACCACCTCGAACAGCCCGTGAGCAGGACCCCAGAAAAGCTTTCGATTGATCCCGCCCCTTGCAGGCTGGATCAACATCGGCTGCGAAGGCCATACCCGATCGACGAGGAAAGTCTCGTAAATGCCGCCACCCAGCCCGATGGTGCCAAGAATACCGGCGATCATGACCGCGTAAAAAACCGAGGGTTCGAACATTGTCGTCACTCACCTTTTCCAGAAACCATCGCTGTGATGCTTACAAGAGCAAGTTCGGTGATGAACTTACCGCTGGCGCAATCACGCCCGGTTCATTACCTTGATGACTATGATTTCTTAATTATCGAGATACTTTAATGTCAAGAGACATCTTAAACCGGCAATTGACCGACCTGCTTCGCCGGGCCAGTGCGCAGTCCCTTCTTATAAGTCAGGCCATCGCGGCAAAGGCTCGGTTGAACACCACCGATCTGGAGTGCCTGGACATTCTTCAAATGCAGGGCCAGGCCAGTGCGGGCGAACTTGCGAAAGCGACCGGCCTCACGACCGGGGCGGTGACGGCGCTACTGGATCGACTGGAAAAGGCCGGCTTCATAAAACGTCTGCCCGACCCTGCTGATCGCCGGCGCGTGCTGGCAGCGCCAGATCCTGAGAAAATGCGTGAGCTCTTTCAAATGTACGCGCCGTTTCAGGAGAAGATGGAGGCGCTCTATGGAGACTACGATGAGGCGCAACTGGAGATCATCATCGGCTTCATGGATAAATCCTGCGCCATCTCAAAGGACTTCATCGGCACGCTGCAGAAGACATAAGCGACATGCAAACAGGCGGTTGCAGCGCGACGTGAAGCCCAGCCACGCCGTAACAACAAAATACGCAACCGCCAAAAACACCTTGTTTCCAAGGTCTTTCGGCGGTTGAGTGATCACAGGTCCGCCGTCAGGCCGGTATCAGACTGGCGCGACGAAACGTCTTAGACCTTGGCAAGCGATTGCTCAAGATCGGCGATGATGTCCTTCACATCTTCGATGCCGATCGACAGGCGCACCACATCCGGCCCGGCGCCGGCCGCCGTCTGCTGTTCCGGTGTCAGCTGGGCATGGGTGGTGGAGGCCGGATGGATGACCAGCGAGCGCGTATCCCCGATATTGGCGAGGTGCGAAAAAAGCTGCAACCCCTCCACCAGCGCCTTGCCGGCGGCATAACCGCCCTTGATGCCGAAGGTGAAGACCGAACCCGCCCCCTTTGGCGAATAATGCTGCTGGATGGCGTGGTTGTCGCTGTCCTCCAGCCCGGCATAATGCACCCAGCCGACCTTCGGATGCGCCTTCAGCCATTTCGCGACGGCCAGCGCATTGTCGGAATGGCGCTGAACGCGCAGCGGGAGGGTTTCTATGCCGGTCAGGATCAGGAAGGCGTTGAAGGGCGAGATCGCCGGGCCGAGATCGCGCAGGCCAAGCACGCGGCAGGCGATGGCGAAGGCGAAATTGCCGAAGGTCTGGTGCAGCACGACGCCGGAATATTCCGGCCGGGGCTGCGACAGCGCCGGATATCTATCCGTCGCCGACCAGTCGAAGGTGCCGCCATCGACGATGATGCCGCCCATGGAATTGCCATGGCCGCCGAGGAATTTCGTCAGCGAATGCAGCACGATATCCGCGCCGTGCTCCAGCGGCCGCAGGAGATAGGGGCTCGCCATGGTATTGTCGACGATGAGCGGCAGGCCGTGGCGATGGGCGACATCGGCAATCGCGGCGATATCCACGAAGGTGCCGCCCGGATTGGCGAGGCTTTCAATGAAGACGGCACGGGTGCGGTCGTCGATCTGCGCCTCGAAACTCGCCGGGTCTGTGGCATCCGCCCAGCGCACCTGCCAGTCGAAGCCCTTGAAGGCGTGGCCGAACTGATTGATGGAACCGCCATAGAGCTGGCGCGCCGCGACGAAATTATCGCCGGATTGCAGCAGGGTGTGGAAAACCAGCAATTGCGCGGCATGGCCGGAAGCGACAGCGAGCGCGGCCGTGCCGCCCTCGAGCGCAGCCACGCGTTCTTCCAGAACCGCCTGGGTGGGGTTCATGATGCGGGTGTAGATATTGCCGAACTCTTTCAGGCCGAACAGGGCGGCAGCATGATCGGCATCCCGGAAAGCATAGGCCGTGGTCTGATAGATGGGCGTCGCGCGCGCGCCGGTGGTCGGATCGGGTTGCGCGCCCGCATGAACGGCCAGCGTTGAAAATCCGGGATTGCTGTTCGGCATTATGTTTCCTCCATTGGAATTTTGGAGGGATCATAATGCCTTGCCGCCAAATGATAAGTCCGATCCGTACCAACTATCGCACAATATTGAGACGCGGATACTCAATTGCGGGGCAACGGTCCATCACAACTTCCATGCCATAGGCCTCCGCCTTGGCGGCGGCATTGTCGTCCCGCACGGAAAGCTGGCCCCAGATCACTTTCGGGCGTTGCGGCAGCAAGATCGCCTCTTCGACGATCGCCGACAAATATTCCGGCGCGCGGAAGACATCGATCATATCCACGGGCTCGGGAATATCGGCAAGCCGCGCATGGACCTTCTGCCCCAAAATCTCCTTGCCCGCCTGTCCGGGATTGACCGGAAACACACGATAACCCTTGGACAGCAAAAAGCGCATGACCCCGTGGCTCGGCCTGTCCGGATTGGGGGAAGCGCCGAGCAGCGCGATGGTTTTGACATCCGTCAGGATTTTCCTGAGGTAGTCGGGCTCATAAGCATCATGCTGCATGTCAACTTATTCCTTTCGGCACATCAGATGATTTGCGGGCTTCCCCGCGCAACCCCGCCATTCGAAAACCGCGCGAGCACAGCATATCCTGCATAATTCCGCAGGCCCATCCTCAACGCCGTCTGTGGCGTCTGTCATTCCCATCTAGGAATTGTCATGGCTCTCGTGAACCCCCGCCCGCCGGAAACTGCGATCAGGACGGCCCGCGTCGCAAAACAGCGCGTTTTCATTCACGCAAAATGATTTCACTAAAATGCCTGAAAACCACTTGTATTGAGTATTTTAATCCACTTTTCAAAAATGGCGCAAATGGCCGCGAATGCCGGCTCCGAACAACATTAACGTGCAATAGATGCGCCCTTCGTCTCCTGTTTGTTTTCATTCCGTTCGCAGATGAATTAGTGATGCCTAATTTTCAGAAAGTTATTTTGTAAATCAATCAATATACAATACTGCAACGTTACAGGATACGATTTAAGAAAATCATGAAATTTATTTTCAAACCGCCTCCAGCAAATTGATATAGTCACAATCTCGAAATGCAAGACGGGCCAGCAAGAATAAAGCGCAAATCAGCTCGTATTCCTGGTCAAAACACGCTCCCTTGCGAAACCGCAAGCTGTGCATTCGACGCTGATACCAGCATCCGGCAGATGAAATCGTGAGCAGAACAACACGGCGAGTTCGCGCAAAATCATTCCATCTTTTTACGACGTGCAGAAAAGGCAAATTTTACGCGTGTCGCAATCGCTGTCGCGGCCACGTCCCGTTTGCGACACGGGAGCCTGAAGGGCATCGGACAATCGGAAAAGGCGCATCACGCGCATTGAAATCGATTCCGGTTTTCAAGCCGATGCTGTAGGTTGCGCAGAGTAGCCCGCGAGCGAGTCTCTATTGTGACATTCGACATTCTTCTTCTGGTGCTCCTGGGCGCGATTTTGCATGCCGGATGGAATGCGCTGGTCAAATCCGGGTCCGACAAATCGCTGGACGCCTCGCTGATCGCGGCGGGGGCTGCGGCCTGCTCCTTGCCGTTCCTGCCTTTCCTGCCTTTTCCCGCGCCGGTGGCCATTCCTTTTCTGATTGCCTCGGCCGTTCTGCAATTTGCCTATTTCCGCCTTGTCGCCGCCGCCTATACGATCGGCGATATCGGCCTCGTCTATCCCGTCATGCGCGGCGTGGCGCCCTTGATCGTCGCGGCGACGAGCAGCCTGTTCCTGAGCGAGGTGTTGAGCCCACTCGCCCTTGCCGGCATCGCCGTCATTTCCGGCGGCATCCTCACGCTCGCCTTCGAAGCGCGCCGCGGCGGCGGAAAGGCGATCCTCGTCGCCCTGCTCAACGCCTTCGTTATCGCCTCCTACACCTTCGTTGACGGCGTGGGCGCCCGGCTTTCCGGCAATGCGATCTCCTATACGCTGTGGATGTCGCTTCTGCCGCCGGTGCTGCTGTTCGGTTTTGCCTTTTTCCAGCGCGGGGTCGGCCCCGTCGCGCAGCATGTCCGGCGCAACTGGTGGCGCGGCCTGATTGGTGGCGGCGGCTCCATTCTGTCCTACGGTCTGGCGCTCTACGCCATGACCAAGGCCCCCGTCGCCGTCGTCGCAGCACTCCGGGAAACCTCCATTCTGTTTGCGCTGGTGATCTCCGTCGTGATCCTTAAAGAACGCGCCAGCATCTGGCGTTATCTCGCCGGCGGCATCATCGCGGCGGGTGTTCTGGTCATGCGACTGGGTTAAAATGGGGCCTTTCAATGGGGTAAAATAATACCCCACAACTAACGCACTGTTTTTATTTAGTTATTTTTACGATCCACAAAATCGGTCATATTGACGCTTTCGTGCACACACCGTATAAGCGCGCCAGATCGGATTCCAGCCGGAATAGGGTCATTTGCGGTTGCCTTTAACGGCAACCAAATCAAGCAACAAGAAACGCCCGTATGCTCTTTCATCAAGAGTGTGACGGGTCCACGTTAGAAAGTGAAATCCATGTCTACTTTCGTTCAGAAGCCCGCTGAGGTGGAGAAGAAGTGGATCATCATCGACGCCGAAGGCCTCGTTGTTGGTCGCCTCGCCACCATCGTTGCAACCCGCCTGCGCGGCAAGCACAAGGCTACCTTTACCCCCCACGTTGATGATGGCGACAACGTCATCGTTATCAATGCGGAAAAGGTTGCTTTCACCGGCAAGAAGTATTCCGACAAGAAGTACTACTGGCACACCGGTCACCCGGGTGGCATCAAGGAGCGCACCGCTCGCCAGATCATCGAAGGTCGCTTCCCGGAGCGCGTCGTTGAAAAGGCTATCGAGCGCATGATCCCGCGCGGCCCGCTCGGCCGTCGCCAGATGAAGAACCTGCGCGTTTACGCCGGCTCTAACCACCCGCACGAAGCACAGCAGCCCACCGTTCTCGACGTGGCCGCGCTTAACAAGAAGAACGTAAGGAGCGCCTGATAATGGCCGATCTTTCCTCTCTGAAAGACCTCGCCCCGGCATCGGAAGCTTCGGCTCCCGTGCACGTCCGCAAGGTTGACACCCTCGGCCGCTCCTACGCGACCGGCAAGCGCAAGAACGCCGTAGCCCGCGTATGGGTGAAGGCCGGTTCTGGCAAGATCATCATCAACGGCCGCGATTTCACCACGTATTTCGCACGTCCGGTTCTGCAGATGATCCTCCAGCAGCCGCTGGTCGCAGCTGCCCGTTCGGGTCAGTTCGACATCATTGCAACGGTTGCAGGCGGCGGTCTTTCCGGCCAGGCCGGTGCCGTTCGTCACGGTGTTTCCAAGGCTCTCACCTACTTCGAACCGGGCCTGCGCTCCGTTCTGAAGAAGGGTGGCTTCCTGACCCGCGACAGCCGCGTTGTCGAGCGTAAGAAGTACGGTAAGGCCAAGGCCCGCCGTTCGTTCCAGTTCTCCAAGCGTTAATCGCTTATCGGAACGGTTCGTTCAGAACTTCGAAAGGCGGGGCTTCGGCTCCGCCTTTTTTCATGGCCCTCCTCCCTTGTTTTTTCGGCAAGAAGGCAGCACCTTCAGCGCAAAACGCGATGGGGTGACATATGCCGGCCAAAACAATCGACCATGCCTTTACCGCAACGACCCTGACATCGGCTGCCACCGACCCGACCCATGCGGGCGTCCTCTCCTTCATGCGGCGTAAATATACCAAGAACCTCAAGGGCGTTTCGACGGCCGTGTGGGGCATTCCCTTTGACGCGGCGACCTCCAACCGGCCGGGCGCGCGCTTCGGGCCGCAGGCGATCCGCCGCGCCTCGGCGATTTTCGACAATGATCCGCAATATCCCTTCGGTCGCAATCTTTTCGCCCATATGCCGACCATCGACTACGGCGACTGTCTGCTCGACTATGGCAACCACTGGAAAACGCCGGACACGATCGAAAAGGAAGCGCGCAGGATCATTTCCAAGACGGATTATCTGCTGACGCTGGGCGGCGACCATTTCATCACCTGGCCTTTGCTGAAAGCGCATGTCGCCAAGCACGGGCCGATGGCGCTGGTGCAGTTCGATGCGCATCAGGATACCTGGTTCGATGATGGCAAACGCATGGACCACGGCTCGTTCGTGGCGCGCGCCGTGCGCGACGGGCTGATCGATCCGGACAGATCGATCCAGATCGGCATCCGCACCCATGCGCCGGAGGATTTCGGCATTCGCATTCTCCACGGTTACGAGGTGGAGGAAATGCGGGCGGGCGATATAGCGTCGCTGATCGTCAAGCACACGGCCGGCATGCCGGTCTACCTGACCTTCGATATCGACTGCCTCGACCCCGCTTTCGCGCCGGGAACCGGCACGCCCGTCGCCGGCGGACCGACCAGCGCCAAGATTCTCTCGGTTCTGCGCGGGCTTGGCCAGCTCGATATTCGCGGCTCGGACGTGGTGGAGGTTGCACCCGCTTACGACCATGCGGATATCACCGCCATTGCCGGAGCGACCGTTGCAATGTATATGCTTGGCCTGCGTGCCGAACGGCTGGCGAAGGCTGGCTGACAAAGAAAACGGCACTTGCCGAAATGATTCCGAATACCCTTACAACCCTTTGAAAAGTCAGGACAAGGACATGACAGCGAAGATCTTCATCGATGGCGAACACGGCACCACGGGTCTGCAGATCCGCACGCGCCTTGCCGGTCGCCGCGATATCGAGTTGCTGTCCATTCCCGAAGCCGAGCGCCGCAATGCCGCGATGCGCGAGGATATGCTCAACAGCGCCGACATTTCGATCCTCTGCCTGCCGGATGATGCCTCGAAGGAGGCCGTCTCCATGGTGGCCGGCAACAACAATGTCCGCATCATCGACACCTCCACCGCCTATCGCGTCCATCAGGACTGGGCTTACGGTTTTGCCGAAATGGACCGGGATCAGGGCGAGAAGGTTCGCTCCGCCCGTTTCGTCGCCAATCCGGGCTGCTACCCGACCGGCGCGATCGGCCTCATCCGTCCGCTGCGCGCCGCCGGCATTCTGCCCGACGGTTATCCGGTCAGCGTCAATGCGGTTTCCGGTTATACCGGCGGCGGCAAGCAGATGATCGCGCAGATGGAAGACCAGAGCCGCGATGACGCGATCAGCGCCAATAATTTCCTTTATGGCCTGACGCTCAAGCACAAGCACGTGCCGGAAATGACCATTCATGGCCAGCTTGACCGCGCACCGCTCTTCTCGCCGTCCGTCGGGCGTTTCCCGCAGGGCATGATCGTGCAGGTTCCGCTGTTTGCCGCGGACCTTGCGGAAGGCACCACCACTGAAACCATCCATGCGGCTCTCTCCGCCCATTATGCGGGTCAGGACATCGTCAGCGTCGTGCCGCTTGCCGAAAGCAAGGGGCTTTCCCGTATCGACGCCGAGGAACTGGCAGGCAAGGACACGATGAAGCTCTTCGTCTTCGGTACGCCGGGCGGCGAGCATATCAATCTCGTTGCGTTGCTCGACAATCTCGGCAAGGGCGCATCCGGGGCTGCTGTGCAGAACATGGAGCTGATGCTCTCCGCATGAGCAGCAATACGCCATCTTTTCCGGCCTCGTGGAATATCGAGGCCGCAAAACAGATTGCCGATACGCCCGCCGGGGTGGTCTACGAGGTAAGGCAGGGCGACGGCGCGTTGGCCGTCGCGAAAGTCCTGAAAAAGAAGGTCCTGGAAGACAGCCTTCGTGGTGCGGATTTCATCGCCTGGCGGGCGGGTATCGGCTGCGTGGAACTGTTCGACCGCGCGGACGACATTCTGCTGATGGAATATGCCGGCACCGAGACCCTGCGCGATGTCCTGTTCCGTGACGGCAACGACGATGCCGCAACGGAAATCGCCGCCAATGTCCTGCTCGAATATCACCAGCCATCCGATCAGCCACTGCCCTCAAGCCTGCTGACGCTGCCGCGTTATTTCCAGAGCCTGTTCCAGAAGGCCGAGCAGGATCGTGCCGAAGGCATGGACAGCCCCTATGTCGAAGCAGCAAGGCTTGCGCAGACGCTCATCGACCAGCAGCGGGATATCAAGCCGCTGCATGGCGACCTGCACCACGAAAATATCATGCGCAGCGAACGCGGCTGGATTATCATCGACCCGGCCGGCCTGATCGGCGATGCGGCGCTTGATGTCGCCAACATGTTCTCCAATCCGCTCGACCGTTTCGACCTCACCCGCAGCGAGGCGCGCATCGCCTCCATGGCCGCGATCTTTTCCAGAACGCTGCAACGGGACGAACGCCTGTTGCTGCAATATGCCTTTGCTTATGGCTGCCTTTCGGCCGCATGGCACGAAGAGGACGAAAATGCGGAGGAGCGCGACAACGAACTCGCCGTCGCGGCAACCATCAAGGCTGTTCTGAAACAGTTTTGAGCGGGGTCAGTCCCTGACTTCAACCGCAACGGGCGCCGGATATTCACCGATGAACCCACGCCAATGGGCGACCGAGAAGCCGAGCACGATCAGCGCCATGCCCTGATGGGCGAGCGCGACATGAATATCCACATGCATCAGAAGCGTGGTGATGCCAAGTGCTGCCTGAATGGAGATGAGCACGAAGAACAGCACCGCGCGGCGGGCATGCGGCGTGCCGGGCAAGGCGCGGGCCATCGACACCATATGCCACAGCGTGGCGGCAAACAGCGTATAGGCACCCAGGCGGTGAACAAATTGCACCGTCTTCGGGTTTTCGAACAGGTTGATCCACCAGGGCTGCTGCAGGAAGAGATCACCCGGCACCAGCGAACCATCCATCAGTGGCCAGGTATTATAGGACAGGCCGGCATTCAGCCCGGCCACCAATGCACCGAGATAGATCTGGAACAGACAGAGCACCGTCAGCAGCGCGGCAAAGCCCCTGCCCGTCCGCTCATCCGCAGCCTCCGGCGAGTGATGCGACAGGCCGCGCAATATCCACATGCAGCCGGCAAAGATGAGGCAGGCAATGGTCAGATGCGTGGCGAGACGATATTGCGAGACATCCGTGCGGTTGACGAGACCAGAGGACACCATCCACCAACCGATGAAACCCTGAAAGCCGCCCAGCGCCAGAAGGCCGACCAGCGGCAGGCGAAGGCGTTTTTCAACCCGGCCGGTGAGCCAGAAAAAGGCAAGCGGCAGGGCGAAGACGAGGCCGATGGTGCGGGCAAGCAGACGATGTGCCCATTCCCACCAGAAAATCGTCTTGAACTCATCAAGCGACATGCCCTTGTTGATTTCCTGATATTGGGGAATGCGCTTGTAAAGCTGGAACTCCTCTTCCCATTCTGCGACGGAAAGCGGCGGAATGGCGCCGTGGATCGGCTTCCATTCCGTGATCGACAGGCCGGATTCGGTGAGACGCGTGGCGCCGCCGACGAGGACCAGACAGAAGAGCGTGAAGAGCACGACGCGCAGCCAGATGCGCAGCAGGCGGCGGTCCTTCTCCTGTTTCTGCAGGGCGGCCTCCACCACCATTTCCGCAGAACCATTTGCCATCGTCATGCCGCTCGAACGCATCTTTCAGGTCTCCCTCATACAGTCATGTTGATTAGCCCCAACCGGCACCACAAAACAAGGCCTCAGGGTTTGCGGCATGCGGTCGCGGCGGTATAGTCCCGCGCAGACATTCAATGACGGAAGATTTCATGCATCCTCGCCTCAGATCGTTTATCGGCACCATCGTCATCATCGGCCTCGTCGTCGTTTACGCCGTGGTGGCGACCGCCATTGCATCGGCGGCGCTGGCGCAATCGCCCTGGTGGGTGCATCTCGCCTATTTCGTGCTGAGCGGGATTCTGTGGATATTGCCCGCGATGCTGATCATCAAATGGATGGCCGGCCCCAGGAAACAGGGATAAGCACCGGCTGTTGCACGACACCCTAAGGTCGCAATCTTATAAACCGATTGTTTGCCGCTCAACGATATAGTCCGACCGAAACAACCGGAGAGAGTGGATGGTGGCTGAGGGGCCGCTCACAATCAGCGAGGACAAAGCGACGACCGCCGTGCAAAGCGAGCGGCGGGCTGTCGATCGTCTGGTGATCGATCTCGTTGATGACGCCTCGACCGTCCGTTCCGACTGGGAGCGGCTGGAGAAGGATCCGCTCAATTCACTGCATCAGGGTTTCGGCTGGTGCTCCATCTGGGCACAGACACAGAAAAGCGCCCTCCTCACCCTTCGTGGACGAAAGGGCGGAAAGACGGTCTTCCTGCTGCCGCTCGAAATCGTACAGGAAGGCGGCATCCGCAAGGCGCGTTTTCCCGGCGGTCGGTTCAATAATATCAATACCGGGCTTTTCGACCCCGCCTTTGCCGAACAGGCGGGACAGGAGATCGCGGCGGCGATTGCCCGCGAGGCGCGGAAGCTGCTGCATGGCCGGGCCGATATCCTGGCCCTGCAGAACATACCGCTTATCTGGCGCGGCAGGGTCAGCCCGCTCTCGCATCTGGCCTCCGTCGAAAACCAGAACCCGGCCTTCCAGCTTCCACTGCTGGACACCTTCGAGGCCACGCTAAAGCAGGTCAATGCCAAGAGACGGCGAAAGAAATTCCGCATCCAGAGCCGCAGGACCGAGGAAATGGGTGGTTACAGCCATGTGATCGCCCGCTCGCCGTCAGAAAAATGCGAATTGCTGCAGACATTCTTCCGGCAGAAAGCCCTCCGTTTCGCCTCACAGCGCATTCCGGACGTCTTTCGCAATCAGTCGGTGAAGAATTTCTTCTATGATCTGGCCAATTTTCCCGAGACGGGCAGCGACAGCCTTCTGGAACTGCACGCCATTCGCCTGCATGGTGCAAACGAGGGCTTCATCGCCGCAATAGCCGGTCTTTCGCGCAAGCAGGATCACATCATCTGCCAGTTCGGTTCGATCGATGAATCCGTGTCGGAACTCAGCCCCGGCGAATTGCTGTTCTGGCTGATGATCGAACGGGCATGCCGCGAAAAGGCGGCGATCTTCGATTTCGGCGTCGGCGACCAGCTCTACAAGCGCAGCTGGTGCCCGATTTCCACGTCGCAGCACGATATATTCCTGCCGGTGACGGTGAAGGGCCGCGCAGCGGCGTCCGCCTATGTCGCCATTGCCCGGACGAAAAGCCTGATCAAATCCAATCCGGCACTCTATGCGCTTATCCAGCGTTTTCGCGCCGGACGGCCAAGAACGGACGCAGCAGACACAGCCGACTGAGCAGTTGCGACGCCCGTCAGGCGGCGCTCAGACGATCCGGCTTGCGCATGCCGGTCATCGGCAATGCCTGTTCGTAACCCTGGGCAACCAGTTCACCCAGCGTCCTTTCCAGCATCTCACCATCCTTGCCGGGAACGGAAACGATGATTTCCGCCGGCAGATTGCGCAGCATTTTCTCAAGGCTTGCAATCTGCACCGCGCCGCATTCCACGAGAACCGTGTCATAAGCGTCGGAGAGCGCGCCGAGGATCATCGTCAGGCGATCTATCGCGCGCATGGCCTCACGCGGCTGCGCATTGCCGCGCGGCACGATATGGGCATCGGAAAGCCGGTCACCGTGGATGGTTTCACCGAAGGCCGCTGCACCCCCCAGAAGATCCATGACACCGGGAAGCCCGGCTTCGGGCGCCATCAGCCGTGTTGGACAGCCGGACGCCGTCATATCGACGAGTACCACCGAGCGGCCCATTTCGGACAGCGCGCGCGCCAGCATCACCGTCGAGGTCGAACCGCTATCACCGCCCGGAGACACAACGGCGGCGACCGGTTTGGCAAGCCGCGTGGCAAGGAAGCCCGCAACGGCGTCGATCGAGAAATCGTCGGAGGTTTCGTCGTCCTCTTCCGCCGCCTCTTGGGCAACAGCCACATCCTCCCTGGGCAGGACAGGCATCGCCGCCGGAGCCTCGACCGGCATCTGCCGTTCCTCTTCGACAACGGGCTGGTATGCCGCAGCCGGCACCGCGCGCGCGGCGGATGACGGCATAGTCTCATGGCGCTCGGCGACGGGCTGCTCCGGCAAATCCGTGGTCTCAACCGTATCAACAGGTGCGCGTGCCGGCGGCGGCGGATCGGAGAGCGGCGGAACCTGGCTCCTGCCCACCGGTTTCAAGGCCCGACCCGTGAAAAGTTCCACCAGCATGACGACGATTGAGGAAAGCAGAAAGGCCGCCAGCGTCACGACGATGGTGATGGCGCCGGTTTTCGGGAAATAGGGCTCGCGCGGCTCGACTGCCGTGGAAATCACGCGTGCATCGGCGGGGGTGGAGTCCACCGATCCGGCGCGCGACGTCGCCTCGCGGTATCGGGCAAGATAGGTTTCGAGAAGCTGCCGCTGGGCCGAGGCCTCGCGTTCGAGGTCGTTGAGGCCGACCTGCTGTTCGCCGGCGCGCACGCTTTCCGACTTGAGCACATTCAATTGCTGGACGAGCTGCCGCTCGCGCAGGCGCGACACATTCGCCTCGTTTTCGAGGCTTGCCAGCACCTTGCGGGTCTCTTCCTGAATCTGCCGCTCCAGGCCGTCAAGCTGGTTGCGCAGCGCCCTGATGCGCGGATGGCCTTCCAGCAACGAGGAAGAAAGATCGGAAATCTGGCTGCGGATCGTCGTTTCGTTTTCCTTCAGCCTCTGGATCGTCGGGGAACCCACGACATCCGGGAAAGTATCGAGCGGACGACCGCTTGCAAGCGCGTTGCGCACGCCTTCCGCC
Organism: Rhizobium sp. BR 250; assembly: GCF_047445855.1. Taxonomy (NCBI): domain Bacteria; kingdom Pseudomonadati; phylum Pseudomonadota; class Alphaproteobacteria; order Hyphomicrobiales; family Rhizobiaceae; genus Rhizobium; species Rhizobium sp. BR 250. Next base: position 584,286 of record NZ_JARWKW010000001.1, read on the forward strand.
CGCGCTTCCGCGTTGGCGCGCTCGCCGCGAATACGACCAAGTTCAGTGGAAATATCGCTGAGCTGGCGGGTGGCGAGCGTTTCCCCCTGCCCGGCCGACAGAAGATCCGACGAGGCGCGATAATCCGCAACCTTCCTGTCCGCGTCACGCACCTTTTCGCGCAGATTGGCGATTTCCGGCTCCAGCCAGCGCGCCGCTTCCGTACTGGTATCGAGCTTCGCGCCGCTTTGCAGCGCAATATAGGCCTTCATCATCTCATTGGGGATGGCGGCGGCAAGCTTCGGATCTTCGGACGAAAACTCGACCGTGATGACGCGCGAGCTTTCGACCTGATAGACCTGCAGCTTTTCCCGGAAGGCCTTCAGCACCCGCTCTTCGGGCAGCACCTGAAGCGGATCCTTCTTGATGCCGACCGCGACCAGCAACTGCGAGACAAGCGAGGGATGCGCTTCCGGATCGAACTCATCCAGTTCGTAAAGCTTCATATCCTTCGCGACCTGCTTGATGAGGTCGACCGATTGCAGGATCTGCACCTGGCTCGAAACGGTCAACTCGTCGAGCACCGGTTCGGCGGGCGCGTTGGACTGCTGCGATGCGCCGAAGGAGGCCGCGCGGGATTCGATCAGGACGCGCGCCTCGCCCTTGTAAGCGGGCGACATCATGCTGGCGATCACGAAGGCCGCGCCTCCGGCCAGCAGCGTGACGGCCGCTATCCGCCCCCTGCGCTGCCATATGGCCGCGACGAGCCGCCCAAGGTCGATATCCACATCCCTGTCGTCAATGCGATCGCCGTTCATGCGGGCTCCGTAACCGAGATAATCCTCGGGCGCTCAAATATAGATGGCCAATTTTCGCGAAGTTTAAGTCTTGCGGGTAACACAACCGTTAATCTCGGCGAATCCGACAAAATAAAGCCTCTATTACCATCGCTCGCGCCGACTGTTTACCGCGCATTAACCCTAACAGAACGATAAGAATGATCAAAGATCGACTCGGAGCCAGATGAGATGCCGCTCGCCGGATCACGACATGTCACCGCACTGACGCTTGCCGTTTTGACGGCCCTTTCCGGTTGCGCGGCATATCAACCCGCACCGCGCTCATTCAATGAGGCGGCGCTGCAACCCTATCACGTCGATAGCGGCGACAGGCTGCGCATCAATGTCTTCGAACAGGCAGGGCTGACCAATACCTATACCGTCGATCAGGCGGGTTACGTCGCCTTCCCGCTCGTCGGCCAGGTTCCGGCCCGCGGCAAGACGCTGCCGCAGCTCGAGGCCGCCATCGCCGCCAAGCTGCGCCAGGGTTATCTGCGCGACCCCGACGTGACGATCGAAATCGACCGTTATCGCCCCGTCTTCATCATGGGTGAAGTGGGTCGTCCCGGCCAATATTCCTACGTGCCGGGCATGACGGTGCAGAACGCCATCGCCATTGCCGGCGGCTTCACCCCACGCGCCAACCAGGCCGATGTCGACATCACCCGCAAGATCAATGCCGAGGTGATGACCGGTCGGATCGGGATCACCGCACCCATTCTGGCGGGTGACACCGTCTATGTACGCGAACGCTTCTTCTGAAAACGGAGTGGCGAACGTGTCGGATGACGGCCCTCCCCTGCGCATCATTCATTGCTTCCGCTCCCCGGTTGGCGGCGTTTTCCGCCATGTGCGCGATCTGATCGAGGAACATGTCAAGCAGGGCCACAAGGTCGGCATCGTCTGCGACAGCTCGACGGGCGGCGCGCATGAGGAACGGCTTTTCGCACAGATCGCGCCGATGCTGGAGCTTGGCCTTATCCGCCTTCCCATCCGTCGCTCCATCAGCCCCGGCGACCTGCCGGCGCTCTACAAGTCCTATAACCACATCAAAAGTTTGCGGCCGGACATTCTGCACGGGCACAGCGCCAAGGGTGGCGCTCTTGCCCGGCTGATCGGCTCACTCCTGCGGGCGAACAGGTATCGCGTAGCCCGCCTCTATTCGCCGCACGGCGGCAGCCTGCATTATGCCCGCAACAGCCTGAAGGGGCAGATCTTCCTGCGGCTGGAGCGGTTTCAGGAGCATTTCACCGATGCGCTCTGTTTCGTCTGCAATTTCGAGCAGGCGACCTACGAAGCCAAGGTCGGCAAGCCGCGCACCCGCACGGCGATGATCTATAACGGCGTCCAGGAGAGTGAATTCAAGACCGTCCCTCCCCGCGAAGGTGCCGCCCGCTTCCTCTATATCGGCATGTTGCGTGACCTGAAGGGACCGGACGTTTTCATCAACGCATTTGCCAGGATGGAACGCAGCATCGGCCAACCCATGTCGGGCGTCATCGTCGGCGACGGGCCGGACAGGGACAAATATGCGGCCATGATCGACAAGGCCGGGCTTTCCCGGCGGATTTCGATGCATGCCGCCATGCCCGCCAGACAGGCATTCGAGCTGGCGACGACGGTGGTGGTGCCCTCGCGTGCCGAAGCCATGCCCTATATCGTGCTCGAAGCGCTGGCGGCAGGCAAAACCGTCATTGCCTCGCATGTCGGCGGCATTCCCGAAGTTCTTGGAGAAGACAGCGAAGCGCTCGTGCCGGCGGGCAATGCGGATGCGCTGGCGCAGATCATGGTCAGGGACGCCGAAGACGGCGACTGGGCGAAGCGGGTCATGCCCCATCCCGACAGCTTCAAGGCGAAATTTTCAACCCCTGTCATGGCCGATGAGATGATGAAACTCTATCGTGACCTGCTGACCACCTAAAGTCATTTCAAAAACACGATTTTTAATTGTATATTCCAGCCGTCCTGTAGAAATTCATCATAAACGTTTCTTAGCATGTTTCGGCTAGTTTCCAGCTCGTGGAGCCCCCTGCGCCCATCCAGGCGTGACCGGGAGGCTCTACCACTTTGAGGTTGCGTATCGTCCGGTCGAAAATCGAATGCGACTTTCGGGCCGATGCGCTGGAGGGTGCGGACCAAAGCAATGACCAAGACTGACAAGGACAGACTGCAATTCGATCTGGCGTCATTGCGCAAGAAAATCTCCGACTACGAAGCCGGGTTGTCTTCGGCATCCGAACCCGTTGTCCTCAATCCGCTGGCGCGGCAGATCGCCAACCAGCTTCGCGCCGGCAACCATTCGCCGAACATGGTCATCGGCCAGTTGCGGCTTCTCGAATTCACGATGCTCGTGGTCATCGCCGCCATCATCAATGGCGTTGCGGCCGATCGTGGCCTTGAAACCTTTCTGAAGGTTTTCGGCAGCGGTGTGCTGGGTGCGGCGCTTTGCGTGTTTCTTCTGCAGGCGGGGGATTGCTACCAGCTTCCGACGCTGCGTACGCCGCTGAAGATGTTCGCCCGCATTCAGGGCGCCGTCTGCCTCTCCTTCGTGGGTATTGCCTGTTTCCTCCTCCTCTTCTTTCCCGATACGCTGCATTCCTGGCAGGCTTTCGCCATCTGGTACGCCACGAGCGCCATTGCGATCTTCGCAGGACGGCTGATCCTCGGCTTTGCCATCCGCCATTGGGGCCGCAACGGCGTCATGGAGCGCCGTGCCGTCATCGTCGGCGGCGGCGATACCGCCAAGGATCTTATCCGCTCCCTGGAGCAGCAGTCCGACAATGATATCCGTATCTGCGGCATCTTCGACGACCGGAAAAGCGCGCGTTCTCCCGAGGTCGTCGCCGGTTACCCCAAGCTCGGTACCTTTGCCGAACTCGTCGAATTCGCCCGCCTGACAAAGCTCGACATGCTGATCATCGCCCTGCCGCTCAGTGCAGAGGCGCGCATTCTCCAGCTTCTGCGCAAGCTGTGGGTGCTGCCGGTCGATATCCGCATCGCGGCCCATGCCAATAAATTGCGTTTCCGCCCGCGTGCCTATTCCCATGTCGGCAAGGTGCCGATGCTCGATGTCTTCGACAAGCCGATCCGCGACTGGGATTCGGTGGCGAAGCGGGTGTTCGACATCACCTTCAGCGTCATGGGGATCGCCCTTTTCTGGCCGGTGATGCTGGCTGCGGGAATTGCCGTAAAAGCGACCTCGAAAGGCCCGGTGCTCTTCAAGCAGAAGCGCCACGGCTTCAACAATGAAACGATCAATGTCTGGAAGTTCCGCTCCATGTACACGGAACTCAGCGATCCCACGGCGAAAAAAGCCGTTACCAAGAACGACCCGCGCGTGACACCGGTCGGCCGCTTCCTGCGCAAATCCTCGATGGACGAACTGCCGCAGCTTTTCAACGTTCTCTACGGCGATCTTTCGCTGGTCGGACCGCGTCCGCATGCCGTCCACGCCCAGACGGGAGACCTGAAATATACCGAGGTGGTGGAGCATTATTTCGCCCGCCACAAGGTCAAGCCCGGGGTTACCGGCTGGGCGCAGATCAATGGCTGGCGCGGCGAGATCGACCATGGCGACAAGATCAAGTTCCGCACCGAATACGATCTCTATTACATCGAGAACTGGTCGCTGTTTCTCGACCTCAAGATCCTGTTCCTGACGCCGATCCGGCTGCTCAAATCGGAAAACGCCTATTGACCCACACCGGTTATCAGCACACGGCGGATTTTGACGCGCCCTTGGCCACCATGCGGCTCATCGGTGCGTTCTTTATCGCGTTTGGCGTGTTCCTCTCCGGCTTCGTCATCTCCGAACCGGCGCCCTACGAGCTGATGATGGTGGGACAGGTGGCCTTGTGGTTCCTGCTCGGCCTTCGCCTGTCGCGCACCGTTGTCCTGCTTCTGTGCCTGCTGCTTGCCTTTAACGTCGGCGGTTATCTTTCGCTCACCACCATGGCCGATCTGGATGAGGGGCCGCTTTACCTTGCCGTCTCAACCTTTCTGGCGCTGACCTCGGTTTTTTATGCGGCGATCGTGGAGGACAAATACCAGCGGCTGCTTTTGATCTTCCGCGCCTGGCTGGCGGCGGCGCTGATCACCTCGCTGCTCGGCATCATCGGCTATTTCCACGCCATTCCGGGTTTCGAGGTCTTCACCCTTTACGACCGCGCCAAGGGGGCGTTTCAGGACCCGAACGTCTTCGGTCCCTTTCTGGTGGCACCGTCGCTTTACCTCATCTATGGCCTGCTGACCGGCAAGGCGGTGCATGCGCCATGGCGGATCGCCGGGCTGCTCATCCTTTCGCTTGGCGTGTTCCTGTCGTTTTCGCGCGCCGCCTGGGGCCTGTTTCTGTTCGCCACCATCCTGCTCGTCTTCGTCATGCTGCTGAAGGAGCGTACAGCCGCCTTTCGCCTGAAAATCCTCGTGCTGTTTCTCATCGCCGCCGGCCTGATGGTCGCCGCGGTCATCGTCGCGCTGCAATTCAAGCAGGTGGCCGATCTCTTCTCCAGCCGCGCATCGGCGGTGCAATCCTATGATGGTGGCCATCTCGGGCGTTTTGCCCGCCACTATCTCGGTTTTCTGCTCGCCATGGAGCACCCGCTCGGCATCGGCCCGATGGTGTTCGACAATATCTTTCCCGCCGCCGAACATAATATCTGGCTGAAGAGTCTCACCACCCATGGCTGGTTCGGCTTCGTCATTTATCTCACCCTCATCTGCTGGACGATTGCCGCCGGTTTCCGGCAGCTGCTGCGCCCGCGGCCCTGGCAACCGTTCCTGATCATTTCGTGGGTGACCTTCGTCGGGCATGTGATGATCGGCGCCGTCATCGATACCGACCACTGGCGACATTTCTTCCTGCTGCTCGGCATATTATGGGGCTGCATGGCCTTGGAAAAACGCGAGAGCCTGCGGCGGCGCGCACGCGCCGCGTAAAACGCTTACCCTTACGGAACCTTACACCATTTCATGCGTTTAGCCCCCGATTCTGATTGTCGAACGGGGAAACATCCATGACGCGGACCAATAATCTCTATCTCATCATCGGCGCGCTCATCGTAGTTGTCGCAGGGCTTGGCATCTATGTCTGGCACGAGAAGAGCAAGCCGAAGGGGATCGAAATGAATATCGGCCCGAACGGCGTTTCTGTTCAGGAGAATTGACGCACGTCTCCACAACCGGGCAACGGTTTTGGGACAGGCCGTTTCGCTTTACCTACGCAAGCGTCGCGCAAAGTCCGGCCATTAAGACCGAGTGTATCCCAAGCCGAAAGACGGCCGGGATATGCCCGGTCTCCTTATGAGAGGAGACGAAAGGCGGGATCGATGCCCGCCGAGCCGGTTCGGTACGAATGATGCGTATCGCCCGATCACGGAAACAGTTAGCGCAATGGTCTCCTCCATCGACCTCTCCACACGCCTCACCGCCACCAAGCTCGCCCTCAAGGTCATCAAGGAGCAGGAGGATACCAATTCCGCCGCTGCATCCTCCTCGTCGCGGACAGCTCTCCTTGGCTCCTATGGGCTCGATGCCTCCTCTTCCACCAATACCCGGCTGGCACAGCTTCTGGCGCAATATGGCCAGGCTTCCGGCGACGATACCCAGACCGACGGTACGGATACGCAGCCTTCTTCCGGCGACATCAGCAAGGCCGACTTCATGAAGGACCTGAAGAAGATGCTGGAGGAACTGGCGAAGGATCCCGACAAGGCTTCACAGGCCAAGGCCATGCTGGAAGCTTTGACGGCGGGCACGCTCACGGTCTCCGATCCCGCCGAAGGGACGCAGATCAAGGCATGGGATGTGGCATCCGATACGAAAACCACGTCCAAGCCCGCCACCGAGATCGCCCTGACGGGATGGAGCGATTTTCTGAAAGACCATCTCAAACGCGACGGCACGGCCTATGCCAAGGGCGCCAGCGGCGCTTATGTCGATAATATTTCCGGCGACAATGCGTTTTTCGGCAGCGTCGGCAGCCGCTATTATTATCTCACCTGGCCACAGGCGAAAAACGGCACCCTGACGGTATAGGCCACATGGCTGAACGAACCGCTGCGGCGTAAAACATGCCGCAGCGTTCCTGACTTCACCCATTCATACGGCGGGCGCGGCGGCTGGTTCGGTTCCGCCGGAAAGCGCCTTTTGCAGCTGTGCTTCCTGCGCCGGCGAAAGCGAGGTCTTGATGACCCGCCCGCGCAGTCCTTCGAGTTCCGCCAGCACCTTTTCCGGCTGCACCTTGCGGATCAGCACGAACAGCGCCGAAGAGCCGTTGGGAATGGTCTCGCCGAGCGATTTGATGAAATCGTCATCGATGCCGAAATCCGTCAACGATCCCGCCAGCGCGCCCGTGCCGGCGCCAATCGCGCCGCCGATGGCAAAACCCGCCAGCGGATTGAGGAACAGCAGGCCGACGAGACCGCCCCACAGGCCGCCGGACAGGAAACCGGAGCTTGCGCCGATCGCCGTCAGATTGACGCTCTGCTTCAGATGCACCTTGCCGTTTTCATCGCGCACGACAACCACGGCATCCTCCAGATCGACCAGATATTCCTTCTTCAGGCCTGCAAGCTTCAGAAGGACCCGATCGGCCTCTTCCGTTCCGTCAAAACCAACAACGACGAGTTCAGACATAATTCGTCTCCCTGAGTTTCAATTCCGCTGCGATTGAACGCCGAAGCGGGCGGCTTGTTCCGGCAATGATGAAAAGAGGATGTGTCAGGCGTTTGACGGCCTCTCACGCCGGGAAACCTCGTCCCGTTTCGCTCCCTTCCCCGCCGTCCACACCCTTTGCTCCTTTTTTTATGAAAAGACCATTTTCCGCTTGCGCCCTAACTGGCTTATATATAAACGGCTTTCAGGTTCGGAGCGTAGCGCAGCCCGGTAGCGCACTTGACTGGGGGTCAAGGGGTCGTGGGTTCGAATCCCGCCGCTCCGACCATTAATTTTCAAAGACTTACAAGGGTCTTTGACGAGAAAGAAATCCCCCAGGTTTCTTTCAGGGTAACGTAAAGGGTAACAGGCCAAAGATTGCTGTTACCCACGTCCTCCACAGATTTTATTTTCTCCTGCCGCATATCTCACGAAAGGTGCGCGTTAGGTTGGTGCGTTGCGGCATATCAAGCTGATCGTTGGCATCAGTCTCGCTATAAAATATTTCCACTAAAAAATGGTACCTGCGCAACGACTCATGTAGCAACGTGATGTAGAGTTGTGTTAGGGCGTCGTTTCAACCAACGGCGGGGGGCCAGTAAGTGACCAATTTCAAGGTCGATCTCAGAACGCGGATCATCAGCGACGATACCAGAGTGTTCTTGGCAAGAGCGGGTAAAAAGGGTCACCTATTTACTCGAGTGGAAGAAGCTAAGGCTATCGGCCCAGACTTACCAAATCTTGATCTCAATCTTGAGACTGACTTTGGTCCCGAAGGTGCCCTTGAGGCCAAGATTAAGCGGTCGCGGGCGCTAAAAACATGGCTTACGACCTCTGCTCAGAACCGGGGTGATCGCCCACCGCGTACCGTTGCAGCCTACCTTGAAGCCCCCAAAACGCCCGGCCACGCACAGATTGAAGGCATTGTCCGAAGCTATTTCCAAGAGGTAAAAGAGGGAGACATTCTTGTCATTCCCAACCCCAACAACTTTAGTCAAGCTATTGTCGCGGAAGCTCTTCCGGTTTCATCTGGAATAAAGAAGATTCCTGGCGCTGAAAGATTTGATAGCTACGAGTTTGACGGACGAAGGTTCGGTTACTACAAACTTGTACCTATGGCTGCGCTGCCACGCGCTGTAATCGACTTGTCACAGGCCCCGACTGGTTTTGCTGAAGTCTACAACAAAGCCGTAAAGCAACGGATTTTCGAGCTCGGGTTTGATGACTACGTCCTTGATGACGAATTCGCGGCACGCATCATCACGACACAGCCCGACTTCAAACCATTTGATAACAACGTGCTTAGCGCACTGATCACGATGGTGGCGGAAAACATTGACCGATTACAACACGGCACCTCTAGACCTGATCTCGTGGGAATAGAAGAGGCTGCCTTTCTGCAGGTCGATGGCGACGATCTTCAAGTGAAAATTAATATTAATTCACCTGGCCACCTACTTGTGATGGCAAAGACGATTGCGCCACTCGTCATTGCGACTATATTGGGCGTGCTGGTAGCCGTGAACTTCGATGCAAGCGCATTCAACGGCGCGACCACTATCGAGGTCACCAACAGCCGGGTTCTAAGTGTTGCGGATTTGTGCAGTCATGAAGTCCGTCAGTTGAGTGAAAGCATGTTGCAGTTTCTCAGTGCCGAACCAGAATTTCAACGCACTTGCGATCTGCTTCGGCAGGTCCACAATCAGACTGGTGCGCACTCTAACGTTGCGGTGGATGTCGTCCCATGAGAATGCCTAAAACGGCAGATGAATGGATAACGTTGTTGAAGAACCTCGCGTGGTCTTTTGGAAAACTGCGCCTTCTTGGCATCCTGATCGGTGCCGCGTTGACGATTACATTTCAGTTGCTTACCGGCTTTTGGACGTTTCGAGAAAACCACCAACAACTTATTTTGAAACAGTACGAGGCTGCCGTCGTCGCAAACACAAAGTTTGACCAGCAGCTTGCGAAATACAACCTAATATTTGACGGGCAACCACTAGGTAACTCAAATTATAGTAGTGACGCCCAAAATTATATCGGATCGCTGAAAGCTGTGTCGCAGCTCCTGCCGGCAACGAACGACAACTTAAATAACTATATAAAGACGCTGTCGCGACTGAATAAATATTATTCCGTTCAGAAAGTGCCTGCGCGGGGCACCGATGAATGGATGAGCTTTTATGGGAATTTCCGTATTGATTTTGATCAGTACATGACGGCGAAGGAGGTTTACATGGAACAGCTATCGTCGGAATTGGGCGGCTATGTTCGCTATCTGAGGAATTCGTAACAGTCGTTAGATAGGCCACTGCCCGATGACGGAACCGTCCTACCTCCCCCTTTTCAAACGCTAATGTAGGATAGGTGTGGGCTCTGGTCTCACAAACCAAACGCGCCAGCCGGTTCCCTCGTAGCTGCCAGAATTCCAGATCGGATTGAGTATCTCGGCAGCTGCCATTGCTTCTTGAAAGCTATCGACGTGCTCAACGATGATGTCGATCAACTCGCTGACGGTCATGTCGCGCTCGACGGTGAGTTCCTCGGATTCAAATCCGGCGTGAATGATGGCGTCCATGGCGCCATGGTCATTAATCGGCCGGCGGCCGTCAACCTGCAAATCTGCAGCGCGACTATACGTTGAGTATTGACTCGAGCGCGACCTATGGCAGATTAACTTTTGCTTAATTAATGGGGCAAAGCGCGAATGGCGAATAATCTGCATATTTCCTACGACTTGAACAATCCTGGACAGAACTACGAAAAAGTCATCGAAGTAATCAAAGGCCTTGGAAACTGGGCCAAGGTTCACAAATCGTTTTGGTATGTAAATTCAAATCTCACGGCCGCACAAGCGCGCGAACGCGTTTGGGCTGCGATGGACAAAAATGACACGGTTTACGTCGTGGACGCTACGAACAATATAGCGACTTGGAATAACCTGTCAGATGAAGCCAGCGATTTCATTCAAGATAAATGGAATAAGTAGCGCGGCTAGGGAAGCTGGGAACATGGCGACAGACAAACGCAAGGTGACAAAGGTCCGTCAAGATAAAGACGGAGACATAACTCACGTTTTGATCGATGGGAATACGCGCATGACGCCGCTAGATCAGGCCGTTAAAATTGCTGAGCGAGGCGGCCTTAAGGACGTCCACGCTGTGCAGGGAGAGAACAAGAAATTTCTCCGCAGCGATCCCAACGGTAAAGAGACTGACAATCTCGACAATCTTCCAAAAGCATAGTCGAGATGAGAGTCACGCTGCCCGTCTGAACCACCCATCAAACGCGGCGGCGGTCAGCGGCAATAAAAGCAATATGACTGGCGACTCTGATGGGGTTGCCTGGATCAGGCCACGCTTCTCAGGAGGATTCGCCCGCCGCGCTTTGAAGGCCCGCTTCTTGCACGCGTTGGAGCAATACATGGCGGTGGAAATCTTTGCCACGAACCCTTCACCACAGCACGCGCATTCCTTCTCGATGCGCGCGGACTGAAAACGATAGGTTGCCGAACAGCCTGGCG